>NZ_CP173029.1:699883-1317266 GCF_044772865.1 Algirhabdus cladophorae
CCCAAAACGCCCAGTTCGTTCATCCGGCGCAACGCGCGTTCGGGATTGCCGTGTTTCAGCATAAGACCCAAGAACATCTTTTGCGCCTCAGGTCGGGTGCGCAGAGTGTCGTCAATCAAATCCAAATTGGCGGCAATTACGCGCATTGCATCCGGGTGCAGCAGGTAGCCCGTCCGCAGGGCCTCTTCAAACAAATGCAAGATGTTCAAGGGGGCTGCCAAAAACTGGGCTTCGTCCTCGAATGTGATGCGATTTTGCTGGATTTCAAAGCCTGCCTTGACCTTGGGTTGCCGTGCAAACAGACGGGCCAGCATGGGTTCGGGTTTGGTGTGATTGGCTTCGAGTTGGGTCAGGAAAATGCGGGTCAGCTCGCCTACTTTGGTGGCGTGCAGGAAGTAGTCTTGCATAAACACTTCGACGGCGCGGCGCCCTTCGGTGGCTTTGTATCCCATGGCTTCCGCCACTTCGACCTGTAGATCAAAGGTCAACTGATCCATGGCGCGGTTCGTGATCAGGTGCAGTTGGTTGCGCACGGCCCACAGAAAATCCTCGGCCTTGATAAAGGTCTCGAACTCGTCCGTGGTAAACAGCCCAAGCCCCACCAGATCGCGTGGGTTGTCCACATCATTTAGGTATTTGGCGATCCAGAACAGCGATTGCAGATCTCGCAAGCCGCCTTTGCCCTCTTTCACATTGGGTTCAACCACATAGCGTTGGCCGCCTTGCTTTTTGTGACGATCAGCCCGTTCCGCCAGTTTGGCTTCGATAAAGTCGCGGCCTGTTGATTTGAACAAGTCCTGCCAAAGCCGTGTTGTCAGCTCGGACGCAAGCTGGATGTCGCCTGCAATAAGACGCTGTTCGACCAATGAGGTGCGGATGGTATAATCCTCGCGGGCCAAACGAATGCAGTCTTTGATTGTGCGGCTGGAGTGGCCGACTTTGAGTTTCAGATCCCACATCATGTAGAGCATGGATTCGATCACGCTCTCGGCCCAAGGGGTCAATTTGTAGGGGGATAAGAACAGCAGATCGACATCCGAATGCGGGGCCATTTCATTGCGCCCGTACCCACCTACAGCAAAGACCGCCAACTTTTCCGCTTCGGTCCTGTTGGGGGCGGGATGCAGAATTTCGGAGGCCACGCGCAAGACAACACGCACCATATTGTCGGTCAGATAGGCATAGGCTTGGGTCGCGGGCCGTGACACAAAGGGCTGTCGGGTAATATGGGCCTTGATGGTCGCGCGCCCTGTGGTTTGGGCCTGTGACAGACAGTCCACCGTGGCCGTTCGCACGGCTTTGGCATCCGGGTTTGGCCCTAAGGCCGAAATATCGGCAGCGAGCGCCGTCCAAATCTGTGGTGCGTCAAAGATCTCTGCCGGAGGGCAAATCAAGCCGTCCGGCAGGTCATGTGTCAGAATGTCAGGAATATCAGAAACCTGCGCCAGAGAAGTTTTTCGGGGCTTGTTCCACGACCACGACTTGTTGGTCTCGGATTTGTGCCACGGCCAAGCCACGCTCATTCGTGCCATCGGCCCGCAAGCGGAAGATGCCTTGGGTCCCTACAAAGCCTGAGTTGCGGGTCAGCGATCCTGCTGTCAACGCATCAGGCGACCCCGTGCCAGCCAAGGCCCCGATGGCCGCAACGGCGTCATAGGCCAGACCTGCCAAAGGATGCGGGTTCGCGCCATAAGCGGCAGAATAGCGTTTCTGGAAATTCGTCTCGAGCGCGCGATCGGCCAGTGTGAAGTAGCCACCTTGCAACGCGGGCAGTGCGGGTACTTGGGGCTGGGCAGACCAGCGCGACAGGCCCAGCAACATTGTGGATGCACCATTGATGCCATTGTCACCTAAAGCTGAGGACAGCAGCGGCAAATCGCTGGCGGGATTGGCTGTCATGAATGTGGTGTCTGCACCGGTGGATTGGGCCGTGGCAGCGATGCCTTGGGCGGCCCCGACGATGCCTTGTTGCGACAAAGGATAGCTTTGGATGCCGGCGACCTGAAGGCCTGACCGGTCTGCGGCGCGCACAATCGCGTCGCGTCCGACCTGACCGGCCACGTCATCTGCGTGCACAACCAGAACGCGGTTGCGGCCTTGGCGTTTTGCAAATTGGCTGAGCCGGTTAGCGGTGTTTTGGAAGGTTGCCCCCAAAATAAAGACATTGCCGCCTGCAATGGACGCGTTGTTGGAAAAGGCCAGAACATTGATGTTGCGCGAGGCAACCGCGACGCCAGCGGCATTTGCTGCGTTGGCAAACAGGGGGCCAATGATAATTTTTGCACCGTCGTTTGCGGCTTGGGTGGCGGCACTGGCGGCCTGCGCCTCGGTGCCTGCGGTGTTGTAGACCTTGAGGTCTATTTTGACGTTGCTCAGATCACCAATCGCCAAACGCGCTGCTTTTTCAAAGTCTTGCGCTAATAGGGTATCGCTGGATTGGCCCGATTGCATCGGCACCAAAAGGGCCACAGGCACAGGGGCCGATGGGTCAATTTGCTGACCTGCATTGCCGCTGAGCGATGGCCCGGATAGGGACACAGGCTCGCAGGCGGCGAGCGCCGCAAAAGACATAACCGCCAGTGATTTTAAAACGCGCCGACGCGCAATACTTGCAACCTTCAACATGATGACGACTATTCCCCCATTGGTCTTTTTGAGCGCCTTGATGTAGCGCTTCGTCACGCGCGAATATAGCCACTGTGGAGGGCGGGTCGAGTCATGAATTATGAAATTAAGCCACTAAGCGCCGGTTTATACTTTGTCGCAACCCCGATTGGGACGGCCCGTGACATTACATTGCGGGCGTTGGATATCCTTGCCAGTGCAGACGTTATTGCCGCCGAAGACACGCGCACCACAAAACGCTTGATGGATATCCACGGCGTGCCACTAAATGGACGTCAGATGATCGCCTATCATGACCACAATGGCACTAAAGCCCGGCCCGGCCTGATGAAGCTGTTGGCGGCGGGTAAATCTGTGGCCTATGCGTCTGAGGCGGGCAGCCCTTTGGTGGCGGATCCGGGCTATGCCTTGGCCAAGTTGGCCGCTGAAGAGGGGCATATGGTCACTTGCGCACCGGGCCCGTCGGCGCCTTTGGCGGCGTTGACCCTGTCGGGGTTGCCCAGCGATCGTTTTTTGTTTGCTGGCTTTGCCCCCAATGCCAAGGCTGCGCGGCGCAAATGGTTGGGTGGATTGGGTGATGTGCAGGCCACACTGCTTATTTTTGAATCGCCAAAACGTATTCACGCCTTGTTAGCGGATATGTCCGACACTCTGGGCGAGCGGCAGATTGCGGTATGTCGCGAATTGACCAAACGATTTGAGGAGGTCCTGCGCGGATCAGTGTCGGAAGTGTTGTTGGCCATAGAAAATAAGCGCCCCAAGGGCGAGATTGTCGTGGTTGTGGACCGCGCTTCAGCTGTGGTCGCCGATCATGCCAGTATTGAGGAAAGTCTGCGGATCGCTATGGAAACCCTTAGCCGCAAGGACGCCATTGCACAGGTCGCAACGGAATTGGATGTGCCGCGCCGCACGGTGTATCAGCTGGCCTTGGATCTGGATAAATGAGCCAAAGCCTGACCAACTATCATGCAGGCCTTGCAGCCGAGGACAGCGTGGCACGGCACTATCTAGACGCCGGATATTCTCTTTGTGCCAGCCGGTGGCGTGGGCAAAGTGGCGAGATTGATCTGGTTGTCCAAGGTGCCAGTGGCTTGGTTTTCGTTGAAGTGAAGAAAAGCCGTAGTTTCGAAAAGGCTGCACGGGCTTTGGGCGCGCGCCAGCAGGCTCGCATTATTGGGGCTGCAGCGGAATATCTGGCGGCGGCTTATGGCACGTTGGATCACGAGGCGCGGTTTGATCTGGCTGTGGTTGACAGCACAGGCACTGTGCAGGTGGCCGAAAACGCCTTTGGCGGGCTCTAGCCCCATTGAACCTCTGCCGTGGCTGCGCCATGTAGGTGGCGAACCCAAGGGAAGGATACAGCATGGCCTTGAAAATTGCATTCCAGATGGACCCGATTACGGATGTCGATATCAACGCCGACAGCAGCTTTCGTTTGGCCGAAGAAGCGCAAGCGCGCGGGCATTCCTTGTTTTTCTACACGCCTGACAAACTGGCCTATGAGGCAGGGCGCATCACGGCCCGAGGGCATGGAATGGTGTTGCGGCGCGAGCAGGGCAATCACGTCGACCTTGGACCAGAGGAAACTGTGGATCTAGGCGATGTTGATGTGGTTTGGCTGCGCCAAGACCCGCCGTTTGACATGGGCTATATCACAACGACCCATTTGTTGGACCGGCTCAAGGGGGAAACCTTGGTGGTGAACGACCCGTTTTGGGTGCGCAATTACCCTGAAAAGCTTCTGGTATTGGATTTTCCCGATCTCACGCCGCCCACGACCATCGCCCGTGATCTGGAGACACTCAAAGCATTCAAAGCGCTGCACGGGGATATCATCCTCAAGCCGCTTTATGGCAATGGTGGTGCGGGTGTGTTCCGCCTTGGGCCAGACGACAAAAACATGACTTCGCTGCATGAACTGTTCTGTGGGATCAATTCCGAGCCTTTGATTGTGCAAAAGTTCCTGCCTGATGTGTCCAATGGCGACAAACGCGTGATTTTGGTCGATGGTGAGGCTGTCGGCGCGATCAACCGTGTGCCTGCTGCGGGCGAGACCCGTTCGAACATGCATGTGGGGGGGCGCCCCGAAAAGATCGGCCTTAGCGCCCGCGACAAAGAGATTTGCGCCGCCATCGGCCCGCTTTTGCGTGAAAAAGGGCAGGTTTTTGTTGGGATCGACGTGATTGGTGACTATTTGACCGAGATTAACGTGACCTCACCTACGGGCATTCAAGAGCTTGAACGTTTTGATGGTGTCAATATCGCTGAAAAGATCTGGCAGGCGATCGAAGCCAAGCTTTAGGGCGGATTGATTGCCAGTCTGAAGCCTACGGCCTCGGCGATATGGGGGCGGGCGATGACGGCGGCCCCATCAAGATCGGCAATCGTGCGCGCGACCCGCAGAACCCTGTGGTACCCCCGCGCCGAGAGGCCAAATTTCTCGGCAACTTTTAATAGTAATTCTTTGCCAGCGGGTTCCGGTGTTGCGATGTCTTCTAGAACTGCGCCTTCGGCATCTGCGTTGACGCGCATGTGGTCGTGGCCTTCGAAACGCTGGGTTTGAATGTCGCGGGCTTGCATGACGCGCTGGGCGATTTGGGCGGATGTGTCGCCGTCTGCTTCGCCGTCCAGATCGGCAAAACCCACGGGCGGGACGTCTACGCGCAGGTCAAAGCGATCCATCAATGGCCCAGAAATACGGCCCAGATAATCTTCGCCACAAAGGGGCACTTTTGCGCAGGCCCGCGCGGGGTCAGGCAAGTAACCGCATTTGCACGGATTGGCTGCGGCCACCAACATGAACCGGCAAGGATAGCGCACATGGGCATTTGCGCGGGCCACAACGACCTCGCCAGTTTCGATGGGTTGGCGTAGGGTTTCCAGCACGGGGCGGGGAAATTCAGGGAACTCATCCATGAACAACACGCCGTTGTGGGCTAATGAAATTTCGCCGGGTTTTGCCCCTTTACCACCGCCCACAATTGCAGCCATTGAGGCCGTGTGATGCGGGTCTTGGAAAGGGCGGCTGGTGGAAAGCCCGCCTTCATCCAACAGCCCCGACAGTGAATGGATCATCGAGGTTTCCAGCGCTTCCATAGCGCTAAGCGGGGGCAGAATGCTGGGAAGACGCGCGGCCAGCATTGATTTTCCGGATCCCGGTGTGCCAACCATGATCACATGGTGACGGCCCGCTGCGGCGATTTCCAAGGCGCGCTTGGCCTTTTCCTGACCTTTGACCTCGGACATATCTTTGTGAGTGACTGCACGAGACAGAACCCCTTGTTTTGCAGGGGTGAGCAGGGACTGGCCAGTTAAGTGGCGCAGCATATCCCCCAGTGAGGCAGCGGCGATCACCGGCGTTGCTTCGACCCATGCGGCCTCGGCCCCGCAGGCCTTGGGGCAATAGAGCGTCAGATTGTCTTGGGCCGCGCGCATGGCTGCTGGAAGGGCGCCCACTACGCCCACCAAAGCCCCGTCGAGGGACAATTCGCCAAGGCTCAGCGCGTCTTCGACTGTGTCTTTTGGCACCACGTCGATGGCGGCGAGGATGGCAAGGGCGATGGGAAGATCAAAATGCGAGCCTTCCTTGGGTAAGTCAGCCGGAGAGAGGTTAATCGTGATGCGCTTGGCAGGCAGAGCGATGGAAAGGGCCGCCAAAGCTGCGCGCACCCGTTCGCGCGCCTCGGACACAGCCTTGTCCGGCAGGCCCACGATGGAAAACGCTGGCAAGCCGGGGGCCACGGCGCATTGCACCTGAACGATGCGCGCCTCAACCCCTTCAAAGGCAACGGTATAGGTTCTTGAGATCATGGTCCCGCCCAGCGTTAACGAAGTTCTTAACGCCTAGCAGGAACATGGTTTATGAATGGTAAATGCTATCGATTATAGAGCGCCATGAAGTCGGGCCATGCGGCGGGGTCGATCACCGTCTTGTCGCGGCAAAATGCGTTGCAAAAGCCAAAGACACGGCCGTCGATCGTCAGAAAATCGGTCACCGGATCGCCGGAATAGGGGCAAGTGGCGTTTTCAGCAGGGCCTGATAGGCAGGCTTGGGCCGTGATCGCTGCTGGTCCAGGCCAAGCGCCACGGGTCAATTCCGGATAGTAGGGACATGGTTCATAGGTTTTTGTCAGGCCCATGGCCCGCCATTGCCGAAACAGCGAATGGTTTAGATGGCGCTGCACATAGGCCTGCGTTGCCTTTGACACAGGCAGATTATACGTGGCGATCCGCCCAGCAAGCGGCGCAAAAAACACATCTGCCAAGCTGTAGTCGCCAAATAGCCAACCACCCTCGGTGCCATCCATGGCCCAAGCAGAAGCAAAGAGCGCCTCAACCCGCGCCAAGTCATCCAGCACGCCTTGGGATGGTTTAAAGCCTTCGATCTGGCCTAGTAAATCGCCGGGACAATCGTTGCGGATATGGGAAAAGCCCGAGTGCATTTCGCCGACCATCCAGCGCGCGCGCAGTCGGTGATCGGCGCGGCTGGGCCAAAGGCCTGCGCCCGGATTTTCTTCGTGCAGAGTTTCGGCCATGGCAAGGCTGTCTTGGGTGTAGCGCCCATCGGACATTTCCAGAACCGGTACCAAGCGGGCCAGCGGCATATGGGCCAAATCGTCGGCCATGGATCCAGAATAAAGGCCAACCAACTGGGACCGGTGAGGGATGTCAAATGCTGCCAGCATCAGCCATCCGCGCATGGACCACGTGGAAAACCTGCGGTCGCCTATATAAAGTGTGTAGCTCATGGGATTAGGCTAGTTGCGCTACGCCGTCCGGGGCAAACAAAGAATTGACGCAAAGCCCATCACGGAACGCGATTGATCTGTTTCACGGTCCAGTCGCCTGCCTCATGGGTCAGGGTGGTGATCGACAAGTTGTCGATCTTGTGACCCAAGGCCTGATAGGGGGTGCAGCCCATAGCCCGTTGAATTTGTGTCATAATCACGCCGAAATGTGCCACGGCGATGATGTCACCGTTTGGAATATCACGGTTCATTTGGTCCACCACTTGGGCAAGGCGGGCGGCCGCGTCGTTCCAGCTTTCGCCGTTTGGGGGGCGGACATCGCCGGGTTCTTCCCAATAACGGCGGGCCAGTTCTGGGTCGCTGTCACTGACGGCTTGAAAACCCAACCCATCCCAATCGCCAAAGTTGAACTCGCGGATTTGCGGTGTATCTGGCAGACGTTTGCGTTGGGGTGTCTGAACGGCATCTGCGGTTGCCGAGGCGCGGATCAGGTCTGAGGCAACAAGGGTGGCTGTTTCGGGCAATAGGCCGTTGAGCCGTTTGATTTGGGCTGTGTCGGACAAATCCGCGGGCACATCGCGCCAACCAACAAAGGATTTTTCATGGGTCGGGCCATGGCGCACCCACCACCAGCGTGTCATGGCAATTGCCCCTTTAGGACTTGGGGCAACCCGGCAATCACTTGAACGGCCAAGTCTGCATGGGTCGCAAGAGATTGGTTGAAAGCCCCCTGTATGCCGCGAAACTGACGCCCTAGCGAGGTATCAGGCACGATGCCAGCGCCGACTTCATTTGTGACGATGATCACTGGATCGGGATGCGCGCCAAGAGCCAAAAACAGGTCATGGCTGTGTTGTTTGATATCTGCCTCGGCCAGAAGGTGATTGGTCAACCAAAGCGTGGCGCAATCAATCAGTGTTACACTACCGCGCGCACAGCGTGACAGGGCATTTGGCAAGTCAAACGCCTCTTCTATGGTCAGCCAATCGGGCCCGCGTTGGGTTTGATGTGCTGCAATCTTTTGCTGTGTTTCATCGTCCCAGACCTGACTGGTGGCGATATAATTTCTGGGTAAGGCGCTGGAAAATATCATACTTTCCGCGAATTTGGATTTTCCGCTGCTTGCGGCTCCTAGCACCATTGTCAACTTTGGCAATTTTTTTTGTGTCATTTGTGATCCAAGTCCCGCGTGCCTCCGTAATGCTTACCAAACACATAATCCAGAGTCCAAGCGGTGCTGCCCACCGACTTGGAGTTGACTAAGGGAGAATACCAAATGGCATTTGACGCACCCTATGATCAATCGATGTCGCGCCGCGCGATGAAAGCGGAATTGCTTGATGCGGAAACGGAACTGAAGCTGGCCTACGCTTGGCGCGATGAGCGCGACGAGGCGGCCCTGCACCGTTTGATTACCGCCTACATGCGTTTGGCAATCTCGATGGCAGCAAAATTCAAACGCTATGGCGCGCCGATGAATGATCTTATCCAAGAGGCGTCTTTGGGCCTGATGAAAGCGGCGGACAAGTTTGACCCAGATCGCGGTGTCCGGTTCTCGACCTATGCTGTGTGGTGGATCAAAGCATCGATTCAGGATCACGTGATGCGCAATTGGTCCATGGTGCGAACCGGATCGACCTCCTCACAAAAATCACTGTTCTTTAACCTGCGCCGGGTTCAAGCCCGCCTCGAGCGTGAGAGTGCCGCTGCCGGCGAGGCATTGGACAAGCACCAGATGCGCCAAATGATCGCTACAGAAGTGGGCGTGCCCTTGCATGATGTTGAGATGATGGAAGGCCGCTTATCAGGGTCAGACTTTTCGCTCAACGCCACGCAATCTACCGAGGACGAAGGCCGCGAATGGATTGACGCGCTGGAAGATGACAGCGCGCAGGCCGCCGAAGTGGTCGAGCACGACAAAGACATCGACACCCTACGCGGTTGGTTGGTCAATGCGATGGACGCGCTGAATGAACGTGAACGGTTTATCGTGCGCGAGCGCAAACTGCGGGATCAGCCGCGGACTTTGGAGAGTCTTGGCGATGAACTTGGGCTGTCCAAGGAACGCGTACGTCAGCTTGAGGCAGCGGCCTTTGGTAAGATGCGCAAAAACCTTGAAGGGCAATCCGGCGAAGTTTTTGAGTTTCTGAACTAGCCCCAAACACACACACACTCACGGTGCTAGCTTAGTTTCAGGGCCGGTCTGCATGCAGGCTGGCCTTGAGTTTGTCAGGTCTGCTGTCTACATCTTCACAGTATCAAAAAGGCGGGTCCAAAGATGGTGGCAGGCAAACATATTTTATTGGTGATTACCGGCGGCGTGGCAGCGTTCAAGTCGTTGGATTTGATCCGGCGCTTGCGCGAGCGCGGGGCGCTGGTTACGCCAGTGATGACGGCGTCTGCGGCGGAATTTGTGACGCCCCTGTCTGTATCGGCTTTGTCCGGGCAGAAAGTCTATTCTGATCTGTTCAATCTGACCGATGAGGCCGAGATGGGCCATATCGAACTGTCCCGTGCAGCCGACGTCATCGTCGTGGCCCCTGCAACGGCGAACATCATGGCAAAAATGGCTGCTGGGATTTGCGATGATCTGGCCACGACACTGCTGCTGGCCACCGATAAAGATGTGCTGATCGCGCCGTCGATGAATGTGCGGATGTGGGATCATCCGGCCACTCAGCGCAATTTGGCGCAATTGCAGGCAGACGGTGTTCGCATCATTGGCCCCAATGAGGGTGACATGGCCTGCGGCGAATACGGTCCGGGGCGCATGGCTGAACCTTTGGAAATTGTCGCTGCAGTAGAGGGTTATTTTGCCAATGGGCCCTTGTCAGGCAAGACGGTTGTCGTGACCTCCGGTCCGACCCATGAACCTATTGATCCGGTGCGGTATATTGCCAACCGTTCCTCTGGTGCTCAAGGCACTGCCATTGCCGAGGCGTTGGCGAAACTAGGGGCGGATGTCACGTTTATCACCGGTCCAGCCGATCATCCGATGCCACAGGGGGTGCGCCTTGTGCGTATTGAGACCGCGGCTGAGATGCATGCCGCCGTTACCGAGGCTCTGCCTGCGGATGCCGCGATCTTTGCGGCGGCTGTTGCGGATTGGCGCGTGGCCAGCGCCAGCGACAGCAAGATCAAAAAGGACGGGAGCGGCCAGTTGCCTGTTTTGGAGTTTGCTGAAAATCCTGACATTTTGCAGGATATCTCGCATCTGCGCGAGGGGCGGCCACAGTTGGTGGTTGGGTTTGCAGCGGAAACCGATGACGTGATTGCCAATGCCACGGCCAAGCTGAAAAAGAAGGGCTGTGATTGGATCGTGGCTAATGATGTGTCGCCTGAAACCGGCATTATGGGTGGCAGCGAAAACGCAGTGACCCTGATTACCGCTGATGGGGCCGAGCCTTGGGCGCGTGCCAGTAAGACAGACGTGGCCGCGAAATTGGCGCAGCGCATCGCGGATGCCCTGACATGACCGTTGTGCAATTCATGTGGGACACGGGCGCGGATCAGTCCCTTGGGGTGCCAGAATACGAGACCAAAGGGGCTGCGGGCGCGGATCTGCGTGCGAATTTTGTGGATGGCGGTGACATGGTTTTATCCATTGGGGCACGGGCGTTGATCCCCACGGGCTTGCGCGTGGCTATCCCCGAAGGCTTTGAAATTCAGATCCGCCCTCGGTCAGGTTTGGCGTTGAAACATGGGCTAACTCTGGCCAATGCGCCGGGGACGATTGATGCGGATTATCGCGGCCCACTTGGGGTGATTTTGATAAATCTTGGTCAGGCCGATTTTGTGATCAAACACGGGGAACGCATCGCACAAATGGTTGTGGCCCCTGTTGTGCAGGCCCAATTTGAACTGGTGTCAGACCTTGATGCCACCGCGCGCGGCGCGGGTGGATTTGGCTCAACCGGGCGGCGCTGATGATTGTTGTTTTTGTCATGGCGGGCTTTTTGTGGGGAATGGGCGCTGTCCTGAAAACGCCCCACCAAGCGCGCTGGATTATGATTGGCCTTCTGTTCGTGGGCGTGTTGTGTGTGCATTTGATCCTTCCAGACGGGCACCCTTTGCGCGAAGGATTGGGTGGCTCGCCTGCGTTATGGATCATGTTGGGCTGTTTTGCGGGGCTTGCCTATTTTTACCGCAAAGGGCTGATGTGGATCCGCGCGCGCACCAATCCGGTTAGTTTCGATCCACCAGTCACAGGGCAATTATTTGCGGATGTGGAATTGGAACGATATGCGCGCCATATTGTGCTGCGCGAAGTGGGCGGACCGGGGCAAAAGGCACTTAAGCAATCCAAAGTATTGGTCATTGGTGCAGGCGGTCTGGGCGGCCCCGCGATGATGTATTTGGCCGCAAGCGGTGTTGGAACCATCGGAATCATTGACGATGATCTGGTGGAAAACACCAATCTACAACGGCAAATCGTGCACAAAGATGCCAGCATCGGCACGCCCAAGGTGTTTTCAGCCGAGGCCACGATCAAGGCGCAAAATCCGTTTGTCGCGGTACGTCCATACCATCGACGTTTGACCGCCGATATCGCCACGGATTTGTTTGCAGACTACGACCTAATTCTGGATGGCAGCGATAATTTCGAAACCCGCCGCTTGGCCAATCAAGTGGCCGTGGCCCTTGGTAAACCGTTGATCGGTGCGGCCTTGACCCAATGGGAAGGGCAGATCAGCGTCTATCGCGGCGTGGGCGACGTGCCCTGCTATGCCTGCGTGTTCCCCAAAGATCCTGACCCAAGTCTGGCCCCCAGTTGCGCCGAGGCCGGTGTGATCAGCCCCCTGACCGGTGTGATCGGATCGATGATGGCTGTTGAGGCGATGAAAACCATTGTGCAGGCAGGGCAGAGCCTTGAGGGCGAAATGCTGATTTACGACGCGCTTTATGGCGAAACCCGCAAAATCAAACTGAAACGTGATCCGGCCTGCAAGGTTTGTGGCAGCTAGGGCTGGACCTTTGGGGGGTGGCTTCCTAGCTTGATCTTCAAAGGAGCTTTCCCATGACAAATCCGCTTTTGGACGACTGGTCCACCCCGTTTGATGTGCCACCCTATGCGCTGATCAGCGACGACGATTTCAAACCAGCGTTTGAGACCGCTTTGGAGGCTGCAAAAGCCGATGTTCTGGCGGTGGCCGACAACCCCGACGCACCTACGTTTGAAAATACGATCGAGGCATTGGCACGGGGCGGTAAGGCGTTGGACAAAGTACTGTCTGCGTTCTTTTCGCTGGCTGGTGCCGACAGCAATCCGGCCCGCGAGGCTTTGCAGACGGTATTCTCTCCGGCCTTGGCGCAATTTGGGTCCTTTGTGTCGCTGAATGAAGCGTTGTTTACCCGCATCAACGCCTTGTGGGAGGCGCGCGATACGCTAGGCCTGACCCCGGAACAGCACCGTGTTTTGTACCTCAAACATCGTAATTTTATCCGCGCGGGTGCCGCTTTGGAAGGGGCCGCGCGCGAGCGGCTCAAGGAGATCACCCAACGTTTGGCAACCTTGGGCACGCAGTTCAGCCAGAACCTGCTGGCCGATGAACGTGAGTGGTCGCTGACTTTGGGCGCGGATGATTTAGACGGCTTGCCAGATTTCTTGTTGGATGCGGCGAAATCTGCGGCGGCTGAGGCGGGCAGCGAGGGCCATGTGATCACTTTGTCGCGCTCGTTGGTGGTGCCATTCCTGAGCACCTCCAATCGCCGTGATCTGCGCGAAGTGGCCTACAAAGCGTGGGCTGCACGCGGGGCCAATGGGGGCGAGACGGACAACACTGGTCTAACAACGGAAATGTTGGAATTGCGTCACGAGATGGCGCAGCTTTTGGGATATGATAATTTTTCAACCTACAAGTTGGAAACAGAAATGGCAGGCACGCCGGAACGGGTGCGCGGGTTGTTGATGGACGTCTGGACCCCCGCAAAAGCCGCGGCTGATGCAGATGCCAGCGTGCTTGAGGCGATGATGCATGCGGATGGGATCAACGGTGATCTGGCCCCTTGGGACTGGCGGTTTTATGCAGAGAAACGCCGCAAGGCCGAACATGATTTGGATGAGGCGGAACTCAAACCATACTTGCAACTCGATAAGATGATTGAGGCGGCTTTTGACTGTGCACACCGTCTGTTTGGTCTGGAGGTCAAGCCCGTAGATGTTGAGATGTACCACCCCGACTGCCGCACCTTTGAAGTGTCGCGTGGGGGGCAGCATATCGCGCTGTTTGTAGGGGATTATTTTGCCCGCGCCAGCAAGCGATCCGGGGCATGGTGTTCGGCCCCGCGGGCGCAACATAAAATGGATGGGGACGTGCGCCCGATCGTGATGAATGTGTGTAATTTCGCCAAACCTGCGGCCGGAAGTCCAGCTTTGCTGTCCTATGATGATGCGCGCACCTTGTTTCATGAGTTTGGCCATGCCCTGCACCAGATGCTGTCGGATGTAACCTACGAGAGTATATCTGGCACCTCGGTGCCGCGCGATTTCGTCGAATTGCCCAGCCAGCTATATGAGCATTGGTTGGAGGTGCCAGAGGTCCTGCAAAAGTTTGCGGTGCATGCAGAAACAGGCGCGCCGATGCCACAGGATATGTTGGAACGGCTGCTGAACGCCGCGACCTTTGATATGGGGTTCAGCACGGTGGAATATGTGGCCTCGGCTCTTGTAGATCTGGAATTCCACGACGGTCCACCACCCGCAGATGCAATGGTTAAGCAAAGCGAAGTTCTGGATCAGATCGGGATGCCTGCCGCTATTGAAATGCGCCACCGCACGCCGCAATTCGCCCATGTGTTTTCCGGCGGATATTACGCCTCAAGCTATTACAGCTACATGTGGTCCGAGGTGATGGATGCCGACGCGTTCGAGGCATTTGAAGAGGCAGGAGGCGCCTTTGATCCGACAATGGCAGCATCACTTGAGGAACATATCCTGTCCAAAGGCGGGTCCGTTGATCCGGCTGAACTTTATGTAGCGTTTCGGGGGCGCCTGCCGGATGTAGGCGCACTGTTGAAAGGCAGGGGCCTTGATAAAGCTGCGTAATATGGCCGACTGATCAGTCGCGGATTTCGTCTGGTTTCACACCCCAAAGGGCCTCTTTACGGGCCCATCCGCGATAGCCGCTTGCGTTCAGACGGCACCATGTTTTGCTGCATTTGCCCAAGCGCGCGACCACACCGATCTCTAACTTGGCTTTGGCGGGGGCGTTCGGCTCGGGCTTGGCCAATAGGGTCAACTCGTCTTGTTCGATGATCACGGTTCGGGTGCCGGACAGCAGCGAATAATGCACCCAACCGCCGACACCGTCGCGGTCTTCGACCCGGCGCCAATGGCCATGTTCTGCAGTGATTTGCAGCGGCATGTCGCGGTGTTTGAAGATCCAGTCGATCTTGTGGGTCAAGGATGGGCCACGGCGTACGTTGCCTTCGGAGGCCTTCATCGAGACAAAGCGCGGGATCGGCAAATTGGTTTCCGATCCAACATCGGCCCACAGTGCAGTGGATATGACAGCCGCCATTACAGATACACTGATCCCAACGCCAATTTTGCGCATTTTTCGTGCCCTTTGCCTGTTATTCCGATCTGCGGGTTCTTGTGTCCCGTCGCGGTTGCGGCCACCATGCCACCAACAGGACGGCAACAAAAGACGTAAGGACCCGCCATGCCAAGAGAACGTTTGAGTGTTGTCGTTACGCGACGGTTGCCCGACGTCGTTGAGACGCGAATGAGCGAGCTGTTTGATGTGCAATTGCGCACGGACGACGCGCCTATGTCCAAGCTGCAATTAACCGAGGCGATGAAATACGCCGATGTTTTGGTCCCGACTGTGACGGATGTCATCGATGCAGGCATGTTGGCCAGTGCGGGGCCGCAGTTGAAACTGATCGCAAGCTACGGGGCAGGGATCGACCATGTCGATGTGGCCACGGCCCGCCAACGGGGGATTTTGGTCAGCAACACCCCTGGCGTGGTCACCGAAGATACGGCTGACATGACCATGGCATTGATCCTGTCTGTCACAAGGCGCATCCCCGAAGGGCTGGCCTTGATGCAATCGGGATCTTGGACAGGTTGGGCCCCCACAGCCCTGCTTGGGGGCCGTGTGGGTGGCCGCCGGTTAGGGATTTTGGGTATGGGCCGGATTGGTCAAGCGGTGGCCCGTCGCGCCAAGGCCTTTGGTATGCAGATCCATTACCATAACCGCAAACGTCTGCGGCCCGAGGTCGAAACCGAGTTGGAAGCCACATATTGGGAAAGCCTCGATCAGATGATCGCACGCATGGATATTGTGTCGGTCAACTGTCCGCATACGCCCTCGACCTTTCATCTCATGAACGCGCGACGGCTGAAACTGATGAAACCGTCGGCGGTGATTGTGAACACATCACGCGGTGAAGTGGTGGATGAAAACGCCCTGACGCGGATGCTACGCAGTGGCGAGTTGGCAGGTGCCGGCTTGGATGTGTTTGAACGCGGGATCAGTATCAACCCGCGCCTGCGCGAACTTAACAACGTGGTGTTGCTGCCTCATATGGGATCGGCCACAGAGGAAGGCCGGATCGAACAGGGTGAGAAGGTCCTGATTAACATCAAGACGTTTGACGATGGTCACCGGCCGCCGGATCTGGTTGTGCCATCTATGCTGTGATCGCAGTGGCCTTTATGGGGCATGCTGGGGCTATCAGGGCCATTTTTTCGTCATAAGGCCCGCTTCTTGTTGTTCTTCCACGACTTTAACGTAGTGCTTCATGGCATGGTCTGGCCCGAACACGGATCGCTTGGCTTTGCACCGGTGCACGCGGCCCATGTGATGGAAGGTGCCGGGCAGATCGCAAACCATATCATCATCGCGATTGATACACAGGCAAAAGCCGTCGTTTTTCACGCGGCCGCGGGTTTTGCGTGGACGGGGTGAGGCAAATCCAATGCCTGCCACACCCCAACTTTTGGTCAGGATTTGGGTCGAGGCCGCCCCAAGGGAATGGCCGATAATGTAGTTGGCTTTGTAATTCTTACGTTCCATCCAGTCGTAGATCACCTTGGCATGGGCGAGGAACCCCTGATGCCAGATCGTGCCACTGGCGCCGGGTTGATAGATCTCGTCTGACATGCGGTAGCGGGTTTTGCCCAGTCCGATCATCCGCAAATTATAACGAATATAGTCGGCCACAGAATTACTGCCGGGGATCAACAAAACACCGTTGGTCAGAAAATACGCTTGGACGTCGTCCTCGTCGAGACTGTCTTTTATCTTGGATTTAACGCTGGCGTGTTTTTTGGCGGTGTAAGACGCCTCGGCCAACAGGGCCGCAGTAGCGATGGGGTAACGATGCATGGACTGTCCTTTTTTCGGTACAGCTTAGGCGGCTAGTTGCCCTTGGGGAAGGTCTGCTATTCCTTACTTTGCCAATTGCTGCGTCGGGGCTTTGCCGCTAGGTCGAAACGCTGGCCTTCGCCAGACCCACTGCTTCGGTTTTAACCCTGCGCAATACCTCAAGGAATCCCGCCAGAAAGATTGCCTCTGCCATTAGTTTTGCGACTTCTTCCAGTGTTCCAAGGCTTTTCTTGATCCCGGGAAGGATCGTATCCGGAATGCCCGCCCATTGCAGAATAGCCGCATCATTGGTGACAATGTCCAAAATTACAGACAGCCCTACGACGGCAAATCCGATCCCCAGATAGGCAAACAAAACTGGATGCCGGGTTATTTCCGCACGGTAGAAATATAGGGTTGCAACGCCCAAAAACGCGTAGATTGCGATGATGATATCATCAATCCGGTCGGTCAAAGAGGTCTCGGTGATGTTAAAAAATTTGTGGATGTCTTTGTCCAGGCCTTCGTGGAATTTGAAAAGATCGTCGTAGGCCAAGAACATGAAACCCGCGGCCATGATCAGCCAAATCAGATGGCCGGGCCGGTTTCGGTAAATCCGAAAACTGATGACACCCAGTAAAATCAATAAGATCCCCGAGATATATGTGCCTGCCATATTTTCGGAATAGTGTTTAGACAGGTGACCCGCCAGATAGCCCAGCAGCACCATGATTGCGTTCAACACGAACACGGTTCCGATGACCCGGCGGCTGCTCCAATAGTCTAGTCTGTGCACTGTGAAACCCTTTGGCGGATGGTTGTTACCATTGTGTTACAAAGACACAGCGCTCGCAACAAGATAGCCCGGCCAAGCAGGTTGAACGGGGTGGGTCAGTGCATGTTGCAGCTCAGGTGTAGGTTTGGGCGTCTGTGGGAAAGGCGCGTGTTTTCACTTCTTCGGCATAGGCTTTGACCGAAGCCTCGATTTGCGGTCCTAAGTCCCCGTAAACTTTGACGAATTTTGGTGTCCATTCGTTCAGGCCCAGCATGTCCTCAAGCACTAGAATTTGCCCGTCGCAATCCACGGAGGCGCCGATCCCGATGGTCGGAATATCGATCTGTTTGGTGATTTTGCTGGCCAAAGGTTCGACCATGCCTTCCAACACGACAGCAAAGGCGCCAGCCTCGGCCACGACTTTGGCGTCGTTTTCATGGGCGGCCCAAGTGTCCTCATTGCGGCCTTGAGTTTTGAAACCGCCTAGAACGTGGCTGGATTGCGGGGTCAGGCCAATGTGGGCCATCACCGGAATGCCACGTTCTGTCAAGAACCGGATGGTGTCGGCCATGCGTGCGCCGCCCTCCAGTTTGATCGCACCACAGCCGGTTTCCTTCATGATCTTGGCCGCATTGCGGAAGGCCACGGACGGGCTTTCCTCGTAGCTGCCAAAAGGCATATCCACCACGATCAACGCGCGTTGGGTGCCGCGCACAACGGCCTTGCCGTGCATGATCATCAGATCCAGCGGCACACCTACCGTGCTGTCCATGCCATGCATCACCATGCCAAGGCTGTCGCCCACCAAGATGAAATCTGCGTATTTGTCGACAATGGCTGCAGTGTGCGCGTGATAGCTGGTCAGCGAGACAATCGGCTCGCCGCCTTTTCGTTGGGCTATTTGCGGCACGGTCGTACGGCGGATCATTTCACTTTGACTGCTCATGAGGGAACCTTTCGTGAGGTTAGGCGGGGCCAACGACGGCTTGGTCGATCAATAATACGCCGCCAAAATCGGCAGAGACCATGATGGCGGTGGGCTGGGCGATACGGCCCTCAAGCGGGGCCAGCGTTTCGGCGGCAACGATATCAATCGCCCGCAAAGTCGCGCGGGGCTCTGAGTTGATGATGCCGCGCACTTCCCCATCGAGGGCCATGACAGTGGCACCGGTTCGGGCCAGTTTATCTGCAGCGCTCAACGCTTTACTCAGGCACACGGCGGCGGCGCGATCCTCAGCACTGAGGCGCACGTTGCGTGATGACATGGCCAGTCCGTCGGCCTCGCGTACAGTTGGCACACCGTGGATTTTCAAAGGCATATGCAGGTCTTGAACCATGCGTTTGATCACTTGCAGTTGCTGATAGTCTTTTTCACCGAAATAGGCGGCATCGGGTCCGACAATGTTGAACAGTCGCGCCACAACAGTTGCCACCCCACGAAAATGCCCGGGCCGCACAAGCCCGTGCAACATGTTGGCCATGCGGGTTGTTTCGACGATGGTCTCATCGCCCTCGGGGTAAATCACACTGACCTCAGGCATAAAGACCATATCAACCTTCTCGCCGCTCAGCAGATCGATGTCGCGACCATCGTCAGAGGGATAATGGGCCAGATCTGCCTTTTGGCCAAATTGCGTAGGGTTCACAAAGATTGTTGCCACAACACGATCATGATCGCGTGCTGCATTGCGCATCAGGGTCAAGTGACCTTCGTGCAAAGCGCCCATAGTGGTGACCAAGCCGACTGTTTCGCCCGCTTCGCGGTACCCGGCGAGTGTTGCCCGCACCTCAGCCACGGTTCGACAAATTTGCACCAGAATATCCCCCCAAGGTCATCTTTGGTGCCTTGATACTGCTCGCAGCATTTCACGACAAGCAAGTAGGTCGGTTTCAAGCCTGTTATGGTCGGGTGACGTGGGATGAACTGCTGAACCTGCGGCAATATTGCCGCAACGCGTGATTGGGAGAATCGTCATGTCATCGGGTGAGAAAACATATGTAAAGGCGTTGGTCGTTGGTGGTGGCGCTGTTGGCACGGCGATTGCCTATTCCTTGGCCAAAGGCGGCTGGAAAGATGTGATGCTATTGGAGCGGGACGAATTGACGTCAGGCTCGACGTGGCACGCCGCTGGGTTGTTGCCGTATTTCAACATGTCCTTTGCCACGACCCACATCCACGATCATTCGATCAAGCTTTATAAGGAACTTGAGGCCGAAACAGGTTTAAACGCCGGCTTTTCTGTCGTTGGGAACCTGCGCATGGCCCAGACACAGGCGCGAATGGACGAGTATATGCTCTATGCCTCCACGGCGGAAACTGTGGGTGTTCCATTTGAATTTATGACGCCTGCCCAGATCAAAGATAAATGGCCGCTGATACGCACCGAGGATCTGGAAGGCGCGATTTATCACCCCACGGACGGCTACATTAACCCCGCTGATGTGACCATGGCCATGGCCAAGGGCGCGCGTCAACGTGGTGTGATGATTGAACGCAAATGGCAGGTAGATGGCTATCACTGGACGGGCGAGCATTGGGAAGTGACCTGTTCCAAAATGGTCGAAAAGGGCGGCAATTTGCTGGCCTCGGAAGAAACCCGTGTGATCTGTGCCGAACATGTGGTCACGGCCACGGGCAACCACGCCCAACGCACAGCACAACTGCTGGGCATCAAGATCCCCGCGATCCCTGTGGAACACCAGTTTATCGTTATGGATCAAGACCCTGCCTTGGTTGAATGGCGCAAGAACAACCCGGAACACCCTGTGATCCGTGATGCAGATGCGCAATCCTACGTGCGCGAAGAACGCGGTGGTTGGATTTTGGGTGTGTATGAAAAGAACGCGCCAGCGCGGTTTGAATATGGCGTACCCGACAGTTTCCGCGCCGATCTGTTCCAGTTGGATTTGGAGCGGATTGAAGAACAATATCTGGCGATGATCCACCGTATCCCCTCCTGCGAAGAAAGCGGTCTGAAGGATGATTTTAACGGCCCAATTTGTTATACGCCGGATGGCAACCCATTGGTTGGGCCAGCCCCCGGTTTGCGTAATATGTGGCTGGCCGAAGGGTTCAGCTTTGGTATCACGGCGGCGGGCGGCACAGGCCATTACTTGGCGCAGATGATGATCGAAGGTGAGGCCGAGATCGACATGGCTAGCCTCGATCCCAAGCGCTATTCCAGTTGGATGACGACGGAATTTGCGGCGCGCAAGAACGAAGAATGCTACGATCACGTCTACATCCTGCACCACCCTGATGAAGAACGCCCTGCGGCACGGCCCTTGCGCACATCGCCTGCCTATGACCGCCAAGCCGCACGAGGTGCACAATTTGGCTGGGTCAATGGATGGGAGCGCCCGAACTATTATGCGCCGATGGGATTCAATGATCATGACAGCCGCAGCTTCCGCCGTGGCGGTTGGTGGCAATATGCAGTAAACGAGGCCAAAGCCATCCGCGAAGGTGTCGGCCTGATTGATGCCACAGCTTTCACAAAACATCTGGTGAAGGGTGCCGGGGCTGCTGCGTTCTTGGATTGGTTTACCACGAACAAACTGCCCCGTGTGGGCCGCATCAATCTGACTTATGCGCTGACGTCCCATGGGACCACGCGTACGGAATACACCATTGTGCGCCTCAAGGATGATGAGTTCTATCTGGTCTCGGCTGGCGCTTGGACGGACTATGATGCCGACTTCCTGCGCAAAGCCATTGAAGACAAAGAAGCCGAGTTTGGCCGCATTGAGTGCCAAGATGTGACGACCCAATGGGGTGTATTCGCGATTGCAGGCCCCAAAGCGCGGGATGTGTTGGCGGAAGTTATAAAAGACGCTGATCCTGAAACGGCCCTGTCAAACAAACGCTTCCCATGGCTGTCTGCGAAACAGATCGAATTGGGTATGTGCCCCGTAAACGCGATCCGCGTAGCCTATACAGGTGAGCTGGGTTGGGAATTGCACCATCCGATCGAGATGCAGAATTACCTGTTCGACCTGCTGGAAAAAGCCGGCGAAAAGCACGGCATGAAACTGGTCGGTGCGCGGGCGCAGAACTGGTTGCGTATGGAAAAATCCTACCGTGCGTTTGGCACCGAATTAGGCCGTGACGCGACGCCTTTGGAGGCGGACCTGCCGCGCTTTGTGGACTTGAACAAAGACTTCCACGGCAAGGATGCAATGGTCGCTAAAGGCATCCGCTCCAAATGTGTAACGCTGTTGATTGACGGTCCTGAGGATGCGGATCCGTGGGGGCGTGAGGCGCTGTATTCCGGCGATACCAAAGTGGGGCGTTTGACCTCTGGTGGTTATTCTGTGGCCTTTGGTAAAAGCATCGGCATGGGGTATCTGCCTCCAGAAATGGCCGAGGTCGGCACCAAAGTGCAGGTCAAAATGCAGCGTAAGTTGTGGGATGCTGTGGTGGTTGAGGACAGCCCCTATGATCCCAAAAACGCCACGATCCGCGTTGATGGCTAGTGAAAGCGCGCGGGGCTGAGGGCTGCAACCGTTTCGGGTGACAGGGCATCGCTTTCACGCCCATTGGCCAACAAAGCCAAAAGAGTAGCGGCCGCAGGAGCGGTTTGAAAACCGTAGCCGCCTTGACCCGCGAACCACAAGAAGTCCGGGCTTATTGGATCTGGCCCAATGATCAAAGACTGATCTGGCGCAAAGCTGCGCAGACCCGCCCAAGAGCTTTGCACCCGGGAAACGGGCACAGTGACCATGCCCTCGTACCGCGACAGGCCTTCTGCGATGGTCATGTCGTTGGCCCACGCATCATGGGGCTCGCAGGGGACCGCTTCGCTGGGTGAGACCAGCCATGACGCGCCACTGGGGCGGGCATACCAATCGCCTGCGCTGCTGATGATCATTGGCCAGTCCGACATGTTTTGCCCGTTTGGCGGTGGCAATTGTGCCATAGACCTGCGCATTGGTTGGATCCCTAGGGGTACAACGCCAGCCATCTTCGCAATGTCGTCGGCCCATGGGCCAGCTGCGTTGATCAAAATGTGGGCGCTGAAACTGTCGGTTTTGGTCTCGACCATCCAACCTTGCGTGATCTTTGTGATCTTTTCGACCTTTTGGTCCAGACACAAATCCGCCCCGTCGCCACGGGCCGCGCGCATGTAGGATTGCATCATCAAATCAGTGTCCAGATCAAAGGCTTGATCCGTATAGGCGGTGCGTGTGCAGCGCGTCGGGTTGAGGATGGGAAATAGCGTTTGTGCCTGTGAAAAGGGGATCTCTTCTATTTGCATCAAACGCACTTCGCCGTCGAATTCCACCTCGTGCCCGCGCGGTCCTACCATCAACAGGCCACGGGCAGACAGGGCGCCCATGTCTTGCAATTCTGCCATGCTCGCAGTGTTCAAGGCGCAGACGACATCATTGCCGTAGTCTTCAACGAAAATGGCGGCAGAGCGCCCACTGGCATGATGGGCAAAGGTGTTTTCGGCCTCTAGTAATGTGGTTGTGCCAAGAGGGGCAAACATGGCGGCGGCAGATGTGCCTGCGATGCCGCCACCAATCACTAGAAAGTCGATCATTCAAAGCTCCAATTCTGTGTTGGTGTTACGGTGTTACGAGAGAACAGGTGCATCCGGCTTTTGGGCCACTCTGACGCCCTTGCCAGAATAATGCGTCAGCCCGAACGACAATATCATACAGGCCGCAGCCACACAGCAGACCCACATCCCTGTCACAGGCACCGTCAAGACAAAGACCGCACCACCCAGCCGTGCAGCAATGATATCGTAGCTTGCAATGCGCCCATGGATGGCTGCATCAGACATACGAAACGCCAAATCCGTCGTTGGTGCGTTGTTGAGTGCCATACCCGTACCGATCAAAATAGCTGCAAGGAAATGCAGGCCAACGGTTTCGGGCCACATAGCAAAGATCACAACGCCAATGCTGTTGACCAATGCGCCAATGAGCAAAAGTTGCTTAAGACGCAGGCGCTGACCCAAGATCGATATGGCGAGGTTCATCAGGCTGAACACGCTCCACACCACAAAGAGGATCAAGCCAATGGTCGTAAGTGGCACGTTGTTTGCGGCGCCGATCAGGGATACGGCCACCATAAACCATGTGGTCAGGCCATAGTTCAGGAAAATATACAGCAACAGTGCCCAGACATGGCGGCTCAGCCGGCCAGTGGATTGGAAGGGGTTGGTGCTGGAAGCAGGGTCTTTTTTGGCCGCTGTTTTTCGATCACTTGGCCGAGGCAGACCCAACAGTGCAAGCCCTGCAAAAATTGGGATCACAGCCCAACCGGCCTGCCAATTGAAATGGGTCGTCAAATAAGCGGCGATAAACGGATAGACTGCGGCCGCAGCCCCCGTAAGCATTCCCCAAGCCCCCAACGCAGACAGCGCGCTATCGGGTTTACGTGCCGCCAAGAGGGCAGGGATCATGGGCGAAAACAGGCCCGCGCCAATGCCTTGCAAGATCCTAAGCGGCAGCATGGTGTCTAGGGCGGGACTCATCAAAATAGCAACTGATGCCACGAAAAACAGCGCAGCCCCTGCGGTAAAAACCGCCTCGCGCGAATACCTGTCGCCGATCCAGCCTGCAAAAATGATTGAGGCGACCAGCGCAAACTTATAGCTGCTCACCAGCATGTAGGCGGTGTTTTCGGACAGGTCAATCGACTGCGACAGCCCCCCAAGGATCAGTGGAAACGTCGTTATTTCAATCACATAGGCGATCGAGATAACCATCAGTCCAAAGGGAGGGAACCCCTTAATCCTCACGTTTGTCGCTCTTCATACGTTTGCGAGATGTTTTGGCGTAGTCCCCTGGCACTCTGTTTTCCCCTACGCGATCGACAATCGTTGCTTTGTAATCGGCCCAATCCTGAGCGGTCATTTCAGCCATTGACCCAACTTTGTTCGTGTTCCGGTTGAGCTTGGTATCTAACTGACTGCGATGCAAGGGCTGAATCGTAAACAGCGGATGGTCGCGTTTAAAGCTGACGACCGTATCGGTTTTGGTTAATCGGATATTTGTGAAGAGGGGGCCAAACCAGCGGTCTGTTTCCACAACCCCTTCAAATCCTTGGATGTGTTGTGTGTTGGGGATATTGGCGGGCTCACGGATCAGCAAGCACCAATCTGGTGCGGTGCGTACAATGAGGCCAGACCAGATTTGCAAAACCCCAGGTTGTAAAACTGACGCCAGAAACGGTGGCGCATACCCTTTGATGTCCGGTGGGCAGTTCGCGTCAAATTCAGCGGAAAATTTCGGGTATTGGGCACTGTCCAGCGGCATCCAATCTGCAGCACCGTCGTAGGTCCAATGGATTTGAGTGCCATCCCACATCAGCGAAAAATCTAAAGGCGGGAACACATACCAGCCAAGCTGTGAGGCAAGGCGGATCGGTTCGCAGTAACGATAGGCACGCAGGGGCAATGTGCCGCCTGCCGCAGGATCTGCGGGGACAGGTTGACTGGCCTGAGGCACAAGTCTGTAAAACGTCGCAAGCGCGTCGCTAGACTGCGACGCGCTGCTGGCATTAGCCGTAAAGTCTTCCAATTGGGTGCCTTTGATTAAGCAGCTTCAACTGTGAAGATAGGTGATTTGTTTGCGATATGCACGAGGCCATTGTCTTCGCAATCTGTCGAGAAGGCTGGCGATTTGTTGGCGATATGCACAAGGCCTGCATCTTCGCAATCTGTTGAGAAGGCTGGCGATTTGTTGGCGATATGCACGAGGCCCGCGTCTTCGCAGTCTGTTGAGAATGCTGGCGATTTGTTGGCGATATGCACGAGGCCTGCATCTTCGCAATCTGTTGAGAACGTTGGCGACTTGTTGGCGATATGCACAAGACCCGCGTCTTCGCAGTCTGTTGAGAACGCTGGCGATTTGTTGGCGATATGCACGAGGCCCGCGTCTTCGCAATCTGTTGAGAAGGCTGGCGATTTGTTGGCGATGTGCACGAGGCCTGCATCTTCGCAATCTGTCGAGAAGGCTGGCGATTTGTTGGCGATGTGCACGAGGCCTGCATCTTCGCAATCTGTTGAGAAGGCTGGGGATTTGTTGGCGATGTGCACGAGGCCCGCGTCTTCGCAGTCTGTTGAGAAGGCTGGGGATTTGTTGGCGATATGCACGAGGCCCGCGTCTTCGCAGTCTGTTGAGAAGGCTGGCGATTTGTTGGCGATGTGGACATTGCCTGCATCTTGCACGTCAAATTCGGTTTTGAACGACGGTGACTTGTTTGCGATGTGAACACGACCTGCGTCGGTGACATGGTCAAAGTCAGGTGTGAAGGAAGGGGCCTTGTTTGCGATGTGAACAAGAGTTGTGGCGGCGAGTGTAGTTTTAGACATGTCAGTCTCCAGGTGAGTTTAGTTAACGATGCTTAACGTTCTCAGCCTTGAAACAGTTATGTCAATTAGGTTGTTTTGTTTAGTGTTAATCAAATTTTAACTAACAAAAACAAAGGGTTATTTTTTCGAAATGTTTAAGGAAAGATTAATGCTGCACACGCACAGGGGGAAAACGGTAGAGAATCACTCAACTTTACGAAAAAACCCGAGCCATTGGCCCGGGTTTTTGAGGTTTTTGGATACCGCAAAGGCTAGTTCGGGACGTCGCCTGTGATGCCTTCGATGTAGAAATTCATCCCCGCCAAGGTGCCGTCATCGGCTGTTTCACCTTCGGCCAACCAAACGCTGCCGTCTTGTTTGTTGATGGGGCCTGTGAAGGGGAAATACTCGCCTGCGGCAATCGCGGCTTCCAACGCTTCGGCTTCGGCGCGCACATCGGCTGGAACGCGGTCCGAGATAGGGGCCATCTCAACCATGCCCGGTGCGATGCCGTCCCATGTGTCGGTGCTTTCCCAAGTGCCGTCCATGACCGCCTTGACGCGCGCGATATAATAAGGTGCCCAGTCATCGATGATTGCTGTCAGCTGGGCTGTTGGACCAAAGTTGATCATGTCAGAGGCCTGACCGAAGGCCATGATCCCTGCTTCTTCGGCTTTGGTCATTGGCGCTGTGGAGTCAGTGTGTTGCATCAACACGTCTGCGCCTTGTTCGATCAAGGCTGCTGCTGCATCGGCTTCTTTGGCAGGATCAAACCATGTGTAGACCCATACGATTTTGAACTCGACGTCAGGGTTCACCTTTTTGGCGTGCAAATAGGCCGAGTTGATGCCGCGGATCACTTCTGGGATCGGAAACGAGGCGATGTAGCCCACAGTGTTGGTTTCGGTCATTTTACCCGCGATGTGGCCCAAAATTGCGCGGCCTTCGTAAAAGCGTGCGGAATATGTGGACACGTTGTCTGCGCGCTTAAAGCCTGTGGCGTGCTCAAACTTCACATCAGGGAACTTGGCCGCAACGTTCAGGGTCGGGTCCATGTAGCCAAAGGATGTTGTAAAGATGATGTCGTGGCCAGACAGGGCCATTTGGGTCAAAACCCGCTCGGCATCAGCGCCTTCTGGGACCGATTCAACAAAGGTGGTCTCAACTGCGTCGCCAAAGGCCTCTTCGACAGCCAGACGGCCTTCGTTGTGTTCATAGGACCAGCCAAAGTCGCCAACGGGGCCTACATAGATAAAGCCAGCTTTGGTCTTGGCATGGCCATCGGCGAATGCGCCAGTGGCGAGGGCCATAGCAGCAACGGCCCCTGTCAGCAGTGATTTGAGTTTCATTCAGGTCTTCCCCTTGGTTGGTATGCCTCAGTTTGAGGCATGGAATATGCGGCCTAACATCGCCGGTGCATTGAGTGCTGCACGGGATTTGTCCGCGGAAATTATCACGAGCACCAAAATTGTTATCAGATATGGGCTCATGGACAAGTACGCAGCGGGGATCGCCACCCCTGCGGCCTGTAAGTTCAACTGGAGGACGACAAATCCGCCAAAAAGATAGGCACCTATTAACGCGCGTGGGGCGCGCCAGCTGGCAAAGACAACAATGGCCAGCGCAATCCAGCCCGCGCCTGCGGTCATGCCTTCGGTCCATTGCGGTACCCGTGCCAATGACAGATAGGCACCGCCGAGGCCCGCACAGGCCCCACCAAAGCCGATTGCCGCAAAACGGATGCGCACGACCTTATAGCCCAAGGCATGGGCTGCATCGTGGTTCTCGCCCACAGCGCGCAAAACTAAACCGACCCGGCTGTATTTAAGGACGGCCCAAACGGCGGTCACCAGAGCAATGCTGAAGTAGACCATGGCATCATGACGGAAAAGAACAGCGCCGAAAAACGGGATGTCACTGAGGATGGGGATGTCCAGTTTCATAGCGGTTGGGCCCAAAACGCCCACATAACCTTGGCCTAACAGCGCCGACAGGCCCAAACCAAACAGCGTCAGCGCAAGGCCGGTTGCCACTTGGTTGGCCAGTAAAACCTGTGTCAGGAAGGCAAAGATCATTGATAAAAGGGCTCCGCCGACAGCGGCCCCGAGAAATCCCAAGGTTGTTGATCCGGTCTCGACGGCGATGCCAAAGCCGCAGATCGCGCCAATGATCATCATGCCCTCGACGCCTAGGTTCAAAACCCCTGCCTTTTCCACAACCAACTCGCCGATTGCAGCCAGTAGGATCGGCGTGGCCGCCACCATCAGCGAGGCCAGCAAGAGGGTTGGGGTGATTGCGCTGAGATCCATGTCAACCTGCCTGACCGCGCCCAAAGCGCAGTTTGTAATTTGTCAAAACATCCCCGGCCAGTAGCGCAAACAGCAGCATCCCTTGAAACGCTTGGATCGCTGCACCCGGCAGTCCCAACATAAATTGCGCCAGCTCGCCGCCGATATAAGTCAGAGCCATCAAAAGGCCCGCCAGCAAAATACCGATGGGATGCAATCGCCCGAGGAAGGCCACGATAATCGCGGTAAACCCATAGCCGCTGGCGAAATCAATACTGATCTGCCCGGCGGGGCCAGAGACTTCAAAAAGCCCTGCAACACCTGCCAATGCCCCCGACACCCCAAGGCAAAACGCGATGATGACGTTCGGTGAGACACCCGCAAATTTTGCTGCGCGCGGACTTTGCCCCGTCACCCGGATTTGAAATCCAAGGCTATGACGGGTCAGCAAGATATACGTCGCAATGACAGTGATAAGGGCTGTGACGACGCCCCAATGAGCACCTGTGCCTGCGATCAGTTCGGGGTTTGACCCGCTGGGATATTGTTGGAAGTTCCGGCTGCCCGGAAAACCGCCGCCATCTGGATTGCGTAGCGGACCAAGGGCCATTTGCGCCAACAGCGGGGTCGAGACATAGACCAGCATCAGCGAGACGAGGATCTCGTTGGTGTTGAACTTGATCTTTAGCAGGGCGGGGATCATCGCCCATAAAAAACCGCCAAAGGCCCCGGCCAGCACCATCAGTGGAAAGATGTACCACGCCTCCAAAGGATAAAACGCCAGACCAACAGCCGCACCGCAAATCGCACCAATAATATACTGGCCCTCGGCCCCGATATTCCACACGCCTGCACGAAAGCCTAATGACAACCCGATCGCTATCAAAATCAGGGGTGCTGCTTTGACCAGAAGTTGTGGCCGCGAATAGGCCGCGAATTGTTCATTGAACAAAGGGTCGTAAAAGATCGTGCGTATGGCCTCAAACGGGTCTTTGCCAAGGACGGCGAACATGATGCCACCCGCAATCATCGTCAAAACCACGGCCAAAACCGGTGTTAAAGCCGCCCACGTGCGTGAGGGTTGCAAGCGTTTTTCAAGGCGCAGCATGAGCGGCCTCCAGATCATGGGCGCCGCCCAACATCAGGCCAATCGCCTCAACATTCAGATCATTGGTCTGGCGCGGCGCACTTAGTCTGCCTTCGTTCAACGCAGCAAAGCGGTCGCTGATTTCCATCAATTCATCCAAATCTTGGCTGATCACCACAACGGCGGCTCCGTCTTCGGCCAAATCCAGCAGGGCTTGGCGAATGGCAGCGGCTGCGGCGGCATCAACGCCCCATGTTGGCTGGTTCACAACCAAGACCACGGGGGCCTGCATCACTTCGCGGCCAATAACAAACTTTTGCAAGTTCCCGCCAGACAAGGATCGTGCGGCATTTGCGGCACTTGGCGTGCGCACGTCGAAGGTTTGAATGATCTCTTTGGCAAAGCTTTCGGCAGCTTTCCAATTTAGAAAACCGTTTTGCTTGAGTTGCTTTCGGTCCATCCCCGTAAGATATGCGTTTTCGATCAGGGACATATCCGGTGCGGCCGCGTGGCCCAGACGTTCCTCGGGGGCGCAAAGCAAACCCAATTTGCGCCGCGCGGTTGGTCCCATATGCCCTACAGGAGCTGCGGCCAATGTCACGGCGTCTGGGGATGTGGTGCGTTCGCCCGAAAGGGCCGCCAAAAGCTCGTCCTGACCATTGCCTGCAACACCGCCGATGCCAAACACCTCGCCTTTTTGCACATTCAAATGAATATTGCGCAGACTGGTCCCAAACGGGCTGGCGGCGGGTAAGGTCAGGTCCTTGATCTGCAACACATCAGCCCCGGCGGGTTTGGGTTGCTTGTGCGGGACGTGCAAACTGGCCCCGACCATCAATTCGGCCATATCGCGCGCGCTGGTCTTTTTGGGATCGCAGGTGCCCACATTTTTGCCGAGGCGCAAGATGGTGGCCGCGTCACACAGGCTGCGAATTTCCTCCAGCTTGTGCGATATATATAGGATCGAGGTGCCTTCAGCGCGGAGTTTGCGCAAAGTTGCGAACAGAACCTCGACTTCTTGCGGGGTCAGCACGGATGTCGGTTCGTCCATAATCAGCAGCTTGGGGTTTTGCAGCAGGCAGCGGATGATTTCGACCCTTTGACGCTCCCCCGCACTTAGATCACCGACCAATCGCTGCGGGTCCAACGGCAGGCCATAGGCATTGGAGGTTTGGGTGATCTCAGTGGCCAGATCCCGCATCTTGGGTGGGTTTTCCATGCCAAGAGCGATGTTTTCAGCGACGCTGAGCGCCTCAAACAAGGAAAAGTGCTGAAATACCATCGCCACGCCAGCGGCCCTTGCCATGCGCGGCTCGGACGGGGCAAAATCATCCCCGAGAAAGCGCATATGGCCTGTGTCTGGCTTGACCAATCCGTAGATCATTTTGACCAAGGTGGATTTGCCAGCCCCGTTTTCGCCCAGCAAGGCGTGCACTTCGCCCGGTTTGATCGTCAGGCTGACCTGATCATTGGCCACAACGCCCGGGTAGGCCTTGGTCACAGCGGTAATTTCTAAGACAGAACTCATGCAGATTGTTCCTGTGCCCCAAGGACGGGTTGGCTGCGGCCGGGTTGACGGGGGGTCAGTAGCGCATCGGCGACGCCAATGGCAATGGCATAGGGATGTTTTCCAAGGCTGGGCCGACCAATGGGGCAGATGATCCGGTCGATACTGGATTGCGTGTGGCCAAGGGCGCGTAAACGGTTTTGAAACCGTGCCCATTTGGTTTTGGACCCGATCAAGCCGCAGGAGGCAAAGCCGCGCTGCAACAAACTGTGACACAGATCCAGATCAATCACATGGGAATAGGTCAAAATGAGGTGTTCGGCAGTGATCGGGGCATGGGTTGCCAGCTGCGGCAAATCCTGCGCGGTGACTTGATCCACGCGCGGTGGAAGCCTGTCCGGAAAGCGATCAGGTCCGGTGTCGGCCCATGTGATCTGAAGATCCGGCAGCGGAGCCAGAACATCCACAATGGCGCGTCCTACATGACCAGCACCCCAAATCCACAGGTTGCGGCTGCTGCGCAAAACAGGCTCGATCATCCAACCGTTTTGCAATTCTGGGGGCGGCATTTGCCCCTCAGCGCGTGCTTTGGCCAGCATTTTCGCTATTTTCAGCGGGTGCTGGTTGGTTTGCTCCGGCGCACGGACATACACGTCTTGGGGCACTGTGGCGATACGTTCCGCGTCAAATACTTCGGTCAAAAGGGTGACGGCACCGCCGCAGCACTGTCCCAGCTCGGGCCCTAAGGGATGGTGGGTGATCCGATCCTTGGTCACATCGCGCGCAGTTTCAGCCGCTTGAAATTCCAAAGCACCGCCACCGATCGTGCCCGACTGCCCTGTAGCCCAGACCAACATCGCCGCGCCCACCTCGCGCGGGCTGGAGCCCTTGGTTGCGGCCACAACAACGCGTATCACGCGCCCATGTTGGGTTACTTTTTCTGTGAGATCGGCCAGATCAAAGCTCATCCGCGGCGCGCATCCACAGCGCGTTTGATGGCCTCGGCAGTTGCAGGGGCTGACAGGGTCATTGGCCCGTCACCGCAAGCAGCCACTGCGTCTTGCAAGGCAAAATAAGCGGACATGCCTAACATGAACGGCGGCTCGCCCACGGCCTTGGATTTATAGATCGTGTCAGCCGGGTTTTCGGCGTCCCATAGGGCTACGTTAAAAATGGGTGGACGATCCGAACAAGCTGGAATTTTATAGGTCGCAGGGGCGTGCGTGCGCAACGCGCCGGTATCGTCCCATACCAATTCCTCGGTCGTCAGCCAGCCCGCGCCTTGGACATAGCCGCCCTCAATCTGGCCGATATCCAATGCAGGGTTCAGCGATGCGCCTGCATCATGCAAGATATCCGTGCGCAAAATGCGGTTTTCACCAGTCAGCGTGTCGATGACAACTTCGGTCAGTGCAGCCCCATAAGCGAAGTAGAAAAACGGCTGCCCGGTGCCGGCGATCCTGTCCCACGCGACATCGGGGGTTTTGTAAAACCCAGTCGCAGACAGGCTGACGCGGGCCTGATAAGCGCTTTGCGCAGCTTCGGCAAAGGTCCAAGACTTATCGGCGCAGGTCACCATGCCATTGGCAAAAGAGACAGGTTTGCCCTGACCCAGATGATTTGCAATGCGGGCTTTGATCTTGTCGCAGGCATCGGCCACAGCCATTCCGTTCAAATCAGACCCTGACGAGGCGGCGGTGGCAGATGTGTTTGGGACCTTGGCTGTGTCTGTTGCAGTGATTTTGATTGCATCAATTGGGAGGCCAAACCGGCTTGCGGCCACTTGCGCAACTTTCTGAAACAGGCCTTGTCCCATCTCGGTCCCACCGTGGTTGAGCATCACCGAGCCGTCGGAATAGACGTGCACCAAAGCGCCGGCTTGGTTGAGATGGGTCAGGGTAAAGCTGATCCCGAACTTAAGGGGCGTTAGGCTGAGCCCCTTTTTAAGGATGTGGTTATTCGAATTAAAATCTAAAATATCGCGGCGTTTTGCGTGGTAATTTGATGTTTCTACCAGGCTTTCGCAAAGCTGGTTGATGATGCCGTCACTTACGGTCATGCCGTAAGGTGTGGTTTGGGGCGCGCCGGTTCCGGCATCGCGGTACATATTTATCTGACGTACTGCAAAGGGATCCAGCCCAAGGTGACGGGCCAGATCGTCCATAGCGGCCTCAATGCCCATCATGCCTTGTGGGCCACCAAAGCCGCGAAAGGCTGTAGCGCTTTGGGTGTTGGTTTTCAGACGGTGGGAGGTGATCCGCACATTGGGTAGGAAATAGGCGTTGTCTGCGTGCAGCATGGCGCGATCGGCCACAGGCAGTGACAGATCCTGCGCCCAACCGCAGCGGGCAAACTGTTCAAAGGTGATCGCGGCAATTTTCCCATCTGAATCAAATCCAACGTCATAATCGATGCGAAAATCGTGGCGTTTGCCCGTAATCATCATGTCGTCGTCGCGGTCGTACCGCATTTTGCAGGGGCGTCCGGACCGGTTTGCAGCAATCGCACAGGCCACAGCCAAAGCGTTCCCTTGGCTTTCCTTGCCGCCAAAGCCACCGCCCATGCGCCGCACTTCTACACGCACAGCATGCATCGGCACCCCGAGGCTTTCTGCCACTTTGTGCTGGATTTCCGTCGGATGCTGAGTGGAGGAATGCACCAGCGTATCGCCGTTGTCTTGGGGCAGGGCGAGGGCGGCTTGGCCTTCCAGATAAAAGTGCTCTTGGCCGCCCATGGTGACAGAGCCGCTCAAGCGGTTGACCGCTGTGGCAAGCGCGCCTTCGGGATCGCCTTGGCCGTAGACACGCGGGCCATCCTCAAACCGACTGTTGGCTTGCATGGCATGATCAATGGTCAGGATACTGGGCGTTTCCGCGTAGCTGATTTTGCCCAAACGCGCAGCTTTGCGCGCGGCAAGATGGCTGGTTGCTACAACTAAAAACAGCGGCTGACCAAGGTAATGGACCCGACCTGTGGCAAGCAATGGTTCGTCATGGACGGAGGGCGAGACATCATTGGCAAAGGGCAGGTCATGGGCGGTCAAAACATCGATCACGCCATCGGCACCGCGCACGTCGTCCAGCACCATCTCAGTAACTTCAGCGCAGGCCACGGTGCTAAGACCAAAGGCCAGATGCAACGTGTCGCGGGGTGTTGGAATGTCGTCCACATAGCGTGCAGCCCCAGTCACATGGCCGCGGGCCGCGTCATGGGCCAGAGCGTTGCGCACGGTCACGATGTGACCTCTAGAACCGATGTGGGGTGTCCTTGATCCTCATAAAAATATCGTAACATCAAGGATGTAGCAGTTTCGATCCGGTAGTCAGCACTGGCGCGCATGTCGCTGAGCGGGGTGAAATCCTTGGCCATAGCAGCAGCGGCCTTTTGGGCGGTGTCGAGCGACCAATCCGCCCCTTCCAGAATGGCCTCGGCACAGGAGGCCCGTTTTGGCGTTCCGGCCATACCGCCAAAAGCGATGCGGGCACTGGTGATTTTTCCGTCCTCAACACAGATATTGAAACACCCGCAGACAGCCGAGATATCTTGATCAAAACGTTTCGAGATTTTGTAGCATTTCAATCGGTCTGTTTGGCGCGGGAAACTGACGCTTTCTACAAATTCGCTGACGTCGCGATCCTGATGGCCATAGGCGACAAAGAAGTCTTCGAGCGGCATGTGCCTGCGGTCCGCGCCACGGCGCAAATGCAACGTCGCGCCCAATGCAATCAGCGCGGGGGGGCTGTCGCCGATGGGGGACCCGTTAGCGATATTGCCACCTATTGTGGCGGCGTTGCGCACTTGTTCGGATCCATAGCGGCGCAAAAGCTCAGCCAAGCTGGGATGAAACGGAGCCATCGCCGTGCGAACAGCATTGATCGTAGTCCCTGCTCCGATGGTGATCATTTCATCCGTAATTTCAATCTGCTGCAGATCGACACATCGATGCAAAAACGCCACTGGCTGGATGTCGCGCAATTGCTTGGTGACCCATAGGCCGACATCTGTGGCCCCAGCGATCAATGTACCGTCCGGGTTGTCCATCAACCAATCGGCCAAGGCGTCCGCACTGTCTGGCAGCGCCATGTGGTGTGCCACGCTGTCTGGCAGGGCATCGTGCATCCATTCAGGAACGGGCGCGTTTTCGGCCTCTTGGGCGGCGCGGATGATCGGGGCGTAGCCGGTGCAGCGGCACAGGTTCCCAGCCAATTGATCGTTGTGATCTGTTTGCCCATTGAGATGTGCTGCGGCCATTGTCACCACAAAGCCCGGTGTGCAGAACCCGCACTGTGATCCATGATTGTCGACCATAGCCTGCTGGACAGGGTGCAACGCGCCGTCTGGCGCTGCGATGCCTTCCACTGTCCGAACTGATTTGCCGTGCAGCTGAGGCATCAACAAAATGCAGGCATTCAGGGCCTTGGCCCCGCTTGTATCCGTCACCATAACCGAGCATGCGCCGCAATCGCCTTCGTTGCAGCCTTCTTTCGTGCCGGTCAGGCCTCGATCCTCGCGCAACCAATCTAAAAGGGTATGGGTGGCGGACACATCGGCCTGCACAGTCTCTCCGTTCAGAAGAAACGTGATTTCCATGAAAACACCTGCCGCCTTACCAGTGCTGTGGGGATCTGCGTGGATCGATGCGGCGTAGACCCGCGCCCCCTTTGGCTGGATCCGATGAAAGCTAAGAAATTTCTGTTTGGCAAGAGGGGGAATGGCCTTTTCCTTGAGCTGCCCAATCAATAGGCTGCGCGCTATGAGCACCGCTACACGATTCATCCATTTGCGCATGCACTCCGAATATTCGTTGCTGGAAGGCGCGATGCGGGTCAAGAAATTGCCGGCACTGGCCGCGGAGTTGGACATGCCTGCGCTGGCATTGACCGACACCAACAATATGTTCGCAGCGCTGGAATATTCAGAAGGGATGTCCAAGGCGGGTGTGCAGCCGATCATTGGCTGTCAGATCGACCTGACCTATGACCCCGCCGCCCAAGGCGAAAAGCCACGCGATCCAGCAGGCCTTGTTTTACTGGCGCAAACCGAGACAGGTTATGAAAACCTGATGAAGCTAAACTCCTGTCTGTATCTGGACAGTGACGGGCAGTTGCCGCAGGTGACTTTGGACGATTTGGCGTCTTACAATGCCGATGTGATCTGCCTGACGGGCGGTCCGGATGGGCCACTGGGCAGGCTATTGCGCGGCGGTCAACGCCCGAAAGCAGAGGCTCTGTTGCAGCGCTTGCAGCAGATTTTTGGCGACAGGCTCTATGTGGAATTGCAACGTCATCCCGGTGAGGATGGCAGCGCCCCTGAGGCCGAGCGGTTGACTGAACAGGGTCATGTGGAATTGGCCTATGGGATGGGTCTGCCATTGGTGGCGACAAACGATGTGTATTTCCCAAATGCCGAGATGTATGAGGCCCATGATGCGCTGATCTGCATTTCCGAAGGCGCCTATGTGGACCAGCAAGAACCGCGTCGCCGGTTGACCCCGCAGCACTATTTCAAAACGCCACAGGAGATGGCAGTTCTGTTTGCGGATCTACCGGAAGCCCTTGAAAATACGGTTGAAATTGCGCGCCGTTGTGCGTTCAAAGCCTACAAGCGCGATCCGATCCTGCCGAAATTTGCCGATGACGAAGTGGTAGAACTGCGCCGCCAAGCCAATGAAGGCCTGCAGAACCGTTTGGCCGTGATCCCCCATGCAGCGTCCGTGGAAGAGTATCAAAAGCGCCTCGATTTCGAGCTGGATATCATCGAAGGCATGGGGTTCCCGGGCTACTTTTTGATTGTTGCTGACTTTATCAAATGGGCCAAGGATGAAAACATACCCGTGGGCCCCGGGCGGGGATCCGGTGCGGGCAGTCTCGTGGCCTATGCGCTGACCGTGACCGACCTTGATCCATTGCGGTATTCCTTGCTGTTCGAGCGTTTCTTAAACCCAGAACGCGTGTCGATGCCCGACTTTGACATCGACTTTTGCATGGACCGTCGTGAAGAAGTCATCCGCTACGTTCAGGAAAAATATGGTCGCGACAAAGTGGGCCAGATCATCACCTTTGGGGCCTTGCTGTCCAAGGCCGCCGTGCGCGATATCGGCCGCGTGTTGCAGATGCCCTATGGCCAAGTGGACCGCTTGTCGAAGATGATCCCTGTGGAAGGGGTCAAACCTGTTTCCATCGAAAAGGCCCTCGCAGACGAGCCGCGCTTGCGCGAAGAGGCCAAGAATGAAGAAGTTGTCGACCGTTTGCTGACCTATGGTCAACAGGTCGAAGGGCTGTTGCGCAATGCCTCGACCCATGCGGCGGGTGTGGTGATCGGCGACCGGCCGCTGGATGCATTGGTGCCGCTGTACCAAGATCCGCGATCCGACATGCCCGCCACGCAGTTCAATATGAAATGGGTGGAACAGGCCGGATTGGTCAAGTTCGACTTTTTGGGCCTCAAAACTCTGACAGTGATTCAGAACGCTGTGGATTTGATCCTGCAATCGGGTCGTGATCTGCATGTGCGAGCTGACGGGACCGAGCTTTATAAACCTGCGGAGGGAACGCTGAACGACATCAACGCAATCCCGCTGGATGATGAGGCGTCGTACAAACTGTATGCCTCCGCCAAAACGGTTGCGGTATTCCAAGTTGAATCCAGCGGCATGATGGATGCGCTCAAGCGGATGAAACCCACCTGTATCGAGGACATCGTGGCCCTTGTGGCGCTGTACCGGCCCGGTCCGATGGAAAACATTCCGCAGTATTGCGATGTGAAGAACGACCGCGCTGAACGCGAACGGTTGCACCCGTCCATTGACCATATTCTGGATGAGACCCAAGGCATCATCGTCTACCAAGAACAAGTGATGCAGATCGCCCAGGAAATGGCGGGCTACAGCCTTGGTGGGGCGGATTTGCTGCGTCGTGCCATGGGTAAAAAGATCCAAGAGGCGATGGACGCGGAAAAGCCGAAATTCCTTGCAGGCTCGGCTGAAAATGGCGTCGATGAAAAGAAGGCGAAAGAGGTCTGGGACCTGCTGGATAAGTTCGCCAACTACGGTTTCAACAAATCCCACGCGGCGGCCTATGCGGTGGTGAGCTATCAAACCGCATGGCTCAAGGCGAACCACCCGGTCGAGTTTATGGCCGGGGTGATGAACTGCGATATCCACCTGACGGACAAGCTGGCGGTGTACTTTGAAGAGGTCAAAAAGGGCCTTGATCTGCCCTATGTGCCACCCTGTGTGAACCGCTCGCAAGCCACGTTTAACGTGCATGAGGGCGCATTGGTCTACGGCCTCGGGGCACTGAAAAACGTGGGCGTGGATGCCATGGGTTTGGTTGTTGCAGGGCGCGGGGATAAGCCGTTCGTCACGCTTTTTGACTTTGCGCGCCGTGTAGATCTGAAACGAGTGGGCAAGCGCCCGATGGAGATGCTGGCCCGCGCTGGTGCCTTTGATGTGTTGGATGCGAACCGCCGCCGTGTGTTCGACAGTCTGGACGGATTGGTCAACTATTCCAGTGCGATACACGACCAACGTAACTCAAACCAAGTCTCGCTTTTCGGGGAAGCCGGTGATGATTTGCCCGAGCCGCGACTGTCCCCTGTCAGTGATTGGTTGCCTGCGGAACGGTTGGCCGAGGAATTCAAAGCCATCGGGTTTTTCCTGTCTGGTCACCCGCTGGACGATTATTCTGCCCCGCTCAAACGCAAGGGCATCGTGACCTTGGATGAGGTTACGGAAAAAGCGCGCTCTGGCGCCTGCATTGCCAAAATGGCGGGATATGTGGCCGGGCGTCAGGAACGCAAATCAGCCCGCGGCAACCGTTTTGCCTTTGTGCAACTCAGCGATACCACGGGCGGTTTTGAAGTGACGATGTTCAGTGACACTTTGGAAGTGGCGCGCGATCATTTGGACACCGGCAGCAAGGTGGTGCTAACGGTTGAGGCGACGATGGAAAGCGACCAGCTCAAGTTGTTGGCCCGGTCCGTGACGCCGATTGATACCATGGTGGCGGATGCAGGCAGCACGGGCTTGCGGGTGTATGTCGAGGACCAAGAGGCCATTATGCCTGTGGCCGGTGTGTTGCAAAACGCAGCCGAGACGATCAAGCAAGGCGGCAAAGGCCCAATCATTTTCTGTCTGCTGGACGAGAAATTGCCGGGCGAGGTCGAGATGCAACTGCCGCAGGACTACCCCATGACGCCGCAGATCAAAGGAGCGATCAAATCCCTTGAAGGTGTCGTCATGGTTGAAGACATCTAAAGCAGCACTGGCAAGGTTTTGCTGGGGGGAATCAAATGCTTCCCCTGATGCGTTCGAGCCGTTAAAACCCGTGTGAATGCAGGCGAGGGAACTTTGATGCGCGTTACAATGATTGCGGTTTTGGTGATCCTCGCCGGGTGCGGCCCGCGCGTGCAAGACCTGCCTAAACTCTCTGCTGAAAATGTAAGCGAGGCCCCTCAATCTTTGTCTGCTGTCCCGTCGGTTGAGGCGCAGCCGCTCGACACGGAACAGGCCGATGTTCAGGCAGCCTTAGCTGTCGCCAATGCCGCAGAAGCCTCTGAAGGCGCCGCTGGATTGTTTGGTGCGCTGCGCCGTGTATTGCCCAGTGCGGGTTTGGCCCAAGAACGGGCGCGGCGCCAAGCCATTGCCCCCAAAGCAGCCGTTTTGCCCCAAGGGGATGTGACCCTGTCGCCGACGGATGCTGCGAACCCTGCTATGCTGGCGTCTATCGCTGCACCTTCTAGGGTAACCGATGCCACGCCAACTACGCCAGTCGTGCAAGTGCCTGAAACCGCGCCTGCATCAGCGGCGGTGGCTGACGTGGATGCAGAGCCTGCCCAGCAGACTGAAAAGAAAGGTATTTTTGGCCTTTTTACCCGCAGGCCCGATCCGCAGTCCGATCCCGAAGTAGACTTGGTCGCACCGGAGAAAGCTCAGGATTTGATCCCAAGCGAAGACGTTCCAGAACCACCTGCAGTCATCGAAGCGGCGGTGCAACAGCCTGCAGCCCCCAGCAACCGTTTGCGCCGCACGCTATTTTCGCCGCGTCGCCCTTCGGCTGTGGTGGGTCCCGATGCGGGCCAAGTGGCCTTGGGCGATGCCATGGCATATGGCCAGATCGCACGCGTGTGCGGGGCCCAACGGGGCAGTTTAGGCCAGGAAATTGGGCGCTATCCGGATCGCGGCAAAGGCTACCGGTTATATGACAGCAAGCCGGGATCGACGGCCCTGAGACCGCATTACATTACCGGATTTTCTGATGGTTGCGTGCGTCAGTTCAGTGCAGCCCTTGCGATGTTTGGGGGCACTCAGTTCCACGAGCAAGTGCGCTACGAGCGCAGCAACCGCGATTTGCCGTTTACGCCGACCGATCAGGCCTATGAGGCGCTGAAATCCAAAATATGCGGTGTGGCCAAAAACACGCCATGCCCCAGCAGCAAAGTGGCAAAGCTGGAAAAAGACACAGTGTTTGTGACTGTTTACGAACGGTTTGGCAGCAACCCGCGCTGGGCGGATTTGTTGCTGCATGACGGTCGGGTTTTAGCCAAGGATATCAAGGCGCGCTGATCACCAATGGGGTGGGCGTTGATCCGCAAGGGCCACAGTTCCGCCTTCTGATAACTCGCGTTCCGCTTCGCGCCCCATCAACAACTCAATCCGGCGCTTGAGGATCGAGATCTCGGTCTCTTGACGGGCGACAATATCGCTCAGTTCATCCACTGTGCGGGTCAGATGGGCGAGGCTTTCCTCGAAACTGGTAAAATCTTGGCTCATGAAGGCGCACTTAACACAGGCTGTTGTCCTTGAATAGGCTTCGGGGTATGTGGCCTGCGACAAGGCAAGGACAGATGTTATGGCCAAGATGAAGAAACAGCCGCGCCCAAAAGCGCAGACCCCGAAAGGCTTTCGCGACTACTTTGGCGCGCAAGTCACGCAGCGGGCTCACATGTTGCGTCAGATCGCGGAGGTCTATCATCATTACGGGTTTGATGCCTTGGAAAGCTCGGCGGTGGAAACAGTCGAGGCGCTGGGCAAGTTCCTGCCGGATGTGGATCGTCCCAATGAGGGTGTTTTTGCCTGGCAAGAGGACGAAGACTGGCTGGCGTTGCGGTATGATCTGACAGCGCCTTTGGCCCGCGTCTATGCGCAATTTCGCAACGATCTGCCAACGCCTTACCGGCGCTACGCCATGGGGCCCGTTTGGCGCAATGAAAAGCCGGGACCGGGCCGGTTTCGGCAGTTTTATCAATGTGATGCGGATACTGTTGGCGCGCCATCTGTGGCGGCTGACGCAGAAATTTGTGCCATGTTGTCGGATGTTTTGGAACGTGTCGGCATTGATCGGGGCGACTACATTGTGCGGGTCAACAATCGCAAAGTCCTCAACGGTGTGATGGAAGTCGCGGGCCTGTCAGGAGACGACAAAGATGCCGAACGCGGCATCGTGTTGCGCGCCATCGACAAACTTGATCGCCTTGGGTTCGAGGGCGTTCGCGCCCTGTTACAAGCCGGCCGCGAGGACGAAAGTGGTGACTTTACCAAAGGTGCTGGCCTCGGGGATGAACAGGCACAGATTGTGCTGGGCTTTATGCAGGCCAAACGCGAAACTGGTGCCGCGACCACGGCGCGCTTGTTGGAACTGGTGAAAGGTTCTGCAGTTGGGGAAGCTGGTGTTTCTGAATTGGAAACAATCGCTACCTTGCTGGACGTACAGGGCTACAACGCGGATCGCATCGAAATTGACCCTTCTGTGGTGCGCGGATTGGGGTACTACACGGGGCCGGTATATGAGGCGGAACTGACCTTTGAAATTAAGGATGAAAAGGGTCGTCCGCGGCAATTCGGATCTGTGTCAGGGGGCGGACGCTACGACGATTTGGTCAAGCGGTTCACAGGCCAGGAAGTTCCGGCAACTGGTGTGTCCATCGGGGTCGACCGTTTGCTGGCAGCGCTTCACATGAAGGGCCGGATGCAGGCCCAAGAGGTTGGCCCAGTGATCGTCACAGTCATGGATCGCGACCGCATGGCCGATTATCAGGCCATGGTGGCCGAGTTGCGCAATGCTGGTATTCGGTCCGAGGTTTATTTGGGCAACCCCAAGAACTTTGGCAATCAGTTAAAATACGCAGATAAACGCAGCAGCCCTGTGGCTGTGATTGAAGGTGGCGATGAAAAGGCCGCTGGCATCATTCAGATCAAGGATTTGGTCCTTGGCGCGCAGATCGCCGAGAACGCCACATTGGAAGAATGGAAAGAGCGCCCCTCTCAGTTTGAAGTCCCCCGGGATCAGATGGTGGCAAAGGTGCGTGAGATCCTGCAAGGACAGTCCAAGTGACGACGCCCGCGTACCAAAACAAGGCGACCGAGATCTTGCAAGCGTTTGAAGCAAAAGGCGCTTTGCGGGTTGAGGCAAATGTTTTGCAACCGGCTGGCGCCTTGCTGGATCTTTACGGCGAGGACATTCGTGCGCGGGCCTACATCACCCAAGATGCGCTGCGTGGCGAGCAAATGTTGCGGCCCGATTTCACCGTACCTGTTGTTCAAATGCATATGAAAGAGGGCGCAGACCCTGCGCGCTACACCTACGCGGGCCGGGTTTTTCGGCGCCAGGAGAACGATCCGGATCGGGCCAACGAGTATTTGCAAGTGGGCTATGAGGTCTTTGATCGGGACAACAGTGATGCCACGGATGCCGAGGTTTTTGCGCTGATCGAGGCGCAATTGGATGGGGTAGATGTGGTTTCCGTCACCGGCGACATCGGGATTTTGACGGCCGCTGTGAAGGGGCTAAAGACCACTGATGATCGCAAAGAAGCTTTGCTGCGTCATATCTGGCGGCCGCGTCGTTTCAAGGCCTTGTTGGACCGGTTTGGCGGGCGCAGTGCCATGCCGCCCAGCCGTGAAAACCTGCTGGCGCGGGCTTATCCGTTTGCAGCTGCAGCCCCGATGATCGGGTTGCGTCGTAGATCCGAGATCAGCAAGCGGATAACAGCCCTGCATGCAGATGCGAAAGCCGACCCAATTTCCGGCGAGGAAGTGGCTTTGTTAGAGGCGCTTTTGGCAATCAAAGAAACGCTACCGAACGCTATCAGCCAATTGGCCAATATCGCCGTGGATATGCCATCGATTGATGTGGCTTTGGAAACAATGAGGCGGCGAAGTGATGCGCTCGCGGCCCTCGGCGTCGCAGCGGACACGCTGCCGTTTGAAGCTAGTTTCGGTCGGACGATCATGGAATATTACGATGGCTTTGTGTTCGGGTTTCGTGCTGCCAAGCGTCCAGATTTGCCCTATCTTGCCTCCGGCGGACGCTATGATGCGCTGTGCCACAGGTTAGGTCAGGGCCGCGCAATTCCGGCTGTGGGGGGTGTCATCCGGCCGGGTTTGCTGGTGGATTTGCTGGAGGCGGGCCAATGATGTTGAAACTGGGCGTCCCATCAAAAGGCCGGTTGATGGAAAAGACCTTTGACTGGTTTGGTGAACGGGGCGTTGTGCTGCGCAAATCCGGCTCAGATCGGGAATACGCGGGCGAAGTCACTGGGGTCGACGGTGTCGAACTGGTCCTGCTGTCGGCAGGTGAAATCCCAAGGGAGTTGGCCGCAGGTCGGATCCATTTGGGGGTGACTGGATCAGATTTGGTGCGGGAAAAGCTACCGGTCTGGGACAATCAAGTGGCCGAACTGGCGCTTATGGGCTTTGGCCATGCCGATTTGATCTTGGCCGTGCCGCAGTGTTGGGTTGATGTGGATGTTTTGGACGATCTGGATGCGGTTGCCGCTGCCTTTCGACGCGACCACGGGTTCCGTTTGCGAATTGCCACGAAATATCACCGCTTGGTGCGTGAGTTTTTGCAGGACGCTGGTGTGGCCGATTATCAGTTGGTGGACAGTCAAGGTGCAACCGAGGGCACTGTGAAAAACGAGACCGCAGAAATGGTGGCAGACATTACGACAACCGGGGCGACTTTACTGGCCAACCATTTGAAACTGTTGCAAGACGGACTGATTCATAAATCCCAAGCAACGTTGTTTAAATCGCGGATCGCCCCGTGGGATGATCAGACACGTTCTGCTTTGAAGACCTTGCAAACAAAGCTGGCCCTATAGCACGCCGATTTCGGCAAGGGCTGCGTTAAGTTGTGGCGGGATTGCGTCTTCTGCGGCGCGCCCCGGGGCCAGATCAATGGGTGCGTCAGCGGCTTGCAGGTAACGCCAGCCTTGGAACGGGCGCTTGAGCGTCGCGGCGACCCGTGTCATTTCCGGTTCTGAAACAATGGCGCAGCGCCGGATGCCGTCTTGGCCGATCACTTCGTCGAGGCGCAGTATCTTTTGGCGGCATAGGATTACGCCCTTGATGACCCAGTAGATGCTGCCACCAGCAAGAATCTCGGCTTCGCGTTTGGGCCACATACGGGTCACATGGCGCGGCAAACCATCCGCCGTTTGCGCCCGTTTCTGGGCCTGCCACGCCTGCAAACCTTCGACGGTTTCTGTACCGACGGACAATTTCACGATATTCACATAGTTATCCACAGAGTCGCCCCCAGCGCTGGTATATATTGTAGTGGTTGGAGCCAAAGAGACAAGTTTTTGTGGTCAGGCGTAGGGTGGCGGTCTATAGTGTGTACCTGCATTAAGGTTTAGCCACATCCGGAGTCTGCCATGAGCCGTTTTACTGCCCCCATCGCCGAGCAAATTTGGGACATGAAATACCGCTTTAAACAAGCGGACGGAACGGCCATCGACAAAACAGTCGAAGACACGTGGCGGCGCATTGCGGGATCTTTGGCCTCGGTAGAGGCAGATCCAGCAGCCTGGGAAGGCAAATTCTATGATGCGCTGGAAGATTTCAAATATTTGCCAGCGGGGCGGATCACTGCCGGGGCTGGAACCGAGCGTAGTGTGACCCTGTTCAATTGCTTTGTGATGGGCACGATCCCTGACAGTATGGGCGGCATCTTCGATATGCTGAAAGAGGCCGCTTTGACCATGCAGCAAGGTGGTGGCATCGGCTATGATTTCAGCACGATCCGGCCCAAAGGGGCAGGGGTCAAAGGTGTGGCGGCCGATGCGTCTGGTCCACTGTCGTTTATGGATGTGTGGGACAGTATGTGCCGCACAATCATGTCCGCAGGGTCGCGCCGCGGAGCGATGATGGCCACGATGCGCTGCGATCATCCAGATATCGAGGATTTTATTACGGCCAAATCCGACGCAGCCCGTTTGCGGATGTTTAACGTATCAGTCTTGGTCACAGACCCTTTCATGGAGGCAGTGAAAGCCGACAAGCCTTGGGATCTGGTGTTTGACGGCACCGTTTATCGCACGGTCCAAGCACGCGAACTGTGGGATGCGATTATGCAATCCACGTATGATTATGCCGAACCAGGTGTGATTTTCATCGACCGGATCAATGCGGCCAACAACCTGAACTATGTGGAAACCATTGCGGCCACCAACCCTTGCGGCGAACAGCCGTTGCCGCCTTATGGGGCCTGTTTGTTAGGCTCGATCAACATGGCGCGTCTGGTCAGTGACCCGTTTGGGAAAGCCGCGCAATTGGATGAAGCCGCGCTGATTGATTTGGTAGGTACTGCCGTGCGCATGATGGATAATGTGGTGGATGCCAGCCGCTTCCCATTGGAGGCCCAAGCCCGAGAGGCCGCAGCCAAGCGTCGGATCGGTCTTGGGGTCACTGGATTAGCGGACGCGTTGTTGATGGTGGGCCTGCGCTATGGATCCGACGAGGCGGCGCGTCAAACGGACCGCTGGTTGCACGCAATCGCCCGCGCCGCGTATCTGGCGTCGGTCGATTTGGCCAAGGAAAAGGGGGCGTTCCCCTTGTTTGACGCAGACAAGTACTTGGCCAGCGGCGCAATGATGCAAATGGACGAGGACGTGCGCGACGCGATCCGCGAGCACGGTATTCGCAACGCGCTTTTGACCTCGATTGCGCCTACGGGCACGATCAGCCTTTATGCGGGCAACGTCAGCTCGGGGATTGAGCCTGTGTTTGCCTATGCCTATACCCGCAAAGTTTTGCAAAAGGATGGCAGTCGCACAGAGGAAGAAGTGGTGGATTACGCCGTGCAAATGTGGCGTGATACGTTTGGCGATGCGGAATTGCCCGACTATTTCGTCAACGCCCAAACTCTAGCGCCAACCGATCACGTTAAAATGCAAGCGGCCGCCCAAAAATGGGTCGACAGCAGCATTTCCAAGACGATCAACTGCCCCGAGGACATCAGTTTCGAGGCCTTCAAAGATGTTTATATGCAGGCTTGGGATACAGGCTGTAAGGGCTGTACCACCTACCGTCCGAACGATGTCACTGGCAGCGTGCTGAGTGTTTCAGAAGCCTCGGAAGATGCGCCGCAGGTCGATAGCGGAGCGGATGTTGTTTATCTGTCTGAACCGCTGGACCGCCCCAATGAATTGGAAGGCCAGACTTACAAGGTTAAATGGCCCGACAGCGAACATGCGATTTATATCACGATCAATGATATCGTCCTAAACGGCCACAGGCGCCCGTTTGAGGTGTTCATTAACTCCAAGAATATGGAGCATTTTGCCTGGACTGTGGCCTTGACCCGGATGATCAGTGCTGTGTTCCGGCGTGGGGGCGATGTGTCCTTTGTGGTTGAGGAGCTAAAGGCTGTGTTTGATCCGCGTGGTGGTGCCTGGATGGACGGGAAATATATCCCCTCGATGCTGGCGGCGATTGGTGGTGTGATTGAACGGCATATGATCGCAACGGGTTTTCTGGAAGGCGAGGGTATGGGGCTGAAATCGGACCCTCAGGCGCAAGTTGTCAATCTGGATGCACCGCGTGGCAAAGCCTGCCCAAGTTGCGGGCAATTTGACATGCAAATGCAAGAAGGCTGCATGACCTGCGCAAGTTGTGGGCATTCTAAGTGTGGATAACCGGATTGTTCGGCTGTTAACCAGATTTTCTTAGGTCATATCTACAACTTGGGATAGAATTTCCAAAGGGTAGGGCGTTGCAAATGGAACGCAATATGACGGCAAAGACACTTCTGGCGGCAGTACTGGGCTTTTTGGTGCTGTGCGGGGCCTCTCACGCGCAGGATTCTGAGCGCCAGCTTGTGGGCTGGGCCCAGATTTTCAACAATGATTACCTTGGCGATGGCAAAGATCGCTGGCGCACTGGTAGTTACCGCCTCAGCAGAACGATGGGGCGCGATCCTTGGGCCGGGCAGCGGCCTTTGGCGTTTGGGGATTTGCTGGAATACCGGTTTGGCGCCGAAATCATTGCCCCGGCCAGCCTGTCTAGGCAAAGCGACAGGGATCGACCCTATGCAGGGCTGCTGTCGTTTGGCGTACACTCGCATTTCCAACGAGGCGGTGCGGATATCAGCATAGGTTTTGATCTTTATGCCACTGGGCCGCAAACCGGAATTGATGATTTCCAAACGGGGGCCCATGATCTGTTTGGCGCAACCGAACCGCAGGTCCTAGACACGCAAATCGGCGATGGCATTTACCCAACGGCACTGGCTGAAGTGGCGAAAACCTATAGCTTTGGTCCCAATGTCATGGCGCGTCCATTTGTCGAAGTCCAAGGCGGGGTTGAGACCTTTGCGCGCCTCGGGGCTGATGTGATGATTGGACGGCTGGGACAGGATGAACTGCTGTTGCGCGATACGGTGACGGGCCAAATCTTGCGCGGATCAACGCCTCAATCGACAGGGGGCGCCTTTGTTTTAGGGGGCGACTGGGCCTATCTGGCGGACAGCCGACTGTTGCCGGGCTCTGATGCGGCACAACTCAAGGATCGTGGCCGGCTGCGTGCGGGCTACCACTGGCAGGGTGCAAAGGCTGGCATGTTCTATGGGGCCACGTGGTTGGGACAGGAATTTGAAGATCAGCCCGAGGGTCAAGTTGTTGGGTCAATCCGCTTACAGTTGAATTTCTGACACACCTTCGGGCTTTGCAACACAACCATCTTCACAGGATGAGCTTGGGCTGCTAACCTGCCTTAAGTAAAACAATAATCCCTGCGCAAAAGTAGGGAAAAGACGAGGCAGGATACAAGCATGAAAACGGGCTTTCGTGGCACGTTCATCATCTCTTGGTCCAAGACAGAAGTAGACGGTTTGCCGGTCGCACCGGTCTCGAGCCTAAGCGCGGGTGCAACCTGGGCATGGTTTGGCGAGGCAGTGCGTGTCGATGGGCCTTCGGATGTATTGTGTCTGGATCAATCAAAAGATGATACAATTCTTCATCAGCGGGCGGCGAAAACCGTGCACCGCTTGGTCGGACGTGTGTTGCCGACATCTGCCGACAGTCCGGTGCCGTCGGACAGGTCCGAAGATATTCTCAAGGATAGCTCCTTTATGGTCACGGATGGGGCACAAACCTATCGTGCGACGATTATTGATGTGCCTGGGTCCAAACGTCCGTTGTTGATGTTCGTCAACGAATTACCGCCCAAAGGCACGGATCTTTGGGTTGTGCGCTGCGACATTCCACAGGTCGAGCCATCGCCGCGCGGATTTGGCGAGCCGGGGGTGATTTGTTTTACTCCTGGCACTATGGTGGCCACGGCCTCGGGCCTGCGCCCTGTAGAAACAATTTCGCCAGACGACGTGTTGCTGACAAAAGACAACGGACCGCAAAAGATCATTTGGCGGGGTCATCGTCGGATGACGGGTGCGCGGCTGTTTGCGATGCCGCATTTGCGGCCTGTGCGATTGCGGGCGGATGCATTGGGTGGCGGGATACCGGATGCCGAACTGCTGGTCTCGCCCGAGCACCAAGTGGTTTTGCGCGGTACCGCAGCGCGGCGCCTGTTTAACGAGACCGAAGTCTTGGTACAGGCCAAGGAATTGGTCAACGATCATACCATTTGGATCGACACAGCGATCCGCGAAGTCACCTATATTCATCTTATGTTCGAGCAACATCAGGTGATTTGGGCCAATGGGGTCGAAACCGAAAGTTTCCATCCAGCCAGCACTGCATTGGATATGATTGATCCCAGCCAACGACAGGGTCTCAAGGATATCCTGCCGGACGTTGCGGAATACCCGATGGAATACGGCGCCTTTGCGCGACGCAGGCTCACCCCATCGGAAGCTGCAATTTTATTGCATGACGCCGCTTGATCTGTTGACTCCCCACTATCCCCCTATATAAGCACGCCATCCGGTGCCTTGGCGCCGGTTATTTTATTGGTGTTGGTGGCCCCTGCAAAGGGATGCCTGTCGGGGGAAACCCAAAGGACAACGCCCTTCATAGCCTGCAAAGGCACTCTAACGAAGGAGAACAGCCGTGACTAAGCGTACGTCTGCCAAATACAAAATCGACCGCCGCATGGGCGAAAACATCTGGGGTCGTCCAAAATCACCTGTCAACCGTCGCGAATATGGCCCCGGCCAGCACGGTCAACGTCGTAAGGGCAAACTGTCCGACTTTGGTTTGCAGTTGCGTGCCAAGCAGAAGTTGAAAGGCTATTACGGCGACCTGACAGAGAAACAATTCCGTCGCATTTATGCCGAAGCTGAGCGTGTAAAAGGCGACACTGGTGAAAACCTAATCGGTCTGCTGGAACGCCGTTTGGACGCAGTTGTCTACCGCGCCAAGTTCGTAGCCACTGTTTTCGCTGCGCGCCAGTTCGTAAACCATGGCCACGTGCGTGTGAACGGCCAAAAGGTTAACATCCCGTCCTACCGCGTCAAAGAAGGCGACGTGATCGAAGTACGTGATCGTTCCAAGCAAATGACAGCGATCATGGAAGCCGTGGCTTTGCCCGAGCGTGACGTGCCAGATTACATGGACGTGGACCATTCCAAGCTGACCGCGACTTTCGTGCGCACACCGTCTTTGGGTGACGTGCCGTATCCGGTCATGATGGAACCAAACCTCGTCGTGGAATTCTACGCGAAGAACTAATCTTCGCCGATCTGATCCAAAGCCGCGACGGGAAACCGCCGCGGCTTTTTTTATGTCTCGCGTTCGGGATTTCGCGGGGCTACACATAGCGCCAACAGGAGAACAGTTAGATGACCCAGATCGCAGCCCAACCCGGTATCATGGAGATTGCTTTGTACAAAGGCGGCAAATCCCATGTGGATGGGTTGCATGAGGTGATCAAATTGTCGTCTAATGAAAACCCTTTTGGCCCGTCGCCCAAGGCCATCGCGGCCTATCAGGCGGTAGGACCGGATTTGCACCGCTATCCATCCACGGATCACGCGGATTTGCGTGCGGCGATCGGTGCGCGCTATGATCTTGATCCTGAACAGATCATTTGTGGTGTAGGCTCGGACGAGATTATCACCTTCCTGTGCCAAGCCTTTGCTGGCCCGGGCGATGAAGTTCTGCACACGGAACACGGGTTTTCGATGTATAAAATCTCGGCTCTTGCGGCCGGGGCGACACCTGTTGAGGTCAAGGAACGCGACAGGGTCACAGATGTAGATGCCCTGTTAGCCGGAGTGACCGACAAAACGCGGCTGGTGTTCATCGCCAACCCCAACAACCCCACGACCACGATGATCGGCGGGAACGAAGTGGCCAGATTAGCAGACGGTCTGCCCGACAACTGCCTTTTGGTTCTGGACGGCGCCTATGCGGAGTTCGCGGAAGGTTATGATGGGGGCGCTGCCCTCGTGCAAAGCCGCGAAAATGTGGTGATGACGCGAACATTTTCCAAACTACATGGGTTGGGGGGGCTGCGCGTTGGCTGGGGCTATGCGCCCGAGGCGATTATTGATGTGCTGAACCGTGTGCGCGGACCATTTAACTTGTCAAACGGGGCTTTGGCGGCGGCTGAGGCTGCGATCCAAGACACTGAATTCTCAGAGAAATGTTTGGCCGAAAACGCGCGGCTTCGGGCGTGGCTTGCGTCGGAACTGGCGGCCATCGGTCTGCCCAGCGACACGTCCCAAACAAACTTCCTTTTGGTGCGCATGGCAGATCATGCCGAGGCTTTGGCCGCCGATGAATTTCTGCAATCCAAAGGCATCCTGATCCGCCGCGTCGAAAGCTATAAATTGCCGAATTTCCTGCGTATTACTGTTGGCACCCAATCCGAATGCGAAAAGCTGGTCGCAGCGTTGAAAGAGTTCAAATCATGAGCCAGCCTTATGAAAAAGTGGCGCTTATCGGCCTTGGTTTGATTGCTTCGTCGATGTTTTGGGCGATGAAGCGGCATGATCCATCGGTGCATGTGACGGGCTTTGCCCGGTCGGCTGCTACTCGCGACATAGCGCGTGAAATCGGCTTGTGCGACGCGGTGTGCGATAGTCTGGTTGAGACCGTCCAAGACGCTGATTTGGTTGTGCTTTGTGTGCCTGTCGGTGTTATGGGCGACGTTGCGGCCGAGATTGGGCCGCATTTGAAAGCCGGTGCCACGGTGTCTGATGTTGGATCTGTGAAACAGGCGGTAATCGATGCGGTTGCGCCTCATCTTCCAACAAACGTCCATTTCGTGCCAGCCCACCCGATGGCAGGCACCGAACATTCCGGCCCACGTTCCGGTTTTGCGGAACTGTTCGACAACCGCTGGTGTCTGATCGTGCCCGTAGAGGGGAGCGATGCACAGGCCGTTAAGACCCTTACAGATTTTTGGATATCTATTGGTTCAAACACGGCTCATATGGACCCCGAGCATCACGATCTGGTGGTCGCGGTTACCAGTCACGCCCCGCACTTGATCGCCTACACAATGGTCGGTGTCGCGGACGATCTGGGCCGTGTCTCTGACAGCGAAGTGATCAATTATTCCGCTGCTGGCTTTCGGGATTTCACCCGCATTGCGGCCTCGGATCCAACAATGTGGCGCGATGTCTTCCTCAATAACAAAGAGGCCACTTTGGAAATTCTTGGCCGCTTTACCGAAGAGCTTTTTGCCCTTCAGCGGGCGATCCGAACCGGTGATGGCGATCATCTGCACGACTATTTTACCCGCACACGCGCCATTCGACGCGGCATTATTGAAGCTGGTCAAGACACGGACGCACCCAACTTTGGCCGGAGTGCGAAATGATCCGCTGGGTCGTGGTGCTGGCAGTTCTGGCGCAGCCGGTCCAGGCCAATGCACCGGCCGATAGCCTCAGACCCGTGGCCAGATCAGTCGCTATCTCAGTGGCCGAGGTCCCTGCCCAAGCCGCATCAACCGAGGTCAAAAAGGAACGCAAAGGTCTGTTTTCGGCCCTGCGCCCCAAGAACCGCCCTAAATCGGTAGGCCAAGCAAAAATCTGTGGCGATCCGGCCCTTGATGGCAAGATCGTGGCCCCAATCCAAGGCACAATTCGGGGCTGTGGCGTCGCGGCACCCGTGCGCCTAACCTCGGTGTCGGGCGTGGCGCTGTCGCGCCCTGCCATTATGGATTGCACTACGGCCAAGGCTTTGAAGAAATGGATCAAAACAGGCGCGCAACCGGCCCTGTCCAAGCGCGGTGGCGTGAAGTCCCTCGATGTGGTTGCCCACTACGCCTGTCGTACCCGCAACAACCAAAAGGGTGCGAAAATCTCGGAACATGGCAAGGGGCGCGCGATTGATATTGCAGGCATGACCGCAGGCGACGGCAGCCAGATTACCTTGCTTAAGGGCTGGAATTCCCGCCGAGACGGACCTGCTTTGAAAAAGATGTGGCGTGCGGCCTGCGGCCCGTTTGGAACAGTCCTGGGGCCAAACTCAAACCGCTTTCACCTTGATCATTTTCATTTTGACACGGCCCGCTATCGGTCCGGCCCTTATTGCCGCTAGCGTAGTTGAATTTTTGGGGCGCGACCCAAGGGGAGCGGGCCAAGGCTGACAAAACCGTTTTTGAAACTGAGGGGTGCATCGATGGAATTGGGGTTGCCCGACAAGCCCGCCACAGCATTCAGCATCGTTTCGGCCAAAGGACGCGCCCGTCCGGGCAATATCCCGGCGGTTTCAGCCAATGCCAGAATTTGCTGCCAATTGTCGGCTTTGATCGCCAGATCGCCAGTGGGTGTGCCATCTGGATCTATCTGCAAGTCGCCGGTTGCTTTGATTGTGATGTCGCCCCACCCGGCGTCGACGAGTTTGATCTGGATTGACGTGGGCTGAGGGCGCTGGTCTTCGATGGCAAAGCGATCCCAAGGCCGGTCAAACTCAAGGGTCGCATCAATGATCATGTCGCGCAGCTCAGCAGGCAACAATTGCGCGGGATCCAGTTGCTGACGCAGCCCTTGGGGCAAGGCGACGTTCTGACTGGAGGCATAAAAGTCGTAGGTGTTCACTCGGGTCGCAGTCCCACGTGCTGCGATTTGAACTGCGCCGATTTTCGTCGTGCCTTGGGGGCTGGTGACCTCCAGTGTTTTGCCCTCAAAATTTGTTGTGTCCAGTTCCAGCGATGTGCTTGGCTTGAACTTGAGCGAGGCGCGCATGTCCGCTGAGGTGATTGTCACTGTGCCAGCGTCGGGCGTGGCAAAACTTTGGCTGGGCGGCCAAACGGCAATCAAATGGTTGGGGCGGTAGCTTAGGGCGAAGAGCTGCAAAAAGGGTGCCGTGTAGGCCAAACCGGTTTGCGGATCGGCCAGTTCCAGATCGGTGATCGTTGTATCAAATCGGGACGGGAAGCCGGCCGTGTTGAGGTCGCTGTAGTCGGCCACCCAGCCTTCTGCACGGCGCTCGTCAAACCAAGTGGCCATAGCGTTTTGCGCCGTGCGGGCGCCGACGAACCAGTACCCCGCATAGGCCAAAGCTGCGATAATCACGATCACCAGAAGTTTGCGCATGGGTGCCCCCTTGGTTTGTTATTGGGGGCTGTTTATAGCGAGGGGGAACAGTTGAACAGGGGCAGGGCATGGCACTTTGGGTATTTGGATATGGGTCGCTCCTGTGGAATCCGGGATTTGATGTAGCCGAGGAACAAATGGCGGTGCTTGAAGGCTATCACCGGTCTTTTTCCATGTGGTCGATCCATCATCGCGGCACCCCTACGGATCGCGGTTTGGTTCTGGCGCTGGATGCCAGTGCTGGTGCATCCTGTCAGGGTGTGGCGTTGCGCGCCAAACCGGGGACTGAGGAGGCGACATTGGCGGAACTGCGTGCCCGTGAGTTAATCTCTTCGGCTTATTTTGAGCAAATCTTGCCAGTGCGCTTGCATGATGGGCGGCAAATCGAGGCTGTGAGTTATGTTATTGACCCGCAGCACGACCAATACACTGGGCCGCAAAGCCTCGAGACCCAAGCGCAGATCATTGCCCGTGCCAAAGGTGACCGTGGGCCAAACAGCGAATATTTGCACAATACACAGGCCCATTTGGTGAAAATTGGGATCCATGACCCTGATTTGGAATGGTTGGACGCGCGCGTGCGCCAGATCGCAGGTTAGCCCTTGGCGAAGCTTACGGCTTGGAATAGGATTGCCCCAATAAAAACAGGCGAAAGTACCCTAACATGGGCATGACCGAGCAAGAGGCAAAGCCGTATTTCTCGCAACCGATCCGACAAATTACCTTGATGCTACTGTCATTGGGTTTGGTCGCGGTGGGGGCGTATCTGGCGTTTCCAGCGGTATCTCCGGTGTTTTTGGCCAACCCCTACTTGAACGGCTTTATCCTGCTGGTGTTTGCCATCGGGGTCATTGCGTGTTTTTGGCAGGTTGTGTCGCTGATCAAATCAGTGAACTGGATCGAAGGGTTCGCCAGCAATCGCGTAGGGCATCAAATGACCCTTGCGCCGCAACTTTTGGCCCCCTTGGCGGCCTTGCTGCGCTCGCGCAAAGCCCAGATGAAGGTGTCATCGTCGTCGTCGCAATCCATTCTGGATTCTGTGGCTACGCGGATTGATGAGGCCCGTGAGATCACGCGCTATATTGTCAACCTTTTGATTTTCTTGGGCCTTTTGGGGACGTTTTATGGCTTGGCGACGACTGTTCCTGCATTGGTCGAAACCATTCGAGGCCTTGCTCCGCAAGAAGGCGAAGGCGGGGTGGAAATTTTCGCGCGGCTCATGGGCGGGTTAGAGAACCAGTTGCAGGGCATGGGGGTGGCGTTTGCCTCGTCCCTTTTGGGCCTTGCAGGGTCACTGGTCGTTGGCCTTTTGGAACTTTTTGCAAGCCACGGACAGAACCGGTTCTATCGCGAATTGGAAGAATGGCTGTCGTCGATCACGCGTATCGGCTTTTCCTCAACCGATGGCGACAGTTCTGGCGAACAGAACTTTATGGCCGGTGTTCTGGACAGCATGGCCGAACAGATGGAAAGCATGCAGTTGATGTTTGTGCAGTCTGATGCGGCGCGATCCCATACGGATGAAAAACTGGGGCAACTCGCTGAAGCTATTGGTCGCATGGCCCAATCGAAGGACGATGGCGGATCCAATGCAGATCTGTTGCGCATCGCTGAAGGGCAAGAAGCGCTGTTGACCAAGCTCAATTCAGAAAGCATGGGGGACGGGTTGGATGCCGAGGCGCGGATGCGCCTGCGGTCTATAGATGTACAATTGCTGCGGATCCTCGAAGAAATGGCCGCCGGTCGGCAGGAATCCGTGGCTGACTTGCGCGCCGAGATTGCGCAATTGACTCAAACCATTCGCAACGCAACCGAGCGGGGCTAACCATGGCTTTGTCGCGGCGCACAGGGCAGCGATTTCAGGCCTCGATCTGGCCCGGTTTTGTTGATGCGATGACGGCTCTTTTACTGGTGCTGATGTTTGTGCTGACTATCTTTATGATTGTCCAGTTTATGCTGCGTGAGACGATCACGGGCCAAGAGACGGAGTTGGATGAACTCAGCGCCGAAGTTGTTTCGCTGTCGCAGGCCTTGGGCCTTGAACGCAATCGGGCGCGTAACCTCGAGGCGGATGTTGGGATCCTCGAAAGCAATCTTATCTCGGCCCGTGATCGGGTTGCGGTGTTGTCTGCACAGGTGCAGAGGCAAGAAACGGCCCTTGATACGGCACAAAACCGGATCACCAGTTTTGAGGCGCAGGTCGCTGGCTTATTGGCGGAACGTGACACTGATCGTGCCCAGATTGCGGCGTTGGAAGGTGAACAGGCGGACCTGCTCAGCACTCAAGAGGCGCTCAACCTTGCATTGGCTGACGCCCGTAGTGAAATCGACACAGCCGCTGAACAGGCCCGTTTGGCTGCAGCCCGGCGCGAGGCATTGCAGGCGTTGATCGCCCAACTAGAGGCTGATGCCGCTGATCAAACAGCGCGGCTGGCGGAAAATGCCGAGGCCCTGAATGCCGCCGAGGCGGCGCGCTTGGCCGATGCAGCGGCTGCGCAAGCATTACGCGAGCGTTTGCAAGGCGCTGAGGATGAACTGACTGCCATGACTTTGGCACTGGAGGCCAAGCGTCGAGAGGCCGAGGAAACTCTGACCCTTTTGGCAGCGGCGCAGGATGCTCAGGAAAATCTTGATGTCAAATTGGCGGCGGCATTGCTAGCGCAAGGCGCATTGCAAAGCCAATTGGGTACCGCTCGCCAAGACCTCGCACAATCGCAAGAGGCATTGGCCCTTGAGCAATCCCAGCGCAGCGAGGCCGAAACAGATCGTGCAGCACAGGCGGTTGCTTTGGCTGAACTTGAGGCACGGCTCGCGTCGCTGGATGAAACGCAAAAGGCGTTGCTCGAACAGCGTGCTGCAGAAGCCGCCGCATTGCTCACCTTGGAAACGCGTCTGGAAGGTATGAGCGCCGAGGCGGTAGCACTTGAGGCCGAGCGGGCGGAACAGGCCGCGCGCTTGTTACAGGCTGAACAAGTGATCGCGCAGCTGACCGATCAACGCGATGCTTTGCAATCCCAGCAGGCCCAGACCGAACAGGATTTGGCAGCGGCGCAAACCCAAGCCGATCAATTGGGTCCGCAGGCGGAACGCATTGCTGCTTTGGAGGCGCGCGTGGCGGCTTTGACTGCGCAGACCAGCGATGTGCAACGAGATCGCGCCGAAGTGGCCGCGCAATTGGCCGCGGCGCTGGCCGCCAAACTAGCCGCCGAGCGGGTCAAAGAGCAAACTTTGACTGAAGCCGAGCGTCGATCGGTGCTCCTGTCGCAAGCCAATTCAGAGCTGTCGCAGGTGCAGGCCAGATCCGCAGAAGATCAGCGCAAACTGGCCCTTTTGAACGAACAGGTGGCCGCGTTACGCGGTCAATTGGGAACGCTTCAGGCCCTTCTGGATGCCGCGGCCGAAGCAGACGATGCGTCGGATGTGCAATTACAGGCCTTGGGCAGTGAGTTGAACGCAGCACTGGCCCGCGCCGCTGCCGAGGAACGCCGTCGTCGTCAGCTTGAAGAGGCGGAACGCAAACGCCTCGAGGCCGAAGCGCAGGACCTTGAACGCTACAGATCAGAATTTTTTGGCCAGTTGCGGGATGTGTTGGGTGCCCAAGACGGCGTGCAGATCGTTGGCGACCGCTTTGTCTTTTCGTCCGAGGTTCTGTTTCCTCCCGGTGGGGCCGTTCTGTCCGTTGAAGGGCAGGGCGAGATCGCCAAGATCGCTGATATTCTAAGACGTGTCGCGGTGGATATTCCCGACGGGATTGATTGGGTCATCCGGGTTGATGGGCATACGGACAATGTACCGCTATCCGGCCTAGGAGAGTTTTCTGATAACTGGGAATTGTCGCAGGCGCGCGCGCTGTCGGTTGTGCGCTATATGGCCAGTTTTTTGGGCATTCCGCCGGACCGTCTGTCGGCCAACGGGTTTGGGCAATATCAGCCGCTCAACCCTGCGGACACGCCCGAGGCGCGGGCGCAAAATCGGCGCATCGAATTGAAGTTCACTGAAAAGTAGCGGTCACTCGATGCGTTGGACGACTTGGCGCGTATCGATCATTTGACCGCCACGAAACAGCTCAACAATGCCGGTGTAAGTGCCAGCGGGCCATTCATCTTGGGTGCGTTTTTTGCCCGCAGCGCGGAAAAACAGGGCCCGGTTGCGGGTCAGAGGCTGACTGTTTTGAGTGATTTCACCGTCTGGTCCCATCAATCGCAGTGAAAAAACGTCGCCTTCCTGGGCCATATGTCCAAACCCCCAAAGAACCAAAGCGGGGGCGGTTACATCGATGTCGCGCTCGGCTGCTGTGCCGGCTTTTATATCTGCATATTCGGGGACTTTGGTGGCGAAACCAGCGGTGATAACGCCGCCCGGTTCGTAGTCCGGTGCTTCCAGCCAGAGCGTCTTTTCCGTTTCAGGCGCGCCACAGCTTTCGGCGGCTGGGGCGAAGGGATCGACGACTTCGTTGTCTTTGCGAAGAGTCAAATGCACATGAGGGAATTGCGTTTTACCAGAAAGGCCGACGCGGCCCAAAACAGCGCCCATAGCCACGCGTTGGCCTTTTATGACAGACACGCTGTCTTGTTCTAGGTGGCAATATTGCGTGGTCCAGCCGTCGCCGTGACGAATGACAACGCCGTTCCCGCATTCTATTCCCTCGACTTGGTCTGCATTTTCAGCCGAATAGATCTGGTCGGGCACCCCATCGCGCAGGCCAATGACTGTGCCGGGGGCCGCGGCAATCACGTTCACACCAAGCTCCATCGCGCGCAGCGAGGGCAGGGCAAAATCAGTGCCTTTGTGCCCCTCATATGTGGTCAGGCCACATCTGAAATCACGCCTTTCGGGTGAGGGATCACTGTCTACAAAATGCTGGATATAACAGTCGTCGCCCAAGGTGCAGTCAATTGGCAGACCAAAGAGGGGCCCTCGCGCCACCGCAGGGGTGGCGAGAAGGCAAAGTATTAACGCAGGCCTTATCACTCGGCGGTGAGTAGCGGCGGCTTTTTCTTGGACGACAGACGCGCTGTAGGCACCGGCATTGTCTTGAGATCCAGCTCGCCGTTTTTGACGCCGACCTTCACAACGCCGCCTTTGGCCAGTTTGCCAAAGAGCAGTTCTTCTGCCAGCGGTTTTTTGATGTGCTCTTGGATCACGCGGCCCAGTGGGCGCGCTCCCATTTTGTCATCATAGCCCTTTTCGGCCAGCCATTCTGCGGCGGGATTGCTCAGTTCGATAGTCACATTGCGATCCATCAACTGGTTTTCCAATTGCAGAACGAATTTCTCCACCACTTTGAGGATGACATTCTTGGGCAGTGGGCCAAAGCTAACCACAGCATCCAGACGGTTGCGGAATTCCGGCGAGAATGTCCGCTCGATGGCTGCTGTATCCTCGCCAGTGCGGCGATCGCGGCCAAAGCCGATGGCGGATTTGGCTTGCTCTGTGGCACCCGCGTTTGATGTCATGATCAGGATCACATTGCGGAAATCGACCGTGCGGCCATTATGGTCGGTCAGTGTCCCGTGATCCATAACCTGCAACAGGATGTTGTAGACATCAGGGTGTGCCTTTTCCATCTCGTCCAGCAACAACACACAATGCGGATGTTGATCCACGCCATCGGTCAGCATGCCACCTTGGTCAAAGCCCACATAACCGGGAGGGGCGCCGATGAGGCGCGATACCGCGTGTTTTTCCATGTACTCAGACATGTCAAACCGCAGCAACTCGACCCCAAGTGTGTCTGCCAATTGCTTGGCCACTTCGGTTTTACCGACGCCTGTCGGGCCCGCAAACAAGTAGTTGCCGATGGGTTTTTCTGGCTCACGCAGACCGGCACGGGCAAGTTTGATTGCCGAGGACAGCGCGTCGATGGCTGCGTCTTGGCCAAAGACCACCCGTTTGAGCGACTTTTCTAGATCGCGCAGCACTTCTGCGTCGTCTTTCGAGACGTTTTTCGGCGGGATCCGTGCGATTTTTGCAACCACGGTTTCGATCTCTTTGGTGCCGATGGTTTTGCGACGCTTGGATTCTGCAACCAGATGTTGGGCGGCACCCGCTTCATCGATCACATCGATGGCTTTATCGGGCAGTTTACGGTCGTTAATATAGCGCGCAGATAGCTCCACGGCGGTTTTGATCGCATCGGCGGTGTATTTGATCGAGTGGTGATCCTCAAAATAAGGCTTGAGGCCCTGCAGGATTTTCACGGCATCATCCACAGATGGCTCGTTCACATCAATTTTCTGGAATCGACGCGACAGCGCGCGATCCTTTTCAAAGTGCTGACGGAACTCTTTATACGTGGTCGAGCCCATGCAGCGTAATTTGCCGCCCTGCAACGCAGGTTTCAGCAAGTTGGACGCGTCCATCGCGCCGCCCGAGGTCGCACCTGCGCCAATGACAGTGTGGATTTCATCAATGAACAAAACGGCGTCATCGTGGTCTTCCATTTCGGTCATCACGGCTTTCAGACGTTCCTCAAAATCACCGCGATAGCGCGTACCTGCTAGGAGTGCGCCCATATCCAGCGAATAGATCGTGGCATTGGACAGTACTGCAGGGGTTTCGCCCGCAACAATTTTACGTGCCAAACCTTCGGCGATTGCGGTTTTACCAACGCCGGGATCACCAACCAACAGCGGGTTGTTTTTGCGGCGACGGCACAGGACCTGAACGCAGCGTTCCACCTCATGCGAGCGACCAATCAACGGGTCGATCTCGTTCTTGCGGGCCTTGGCGTTCAAATCGACACAGTATTTATCCAGCGCGCTTTCTTTTTCGTCGCCTTCGGTCACGCCTTGGCTTTCTTCCTCAAGGTTTGAGGTGCCAGAAACGGGGCGAGCCTCACCATAAGACGGATCTTTTGCGACCCCGTGGGCGATAAAGTTCACGGCGTCATAACGGGTCATGTCCTGCTCTTGCAGGAAGTAGGCTGCGTTGCTTTCGCGTTCAGCAAAGATGGCAACCAGAACGTTCGCGCCGGTGACTTCGGTGCGGCCCGAGGATTGGACATGGATCGCGGCGCGTTGGATCACGCGCTGGAACGCCGCCGTTGGGACAGCTTCGGACCCGTCTACATCTGTCATCAACGATTGCAGATCGTCGTCGATAAATTCGACAAGGGTTTTGCGCAGCTCTTCGAGATCAACAGAACAGGCCTGCATTACCTTAGCGGCGTCAGGTTCGTCGATTAGAGCAAGCAACAAGTGTTCCAGCGTCGCAAGTTCGTGTTTGCGGGCATTGGCCAGTGCCAGCGCGGAATGAATGGCCTGTTCCAGTGTGTTTGAAAATGATGGCACGTTGGCTGCTCCTTCATATGAGGGTCAAAGAGGGCAGAGGGCCCACATCGACCGTGGCCTTATAGATGTTAAGGATCGGTTTTATTTCCGAACCTTCAAGTGCAAATTTGCCTTTAATCGTCACAAACCCGCTAGTTTTTAACTTTTTGCTAAAAAACTCGGCTTTGATCGTGATGCGTCGATCAAAAATTGTCTTTCCGGCGACGGATCTCACCAAAAACCTCGGCGGCTCCATCACCAGCCATATCTAGCCCTGCCTGAACGCTGTGCAAGTCCGCGCGCAAAAAAGGGTTGGTCGCAATTTCCAGAGCAAGGCTGGATGGCACCGTGGGCTGATTGGCGTCGCGGGCTGCGTCAATATCTGCGATGCGTGCGATAAGGTCCGGATTATCCGGTTCAATCGTTATAGCAAAGCGCCCATTGGCGGCAGTGTATTCGTGACCTGAATAAACAGTGGTAGTCTGAGGCAAGGCGCGAATGCGCAAAAGGGACTCCCACATTTGCGCTGGAGTGCCTTCAAACAATCGTCCGCATCCCAAGGCCATCAGGCTGTCTGCTGTGAACACAGCCTCTGTAGCGGCCATATAAAAAGCCACGTGTCCCACTGTGTGGCCGCTGACGTCAAATACATCTGTTGTCAGGCCACAGGTTTCAAAACTGTCTCCATCCGCGACTGCCAGATCAAGATCCGGCAGGCGATGGGCATCTGCGGCAGCCCCAATGACCCGACAGCCAAAAGCAGCGCGCAGATCCTCGACCGCTTCGACGTGGTCATGGTGGTGATGGGTGATCAGCAGATCGTCCAAGGTCCAGCCCTTGGTTTCCAGTGCGGCCATCAAGGGCGCGGTTTCAGGCGCGTCGACCAAAGCGGTCTGGCCGGTGTCAGAGTTGTGGATCAAGAAGGCGTAGTTGTCTGCGCGGCAGGGAACTGTCAAAATGTCGATTGCCATAGCCAAGTGATCCTGTTTGGGTGCTCTTGGCTGAAAGTCTTGCGCAAACTCGACAGGATCGCAATGCATCTGGACGTTTTGGATCTGAGAAACTTTTATTATCGTTCGACCCTTGGGCGGCGGGCGCAATCGGTGATCCGTGGGCGTGTCCAACAGTTTTGGCCCAAGGCCACGGATGAATTCGTGGCGGGCTTTGGATTTACTGTGCCGCTTTTGCGTCCCTACCTGAGTGATGCGCGGCGCATCGTGGCCTTGATGCCGGGGCCGCAAGGCGTGATGCCTTGGCCGCAAGAAGGCCGCAACGTCAGCGTGCTGACCGAAGATCGCTGGTGGCCGCTGCACCACGGTGAAGTAGACAAGCTGATCGTCATGCACGGTTTGGAAACATCAGAAACCCCGACGGATGTGTTGAACGAGGCGGCGCGGGTTTTGTCGCCCTCGGGCAAAGTATTGTTCATTGTGCCAAATCGGGCAGGGCTTTGGGCGCGGCGGGATCGCACACCTTTTGGCTACGGGCGGCCCTATTCCCCGATCCAGCTTGAGGCGCAAATGAAACGCCACGGGTTTACCACCGAACGCACGGGATCGGTTCTGTATCAACCGCCGAGCCATCGCAAACTTTGGACCAAGACCGCAGGCGCCTTTGAGGCGATTGGCGCGCATCTTCCCTTTGCAGCAGGCGGCGTTTTGATGGTTGAGGCAAGCAAGCAAACCTATGCGCCGCGCAGACCCGGCAAACCCGCCCCCGCCAAAAAGGCGCTGGAGGCGCTGGAGGGGCTGGCGCGGCCCGAACCAAAACCAGTGTAAAATCTGCAATAATTTCCACCGGGAATCGCTTTTTTCGCGGAATTCTTAACTTTTTAGTCGGTTTAGGTGCGACACATTCGGTCGCACCCTGCCTAAGCCCTTTATTTTCATGGAAAAGACCAATCACGCAAACGCGACAACAGGTGTTGCGGGGCGCATGTTGCTCTGTTACATCCGCGTGGAAATCAACCGGCTTGCGTCTCGCGTGGGCCATCACGCCTGCAAATTCGCCAAATCCGGCGGCATTTGGGGCCAAAGACTATCGAAAGGGTGGACGTGTCCGAACCAGCTTCGATTTCCTCAGGCATCGCGCAACGCTATGCCACGGCCGTGTTTGAATTGGCCAAAGAAGGCAAGAAACTGAAAGCTCTGCAAGCTGACGTTGACGCATTAGATGCGGCTTTGTCGGAGAGTGCAGATTTCCGCAACCTGATTACCAGCCCCATCTACACCCGTGACGCCCAAGGCGCTGCGGTTGCTGCTATTGGCAAAAAGATGAAGCTGTCGCCAACTGTCGGCAACACTTTGAACCTGATGGCGTCCAAGCGCCGGTTGTTCGTGTTGCCCCAGATGATCGCGCAATTGCGTGATCTGCTGGCCGAAGACAAAGGCGAAGTTACCGCCGAAGTCACTGCCGCCAAAGCATTGACAAAAGCCCAGACAGACAAACTGGCCAAAGAGTTGAAATCAACCGTTGGCAAAACAGTGAATATCAAGACGACCGTTGATGAAAGCCTCATCGGCGGTCTTATCGTTAAAGTGGGTTCCAAGATGATCGACACTTCGATCCGCTCGAAACTCGCAGCCCTTCAAAATACCATGAAAGAGGTCGGATAACATGGCGATCCAAGCTGCAGAAATCTCTGCGATCCTGAAAGACCAGATCAAAAACTTTGGTCAAGAAGCAGAAGTGGCCGAAGTGGGCCGTGTGTTGTCCGTCGGTGACGGTATTGCCCGTGTCTACGGTCTGGACAATGTCCAAGCCGGTGAAATGGTGGAATTCCCCGGTGGTATTCAGGGCATGGCCCTGAACCTTGAAAGCGACAACGTTGGTGTTGTTATCTTCGGGACCGACCGCGATATTAAAGAAGGTGACACTGTTAAGCGCACCAACTCGATCGTGGACGTGCCAACAGGCGACGCGCTGCTGGGTCGTGTTGTTGACGGTCTGGGCAACCCGCTGGACGGCAAGGGCCCGATCAAAACGAAAACACGTGGTGTTGCTGACGTCAAAGCGCCGGGCATTATCCCACGTAAATCGGTTCACGAGCCGATGGCCACAGGCCTGAAGTCCGTTGATGCGATGATCCCCGTTGGCCGTGGTCAGCGTGAACTCGTTATTGGTGACCGTCAGACAGGTAAAACTGCCGTGGCATTGGACGCCATTCTGAACCAGAAGTCTTACAACGACGCTGCTGGCGATGATGAAAGCAAGAAACTGTACTGCATCTATGTTGCGGTTGGCCAAAAGCGGTCCACAGTGGCGCAGTTGGTGAAAAAGTTGGAGGAAAGCGGCGCGATTGAATATTCCATCGTTGTTGCAGCGACAGCTTCTGACCCGGCGCCTATGCAGTTCTTGGCACCGTATTCTGCAACTGCCATGGCAGAGTTTTTCCGCGACAACGGCCGTCACGCCCTGATCATCTATGATGATTTGTCCAAACAGGCCGTGTCCTACCGTCAAATGTCTCTGTTGCTGCGTCGTCCACCCGGACGTGAAGCCTATCCCGGTGACGTTTTCTATCTTCACTCCCGTTTGCTGGAACGCTCCTGTAAACTGAACGAAGATTACGGTTCTGGTTCCTTGACGGCTCTGCCGATCATTGAGACCCAAGGCGGTGACGTGTCGGCCTTTATTCCGACAAACGTGATTTCGATCACTGACGGTCAGATCTTCTTGGAGACTGAACTTTTCTACCAAGGGATCCGTCCTGCGGTGAACACAGGTCTGTCTGTGTCCCGTGTTGGTTCGTCCGCGCAAACAAACGCGATGAAATCTGTGGCAGGCCCAGTGAAACTGGAATTGGCGCAGTACCGCGAGATGGCGGCCTTTGCCCAGTTCGGGTCGGATTTGGATGCAGCCACACAGCAGTTGCTGAACCGTGGTGCGCGTTTGACCGAGCTGATGAAGCAGCCTCAGTATTCGCCATTGACCAACGCGGAAATCGTCTGCGTGATCTTTGCTGGTACACAAGGTTACCTCGATAAAATCGAGGTGTCTGATGTGGGCCGCTTTGAGGCAGGCCTTCTGGCCCACCTTCGCGGTAAGCACAGCGATTTGCTGGACATGATCACCAACGAAGATCCAAAAATCAAAGGCGACGCCGAAGCGAAAATTCGCGCCGCTCTGGATGAATTCGCCGCAGACTTCGCATAAGGGGGCCATAACAAATGGCAAACCTGAAGGACCTTAAAACGCGGATCGAGAGTGTAAAAAACACTCGGAAGATCACGAAAGCCATGCAAATGGTTGCCGCGGCGAAACTTCGCCGCGCGCAGGAAAGTGCGGAAGCCTCGCGTCCCTACACAGAACGGTTTAATGCCGTTATGGCCGGACTTGCGGCTTCTGTTGGCGGCTCGGACAGTGCACCGAAACTGTTGTCAGGTACTGGCAGCGACCAAGTGCATCTGTTGGTTGTTATGACTGCAGAACGCGGTTTGTGCGGCGGCTTTAACGGCAACATCGCGCGCTTGGCCAAGGCCAAAGCGAACGAATTGCTGGCAGCTGGCAAAACTGTGAAAATCGTCACTGTTGGCAAAAAGGGCCGGGATGCGATCAAACGCGACCTCGGCGACTATTTTGTGAACCACGTTGATATGACTGATGTCAAACGTGTGGGCTACAACGACGCACGCGGTATCGCCAAGGATATTTTGGCGCAGTTTGATGCAGGCGAATTTGACGTCGCTACGATCTTCTATGCCAAATTCCAAAACGTTGTGACGCAAATCCCGACAGCGCAGCAGATCATTCCTGCCTCCTTTGAGGCGGATGAGGATGCAGGCGACACGGACACCATCTACGACTACGAGCCATCCGAAGAGGCCATTTTGGCCGATTTGCTGCCCCGTGGTGTGGCAACGGCCATCTTCAGCGCCTTGCTGGAAAATGGCGCGTCCGAGCAAGGTGCACGGATGTCTGCGATGGACAACGCGACCCGCAACGCAGGTGAAATGATCGACAAGCTGACAATCGAGTTCAACCGCTCGCGTCAGGCTGTGATTACCAACGAACTGATCGAAATTATTTCGGGCGCGGAAGCGCTGTAAGAAAAGAACCGGAGAAACGACATGGCAAATGCAAAAGGCAAAGTGACCCAGGTCATCGGCGCTGTTGTCGACGTGCAATTCGAGGATGCTCTGCCAGAGATCCTGAACGCGCTGACGACTGAAAATAACGGCAACAAACTGGTTCTGGAAGTGGCCCAGCACCTTGGTGAGAACACAGTTCGCGCGATTGCGATGGACGCGACCGAGGGTCTGGTTCGTGGTGCCGCAGTAGAAGATTCCGGTGCACCTATCTCGGTGCCTACTGGTGCCGGTACATTGGGCCGCATCATGAACGTTGTGGGCGACGCAATCGACGAGAAAGGCCCCGTTGAGGCCAAAGAATATCGTCCGATCCACGGCGACGCGCCAACATTCGCCGAGCAGTCCACCGAGACTGAGATCCTTGTTACAGGCATCAAAGTGATCGACTTGCTGGCCCCTTATACGAAGGGTGGTAAAATTGGCCTCTTCGGTGGTGCGGGTGTTGGTAAAACAGTTTTGATCATGGAATTGATCAACAACATCGCCAAAGTACACTCTGGTCTGTCCGTGTTTGCGGGTGTGGGCGAGCGTACACGCGAAGGCAACGACCTTTACCACGAGATGATCGAATCCGGCGTTATCGTTCCTGACGATATGGCGTCGTCGAAAATTGCGCTGGTCTACGGCCAGATGAACGAGCCTCCCGGTGCGCGTATGCGTATTGCTTTGACTGGTTTGACACTGGCCGAGCAGTTCCGCGACGAATCCGGTTCAGACGTTTTGTTCTTCGTGGACAACATCTTCCGCTTTACCCAAGCCGGTTCCGAAGTTTCCGCGCTGTTGGGTCGTATCCCATCTGCTGTGGGCTACCAGCCAACACTGGCCACCGACATGGGTGCCATGCAGGAACGGATCGCATCGACCAAATCCGGTTCGATTACCTCCGTTCAAGCCGTTTATGTTCCTGCGGATGACTTGACCGACCCGGCACCAGCTACATCCTTTGCTCACTTGGATGCGACGACCGTTTTGGATCGTTCAATCTCGGAAAAAGGCATCTACCCTGCGGTTGATCCACTGGGGTCCACATCGCGCCTGCTGGATCCGTTGATCATCGGTGAAGAGCACTACAAAGTGGCGACAGACGTGCAGCAAATTCTGCAGCGCTATAAGTCTTTGCAAGACATCATCGCCATTCTCGGCATGGACGAATTGTCCGAGGACGACAAAATGACTGTGACCCGCGCCCGTAAGATCGAGCGTTTCTTGTCCCAGCCGTTCGATGTTGCGAAAGTGTTCACTGGCGCAGACGGCAAGCAGGTTCCATTGGATGACACAATCGCGTCGTTCAAAGCCGTTGTTGCCGGCGAATACGACCACTTGCCAGAAGGCGCGTTCTACATGGTAGGCGGCATTGAAGAAGTGATCGCTAAGGCCGAAAAACTGGCAGCAGACGCTGCGTAAGGATAGTTGATTATGGCAGGTACGATGCAATTCGACTTGGTAAGCCCAGAACGCAGTCTTGCGTCGCTTGAGGTATCCGAAGTGCAGGTTCCGGGTGCGGACGGTGATTTTACCGCCATGCCAGACCACGCTCCGACGATTTCGTCACTGCGTCCAGGTATGCTGCGTGTGGTTCATGCAGGCGGCACAGACGAATATGTGGTCAGCGGCGGCTTTGCCGAAGTGTCTGGCACAGGTCTGTCGGTTCTTGCTGAACGCGCTGTCCCCAAGGCTGAGATGACGCAAGACATCTTTGATCAGATGATCGAAGAGGCCGCCAACAACTCAGCAGAGGCCTATGACAACGAACCTGGTCCCGTCGATGAGGCCGCAAAAATGCTGGCGGATATGGTGGCTATGGGCAGCGAGATCGGCCTGTCCGCCAAGTAACGCGGACGACCCCAAAAACCTAGCAAAGCCCCGTTTTTCAGCGGGGCTTTTTGCATTGAAAGTTGGATTAGATTTGAACCAACGTCCAAATTATTTGCTAAAAATATCAGCACCTCGGCACGTCAAGGTGACGAAAGGTAAGGTTTTCCCCCATTGGTGACAAATCTATGATTTGGTAACGAAAGATATGTAATTGAAACGCCTTTCTTCGTGTTGGATTTTTCTGAATGACATTCGATTTCTCGTCATTTTTGACGAACAACCCTCTTGCTGTCTTTGGCTTGATTTCCGGCGCATTAAGCGTTTTCTCTTTTCTTCCTTATATTGTCGATACGTTGCGCAAAACGACCAAGCCTGATCGTGCCTCTTGGCTGATTTGGTCAGTTCTCGGGGCGATTTCCTTCACCTCGCAAGTCTATGAAGGCGCTACAACATCCTTGTGGTTCGTGGGCGCCCAAGTTGGGGGAACCATGCTGATTTGTGCATTGTCCGTCTGGCATGGCGCAGGAAGCTACCTAAGCCGCAAGAACCTGATCCTTTTTGCCGTGGCCGCGACAGGGTTGATGTCATGGTACATGACGGATACGGCGATTTATGCGCTGTTGATTGCCATTGCGATCAGCCTGCTGGGCGGGATGGTAACGGTGTCCAAGGCCTATAAAGACCCTGACAGCGAAACCCTGACCACATGGGTGGTATCGCTTTTTGCCGCTGTTTTTGCCGTGGCTTCAGTGGCAGAGCCGACTCTGGTGATGCTGGCCTACCCGATCTATTTGGTGGTTCTTTACACCGCGATTGTCTTGGCCGTGATTACTGCGCGGGGGCGCATGCCCAAACCAATGGTGCAGCAGTCTCAGGGGCGTCCAAACGCCTCTTTCGAACACGCGGCTTAACCTTCGATCACATTGGTGCTTGCGCAGCTCCTAAATTCTGCCCCAATTGCCAAATATACCTCCCAAAGGCAATTTGAGCAGGCAATGAAACGTATTAGACAACATTTGGTGGGGATTACTCAGGGCCAAGTGGTTCTATTTTCCGACTATCTTGATGGTGGGGAAATGTGGACAGGCGAGGGCCAGCGCGTTGTGCGCCGCCGGGTTATTTTTGACGAGGCCTTTGCCAAACCACCCAGCGTCACCGTGAGCATGACTATGTGGGACGCGGACAAAGACACCAACATGCGCGGCGATATCGCAGCCCAAGACGTGCAGGCCGACGGATTTGATCTGGTGTTTGAGACATGGGGCGACAGCCGTTGGGCGCGCGTCCGACTTGGCTGGATGGCGATCGGGGAAGTCATCGATGATGAGGGCTGGCAGCTGTACTAACGGCCTATTTTGGCGAATAGACGCCCTCATAAATGGGGCCCAAAGTCCGTTGATCAAACAGGGACGAGACTGATGTCCCATTCCAGATGTTCAAGATGGCTTGTGCAAAGATGGGCGCTGTTGGCACAATCCGGATCTTTTCGCATTTTTTGACCGACTCTGTGGGTTCGATGCTGTCGGTGATGACCACAGATTTCAGAGTGGAATTTGTGATCCGCTCGACCGCTGGTCCAGACATCACACCGTGGGACATATAGGCGTGGACTTCCTTTGCGCCGTTTTCCAGCAGGACTTCGGCGGCTTTGCAAAGGGTTCCGGCCGTGTCGCACATATCGTCGATCACCACGCAGCGCTTGCCGGTCACATCGCCAATCACTGTCATCTCGGCCACTTCACCGGCTTTCTCGCGGCGTTTGTCGACGATGGCCAATGGCGCGCTGATGCGTTGGGCCAATTCGCGAGCGCGGGCCACACCGCCCACATCCGGTGAAATCACCATGACATCGGACAGATCGCCAAAATGCGATTGGATATCCAAAGCAAAGACCGGGCTAGCATAAAGGTTATCCACCGGCAAATCAAAGAAGCCTTGGATCTGGGTCGCGTGAAGATCCATGGTTAGGACACGTTCGATGCCAGATTCCGCAATCAGGTTCGCAACCAGTTTGGCCGAGATCGGCGTGCGTGCTTTGGTGCGGCGGTCCTGACGGGCATAGCCAAAGTAAGGAATAACGGCGGTGATCCGCGCTGCGGAGGATCGTTTCAACGCATCAGCGATGATCAACAATTCCATCAGGTTGTCGTTGGCCGGATTAGACGTGGGCTGGATGATGAACATGTCTTCGCCGCGTACATTCTCAAAAACCTCGACAAAGATTTCTTGGTCATTGAACCGTTCAACACGGGCGTCCACCAGTCCCAAATCAATGCCACGATGCATCGACATCCGACGCGCGATGGCGGTGGCCAGCGGTCGATTTGAATTTCCAGAAATAAGTTTGGGTTCGGTGGCGTTTGGCATCAGCTGTTGTCCCTGGCAGCGCTCTGTTCATGACAGATTCGTAACGTTGACATCCCCTACCATGCGGTTACCAATCAGCAAAGATTTCATAGGACCGTGGAGGCAAAAATGGCCCATATCGACTACTACTTTACCCCTCTTTCACCGTTCACCTATCTGGCGGGCTCGCGGCTCGAAGATATGGCGGCGGCCCATGGGGCCACGATCACCTACAAGCCTATTGATATCATGGCGCTGTTTGCGGCCACGGGCGGCACGCCACCCAAAGATCGTCACCCAAACCGGCAAGTCTACCGGATGCAGGAACTTGAACGCCGTGGAAAACTCAGCGGTTTGCCAATCACGCTAAAGCCTGCCCATTGGCCGACAAACGCGGCCCCTGCCTGCTACGCGATAATTGCCGCCCAAAATGCGGGTACCGGGGATGTGGGAAAGCTGGCGCATAGCCTGATGGCGGCCTGTTGGGCCCAAGAAAAAGACATTGCCGATGAAAAAGTGATCAAGGAATGTTTGACAGCGGCTGGATTTAGTGATGACCTGACGTCCACGGGATTATTGGTCGGTGCAGAGGTTTTTGCCAAAAACCTCGAAGACGCAGTGGCCGCCGGAGCATTCGGGGCCCCATTTTACATTACGGACAGCGATCAGCGCTTTTGGGGCCATGATCGTTTGGACGATTTGCAGGCCCATCTAGAGGGCCGCATCTAGATGCCATCTGGTTTACGCGCTGGTTTTCGAACTGCGTGGACAGATGCTGGATCAGGCAGCCGCAAGGCGCTTTGGATCCATTGTTCGCTAGCCCGCCTTGGGGTTTGGGAGGGCACCTTGGCAGGGCTGGCGAACACCTATTCCTCTACTGCGTTTGATATGCCGGGCCATGGGGCTGCGGATCCTTGGAATGGCGGCGATGGCCGGGATTATCAGGATGTTACTGCGCAGATTGGCCTGACCTTTTGCGACGGCCCGACCCATGTCATAGGTCATTCCTTTGGGGCTACTGTTGCGCTGCGTATGGCGTTGCTGCGCCCCGATCTGATCAACGCCCTGACCTTGATCGAACCGGTGTTTTTTGCCGTGGCGCATGCGGATGATGATCCCAGCTATCAGGGGCATGTGGAAGATTTTGAACCCTTTGTGGCGGCGATTGATCGCGATGATCGGGTGACTGCGGCACAAGTGTTTACAGACTTGTGGGGCGGGGGGCGCCCATGGGAGAAACTGCCCGCCAAGGCGCAAAGCTATATTACCGACCGCATTCATTTGATCCCGGCAGGTGCGCCGGCGATTGAACAAGACGTGCATGATGTCTTGGGATCCGGCGCGCTGGAACGGTTGGATGTGCCTGTGACGTTGATCGAAGGTGCAAAATCACCGCCCGTTATCGCAGCGATCCAGTCAGGATTAGAACGGCGGCTGCCCCGTGCAACTCGCCACATTATCGACGGGGCAGGGCACATGGCCCCTATGACCCACCCGCAAGCCGTGGCAGAGATTATCCGCGCAGTAGGCTGAGGAACTGATCAACGTCCTGAGAGGTCGTGCACCACGAACAGACCAAACGCGCAGACAGCAGTTCGTCCTCTGGACCCTCTAGATCCTGATCCATTGGCCAAAAATAATAGGCAGCCCCTGCATCATGGGCGCGTTTGTGCCCCCCGCGAGGCCAGCTGGCAAACACCGTGTTGCCTTGGGTTGGATGCATCAAAGAGGCTCCTTCGATGTCGAGGATCCCCGCAGACAAACGTGCAGCTGCATCATTGGCCTGCCGGGCCAATTGCATCCAAAGACCGTCGGTCACATAGGCCTCCATCTGGGCCGACAAATACCGGTGTTTAGAAAATAAATGCCCGCCGCGTTTGCGCCGTAGCTCAAATTCCCAAGCTTTGTCTGGATTGAACAAAACCACTGCCTCAACCCCCAAAAGACCGTTTTTGGTGCCGCCAAAGGTCAGCACATCGACCCCAGCTTTCCACGTCATCTCGGCGGGGGAGGCATTGGTGGCAGCGATTGCATTTGCAAAGCGCGCGCCGTCCATGTGCACAGGCAGATCAAACGACTTTGCAATCGCGGCCAGTTCAGCGACGTCCGAAACGGAATACACTGTGCCATTTTCAGTTGTATTGGTCAGTGTCAGCGCACCGCGTTGTACATTGTGAACCCCAGCGCGGCCCGTAAACGTCAGGGCCTCGCGCAAGGCTTTTGGATCCATCTTGGCATGGTCACCTGCCACCAAGGTGATCTTGGCCCCGCCCGTGAAAAATTCAGGCGCGCCGCATTCGTCTTCTTCCACATGAGAATTGCGGTGGGCAAACACGGTCTGCCACGGCTGGCACAAACAGGCCAAGGCAATGGAATTGGCACTGGTCCCTGTTGCACACAGATACACGGCCGCCTCGGGTGCCTCGAACAGATCGCGGATCTTTTGGCGCACGCGATCCATGATTGGATCATTGCCATAGGGCATTGCGTAGCCTTCATTGGCATCTGCAAGGGCCTGCATCACTTTTGGATGGGCCGGCGAGGTGTTGTCAGAGGCAAAAAACATTCAATCCCCCAAGGGTTCTTCGATGATGTAGTCTTCCCAGTCTTCTTCTGGGATCTCAAACTCGGGCACAGTGATGCCTTGCACGGAAACGCCAGCATCATGCACCGTTTGATCCGTACCTGTGAGCAACGGATGCCAGCTGGGCAATGGGTTACCCTCAAACAATAACCGATAGGCACAGGTTTGCGGCATCCAATAGGCATGGTCGGCGATGTTGGCGGGGGTCATCACAATGCACTCCGGCACAAATTGCTTACGGATTTCATATTGCCCACATTTGCAACTTTGATCGTCCAAAAGGCGACATGCGACACGGGTTAAAGCGACCTCCCCGGTTTCGTCGTCTTCAAGCTTGTTCAGGCAGCATTTCCCGCATCCATCACACAGCGCCTCCCATTCCTTTGGGGTCATTTTGGTCAGGGGCACTTTTTCCCAAAAGTTTTTGCGCAAGCCAGAGCGATCGATGGGATCAGTCATTGAGGATCTCGCGGGCGGTGGCACAATCGGCGTCCATCTGCGTGATCAGTGTATCGATGCTGTCAAAGTTCAGCTCAGGCCGTAGGAACGCCACCAAAGCGACAGAGATTTGTGCGCCATACAGGTCGCCTTTGAAATCAAAAATGAACGTCTCGCAATTGGGGGTGTTTTCCCCAAACATCGGGCGCACGCCGATGCTGGCTGCCCCGTGATAGTTGCCTTGATGGGGCCCACCCAAGACATCGATTTTTACAGCATACACGCCAAATTTGGGCATATGTAGCCCGTGGGTCGCCATGTTGGCCGTCGGATATCCTAGATCGCGCCCGCGTTGATCGCCACGGATCACTTCGCCTTCCAACCGGTGGTAGTGGCCCAGCATGTCAGCGGCGAGGTCCGGTTGACCTTCGCTCAGGGCGCGGCGAATATTTGTGCTGGATACTTCGCCTTTGGGTGTGGCGACCATTTGGGCGATGGTCACACCAAACCCGTAGGTTTCGCCAAAGTCCTTTAGATCCTGCGCTGATCCACCGCGATCTTTACCAAAACAAAAGTCCTGCCCCACGACCACATGGGTCAATCCCAAAGCGTCAGCAATGATATCGCGGGCAAACTCTTGGGCGGTTAAGGCAGCCAAAGCGGGGTTGAACGGGATCTCATAGAGCTTTTGAACACCCAGTTTTTCCAGCCTGTTGGCCTTGGCTTCTGCATTCATCAGCCGAAAGGCCGGGGCGTTTGGCGCAAAATAGCTGCGCGGATGCGGCTCGAACGTCATGATGCCCAGAGGCACGTTTGAGGCAACGGCCTGCGCGCGGGTGATGTCGATAACAGCCTGATGGCCCAAGTGAACGCCATCGAAATTGCCAATAGCCGCGGCAGCGCCGCGATCCGTTGGATCAATAAAAAGGGGGTCTCGAATAATCCGCATAGCCGCTTGGGTAGCGGGGAATTACGCAGGGTTCAAGATCAGTCGAACTTGCGGCTGGGGGCAAGAACGACGGCTTCGCCTTTGAGGACTTTTTTGCCATCGATTTCGCAATGGGTGTCCATCGTGACCTTGCGCTTGGCGATGTCCATGTCTGTCACTGTGACCTCGGCGCGGACCATGTCGCCCGGGCGCACGGGGGCCAAAAACTTGAGGCTTTGACCCAAGTAAACAGTGCCATGGCCCGGCAATTGCTCGCCAATTACAGCGCTGATCAGACCGGCGGTGAGCATGCCGTGGGCAATGCGCCCCTCAAAGATCGTGTCGTTGGCGTAATCATCGTCTAAATGCACCGGGTTATGGTCCGTGCTGACCTCTGCGAACATTTCGATATCGCGATCTGTGATGATCTTTTGCAGGGAACGGGACATACCGATTTCAATGTCTTCGATACAGATTGTGCCGCGTGGTTGATTGTCCAACATATCACATTCCCTTGGTAATAAATGCACGACATTACCGCCGTATACGCAACTTTATTACTTTGCAACTGCAGCAAAGGCAAGGGGTATTTGCGCTATCTTAGAAAGCCAATCGTATAGGTCGGATCCCATTTTTCTGTTTCAAGGTAGCGGCTTAGCGCCTCTGGGTCCGGTTGGTGCGACGTTTTGGTCTCGGTTGCGGCCAGCCCGCCCGAGATGAATAGGGAATCGATGTCTTCGCCCACGGCGCCTGCGATGTCGGTCAAAATGCCGTCGCCAATGGCCAGAATATACTGGTTTTCGACTGAAACACCCAGTGCGGCCAGCCGCCTGCGGGCCAAATCATAGATCGGTGGGTGAGGTTTGCCGAAATAGAGGCTTTCGCCGCCCATCTGCGTATAGAGTTGTGCCAAGGCCCCTGCACACCATTCCCGCGTTTCGCCACGGTCCACCACAATATCGGGGTTCGCGCAAAGCAGTTTCAGCCCGTTTTGTTTGGCAAAGAGGAAATCAGCGCGGTTCACATCGGGATCCGCCATGGGATCAAACGGACCGCAGCACACGATGCCCTCGGCTTGGTCCAAGGGGACCTGAGTGATCGACACAGGGTCCGCGATCAGGTCCAGCGGGTCAAAGAAGTTTTGGTCATGGGGTTGTCCAATAAAATAGACTTTCTCGCCCACAGCACCGGTGAACATGGCCGCGCGTGCACTATCGCCCGAAGTTGCAATGCTGTCCCAGCAGTCCTTCGGCACCCCGATTTTGTCCAACTGCGCCGCAACGCTGGCACGGTGGCGGGGGGCGTTGGTGACCAGCACAACCTTGCCGCCGCTTTGGCGATAGTTTTGCAAGGCGCGCACAGCCTCAGGAAATGGGGTCAGCCCATTGTGCAAGCACCCCCAAAGATCCACGAAAAGCGCGTCGTAGTTTTGCGAGACTTCTGACAGGTGGGTGACAATCTGGGTCATAGGGGGTCCTGAAATTGAAAAAGGTGGGCCGTATTCAGCCCACCTTACATCAGGTTCGCAGTCCAAAAGAAAGGGCTGTCACCCTTGTCTTGGATCAGACCTTTAGATTGGGAATGATTTGTTTTTTGCGGCTCATAATACCGGGCAAAACGACGCTGTCGCCGCTCACACTTGCGTCAAAGGATTTTTCTGCGACAGATTTGACCGTGTCATTCTGGACCAAAAGCGTGGCCTCCTCGTTCAAAATGTCGACCACGAACAGCAACACATGATCAACGCCGTCTTCTGTTGCCACCTCCGTCATTGACGACAGCAAGCTCGCTTTGCGATCCAAAACGATGGCAGGCGCGGTGGTTTCCAGAACCGATACACGGAATTTGGTGCCGTCTACGGCATATTCTTTGCTGTCCATGCGCAACAATTCTGCGTCGGAAAACGCGCTGACGTCGGATTTCGCGGCGAACATTTCGGCGGCGTAGTCAGGGATGCTGAGGCCCAGATCGGCTGCTAAAGTTTCAGCCAGTGCCTTGTCCACATCTGTGCTGGTTGGCGAGCGGAACTCAAGCGTATCAGACAGGATACAAGACAGAACCAAGCCCTTAATGGCGTCGGGCATATGGGCTGCATGGGGGCCCATCAAGTCGTGCATGATTGTGGCCGTGCAAGCCAGTGGCCGGACTGTGATATCAATCGGACCTTTGGTTTCCAGACCACCAACCAGTTTGTGATGGTCAATGATTGCGACCACATCTGCGCCATTGATGTTGGCGGGCAATTCGGCTGGGTTGTTCGTGTCCACAATAATGCAAGGTTGATCGTCGGCCACGTCGTCAATGATCTGCGGCGCGTCAAATCCCCAGCGATCCATGACAAACGCCGCCTCTGTATTGGGCGTGCCCAACAGGGCTGCTTTGGCGTCCCCGCCAGTGTGGTTCACAAACCATTCCCAAATCAGAGCGCTGCCTGCGCTGTCGGTGTCGGGGGCTTTGTGGCCAAAGATCATTGTGGTCATTGCGGTTTTCCAAATACTGTCATTTTGCCTGCTTATAGGAGGGGTGATGCATGTTGTCACGCAAGCAAACTGCGCCATCTTGTCCTGACTGTGTGATAGGGCCTAGTTGCGCAGCGGCTTGGAAAATTGCGACATCGATGCCCGGGTCGTCGTGCGTTTTTGGGCCAGCGGATTGGGCAGGCTTTCCGGGTCCAGATCGTCGTGGGTGCAGACTTTGTTTCGGCCCATTTGTTTGGCCTGATAGAGCGCGCGGTCAGCGATTTTGAGCAGGTCGATCACTTGTTGTTGGCCATCCGTCATTGTTGTGACCCCGGCCGAGACAGTGATCGCGGGCAAAGCAGCCCCCGCATAGCGCACGGTCAAATGGGCCATGGCCCGGCGAAAGTCTTCGGTTAGTTCTTGGGCGGCTTCAAGAGTAGTGTTGGCGGCCAGAACGATGAATTCCTCGCCGCCGATACGGCAGGGCGAGAGACTGCCAGTGAACATTTCGCGCATTTTGCTACCGATCGCTCGTAACACCAAATCGCCGGCGTCGTGACCGTGATGATCATTGAATTTCTTAAAGTGGTCCACGTCGATTGAGACGATGCTTAACGGCACGCCCTCAGACCGGTAGCGCGATAGTTCTTTGTGGGCGGCCTCCAGTAACCAGCGTCTGTTCCAAAGGTTCGTCAGCGGGTCGCGTACCGATTGATCCTCAAGTTCTTGGCGTAGGCGCACATTTGCAACGGCCAGACTGATCTGTTCGGCGCACAGCAATGCGATGTCCCAGCGCCGCTTAAAAAAGGCGTGATATTCAGAGGAGGCATCAGCGCCCTTGAGGTTGGGTTGGTCCCAAAAGTTTAGATGCAGCAAGCCAATGGTTTGGCCATGCGCCGTAATTGGAAGGCAGAAGTAGGGCGCATTACCATGATCGTGCTCTACGTGATCGCACTTAAACTCAATGTCCTGAGCGCCGAAAGAATAGGCCCGACCGCGACGCAAGGCCCAACAATCGGTTGCTTCCAATTGTTTGGTGTCCGATGTTTCGCCCCATTGGGCGGCAAGGTCGAGAATATTGCGCGAATTTGAATAGAGAAACAGCTGGCCACCCGCCTCGGGGATCATCGTCTTGAGGGATTGTTCTACGACTTGGAGCAGTTCCTCAATTGAGCGCGCCGAATACAGCCATTCGCTGGTTTCGCTCAGTTGTTTGCGTTCCTTTTGGCGTTCTTGCTCGCGCTCAAGGGCGTTTTCTGTGATGCGTTCCAACTCTTTGCGGGCACTAATGTCACGTGAAGAGGACATGTAATGCGTGTGTTTTCCGTCCGCATCAAAGATGGGCACGATCCGAGATTCCATCCAAAATTCTTTGCCGTCTTTGCGGTAATATATAACTTCGATATCGACAGGACGCCGCAGCCTCAGCGCCTCTTTGATTTTGGCGAATTCGTCTGCGTTGGTGTCTGGGCCTTTAAGAACCTCGTCGGGGCGGCGGCCCACAAGATCATCAAGGGTAAATCCAGTCATGCGTTCAAAGCCCGCGTTCAACCATAACACGCGGTCTTCATGGTCTGTGACCAAAAGGGCATCGCTTGAGTATTCAGCCGCAAGGCTGGCAAACGTTGCATGGGCTGATGACAGCTTTGAAGGCAAGATTGTTATTCCGTTAAATTGGACCCGCCTACATCTGAGGCAAAGCCGTTAATATTCCGCGAAACAACATGATCCGTAAGGGAAAGTCCGCAAAATTCTATGTCGAGTTTTAATTACTCTGAGGCTGCATTTTTTCCGCTGTCGGGCAGTTGACTCTGTTCTGGGCGCTGCCTAAATAGCCCTCTGTTAGCACTCGCGCGAGGTGAGTGCTAAATGGGAGAAACTTTGAGCGAGGAGCTACAAAGATGGCATTCACACCGCTACATGACCGCGTATTGGTCCGCCGCACTGAAGGCGAAGAGAAAACCGCTGGTGGGTTGATTATCCCCGATAGCGCAAAAGAAAAGCCAGCCGAAGGCGAAGTGATCGCTGTAGGCGAAGGCGCACGCAAAGACAGCGGCGAATTGATCGCAATGGCTGTTAAAGCGGGCGACCGCATTCTGTTCGGCAAATGGTCCGGCACAGAAGTCACTGTTGACGGCGAAGAGCTGTTGATCATGAAAGAAAGCGACATTTTGGGTCTGCTGGCCTAAGCCGCCACACCAATCTTTCGTACCAAACTGTAATCTTAAGACGAGGATAAAGCACAATGGCTGCTAAAGACGTCAAATTCGACACGGATGCGCGCGATGCAATGCTGCGCGGTGTCAACACACTGGCAAACGCTGTAAAAGTGACCTTGGGTCCAAAAGGCCGGAACGTTGTTCTGGACAAATCTTTTGGCGCACCGCGCATAACCAAAGATGGTGTATCCGTAGCCAAAGAGATCGAACTGGAAGACAAGTTCGAAAACATGGGCGCGCAGATGGTCAAAGAAGTTGCGTCCCGCACCAATGACGAAGCGGGTGACGGTACAACAACTGCTACAGTTCTTGCCCAAGCCATCGTCAAAGAAGGCATGAAGTCGGTTGCGGCTGGCATGAACCCGATGGATCTCAAGCGCGGCATCGACATGGCTACAAGCCAAGTTGTTGAAGCCATCAAATCCGCATCCCGCCCTGTCAACGACAGCGCAGAAGTTGCCCAAGTTGGCACAATTTCTGCCAACGGCGAAGCTGAAATCGGCGGTCAAATCGCTGATGCAATGCAAAAAGTTGGCAACGAAGGCGTGATCACTGTTGAAGAAAACAAAGGTCTGGAAACAGAAACAGACGTTGTTGAAGGCATGCAGTTCGACCGCGGTTACCTGTCGCCATATTTCGTGACAAACCCAGACAAGATGGTTGCAGACCTTGAGGACTGCCTGATCTTGCTGCACGAGAAAAAACTGTCCTCGCTTCAGCCAATGGTTCCATTGCTCGAGACTGTGATCCAGTCCGGCAAGCCACTGTTGATCATCGCAGAAGACGTTGAAGGCGAAGCCTTGGCGACACTCGTTGTGAACAAACTGCGCGGCGGTCTGAAAATCGCAGCTGTTAAGGCACCTGGTTTCGGCGATCGCCGCAAAGCCATGTTGCAAGACATCGCGATCCTGACAGGCGGTCAAGTGATCTCCGAAGATCTGGGCATGAAGCTTGAGTCTGTCACAATGGACATGCTGGGCACAGCCAAGAAAATCACCATCACCAAAGACGAAACAACAATCGTTGATGGCACCGGTGAAAAGGCCGAAATCGAAGCACGGGTCAACCAAATCCGTCAGCAGATCGAAGAAACAACATCCGACTACGACCGTGAAAAACTGCAAGAACGTGTTGCCAAACTGGCAGGCGGTGTTGCTGTGATCCGCGTGGGCGGCATGTCCGAAGTCGAAGTGAAAGAGCGTAAAGACCGCGTCGACGACGCCCTGAACGCGACACGCGCTGCTGTTCAAGAAGGTATCGTTGTGGGTGGTGGTGTTGCACTGGTGCAAGCTGCCAAAACACTCGACGGTCTGTCGGGTGCGAACAACGATCAGGACGTAGGCATCTCGATCGTGCGTAAGGCGATTGAGGCTCCAATGCGTCAGATCGCTGAAAACGCAGGCGTTGACGGCGCAGTTGTTGCTGGCAAAATCCGCGAAAGCGACGACGTGTCCTTCGGCTTTAACGCCCAGACAGAAGAATATGGCGACATGTTCAAGTTCGGCGTGATCGACCCTGCCAAAGTTGTGCGCACAGCGCTTCAGGATGCGGCCTCTGTTGCGTCCTTGCTGATCACAACCGAAGCAATGGTTGCAGACAAGCCATCCAAAGACGGCGGCGGCGCCGGCGGCGGCATGCCCGACATGGGCGGCATGGGCGGCATGATGTAAGATTTCGTTTGGCCCTTCGGGGCCAAACAAATCTGGTGGTGACAGGCGATTGCAAAATCGCCGAGAGCCACACCCCCGAAAATCTGGGAGCCACTCCCACCCCAAAGGGCCTGCCTCGCGCGGGCCCTTTTTTGCTAGCGTCCGCACAAAGCCCAGACCTGCATTACGCCTACCGCAGCACGCTGCACCCGCATTCAGCGGCGAACAGCCCGCAAGCAAACTTGTTTGGTCCTCGGTGCGGTTTCCGCGGCGGACTGTCTGACGCTGGTCAAACGTCAGTCACACGCCAAAGCTTGGGCGCGATTCGCTTTGATCTGAATGTGCGGTTCAGCTTGGCCCACGAATCCCGCAGGCCAACAGTTACGCCATCCGCCGCCGTGCGACGATCAAACCGCCAAGACCGGTTAGCAGCAACAAACCACCTGCGGGCAGGGGCACCGGGGCGAGCACGGACAAAGAGGTCACCTGACCGCTTACTGCGCAGCTAATGCCAAGGCACGTGCCAAAGCGCGATGGTTGTTGCGAGGAAGGTGCGCCCGTTGGGGCCTGAAAGCGGTAGGCGACCCCTAGAATAAAAAGATCTGAAAGGTCGCCCGAGTTTGCCAATGCCAGCAACGCGGCCAGATCCATTGGGTTTGGTGCTGTGCCACTGTTGTACAATAAATTGAAATCTATTTGCTCGCGCGGATCAGAGGTTGGCGCGTTCGCAACAATCGCGTTAAAACCCGCAGTCAGGCCAAAGTTAGTATCCTCGGTGATGGCCTCGAATTGGCTGGAATTCACATTCAAAGACTGACTGCCAAGCCCGTCAATCGAAAAAACCTCCGATGTGATTGCATTAGTATACTGCTTTTTGGCACCCCCAAAAAAGGCGACAGGCACAATTGTGTCATCCAAAGTGACACGCAAGGTCCCCTTGGTCCCATTTGCAGGCCCACTGTTCGCATAATATGAACTATCATTAACAGTGAAGCCAAAATCTAGCGTGACAGTGGCTGCGTTGGCGGCCGTGGCGGTGAAACCAATGGACAGTGCAGCCAATGCGCCGCGAATTGTTTTTGAAAAAGCCAGGAAGTCCCCAAAGTTATTCTAAAAATTAGCTGTGGTAAAAACCAGCAGATTCGCCCAGAGTGACCTAGCGAAAACCAGCTGTGCTACCTGCGGCGGCATGTCAAAATTTCCGACATGGGCGGCATGATGTAAGATTTGGTTTGGCCTTCGGGCCAAACAAATCTGGCGGAGGCAATCGTCCCGTGGCGCTGCGTGATGGGTTCGAGGCGGCGACGGCCTTTAGCCCGCCTCGTTGGGATCGAAAGAATGGTGGATGTGTGCGGCTTTCCATGCGCCATTCTCTTTCAAGAGCGCAAAAGTGCTTCGAACACCGGGTACTGGCGCGCTTTGGTATCGCAAAATCGCCGTCACAAGTAGGGTATTGCCAACAGCGAGCGCGTGTAGATCCTCAACGATTAAAGGCTCTATCGTACCGGACTCGCTTTGCTTTCCAGTCTTGAAAAACGTGGAAACTTTGCCGAAATGGTCCTCAAGGTCTGGCGAGTCACATCCGGGGTGATTGTCCCAAAACTTGGTGAAGTTTTGAGGTGAATACAGGGCCTTCAGTGCATCTAAATCTCTTTTGTAAAAGCACGCGTTGTAGCTATTTATAAAGTCCAGTGCTTCTTGACGGGCTTGATCGCGCGTACGCATCCCAATTCCTTTTTCGTTTAATCCTAACAGTCTATGTCCCCAACTATAGCGTGGCATTGATCAAAGGTCAGCGGTCCATGGCTCAACTTGGGGGAAAACGCAGTTTGGCCGCATAGCTGAATGTGTCGTCTTTTTGGTTATCATTGACACCCAAGTCTCTATTCGCCACAGATATCCTAAGGGGCCTGCGATTGCCCCTTTAGGCTTAGGCCCAAGTATCGCGTCCAAATGACCCTATCAAAGGACGCCACATGCCTGCTCTCAACGCTTTAACCCCCGCTGTACTCAACCGTTTTATCGGCACGCCCACTTGCCCTGTCCTGATCGACATTTGCACCGATGAGGACTTTGCGCTGGACCCCCAATTGATCCCAACCTCACGGCGTCACCCGTTCAAGCAGATCGAAACTTTGGTGCCTGAACTGCAAGGTCAATCCGTTGTTATCATTTGTCAAAAGGGGCTCAAGCTGTCGCAAGGGGCGGCGGCGATGTTGCGCAGTCATAGCATCCAAGCGGACTTTCTGGACGGTGGCCACATGGCGTGGGCCGATGCTGGCGGTTCCTTAATCCCTGCCGCAAAAATCCCCGACACACAAAACGGCAGCACTCTGTGGGTGACCCGCCACCGGCCCAAGGTAGATCGCATTGCCTGCCCTTGGCTGATCCGCCGCTTTATCGACCCAAAAGCGCGTTTTTTGTTCGTACAACCGGATCAAGTGGCGCTGGTGGCTGAGAAATTCGAAGCAACGCCTTTTGACATCGAAGGGGCTGCTTTGGGGCATCACAACGACAAGTGCAGCTTCGATGCTTTCCTCGACCATTTCGGGCTACAAACGCCCGCGTTAACCCACTTGGCGCAAATCATTCGCGCGGCGGATTTGGGGCAATTGGACGAGGTTCCCCAAGCGGCGGGGTTGCAAGCGGCCTCTCTGGGCTTGTCGCGGATGTTCAAGGATGATCTTGAACAATTGGAGGCGGGATTGACACTTTATGACGCGTTTTATTGCTGGGCGCGGGATGCGACGGGCGAAACCCATGATGCAACTTCACATCAGGCGCGCCAATGACCACGCTGACCCAAGCCACCAAGGTCTTTGCCAAAATCGGGTGTCTGTCTTTCGGCGGCCCTGCGGCGCAAATTGCGTTGATGCATTCGGAACTGGTCGAGCGGCATCAATGGCTTAGTGAAAAGCAATTTCTGTCGGGCCTGTCGTTTTGCATGCTGTTGCCGGGTCCAGAGGCCATGCAATTGGCGACCTATGCGGGCTGGCGCATGCACGGGGTGCGTGGCGGGCTGATCGCAGGGGGGCTGTTTGTCTTGCCCGGTGCGCTGGTGATTTTTGCGTTGGCCACGCTCTATGCGCTGTTTGGCAGCTTGGATGTGGCGCAAAGCCTGTTCATCGGGATCAAAGCCGCTGTGTTGGCAGTCGTGATCCAAGCTCTGACCAAAGTCGCCAAGAAAGCCTTCAAGACACCGCTGCAATGGGGCTTGGCTGCCTGCAGTTTTGTGGCTTTGTTTGTCTTTAACTTGCCCTTTCCACTGGTCATCGCTGTGGCCGCTGGAATTGGGTTTTTCGCCACCAAAGCGCAGGGTGGAACAGCGTCGCCTCTAGTGCCGCTGGGCCAAACCATCAAAACAGTCGCCTTCTGGCTGGCCTTATGGCTTGTGCCAATCGCCGTGCTTGATTTGGTCTTAGGGCAAGCCTTCCTGAGTCAGATCGCCACGTTCTTTGCCACCCTCGCGGCGGTGACATTTGGCGGGGCCTATGCTGTTTTGGCCTATATGGCGCAAGAAGTCGTGCAAAACTATGGTTGGTTGACGGCAGGCCAGATGATTGACAGCCTTGGATTGGCGGAAACCACACCGGGGCCGTTGATCTTGGTCACGCAATTTGTGGGCTTTATGGCGGGCTTTGCTGAGGCTGGATTGGGGATGGCTTTTGTTGCAGGACTGATCACGCTTTGGGTGACATTCATTCCGTGCTTTTTGTGGATCTTCGCAGCGGCGCCTTATGTGGAATGGATTTCGGCCCAACCCCGCCTGTCGGGCGCGTTAACGGCAATCACCGCCACGGTTGTGGGGGTGATCGCGAATTTGTCACTTTGGTTCGCCCTGCATGTCTTGTTTAACGACGTCAGCCGCACAGCATTTGGATGGGTGCCGAGCCTAAGCAGCCTCAATTGGCTGGCGCTGGGCCTTAGCCTGCTATCCTGCCTTTTGGTGCTGCGGTTCAACTGGAATATCCTTTGGGTCTTGGCCCTCTCTGCTGGTCTTGCCGTGGTCCTTGCCTAATGCGCCTTTTTCTTTTGACTGTTCTAGCCTTGGTGGCGTTGGCCGCCAATTCGGTTCTGAACCGGCTGGCCCTGACCACGGGCGGCATTGATCCGGCCAGCCTTGCGGTGATCCGGGTCGGGGCCGGGGCCGTGAGCCTGATGATCCTCGTGGCCGTTCAACAAGGGGTGCAGGCCATTACACCACAACGCAGCTTTTGGGGCCCGGCCAGTTTGGTGGCTTATATGCTGGGATTTTCCTTTGCCTACGTCAGCCTTGATACAGGTGTTGGCGCGCTGATCCTCTTTGGTGTGGTTCAAATTACTATGTTCGCGGGGGCCTTGTGGATGGGGGAGGCGGTCACGGCCAAGCGCTGGATTGGGGCTGGGATCGCCTTTATCGGATTGGTTGCTCTGTTATGGCCCGCAACGGCCACAGCGCCCGATCTTTTGGGCAGTGCGTTGATGGCTTTTGCCGGTCTGGGATGGGGCCTTTATTCGCTGCTCGGCAAGGCCAGCACGAACCCTGTGCGCAACACGATGTCCAACTTTATCTGGGCTTTGCCTGTCACTGCTTTGGGCCTGCTAGTGGTGCAAGACATCACACTCAGTCCGCAGGGCATCGCCTTGGCTGCGCTGTCTGGTTCTGTCACCAGCGGGATGGGCTATGCCCTGTGGTATGCGCTATTACCACGGCTTTTGCCCAGCGTCGCTGCTGTTTCACAACTCAGCGTGCCAGTGATTGCAGCCTTGGGTGGCGTGATTTTTGTGGCCGAGCCTATGACAGCACAGTTTATCGCGGCCTGCGTGTTGGTCCTTGGTGGCGTAGCTTTGTCCGTGGTGAACGTTAAGCGGGCGTCACCCGATTGACGTGCCCCATTTTGCGGCCCTTTTTGACCTCGACCTTACCGTAGAGATGGATCGCAGCGGCTGTGCGCGCAATCTCGGGCACGGCCAGAACGTCGTCGCCGATCAGGTTCTCCATCACCACATCTGAATGGCGGGTGCCGTCACCCAAGGGCCAACCAGCGACCGCGCGGATGTGTTGTTCGAACTGGTCCACAAGGCAGCCATTTTGCGTCCAATGGCCCGAATTATGGACCCGTGGGGCGATCTCATTCACGATGAGGCCAGCAGGGGTCACGAATAACTCGACCCCCATGACGCCCACATAGTCCAGACTATTCAAAATCTTAGCGGCCAATAGAACTGCATCCATCCGCAAGGTGGCTGGGATCGCGGCAGGGACAGTCGTTGTGGCAAGGATCCCGTCCTTGTGGACGTTTTCACCGGGATCATAGCACGCCACATCGCCTGCGGGATTGCGCGCCGCGATGATTGAGATCTCTTTGCTAAAGTCGACAAAGCCTTCCAAGACGCTGGGCGCATCGGCCATATCGGCCCAGGCAGCACTTGCATCGCTGGCGTCCTTGAGGCGGACCTGCCCCTTGCCATCATAGCCAAAGCGACGGGTTTTGAGGATTGCAGGTGCGCCAATTTTTGCGACAGCCGCATCCATGTCCGCGGCGCTTTCCACATTTGCATATGGGGCCACGGCAAGGCCTAGATCGGTCAGGAAGTCTTTTTCCGTGATGCGATCCTGAGAGGTCGCCAAAGCGCGCCGGTTGGGGTAGATCGGGGCCAAAGCCTCGAGCGCGTCCAGCGCAGATGTGGGAATGTTTTCAAACTCATAGGTTATGACGTCAACAGCTGCGCCAAAGGCGGCAAGGGCCTCCGCATCCTCATAGGGCGCGCAGGTGTGGGCGTCGGCCACTTGGGCTGCTGGCGCATCAGGGGCCGGATCAAAGACATGACATTTCAGGCCAAGCCGAGACGCCGCAACAGACAACATGCGCCCCAATTGACCGCCGCCCAAAATGCCAATCGTGGCCCCGACGGGCAGTGCGTCAGTCATCGGTTGGCTCATCCGCGATGGATGCGGAAAGGCTGTCGCGCCACACTTCCAAACGCATTGCCAGTTCCGGATCCGTATTTGCCAAGATTGCAGCGGCCATCAGCCCTGCATTTGCAGCCCCAGCCGCGCCAATAGCCATCGTGGCCACGGGAAATCCCTTGGGCATTTGCACGATAGAATAGAGGCTATCAACACCGGACAATGCCTTGGTCTGGATCGGAACGCCGACCACAGGCACGCGGGTTTTTGAGGCCATCATGCCCGGCAAATGCGCCGCGCCACCGGCGCCTGCGATAATGACCTGCAATCCGCGATCAACAGCGGACTTGCCATAGTCCCACAACCGATCAGGTGTGCGGTGGGCCGATACGATTTTGGTTTCAAACGAGACGCCCAATTCATCCAGCAAGATGGCGGCCTCTTTCATCGTCGGCCAATCCGATTGGCTGCCCATGATAATGCCAACTTTGATATCGCTCATAGGACCCTCGTCATTGCAATTGCGCACGGGCTGTCGCCGTGAAAGGCCGCACTATACTGGCGCGCTGCGATTACGCAATAATATCAGGGGTCAATATGTCTTCGATCCGCGCGATCTGATCTTTCAACGCCAGCTTTTGCCGTTTGAGCCGTTGCAGGGTCAGTTGATCTGCGGTGGATTTGTCGTGCAGAGCCTCGATCGACGCATCAAGATCGCGGTGTTCTTGCTGAAGTACAGCAAGTTTGACGCGTAAAACCTCGTCCGTCTTCATCTCTATTTCAGCATTCATGGCTCAAACTTTCAGCACTCAGGCTACAGAGATACGAATTTTTGGCGATTCGGCATAGGCCTAGCCTTGCGAAAGGTTAACCATCGCCCCATATTTTAGACACGGGCCGCCACATAGGGGCCTGATACGGACGTCGCTTTAACCTTTAAGGACGCAAGATGAGTAAACTATTGTTGGGGTCACACCCGTTTCTTTTGGGCTTTGAACAGCTCGAACAGTTGGTGGAACGCACTGCCAAGACCGGCAATGACGGCTATCCACCCTATAATATCGAACAAACCTCGGAGAACTCGTACCGGATCACATTGGCTGTGGCTGGCTTTGCCGAAGCCGATCTGTCGATCACGGTTGAGGACCGGCAACTGGTCATACGCGGGCGTCAGACCGACGACGCTGAAGGGCGATTGTTCCTGCATCGTGGCATCGCGGCGCGTCAGTTCCAAAAAAGCTTTGTCCTCGCCGATGGTGTTGATGTGGGCGGGGCGGACATAAAAAACGGATTGCTGCATGTTGATTTGACCCGTGCCGTGCCCGACAAGATCATTCAGACAATCAAAATCAATGGGGAGACCGCCTGATGGAAACTGCTTATAATTTTGAAGGCCAAACTGACGAAGATCGCACAGTTTATGTAAAGGCTGTCGATGTCGCTGATTTGCCGCTGCAAGTGCAAGAAGAAGCTGGCGAATTGAAACAGCTGTTTGCGGTTCACAATGCACAAGGCGAGCAATTGGCCTTGGTCGCTGGCCGCGCGATGGCCTTCGATTTGGCCCGCCAAAACGACTATGCCCCCGTAACTTTGCAATGACAAAATACGCCGTTGACTGGGTGGACGCCTTTACGGATCGCCCCTTCAGCGGCAATGGCTGCGCCGTGGTCCAAGATGCAGGGGCTTTGGATGATGCCACTTGCATGGCCTTCGTGGCGGAAACTTCGCTGGTCGAATGTACATTCGTCGAACCTTCGGACATCGCTGATTTCAAGGTGCGTTACTTTCTGGCCAGTCGCGAGATCCCCTTTGCGGGGCATCCGACGATTGCAACTGTGGCGGCATTCCTATCGCGCGGAATGGTGAACGGCACCTCTTTGACATTAGAGACGGGTGCGGGCCTTGTGGCGGTCGAGATTGACGCGTCACTCACACCGCCGCGCATTTCAATGACCCAAGTCGCACCTGCGTTTGGGCCAAAACTTGACCCAGTTCTGGTCGCGGCAGTGGGTGGCTTGACAGCGCAAGATATCATCAGTCCTCCGCAAATTGTCTCAACCGGTTTGCCGTTTTGCATTACAGTGCTGGCCAACCAAGGCGCCCTTGATCGCTGCACGCTCGACGTTGAGGCTTTGGCGGCTCTGGCTGCTGCATCTGGCAGTGATGGTATTGATATGATGGAACCTTTTTGGGTGACGTTGGATGGGCAGACCACTTTGTCGCGCCTTTTGATGGCACCGCCCAGCCCTGCGGAGGACGCATTTACCGGCTCGGCCTCAGGGGCGATGGCTGCCTATCTGTGGGCAAACGGGCTGATCAAATCGCCGCACCTTCGGGCGACCCAAGGCCATATGTTGGGCCGGTTAGGGCAGGCTGATGTGACGGTGCAGGGGCCACCGGATGCAATAACAGGCGTCCAAGTCGCGGGCCAAGCCTATGTGTTGATGTCGGGTGAATTGAGCCTCTGATAGCGGGCTAAACTAGACGGATTTAAGGAAAAAGGGCGCAACCTGAATGGTCGCGCCCTTGAATATCGGGCATTACGTTTTCAAAGAAAACATGTGGCCCAACGACCTTGCCGAATTAGGCTTTGATCAAACCCATCGATTCCAACTTCAGCAAAACCTGATGGGCGCAGTTGTCGACGTCTACATTCTCGGTCTCGACGCTTAACTCGGGATCAACGGGCACGTCATAGGGATCGGAAATCCCTGTGAATTCCTTGATCTTGCCTTCGCGGGCCAGCTTATAGAGGCCCTTGCGGTCCCGGCGTTCGCATTCCTCGATGGACGTGGCTACATGGACCTCAACAAAGGCACCAAAGTTTTCGATGTCCTCACGCACAGCGCGACGGGTTGTGGCATAGGGTGCGATGGGCGCACAGATGGCGATGCCGCCGTTTTTGGTGATTTCCGAGGCCACATAGCCGATGCGACGGATGTTCAGATCGCGGTGTTCTTTGCTGAACCCCAACTCAGACGATAGGTTTTTGCGGACCAAATCACCATCCAACAAGGTCACAGGGCGACCGCCCATTTCCATCAGTTTCACCATCAACGCATTGGCGATAGTGGATTTGCCGGAACCGGAGAAGCCAGTGAAGAACACGGTAAAGCCTTGCTTGGCCCGTGGGGGACGGGTTTTGCGCAGTTCTTCGACCACAGTGGGGAAGCTGAACCATTCTGGGATTTCCAGACCTTCGGCCAAACGGCGACGCAATTCAGTGCCCGAGATGTTTAGGATCGTTACGTTTTCCTTGTCTTCGATCTCGTCGGCTGGCTCGTATTGGGCGCGTTCTTGCACATAGACCATGTGCTTAAAGTCGACCATTTCGATGCCCATTTCCTCTTGGTGCTCGCGGAACAGGTCCTGTGCATCATAGGGGCCATAGAAATCTTCGCCTTGGCTGTTGTTGCCGGGGCCAGCGTGGTCGCGACCCACGATGAAGTGCGTACAGCCGTGGTTTTTACGGATCAAACCGTGCCATACGGCCTCACGTGGACCGGCCATACGCATGGCCAAGTTCAGCAGGGACATGGTTGTTGTGGCCGCAGGATATTGATCCAAAACAGCCTCATAGCAGCGCACGCGGGTAAAGTGATCGATGTCGCCTGGTTTGCCCATGCCCACAACGGGGTGGATCAGCAGGTTGGCTTGGGCTTCGCGGGCGGCGCGGAAGGTCAGTTCTTGGTGGGCGCGGTGCAGCGGGTTGCGGGTTTGGAACGCAACCACTTTGCGCCAGCCCATTTTGCGGAAATAGGCGCGCAACTCGTTTGGTGTGTCGCGGCGGGCGCGAAAATCGTAATGCACCGCTTGCTGGATGCCCACGATCGGACCGCCCAAGTAAATTTTGCCAGCTTGGTTATGCAGATAGTTCACAGCAGGGTGCGCGTCATCATCGGCGCCGAATACTTTTTCGGCTTCCTTGGCCTTATTTGGCTCCCAACGGTCTGTGACCGTCATCGTGGCCAAGATCACGCCCTCAGGGTCACGCAATGCGATGTCTTGGCCAATTTCAAGACCGGCGGCGAACTCTTCACCCACATCCAGCGTGATCGGCATTGGCCAGAGGCTGCCATCTGTCAGGCGCATTGTGTCGACGACGCTGTCGTAATCTGCCTCGGATAGGAACCCTTTGAGCGGGTTAAAGCCACCGTTCATCAGCAGTTCCAAATCGCACACCTGACGCGCTGTCAGATCGTGGCTGACCAGATCCGCGGCCTCCAGTTTCAGCTTTTGCGCACTGTCATACGAGACAAATAGCTCGGGGATGGGGGCAAGGTTATTTTGCATCAATTTGGTCCTATTGTTGAGATGGGAAAGTCCAGACGTCGTGCCGGTTAGTTCAGCATGGAGAGCGTCGTATTCTGCGAATTTTCGTTTCAGGAAGTTTTCGGTCAGGCGGTTCTTTGCGCCCGCCCCTTTGGCGGTAAGGGCGTATTCAAACCGCTGGCGTTTGTCGGGGCCGTTGCGGTCGCTTATTTTCACGAGGCCTTGTTCTGTGGCCAGCTTCAACAGCGCATTGAGCCTGCCCAATGAGACGGACACAGCCTGTGCAATCGCCCGTTGCGATGCATGAGGGTCAATATCAAGCTGGCGCAGCAGCTTGAACATATCATCCTCTTGATCGAGGGAGGTTTTGACAGGCGACTGTGCCATGACGGGTTACATACGACTCACTATGTGTTCATTCGTGAACTCACTTCGCATATAAAAATGCGTTCAGCAATGAACATACTTGCGACAAACTGTTTCGGTTTTAGGGATTGGGTCTTTTGGGTCACGTTTTACCGCGGCGCAATTGCGCATTTGGGGTGCCTTTAGATCAAAAAAGCCGTCAACAATGCGGCAAGCCCAAGGATGCAAGTGCCCAAAAAGACCTTAACTGCAACTTGTCCGGGCGTATTTGAGCGCCTCAAAAGAAGGCTCAGGATCGATCCAACTGCGATGATTAAAACACTGAGGGCCGTCAGGGCGCTCAGCAGTGGCATGAGCCGCGCGCTCGGCGCAACGGCGTCTGGGAAAACGGTCAACACGACCAAGGTTAATCCCACATCGGCGATGAACACTACGGCAGCAACGGTTAAGCCCAACCACCACACTTTCCTTGCTTGCCAGGCCGCGACCAGTCCAAGAATTGCAGCAACCATGGGTATTGCAACGGCCAAACTCACCATAAGCGCCACGCCTTAGCATAGTGGCAACACTGACGGTGATGCAGGATCGCGAACACTTTACGTGTTTGCTATTCGCTTTCCGCCAAGAACCGTTCAGCCTCGAGAGCAGCTTGGCAGCCCATGCCTGCGCTTGTGATGGCTTGGCGGTACTGCCAATCCGTGATGTCGCCTGCGGCAAACACACCGGGGATCGAGGTCTGGGTGCTGTCGGGTTTCGTGACCACATAGCCACCCATATGGGTTTCAAGCACGTCTTTGACCAATTCATTGGCGGGTGCATGGCCGATGGCAACAAACACGCCTTTGCACGGGATGTCGGTGATCTCATCGGTTTTGACATTGCGGACTTTGATGCCTTCGACGCCCAAGGGGCTGTCTTCGCCGTAAACCTCTTCCAATTGGTGGAACCATAGTGGTTCGATTTTGGGGTTTTTCATCAAACGGTCTTCGAGGATCTTTTCGGCCCGCAATTCATTGCGGCGGTGCACCAATGTGACCTTGCTGGCAAAGTTCGTTAGAAATAGCGCCTCTTCTACAGCCGTGTTGCCGCCGCCGATCACAACGATCTCTTGGCCGCGATAGAAAAAACCGTCGCACGTGGCACAGGCCGATACGCCAAAGCCTTTGAATTTGTCCTCTGACGGCAGGCCTAGCCATTTGGCACGCGCCCCTGTGGCAAGGATCACGGCGTCTGCTGTATAAAGCGTGCCACTGTCGCCCTTTGCCTTGAACGGCCGTTCGCTGAGGTCCAGATCGTTGATGATATCCCCAATGATTTCGGTGCCCATAGCTTTGGCGTGATCTTGCATGCGGATCATCAGGTCGGGGCCTTGGACCTCGGTATCGCCGGGCCAGTTTTCAACTTCGGTCGTGGTGGTCAGTTGTCCGCCGGGTTCGATGCCTTGGACCAAAATCGGCTCCAGCATGGCGCGGCTGGCGTAAACACCGGCTGTATAGCCGGCGGGGCCTGAGCCAATGATAAGGACTTTGGTGTGACGGGTTTCGGACATAAGCGGCAGCCTTTGAGCAATACGTTAGACCTTGGATATAAAGAGCCTGAGAGGGCGTGAAAAGGGGCCTCGTGTCACAAAGCAGTGCAGTGATTTTTTGCGCTAGGATTATCGAGCGCGACTTATTATTGCTCAATGTTGAAATATTGTTGCGCAAGTTCCAGCTGTGGCGTAAGTAACCAAAAGCCAGAAAGGGAATACACATGCCGGGATCCAGACTAGACCCAATCGATCGAATGATTCTTGCGCATCTGCAAGCCGATGGTCGGATGACCAATGTAGAGCTTGCCAAACGTGTTGGGATTTCTGCGCCACCGTGCCTGAGACGGGTGCGCACCCTTGAAGAAAACGGTTTCATCAAGGGCTACCACGCCGATGTGGACGCCCGCGAGTTAGGGTTTGAAGTACAGGTTTTCGCTATGGTGGGTCTACAAAGCCAAGCGGAAAGCGATCTGGCGGCCTTTGAAGACAAGTGTCGTGCGTGGCCGTTGGTGCGCGAGTGTCATATGCTCAACGGCGAAGTCGACTTTATCCTCAAATGCGTGGCACCGGACCTCAGCACCTTTCAGACCTTTTTGACCTCGGATTTGCTGACCGCGGACAATGTGGGCAGCGTCAAAACATCGCTGGTGATCCGCGGTGCCAAGGATGCCGCAGGCGTGCCCTTTGAAGTGCTCGAAGACCGTTTGGCCCGCGAGGCCTAGACCTCCTCAGGGTTGCCAATATGGGATCGAAACACCCTGTCGAGCGTATCCATATCTGTTGGGCCGCGCACGATGCGCACCATTTGGCCGTCGCCGTTGAACAGCAACAAAGTGACGTGGGACACGCGGTGGACCGCGGCTAAGGTGCGCCCTTCGGTTGTGTTAAGGTTGGCCACTAGAAATTCGTAACTGTCATCTTCAAAAGCCCGCAACGCGCGGCGTGACTGGCGTTGCAACGTTGCACATAGTTGGCAGTTCGGGTCATGGATCTGGACAATGCTGGGGGTGCCTCGACCAATTTTAGTCAAGTCCGCCTCGCAAATGGTGGCTTCCACGGATTGGATTGAAAAATAACCCGCCCCGCCCAAAATCGGGAGGGCCACTACGCCATTGCGCAACCACCGCAGCATCTGCCGCCTATTGGGGCCGTGATTGGAGGATTGCGCCGTTTGCGTGGATTGAACCGGTTGTTTGGTCTTTGATCGTTTTGACTTGCGCTTTTTCATCGCTGTCCCCATTGGTTTTGCTCAAAACAATGGGGCAGGGTTCAGGTCTAAAGCCAATCACGTTCGGTTGAAGATAAAGGTTTTATGCCGCCGAAACTTGCTCGCGTTCCAGTCTTGGATACAGAAACGGTCCGAAGTCGCTCACCAGTTCCAATTGTGGGAACAGCGACAGATAAAGCCCACGCATGCCGCCGCTTAGCCCGTTGTGAAACGCATAGCCCGGGTGATAGCTTTCCATTTCCAGGCCATTGGCCGTCACAATTGCGTGGCGGTCAAAGGCGATGTGGAACAGGTCTGTCGGCGTGGGCGGCGTGACCGATATAACATTTTCCCAATCGACCAGATCCGTGGCTGACACCAAGGCTTGCGGTTTGCCGATACGTTCCTGAACTTGAGCACCCGATTGCAACAAATAGGCATGGCTGCCCAGCAGCAAATCGGGCATCGGGCGGCCAAGACCAAAACTGTCGGCAGACACGCGGATCATTTTACCCATTTCCGGCGATTGACCTTGCCATTCGGGCACCATTTTGACTTTGCCGATCCATTGAACCGGCAAGCTGCCATCATCGCGGGTTGTCAGCAGATCACCGGGCAACAAGTCTTCGATGGCGATAGGGCCCATAGGCGAGGCCAGCAAAGTGCCGCGCGCAAAGGCTGCAAAAGCTGTCTCGAAAATCGGCAATGCAGGCGCGATTTGTGACATGTTTTCAATTGTTTGATTGGAGGACAGATGGGTCACCTCATACTTGCGCATAAGAGGCTGACTGCGCTGAGGGGACCCATCTTGCTGTCCGATCCGGCTGGAGGGTGCCGGTATTCTTGCTTGCGCTGTGAGGCTGACAGCGCGGGTTGGGATCGTCATGAAACCACCTTTTGGGTTGCTTCATTGTTGGTCCCCACCAACAACAACGAACTGTTGATTTGTTTGTTGAGACTAAGATGGTGGAAGAAATCGCTAGGGTCAAAATTTTGCCCTGATCACCGAGATTCTGGAAATAGTTGACCAGAAAGTCGGCGTTTGTTTCCTCAGACGCAAATCCATCGCCATATTTGCCCTCTGCGGGTGTGAATTCCCCGTAAAGAATCGATTCCCCCGGCCCAAGTGACTGGCCACAAAAAAACCCACCGTCTGCAGGACAGACGGTGGGAAAAGTACACCTGATAAACGTCTTTGGAGGGCGTTATGCTGTTGCGGCGAGGCGCATTTGTGCTTGGCGCTGGAGGCGGGCCAAGCGTTTGGCGCGGCGTGCTTTGCGATCGAAGGGCATTTGAACGTCCTGCTTTGCAGCTTCTGCGATCATGTTTTGGATCCAGCGTGGCTTGTGTTCCATGGTTTTCTACCTCTCTCGTGCTCAATATTTGGTTTCGACGTCTATTGCGTCTGGATTGAGAACAATCTGACCTCGCACTGCGGCAGGACTGGGGCAGAAACTAGGAATTTAGAAAAATTTTCGGAAATTTGTCAGGGTGTGTGTAGGTCGTGGCCAAGGGTGCCACAGGCCCTAAAAACAAGGGCTTTTTCCAATAGTGAAACAGTCATGGGGTAAATTTGGTTATTGTTTCGGGCTGAAATGTGGCAAGGGCCGCCCAATTTGCCGTGTTTGGATCACAAACGGATGCAGGCAATCAATCGGCCGTAATCGGCTTCTTTTTGGTGTACGCTGCGGCGGTAGCTAAAAAAACGATCGGGATCTGTGTAGGTGCAATGTCCTGTCCAACTGGCCGCAACACCTGCCTCGCGTAGGCGCATCAGGCCAAAGCCGGGCAGGTCAAACTGCAGGCGGTCCCCACGGCCATTGGCAAAGTACTGGGTCGATCTGTCGTCTTCGGCGACAAATGTCTCAAAAAAGTCTGGGCCGACCTCATAGGCGCGTTGCGAAATGCAGGGGCCGATGACGGCTGTGATGCGATTGCGCTGGGCGCCGTGATCGACCATTGCCTCGATTGTGGCCTCTAGCACACCATAAAGGGCGCCTTGCCATCCCGCATGGGCGGCCCCCACAACGCCTGCCTCGCGGTCCGCAAAAAGAACCGGCTGGCAATCAGCGGTCAGGATGCCCAAGGCCAATCCCGGGGTACGGGTGACCATCGCGTCGACTTTCGGTTTTTTATCGAACGGGTTTTCTACAAGGACGACATCCGCCGAGTGGCATTGATGGACGGACACCAAGCTATCGACCTGCAGATCCATCGCAGTGGCGACCCGTTGACGGTTTAGGTGCACCATATCGGCCTGATCACTGCTGCCTTGTCCGCAATTGAGACCAGCAAACACACCACTTGAGGCCCCCCCCTTGCGCGTAAAGAACCCGTGTTTGGTGGGCAGTAGGCTGTCGTGGGTTAAAATCTCTAGGCTCATATCCGTGCGCTCATGTTTCCAATCCGGCAGGGGCCGCGGCGTGGTGTGGCATCAACCCCATGACTTTAAAGAGCGTCCCCATTTCTGACGGGTGGGTCAAGCGCCGGTGTGCATTGATGTGCTGCTCTAGGGGGTTGCCACTTAGTTTTGCCGCCAATTGCTGCGCACGTCCGGTGATACCGAGCCGTTCCAGATAAACACCTTGTGGTGTCAGACGCGAATGGGCGCAGGTGGCGGCAATCGCCAAGGCCTCGAAATCCACATGGGCGGTCAAATCTGCAGCACCGGGTTGGGCAAAGGGATCGACAAATGTGTGATCTTGTACAGCCTGCAACGTATCGCCTTGGGATCCCCAATCACCGTAGTCGATGATCAAGCCTGCACCGCCAAAGGCCTCGATCCGGTGGCTGATCTCGCCTATGATACCGGGGGCGGCTGGGGCGAGCTCGACCAGATCACCGTCTTTGGTATCGTCTAGGCGGGCCTCCAAGGCGGCCAAGGGGGCGGGTTGGGTCAGCCCCACGTGCAGTGCATCGTCTTTGACGCCCACAACCCGCTCGCACCAGGCAGCACCCCTGCGCTGGAACTGACGAATAGGCAGCGCGTCAAAAAATTCGTTGGCGATACAGTATAGCGGGGCTTCGGGCAGGGTGGTGACTGTCTCGTGCCATGTGACGGTGTCCCCCAACAGTTGGGCCTGAGCCGCGCGCAGGGGCGGCGACGTTTCGATCAGATGCATCTGTGCCGCCTCGGCAAATCCTGGGACGCTGCGGGTCGCACGGATCACATCCGCAATCAGCGTGCCACGCCCCGGACCCAATTCAGCCAAGACAAACTGTGAGGGCGCGTCCTGATCCATCCAAGTTTGCGCCAAGGACAGGCCGATAAGCTCGCCGAACATTTGGCTGATTTCAGGGGCCGTAATAAAGTCACCAGCAGCCCCCAGCGGATCACGCGTTATGTAGTAGCCGTGTTGGGGATGTTGCAGGCAATCGGTCATATAGTCTGCAATGGTGATAGGCCCATGGGCCGCAATGCGCTGGATCAAAACCTCGGAAAGGGTCATGGCCGCTGGCTGCGTGCAACCAGCCACAGCCCGATTAGGATCATGGGGATCGATAGCAATTGTCCCATGGTCAGCCCGTAGCCATCCAAGTGTAGCGCCAGCCCCAATGGATTGCCGGGACTGATAAATTGCGCATCAGGCTGGCGGAAAAATTCAACCAAGAACCGCGCGGCCCCGTAGCCTGCGAAAAATACGCCGGTCAGCAAACCGGGGCGTTTGAACGCGCCGCGCCGGAACGCCAGATAAAGCAGGATCGCGCCAAGGATCAGGCCTTCGAGTACGGCCTCATAGAGTTGTGAGGGGTGGCGGGCGCAGATCTCGATCAGCGGGCCGCAGTCTTGGGCTTCTGCCACGGGAAACACGACGCCCCATGGCATATCGGTCTGGCGGCCCCACAGTTCCGGTTTGATAAAGTTCGCAACCCGCCCCAAAAACAGGGCAGGGGCCGTGGCAATCGCCAGACAATCGGCCAGCGACAGCATCGGGATTTTATGACGTCGACAGAAATAGATCGCCACGGCGACGACGCCTGCAAACCCGCCGTGGAAGGCCATGCCGCCTTGCCAGACCTTTGGAATGTCTTGCGGGTTGGCGGCATAATAGCTGGGTTGATAGAACGCCACAAAGCCCAAACGACCACCGATAATGACCCCGAAGATCACCCATGTCAGCAGATCCTCGACCAGCTGGGGCGTCATAGGGGCGGTGCTTTCGCGCCACAGTACTGGACGTTTGACAGCCGTGACGACAATGCGCCAGCCGATCAAAATACCGACAATATAGGACAAGGCATACCACCGCAGGGCCAGTTCAAACCCAAACAGATCAATGCTAAAAATCTCGGGCGAGATTTGTGGAAAAGGGATCGCGGCCAACATAAGGCAACTCTGTCAATTATGGGTGCGGCGATGTCAACAGCCCCGCGCACTTGTGATCCTCGCGCAACCGCCCCATATAGAAGTCAAATGAAAACGGAGACTTCGGCCATGCAAACCCGCAACAAAATTCTCGATGATTTGTCGCAACTTATGACCAACGCAATGGGGGTCGCTCAGGGCGCTAAATCCGAAGCGGAAACCGCGATGTCTTCTATGATGGATCGGTGGCTGGCAGATCGTAATTTTGTCACGCGCGAAGAATTTGATGCAGTGCGTACAATGGCGCAAAAGGCCCGCGAGGAGAATGCTACCTTACTGGCCCGCATCGAAGCACTGGAAGCCAAAACCAAGTAACAGCGCTAGACTAAGGGCAGGCCTCCCAAGAACTGGCCTTGCTCGGTTGTCTTTGCGCGGCCAAACTCGATGATCGATATTTGCCATCCCAGTTCTTGGGAATAGTCACAAATGTATGTGGCATCGGCTTTGGTCAACTCAACACCACTGCTGCTGAGGGCCACCCATTCCACAATGACTTTGGTGGCCCCGCCGCGCAATTCTTCGGCGTCGGACATAGTGAATGTGACCCGATCGAAATCGCTTCTTATCAGATTGTCGCGAAATGTATTCAGCACGAACAGCCCTTGGGCCGCGTCTTTGATGACAATAACCTGAGTATCGATATGCACGGCTGTCGGCAGCTTTAGGATCGTCTTGAGGTCTTGCAGGGTTCCGGTGTTAAAGGCCTTGGCCATGCCTTCAAAAAATTCAGTTAGCTTCGTCACTTTTGGGTCCACAAGTGTTGTATATTGAAAAGAACTGGTGAACGCAGCGGTATCGGTACTCACAGCGACCTAACGTCAAATTGCGCCAAAAGGAAAGGGCGCCCGGGGCCTTCCCTACATTTTTCGCAAAATAAAGCGTCACTGGGCAAGCTATCCACAACTTATTGTGGGTCCCCCCAAATTATAGCTTTACACAATGTCTTTCTGCCCTCACCATATCTCGTAGGTGCTGTGAAACGACCCACCGCACCTAGAGCTGGCACCTAGCGTTAGGGGCGCTGCCAAGACCCCAACGCACGAGCAGAAAGGGTTGCACCATGGCACTGACTGAAAGCTTCATCGAACAAGAAGACCTGCATCCAATCGACATCGTCGAATATATCGCAGAGCATCACGATTGGGATTTTGATCGCGTTGCAGATGACCAAATCGCAATGGCTGTGGAAGGCCAATGGCGAACCTATTCCATCACGTTGGCATGGTGCAGTTTCGACGAAACGTTGCGGTTGATTTGTACCTTCGAGATGGAACCGCCTTCGGATAAATTGGGGGACCTCTATGAGGCCCTTAACAAGGTGAATGACCAGTGCTGGGCCGGGGCCTTTAGCTACTGGACCGAACAAAAGCTGATGGTCTACCGCTATGGCTTGATCCTTGCAGGGGGCCAACAGGCCAGTGCAGAACAGATCGACACCGCGATCAATGCAGCTGTGATGTCGGCAGAACGCTATTATCCAGCCTTCCAGATGGTCACATGGGCCGGGCACACCGCTGAAGAAGCGATGCAAGTTGCCATTGCAGAGGCCTACGGTCGCGCCTAACACTTGCCCCCAAAGAGAGGGGGGCAGATGTCACAAAACGTTAAACTTGAGAACGGTCTGGTTCTGCTGGGCTGTGGTAAGATGGGGTCGGCTTTGTTGGCGGGCTGGTTGGCGCAGGGGGTCTCGCCTGCGACTGTGTGGGTTTTAGACCCCAACCCCAGTGAATGGCTTCAGGCCACTGGCGTGCACATCAATGAAGGCATTCCCGCGGAACCGGCTGTGGTTTTGGTGGCTGTCAAACCGCAAATGATGGGCGAGGCCCTGCCAGTACTGGCTGCGCTGGGCAATGGCGCGACTTTGTTCGTGTCCGTCGCCGCAGGTACTCCCATTTCGGCATTTGAGGCAGCGCTGGGGGCGCAATCGCCTATTGTGCGCGCCATGCCCAACACGCCAGCGGCGGTTGGCAAGGGCATTACAGCGCTGATTGGGAATATCAACACGTCGCCTGCGCAAATGGAATTGGCCGAGACGTTGATGCGGGCTGTGGGCCAAACGGTTCAGTTAGACGCCGAAGCGCAAATGGATGCAGTCACGGGCGTCTCAGGTTCGGGCCCGGCTTACGTGTTTCACTTGATCGAAACCATGGCGCAGGCGGGCATCGCCCAAGGATTGCCACCGCAAATGGCTATGGCCTTGGCCAAAGCGACCGTGGCCGGGGCAGGGGCCTTGGCCGAAACAGCCACAGAGGAACCCAGTCAATTGCGCGTCAATGTCACCAGCCCCAATGGCACCACCCAAGCAGCGCTTGAGGTGTTGATGGATCCGACCACTGGCTTTCCCAACTTGATGACCAAAGCCGTGGCCGCCGCCACAGATCGATCCAAGGAGTTGTCGAAATGAGCGACCAAATCAGTTTTGACCAGTTCATGGCGGTCGATATTCGCGTAGGCCAGATCGTGCGGGCCGAGCCTTTCCCTGAGGCCCGCAAACCCGCAATCAAACTGTGGGTCAATTTTGGTCCTGAAATTGGCGAGCGTAAATCATCGGCTCAGATTACCAAGCACTACACACCCGAGGGCCTTGTGGGGCGGCGCGTCATGGGGGTGGTCAACTTCCCACCGCGCCAAATCGGCCCTGTGATGTCCGAGGTTTTGGTGCTGGGCGTGCCCGACGCCGACGGCGAGGTGGTCTTGATAAAACCTGACATCGAGACACCTTTGGGCGGGAGGCTTTTTTAATATGACACAAACTCTTTTGATCACCCGCTGCTTGCCCGATAGCATTGTGGCCACGGCCCGCGAGCATTTTGACGTGTCCTACCGCGATCAGACCAATGTGATGAGCGTGGATGAAATGGTTGCGGCTTTGCGTGAGTATGATTTGATCCTGCCCACGTTAGGCGATCAATTCAGCGCCGAAGTGTTTGAGGCTGTTGAGGCCCCACGTTGCAAATTGCTGGCCAACTTTGGCGTCGGCTACAACCATATCAACGTGGACGCCGCCCGGGCCAAAGGCATTGCTGTGACCAACACACCCGGTGCGGTGACGGACGCCACAGCGGACACGGCCCTGACCTTGATGTTAATGACGTGCCGCCGCGCGGGCGAGGGCGAGCGAATGGTGCGTGCAGGTCAATGGGACGGCTGGCACCCGACCCAAATGCTGGGCCTGCATATGTCTGGCAAGACGCTGGGCGTTGTTGGCATGGGCCGGATCGGCAAGGCCATCGCCCATCGTGGGCATTTTGGCTTTGGGATGAAGATCGTGTTTCATAACCGTAGCCAAGTGGCCGATCCGGGCATGCCTGCCACGCAACTTGGCAGCCTGGCCGAGGTTATGGCCGCTTCAGATGTTGTGGTTGTTGCTGTCCCCGCCATGCCGGCCACGCATCACCTCATCAATGCCGAGGCGCTCGCGGCCATGAAACCAACGGCGCATTTGGTCAATATCGCGCGAGGCGACATCGTTGATGAGGCCGCTTTGATCAAGGCCCTTCAAGAGGGTCAAATTGCAGGTGCCGGGTTGGATGTATACGAGTTTGAACCCAAGGTGCCGCAAGCGTTGATTGATATGGACAACGTCACCTTGCTGCCCCATCTGGGCACCGCTGCCTTGGAAGTCAGAACAAACATGGGCGAAATGGCGCTGGATAACTTGATGGCCTTTACTGCGGGCAAACCACTGCCCAATGCCGTCTAAGCCCCAGTTTCTTTAGTTTTGAAATACCTACAGGCCGATGCGTCAGCATCGGCCGCCCCCCGCGACCGCGCAGCGGGCGCAAAACCTCAAATATCGCCAACAGCCTCGCGCCAATGGCGTCTGCACAAAGACACATAGGTCTCGTTCCCGCCCACTTGCACCTGTGCCCCTTGGGTCAACACTTGTCCCTGATCATTCTGGCGCACCACCATGGTGGCTTTCTTGCCGCAATGACAGATCGTGCGGACTTCGCGCATTTCATCAGCCAATGCCAGTAAGGCTGCTGATCCGGGAAACAGGTTGCCCTGAAAATCCACGCGCAACCCGTAACACATAATTGGGACGCCCAGATCATCTACGGCGCGGGCCAGCTGCCAAACTTGATCATGGCTTAAAAATTGCGCCTCATCGATGAACACACAGGCACAATCGCCTGCTTGCAACCGATCCGAAATTTTGGCGAACAGATCCTCACCGACCCCAAAGGTATCGGCCTCTTGGCCAATGCCAATGCGACTGGCGATACGGCCTGATCCAGCGCGGTTATCGAACTGTGCTGTCAGCAAATACACCTGCATGCCGCGCTCGCCATAGTTATGGGCCGCTTGCAGTAACACAGTCGATTTGCCTGCGTTCATAGTGGAATAATGGAAGTATAGTTTGGCCATAAGGCCCTTATGCCACGCAAATTTTCACGCGCAAGCAAGAGTACGGGTGGGGATGTCCTGACCCAGTAATTGAGCCAGGACGCACCACTAATTAATCTACACTACGGGGCCTTGCCAAAACCACTCACCAGACGCGCATAAGGGCCGAAACCCTTGGGGATAATACTGCGACGCCTTCACACACACGTTTGACAAGCCCGCTGCACGACTGCAGGTTACCCTGCTTTGTCGTCCCTGTGACAAAAGCACAGCGGACCCCACCCAAACCAACGCTGGGGACGTCGGTCACTCTTTACGATCTCAAACCACTGAGATTGAGACGAAATTGTCATTGGCAGAGGCTAAAAATAATGGGAAAAGGGATTTCAAATTCCCCCAACACTCAGACTGGGGGGTAAAACAGGGGATGAGTATGAACGGTTTGGGCAGTTATTTGAAAAAGCACACCGAGGCGTTGGTTAAAGATGTGGGCATTGAGCCTGCATGCGATTTGACAGGCAAATCCAAAGCAACCTTGGGCCGGTATTATTCTGATAACGAAGAACATGCCGACCGGTTTATGCCTATTGATGCTGTGGCTGCTTTGGAAAAGGCTGCTAAATATCCCCATGTTACCAGTGCCTTAGCCGAAGTAAACGGGATCACCCTTAGCTACGATCCCGAACGCCGCAACTCGGATGAAAACGCCAACGTAAACTCAGATGTGATCGCGCTCAGCCAGCGGTTTGCAATGCTTATGGCTGAATATAACCAGTCCATCGAAGACGGCATCATCAGTGTGAACGAGGCAAAACGCCTGTTGCGCGAGACCTCGCAGTTGCAGCGCGTTTTGATCGAAATGAAAATGCATTTGGAAGAAGAATCCGGCGAACGGATTTAGATTCTTGGCGACAGACGCAAGCTATGGTTGAAACACCAGACACATTTGGCCCGCCGAGCAGCCTTTTGGCTGAAGCTTTACCTGTGATTGACGCAAGGGCATTGGTGTCTGCTGCGGATGATTTGCATCCTCCACGCATCCTGTTGCTCTACGGATCTTTGCGCCAGACGTCTTATTCGCGATTGGCTGCAGAGGAATGCGCGCGGATTTTGACCCATCTGGGGTGCGAGTGCCGTCTCTTTGATCCGCGTGGCTTGCCCCAGCCTGACGATGCCCCGGACGATCACCCCAAAGTCGCAGAGTTGCGCGAACTTGCCACATGGGCCGAAGGGATGATCTGGTCCTCGCCGGAACGGCATGGGGCCATGACGGGCATCATGAAAAGCCAGATCGATTGGCTGCCCCTGTCTATGGGCGGGGTGCGTCCGACCCAAGGCAAAACCCTGGCCGTGATGCAGGTCTCGGGCGGCTCTCAATCCTTTAATGCTGTCAACCAGATGCGCATTCTGGGGCGTTGGATGCGGATGATCACGATCCCTAATCAGTCCAGCATTCCAAAGGCTTGGCTAGAGTTCAAAGACCAGATTTTGCCCGCAGGATCGTTCTATTCGCGCCTCGTGGATGTCTGCGAGGAACTGGTGAAATTCACCTATATGACCCGCGGGCGGTCCGATTATTTGGTAGATCGTTATTCAGAACGGCTGGAAAGCGTCGAAAAAGCACACGAGCGTGTGTCCAAGATCTAGGCGCGCTTTAGCAGGACCGATCCCACCGAATACCCCGCCCCAAACGAACAAATCAGCCCCAGATCACCACTGTCCAAATCATTGGAATACTTGGAAAATGCGATGATGGACCCAGCCGAACTGGTATTGGCGTAATCTTGCAAGATGTTGGGCTGTTCCATTGGTTCGGGTTTGCGACCGAGGACTTTCTTACCGATGAAGTCGTTCATGGTTTTATTGGCCTGATGCAGCCAAAGCCGTTTAAGGTCTGTGGCCGCAACACCGTCATCCGCCATATGCTCTTGAATATGGGCGGAGACCAGCGGCAGAACTTCCTTGAATACTTTGCGCCCATTTTGCATGAATTGCATGTCGCGGCGGTCCTCCAATGGACCGTGGCTGCGTCGTAAGTATCCGTTATTGTTGCGAATATTGTTGCTAAACTGCGTCGCACATCGGGTGCTGAGGATATCAAAATGATCGCCTGTGGCGTCTTCTTTGCGTTCCAACACAGTTGCTGTGGCCACATCGCCAAAAATGAAATGACAATCGCGGTCACGCCATTCCAGATGGGCGCTACAAATCTCGGGGTTCACAATCAAGGCCTTGCGCACGGATCCTGCGCGGATCATGTCAGCCGCTGTTTGAATGCCAAAGGTCGCCGACGAGCAGGCCACATTCATATCAAATGCCATGCCGCCTGCACCGATAAGTTGCTGAATTTCCACAGCAATTGCAGGATAGGCACGTTCCATATTGGAGGCAGCACACAGAACCAGATCGATCTCTGATCCATCAATGCCTGCCTGTACCAACGCCTTGTTCGTGGCGTCTTGGGCCATTTCGGCCATCAGACTTGGGGCTGCATCGTCACGGCGCGGGAAGATCGGATGCATAATTGCGGGGTCCAAAATACCGGCCTTGTCGATCACATAGCGCTGTTCGATCCCGCTGGCGGCCACGATAAAATCGCTGCTGGAGTGGGCCTTGGCCTCGACCTTGCCTGCCTCAATCGCGGCTGCATTGTCTGCGTTGAACGCATCCACATAGGCATTAAACGCAAGGACCAATTCGTCATTTGTGATGATGTGCTCAGGTGTGAAAACGCCTGTGCCCGTAAGTGCAACGTCGTGCATTGTGCCCCCCAAAAGTTAACGCAGGGTGGGGCTAGAGCGCGCAGGGGTCAAGGGCGACGTCGCGTTGATTTTTAGGCGGTGGGACCATCTTCCAATAGGCGACATTTTTAGCCGGTGTCACAGAGGTGTCTTGGACTTCGAGCTTGGCCAGAAAGTTACGGTCTTTGGCAGGTTTTTGCGTGCAGACGACACGGAAGATATCCGACAGGATCGATGCGTTGTCGCCAAAATAAGTGTGTCCGAAGAAATCAGATTTAAATCCAGAGGCATCGATGTATTCGATCCCGTCCATTGCTGAAATGCCCTCCGAGGTATCGCCCAACCGAATTTGTCCATTCACCTTTTCCGAGGCCAAAAGCGCCGTGTCGCCGTCGCTGGCATAGACCGTGGCCGGATTGGTCAGCTTGCGAAAACTGGGCAGCAGTTGTTGTTTGAAAACATCGGCATCAATGTCAGGGGCAGCCAGCACAACTGTTGTGATTTTCTCAGCGGCTTCGGGCGTGTCGCGGATCAGTGCATCAAGGCCCCGCGACAGAACGCGGGTGCCCATAGAATGGGCGATGACGATAATGCGATCTGCATCGCGAGAGGTCAGATCCTTGAGGACTTTGGTCATGTCCGGCACGGCCCATTGCGCAGTTTGCGCGTCCACGGTGTAGGCGCGTGTGCGGGCCTGAGACGGCCAGCTGAAAAACATTGCAGGCCCATGAAAGGCAAGGTCATAAACCACTTGGCCCGTGCGCCGTGCGGCCTTGTCATAGCTGGTATTATAGCCGTGCACGAACAGCAAAATCGCCTTGTCGCTGCGGTCTGCGAGCTTGGCGTTGATGTCCTCCAACATGCGCTCGCGGGACCAGATATTTGCAGTTTGCAGGACCACGTGTTTTTCGGGATCCGGATTGAAAAATTTTGAGGCAAGCCAGCTTTGGGATTCCATCGTGCCCATTTTGTGTTCACGCGGAATGCTGACGGTCACAGTGCCGTATTCCAGCGTGCCGCGCGCATTGGAAAACTGGCTGGCCGGATCGCCTTCTTTGATCTGGCTGGCGCTGGCTTTTTTGCGATTGGTGGCAAAGTACAGCTCGACGGTTTTGTAGTCCTTTTCTTCGCCTTCAACTACGGTTTCTTCAACAATAACAGGGGCTTCCATTACTGATTCTTCCGACGTATCACCAGGATCGGTTGAGCCCACGGCACTGGTTTCTGGCGCTGGCGCAGGCGTTGGTTCGGGCATCGGGACTGGCATCGGCACAGGTTCTGGGGCCATTTCGGCCATAGGCGCCTCCTGCGGCGCCATCACAAAATAGGCAATGCAAAGGACAACCAAAAGGGCGAGCGGGACGAGGAATTTCGAGCGTAAATTATTCATAGGTCGGAGCCTAATCCTGCATAGGTGACCTGTCGAGTGGCAGATTGCACATTTAGATACCCCACAGCCAAACGCCCAGAGCGGCGCTAATTCGGTGCAACAGTGCCTACCCCTGCAACGCCATCACGCCCACGTCGCCCTCTGAACGGGCTTTCATAGCGAAGGCTGCGGCGTGGCTGGCGGCGGCGGTGGTGAAATAGGGGATACGATCGTAGAGGGCCACGGCGCGGATCGAGCGGCTGTCTTCTACGGCGGCGGCCCCTTCGGTTGTGTTGAACACCAGTGCCACGTGTTTGTCTTTCATCCGGTCGACGATTGTCAGGCCACCCTCATAGACTTTGTTCACGGTCTCGGCGGCGATGCCGTTATCAGCCAGCCATTTGGCCGTGCCACGCGTGGCGAGGATGTTGAGGCCAAGACCGGTGAGCGTCGTCATGGCGTCCAGCATGTCTTGGGTTTTGTCGGTATCTTTGATCGAAATGAACACGGTGCCTTCCGTCGGCAATTCGGTACCTGCGCCCATTTGCGCCTTGAGGAAGGCGCGGTGGAAGTCGCTGTCAGAGCCCATGACCTCACCGGTTGAGCGCATTTCTGGACCCAATATTGTGTCGACACCGGGGAAGCGGGCAAAGGGCAGAACGGCCTCTTTGACAGCGTATGTGTCGATCTCGGGATCGACCAGATCGAAGGTCGACAGTGGTTCGCCTGCCATGAGACGGGCAGCGATGCTAGCGATGGGGCTTTTCACGGCTTTGGCCACAAATGGCACGGTGCGGCTGGCGCGTGGGTTCACCTCGATCAGGTAGATCTCGTCGTCTTTGATGGCGAATTGCACGTTCATCAGGCCGACCACGTTCAGGGCCAAGGCGAGTGCTTCGGTCTGGGCGCGCAGGCGGGTGATTTGGTCTTTGGTCAGGGAATAGGGCGGCAAGGAGCAGGCACTGTCGCCCGAATGCACGCCGGCCTCTTCGATGTGCTGCATGATGCCTGCTACATGGACCGCTTTGCCATCGCTGAGGGCGTCCACGTCGATTTCCACAGCACCCGAGAGGTAGCTGTCGAGCAGAACGGGGCTGTCGCCCGAGACCACAACGGCCTCGGAAATGTAGCGTTCCAGTTGCGGCATGTCGCGGACGATTTCCATGGCCCGACCGCCAAGAACATAGGACGGACGAATGACCAGAGGGAAGCCAATCTCGGCCGCAGCGGCAAGTGCTTCGGTGTCGGTGCTGGCAATAGCCCCGCCAGGTTGTTTGAGACCAAGATCTTCCACAAGCTGTTGGAAACGTTCACGATCTTCGGCCAGATCAATGGCGTCCGGTGTGGTGCCAAGGATCGGAATACCTGCGTCTTGCAAGGCATTTGCCAGCTTGAGCGGCGTTTGCCCGCCGAACTGAACGATGACGCCGTGCAGCGTGCCGTTTTCCTGTTCGACCCGCAGGATTTCCATCACATGCTCGAACGTGAGCGGCTCAAAATAGAGCCGGTCTGAGGTGTCATAGTCGGTCGAAACGGTCTCGGGGTTGCAGTTGACCATGATGGTTTCATAGCCCTGATCGGACAGAGCATAACAGGCGTGACAACAGCAATAATCGAACTCGATCCCTTGGCCGATCCGGTTCGGACCACCGCCCAGAACCACGACTTTCTTGCGATCCGAAGGGCGGGCTTCGCATTCCACATCGCCCATTACGGGTGTCTCGTAGGTGGAGTACATATAGGGCGTTTGCGCTTCAAATTCGGCGGCACAGGTGTCGATGCGTTTGAACACGGCTGTCACGCCGAGGTTGATGCGGGCGCGGCGCACGTTGTCCTCGTCGCGACCGGTCAAATGGGCCAGACGGGCATCGGTAAAGCCCATCATTTTGATGTGACGCATGCCGTCCTCGGATGTGGGCAGGCCGTTCTTGCGGATGTCTGCCTCGGTATCGATGATCTCGCGGATCCGGTCGAGAAACCATGGATCGAACATGGTTGTGTTGTGGATCTCATCGTTGGTCAACCCGTGCCGCATGGCCTGCGCGATGGTGCGCATGCGGTCCGGGGTTTGTTGGCTGATCGCCTTGATGCAGGCGGCTTTGTCAGGGGCACCGGGGATGTCGATCTCGTCAAAACCGGTGAGGCCCGATTCCATCGAGGCCAGCGCCTTTTGCATGCTTTCGTGGATGGTGCGGCCGATGGACATGGCCTCGCCCACGGATTTCATCGCAGTGGTGAGGTAAGGTTCCGAGCCCGGGAATTTCTCAAACGCGAATTTTGGGATTTTGGTAACGACGTAGTCGATTGTTGGCTCGAAGGAGGCTGGCGTGACTTTGGTGATATCATTGTCCAACTCGTCCAACGTATAGCCTACGGCCAGTTTTGCGGCGATCTTGGCGATGGGGAAACCTGTGGCCTTGGAGGCCAAAGCGGAGGACCGCGAGACGCGCGGGTTCATTTCGATCACCACCATGCGGCCATCGGCAGGGTTCACCGCCCATTGCACGTTGGAGCCGCCGGTTTCCACGCCGATCTCGCGCAGCACAGCAATCGAATGGTTGCGCATGATCTGGTATTCTTTGTCGGTCAGGGTCAGGGCAGGGGCCACAGTGATACTGTCGCCCGTATGGACGCCCATGGGATCCACATTTTCGATAGAGCAGACGATGATGGCGTTGTCGGCGTGGTCGCGCACGACTTCCATTTCAAACTCTTTCCAGCCAAGCAGCGACTCGTCGATCAAGATTTGATTGACAGGCGAGGCATCGAGGCCGGTTTTGCAGAAATGCTCATATTCCTCGCGGTTATAAGCCACACCGCCTCCGGTGCCGCCCATGGTAAAGGCGGGGCGGATGATGGCGGGCAGACCGATGTCTTCCAAAGCGGCCATGCATTCGTCCATATCCGTAGCAATGGTCGCACGGGGGTTTTCAATGCCCAGACGATCCATGGCTTCGCGGAACAATTTGCGGTCCTCGGCCATCTCAATGGCGGGACGTTTCGCGCCGATCATTTCCACGCCGAATTTGTCCAGCACACCCATTTCTTCTAGCGCAAGGGATGTGTTCAGACCCGTCTGGCCGCCCATGGTGGGCAGCAGCGCGTCGGGGCGTTCTTTTTCGATGATTTTGGCGACCATTTCGGGGGTGATCGGCTCGATATAGGTGGCATCGGCCATGTCCGGATCGGTCATGATCGTGGCGGGGTTCGAGTTCACAAGGATGACGCGGTAGCCTTCTTCCTTGAGCGCCTTACAGGCCTGCGCACCGGAATAGTCGAACTCGCAGGCTTGGCCAATAATAATAGGGCCAGCACCTATGATCATAATCGATTGGATATCGTTACGCTTTGGCATGGCAGCAGCCCCTTTTTTTATGAATCAGGCAGCCCCTGTGCCCAAATTGTCGTGGGTTATACAAGTGCGGTCAGGCGGCGCAAGGGCTGGGCTACTAAAAACCTTTAATCCTAGGTCCGCAATGCCCAGATCGCCAAAGATTTGAGGCAAAACCCAATGCTGATCACGCCAAGGATCAAAGGGGCCCAAACGGTCATTTGAGTCTCGATCAGGATTTGCCACAGCGTGTCCGAGAACAATACAAGGATTAGCACCAGCCATAAGATGGCTTGGCGTTGGGGCAGAATGACGAAAATTCCAGGGATCAGGAACAGCGGTAGCAGCAAGTAATGGGCCCATGCCAGTGGGCTGAGGATCATCAAAATCGGGGCCAGCAGGATCAACTGTAACCATAGCTTGCGTGGGTCGGGATGGCGCCGGGTGATCCACCACACCAATCCAAAACCAATCAGTAGTGCCAGTTTGGTCAATGGCCCCATCCAGACCGGTTGATCAAAGATTGTATAGTTGGTGATAAAGAAATCTGCCCGGCCTTGCACCAGTTCGACCAGTTGGAAAATGAACGGCTCGATCGAGTAGTTGATGCGGCTGACCAGAATTTTTCCGTCCAAAAGGCTGATCCGGTCCAGCAATTGCCAATGCAGATCAAGGTTGGTGCCCAGAATAGAGAGGCTTGCAAAGAGCGCGCCGAACACCGCAAAGCTGGCCAATGCGCGCCAGTCGCGGCGCATCACAAAGAGCAGGATGAGGGCGGCGGGGCTGAGTTTGATTGCAGCGGCGAGGGCTAAAATCGCGCCTGCACTTTTGGAATGGCCTGCGCAGAGGCGGTAGAAGGCCAGCAACACGATACAGGTGACCGCGATTTGCGGTTGGTTCAACTGCAGCGCCAAAACCGCAGGCATAGTGAGCTGTAGCAAGACCACGGAAATACCCGCCCATTGCCAAAACGGGACATGGCCCGCCCCGAAAATCCGCCATGCCAGCCAAACAGACAGGCTGATGCAAGTGACGTTGATGCCTTGGGTAAGGTTAAAAAAGGCATGTGGGTCAAGGGTTTGGGTAATGGGTGCCAGAAGGGCTGCCCAAATTGGTGGATAAATATAGGGTGTGATATCCAAAGGGGATGCGCCGTGGACACGGGTCAGGGCCAACCATTCGTCCGGGGGGATCTCCCAAAAGAAGTCCTGCCCGCCCACATAGATCTGGTCCAAAGCGCCCTGTGCATAAAAATGTCCGGCCCAGTACAGCGCAGACATATCTGTCCCCCACAGGCCCCAGTGGCGGTAAAGGGTGACGATGGCCCAAACAACGAGCAGGGCAACGCCTGCAAAAAGGTCTTGGCGTGCAGTCATGTTGGTGCCTTTCGCGCAGTGATCCAAAACACAAGGCCCAGACCTGCCATTCCAGCTGTGCGTACCATTTGATCAATCAACAGCAGGGGATTATCACGGGGGTAGAAAGCCGTGGTCAAAAAAGTTTGTGCCGCAAAGAACGCAAGGATGATCAGCGCGCCGCGTGGCACGCCCAAACGGTGCATCAAAAGCGGCGCAAAGGCGGCGGTGGGGATAAAGTAATAGACCCAGGCCACAGGGGTCATCATTGATAAAAGCGTGACGGCTGCAGGCCACATCGCAGCGCCTTTGCTGCGAAACTGTAACCACAGGCCTGCCAACAGGGCAACAAGGGCCAATTTGCTGGTGAGTGACCAAAGGGTGGTTTTTGTCAGGATGCTCCAGTTTGCACCTCCGCCGGAGGTCTCGGTGGCAAAGACCTGACGCAAATGATCGCCAAAGAACAGTTGGGCCAGCGTTGCCTCGGGATTGAGGGTGCCCCGCGTGATCAATACCGTGTCCGAGATTTGTCCAATGTTTTTCAAAAAGATCACATGAAGGGGCCAGCCAGCGGTCGCTATGGATAGGGCGGCCAGACTTGCGCCTGCAACAGCAAAGCTGACAAAAGCGCGCCGTTGGCCCATGGCCAAAAAGAACAGCGCAAAAAGAGCGGGGTAAAGTTTGAGAGCCGCCGCAAGGGCCATGGCGATGCCTGCGGCGATCAAAGCGCCACGCTGTGCGCGCTCTATGCTGAGCATGATCAAAAAGCCCACTAGAATTTGCGGCTGCCCGCCCCAAAGAGCCGTCAAGCCAATCAAAGTGACCAGCACCAGCGGCAGAGCAGTGGCAACAAACACTGGCAATGACAGGGTATGGTGCGCGCTGCGATAGGCCAGTGCGATGGTGCCCATAATAAGCGTAATGTTCAGGTACAGTGTGGTTTTGGCGATGGTCTCGAAATCCCAACTGGCGGTGAGGCTGGCCAAAGCGGCCCAAAGCGGCGGGTAGAGGTAGGGGTAAAGTTCGGTCATGCGCGGCACATGTTCGGCGGCAATGGCGGCCCAACTTGGCGGGGCGAGCATGGCGAAACTGCCCTCGGAGGTGTTGTAAATCTGGTCAAACTGGCCTGCGTCAAACATAACGCCCGCCATCCAAGTTGCAAAAAGATCGTTAGACGAGGCAAAAGGGATATAGAGGCTGACCGCTATGATCGGCACAACCAACAGGGCAAACCCTGCGATATCTGATCTTTTGAACATGCTCGTTACTTTGTTGGTTTTGTTTTTGGCACGCTAGCATAGGTGACGGTGCATCAGAAGTGGGCAATTCGCTTGACTTTGCAGGTGATCTTGGGTGTACCGCATGGGACTTAATTTGCCCGTTTGAAGGATGATCCGATGCACGCCTACCGCAGCCACACTTGCGCCGACCTGACCAAAGCCAATGTGGGCGAAACGGTCCGTTTGTCAGGATGGGTTCACCGAGTGCGCGATCACGGCGGATTGTTGTTTATCGACCTGCGCGATCACTACGGGATCACCCAAGTTATGGCAGATCCTGACAGCCCGGTTTTTGCCGAAATCGAAAAAGTGCGCTCTGAATGGTGTATCCGTATTGATGGCAATGTGATGGCCCGCGATGAAAGCCTTGTGAACCCCAAGATCCCTACAGGCGAGATTGAGGTTTTCATTCGTGATATCGAAGTGTTGGGGGCCGCTGAGGAACTGCCGTTGATGGTGTTTGGCGATCAGGAATACCCCGAAGAGACCCGTCTGAAATACCGCTATCTGGACCTGCGCCGCGAGAAATTGCAGCGCAATATGAAACTGCGCTCGGACGTGGTGGCCAGCATGCGCAAGCGGATGTGGGACACAGGGTTCCGCGAGTTTCAGACGCCGATCATCACATCCTCCAGCCCTGAGGGCGCGCGTGATTTCTTGATCCCGTCGCGTCTCCATCCGGGCAAGTTCTATGCGTTGCCGCAGGCGCCGCAGCAGTTCAAACAGCTGATTATGGTGTCGGGCTACGACAAATATTTCCAGATTGCCCCGTGTTTCCGCGACGAAGATCCGCGCGCCGACCGTTCGCCCACTGATTTCTATCAGTTGGATCTGGAGATGTCGTTTGTGGAACAACAAGATGTGTTCGATACGATCCAGCCGGTTCTGACCGGTGTGTTCGAGGAGTTCGGCGGCGGTCGCAAAGTGGACCAGACGTGGGAACAGATTTCTTATCGAGACGCGGCTTTGTGGTATGGCACCGACAAGCCTGACCTGCGAAACCCAATTAAAATGCAAGTGGTCTCGGACCACTTCCGCGATTCTGGTTTTGCGATTTTCGCAAAACTGCTGGAGACAGAGGGCACCGAAATTCGCGCCATTCCAGCGCCGAGTGGGGGATCACGCAAGTTCTGTGACCGGATGAATGCCTTTGCCCAAAAAGAGGGCCTGCCGGGGATGGGTTATATTTTCTGGCGCAAGCAGTCCGCCGACAGCATCGCCCAAGAGCGCGGCATCACTGTCAAAGAGGTCAACGCGCTGATCAAATCCGGCGAGATCACGTTGGGCGAAGAGGCCGCTGGGCCTTTGGCCAAGAACATCGGCCCTGAACGTACCGAAGCGATCCGCCAGCAATTGGGTCTGCAAGTGGGGGATGCGGCGTTCTTCCTTGGAGGTAAGCCCAAAGCGTTTGAAGGGGTGGCCGGTAAGGCCCGCACTGTGATTGGCGATGAATTGGGTCTGACGGATCAGGATCGGTTTGCCTTTGCATGGATTGTGGATTTCCCGATTTATGAGCGTGATGAAGACAGCGGCAAGATCGACTTTGAACACAACCCGTTTTCGATGCCTCAAGGCGGGATGGCGGCACTGGAAGGCAATCCAGAAGAGATCTTGGGCTATCAGTATGATTTGGCCTGTAATGGGTATGAACTGGTGTCTGGTGCCATTCGAAACCACCGCCCCGAGATCATGTTCAAGGCCTTTGAGATTGCGGGCTACGGCAAGGAAGAAGTCGAAAAGCGCTTTGGCGGCATGGTCAACGCGTTCCAATACGGGGCCCCGCCTCACGGCGGTTGTGCCGCTGGGATCGACCGGATTGTGATGTTGCTGGCGGATGAGGCCAACATTCGTGAGGTTATCATGTTCCCGATGAACCAACGGGCCGAAGACCTGATGATGGGTGCGCCGAACGATCCAATGAACGAGCAGTTGCGCGAATTGTCCCTACGCGTTGTGCTGCCGGACTGATCGAATTTGGCAATCGGCGGATTTTAGACAGTTGGGCCGGGTCACGAGGGTGACGCCGGCCCTTTTCGTGCCTATATTTATGGGGGTCGGGCACCTGTTGCGATGGGACGCCTGCCCTGTGGCGCTGAGGCGCGTTTGAAGGATGAGCAAACTTGGCATTTGATCCGACCATTGCAGCCATACGATTTGGCACTGGCCTGTCACCTGATCTGCCACCGCCCGCTAGCGTGGATGGGATGATGCAAGCGCTTGCTGGGCCGGATGTGATGGCGGAGCGGTATCCGATCCGCTCTTTTGAGGACGTGCGCGTTGACCTGAATGCCGTGCGTGATTTGGTGCGCGAGCGGCGTGTGGCGCGCGAGGCAAATGATGCAGATGCCGTTGCAGTTTTGGCGAAACAAGTGCGTCAATTGCGTGGTAAAGCACGCATGGCGCAAATGCTGAACCTGCGGCAGGCCGTGCTGCGCGGCGCTATGACCGAGGATGGTTTGCGCGAGCGATTGACCTATTTTTGGGCCGATCATTTTACCGCTAAGGGCAAGCAAGGGATCATGAAATTCTCAACCTCGGCCTATGTCACAGAAAGTATCCGACCCCATGTCGCGGGGCGGTTTGCGGATATGTTGCGGGCGGTGGTCGTCTCGCCCTTGATGCTGACTTATCTTGATCAAAACGTCTCGCTTGGGCCAAATTCCGAGACCGGTCAACGCCGAAAAAAACGCGGATTGAACGAAAATTTGGCCCGTGAAATTCTTGAACTGCATACGTTGGGCGTGGGCGGTCCCTATAGTCAGACTGATGTGCGCGAGCTGGCCGAACTGCTGACGGGGCTGACCTACCGGCATGATCGTGGCTTTACCTTTGATCCCAAAATGGCGGAACCGGGGGCCGAAACTGTGTTGGGGGTGTCTTATGGGGGTGGCGCGCCGCGGTTGCGTGACGTTTTGGCGGCTATGGACGATTTGGCGCGACACCCGGAAACAGCGCGGCATCTGAGCCATAAATTGGCGGTGCATTTTGTCTCGGACACGCCAGATGCAGATTTGGTGGCGCATATGACCGACGTCTATTTGGCGTCCGATGGGGATTTGTTACAGGTGACGCGCGCGATGTTGGATCATCCCGCCAGCTGGTCGCTGCAAGCGGCAAACGTAAAACTGCCGTTTGATTTTGTGACCTCCAGCCTGCGCGCGCTGGCTGTGCCAGAGCGGCGCTATCAAGGGTGGAAATGGAAAGATGCGCTGCGCATCATCGGCACGCCGATGCGGGTGATGGGACAGGAATGGGAAGTGCCGCTGGGCCCTGATGGGTGGCCCGAAGAGGACGCGGAGTGGATCACACCAGTGGGCATCGCGGGGCGGATCCAATGGGCGATGACCATCCCTGACAAGATTTTACAAGAGCTGCCGGATCCTCGTGATTTTGTTGAAACGGCCCTTGGACCGCGCGCGCCGCAAGCCGTGCATTTTGCTGCGCAATCTGCAGAAACCCAGGCAGAAGGCATTGGATTGGTTTTGGCCAGTCCCGCCTTTCAACGTCGCTAAGGAGAATATGCATGGATCGACGTCAGTTTTTGGTCAGTGGGTTTGCAGGCTGTTCCTTGGCCGCCAGCCCATTGGTCACCCCTGTGACATTTGCGAGTGCGCCATGGGATGCCCGATTGGTGGTGATCATTTTGCGCGGTGGTATGGACGGGTTGGATGTGGTCCAGCCCTACGGTGATCCGGCCTTGGCGGGTTTGCGCAAACGGCTGGCCTTTGGCGAGGCGGCGGGCGCGTCTGATCTAGATGGGTTTTTTGCCCTGCATCCGGGCCTCTCGCAGTTGATGCCGCTTTGGCAGGCGGGTGAATTGGGGTTTGCCCATGCGGTGTCGACGCCCTATCGCGACAAACGCAGCCATTTTGATGGGCAAGATTTACTGGAAGCGGGGACCTCTGCGTTGAGTTCCGATACCACGGACAGTGGGTGGTTGAACCGGATGCTGGCCTCGGTGCCGGGGGTTTCTGCAGAAACAGGCTACGCGATTGGCCGCGACGAAATGCTGTTGATGTCGGGCCGCGCGCCAGTGGCCGAATGGTCGCCTGATGCGAGCCTGAGCCTCAGTCCTCAGGCCAAACGCCTGCTGGAATTGACCTATCATGATGACCCTTTGTTTCGTGAGGCCGTGGCCGAGGCCATTGGCATTGCCGAAAGCCTCGAGATAGAGGCGCTGGCGGCCCAAGATGCGGCATCGCCGGATCCCAATCCTATGCAACAAATGGCCATGGCGGCCAATTCTGGCGATAACCACGTCAAAATAGCCGAATTCGCGGCCAATAGATTGCGGCAAGAGACGCGGGTTGCCGCGTTTTCCATTGGTGGCTGGGACAGTCATTCTAACCAAGAGCGCAGCTTGCGACGCCCTTTGACCCAATTGCAGGACACGATTTTGACGCTGAAATCAGGGCTAGGGTCCGATTGGGGCAAAACAGTTGTCATGGCGATGACTGAATTTGGCCGGACGGTTCGCGAGAACGGGACGGCTGGCACAGATCATGGAACGGGTGGGGCCGTGGTCATGGCTGGTGGGGCCTTGCGCGGCGGACGTGTTTATGGCGATTGGCCGGGATTGCGGTCGCGCGATTTGCTGGACGGGCGTGATTTGATGCCCACTGCGGACGTGCGCGCCTATGCGGCCCATGCGATGCGCGGATTGTTTGGGTTGGACCAAGCAACCCTAGAAGGGGCTGTGTTCCCGGGATTGGATATGGGGCGTGATATGGGGATTTTGGCCTAGACACCGCATGCTGGTCTAAACGCCGGTTTAGAAACGGAACCGGGATCGTGCCGTCGCAAAGGGGCCGGATCGTTCCCCCAACCCCGCATCCGAGCAGACAGATGCAGGGTGGGGTGTAAGCTTAACCGATGGTTTCGCTTACTTGAACTTTGTCAATGTCGTCACCTGTACGTTCAGCGACTGAGTCCGCGCCGTTGGCGATGGTCGCCAGAACGGCCACACTCAAAAACACAATACCAGAGAGCAAAACAATCCAGTCGACAGTCACGTTACCTTCTTCGGCTGCGGCGAAACTCTTGAAATAACGGTTCATCATTAAAATCCTCATCAGGTGGCAGACATTACAAGGATTAAACTGGATCCCAATTGCGGCGAATTTGGGCAGCAATCGGGCCTAATCTAAGGTCTTTGTCAGGATCAATTGCGGCGCATTGGGGCAATTTGAGGCAATCCCGAACAGGTTCGCTGTGCAGCCAGAGGGCAGTTTAGATCGCAATTTTGCTGTTGAGCCGCTTTTGAACAACGGCAGAAAGATCGGCCACAACGGATCGCAAGGGCGCGCCTTCTGCCCGGACTGCGGCCAAACGGGCGGCAGCTTGTTTAAGTTCATCGTCTTGGGCGCTGGAGGCCACGCCATCGATAAACTGCGTCACGTAATCCAAGACGCGCGGTGCATGTTCTTCGGACAGAACATCGGAAATATGCGCCATATCATCCTGAAAGGCGATTGGATCGGGGACCACATCCTCGTCCATAATGGTGCGCGGACCACGGGGACGTTGTTCAGCGGGAAGATGCTTGAGCACCAAATTTTGGAAGGCGGCCAAGCTGGTCAGTGGTTTCTCAAAAAAGCCATCTGCGCCTGCGACGGTCGCCTCATCGGCCAGTTCACTGTTGCCGCTTGTGGCCAGCAGGACCTCGACACGGGGCACGGCCTGAGCGATATCCTGCACAAGGTCTAGCCCGTTGCCGTCAGGCAGGCCGATATCAACAATCACCACTGTGGGCCGGTAAACGGTCAGGTGTTTGCGCGCCGAGCGCAGGCTGTCAGCACGCCTGATCCGAGCGCCGGAGCGTAGACACAAAAGGCGCATGGCCTCACAGGCAAATCGGCTGTCTTCCACCACAAGGACGGTCTGTCCCAGCAAGGGCCGCGTGGCCGTAGGCGGGCGAGTTGTCATAAAGCTGTCAAAGTCATCCATATTTTCAAGACCTGCTGTTTCTGGCTGAGAATCTAGTCCGCCCAATAAACTGAAGCTTCGCTAACTTAAGGTTAATTGCCGCAGTCCGTAGCTCTTGTCGCCCCAAGTTGGCTAGGTCATAAGCAGCAAAACCTTTGATGAATGGAGATGTGGCAGTGATCGGACGATTGAACCATGTAGCGATTGCCGTGCCGGACCTAGACGCGGCGGCGGCACAATACGAAAACACCCTTGGCGCAGATGTAGGCCCTGCCCAAGACGAGCCTGACCACGGTGTCACGGTTGTGTTTATCACCTTGCCCAACACCAAAATCGAATTGCTGTATCCCTTGGGGGAAGACAGCCCGATCAACGGATTTCTGGCCAAAAACCCTGCAGGCGGCATCCACCATATGTGTTATGAAGTCGACGATATCATCGCAGCGCGCGACACCCTCAGGGCCGAGGGTGCACGGGTTTTGGGGACGGGCGAGCCCAAGATCGGCGCCCACGGCAAACCGGTTTTGTTTCTGCATCCCAAAGATTTCAATGGCTGCTTGATCGAGTTGGAAGAAGTCTGAGACCGCTCTAGTTAACGCGTAAGCAACAATCGAAAGGCTGACTTATGGGGATCACATCTGGCATCGTTTTATTCGCGGTGATCTGGTTTATGACGTTTTTGGTGGTCTTACCCTTGCGCCTCAAGACCCAAGGCGAAGAGGGTGATGTCGTCCCGGGCACACACGTGTCAGCCCCCTCGGATCCGCAATTGCGCCGCAAAGTGCGTACGACGACGCTGTGGTCTATTGGTCTGTGGATCGTCATCGCAGGTGTGATCTTTTCCGGGGCCATCACCGTGCGCGACATGGACTGGTTTGATCAGTTGCCGCCGGCGCGCTAGGCGGGATCTTCCGGTATGCCAAGGCTGTGGTAGATATGGGTGAACGTGGCGGCACCAAGCACCGGGATCAGCAAATTTACCAGCGGGATCGATAGGGGCACGGCCATCAATGCACCGGCAATCCAGATCTTACCGGCATACTTTTTGCGCATTTGTTTTGCCTTAACTGGGCCAAGCCTGCGCAATGCCGTGAGTTGAAAGTACTCTCGGCCCAATAAAAGCCCATTCATCGCCCAGAAAATGAGTGGCGCGAAGGGGGCGAAAAAGAAATACAGGACCAAAGCCGCAAGGTTCGCTGCCACCAAGATACCCAGGAAATTGATCCCGTCTTTGAGGCCTGTCAGGAACGGGGTGCGCGGCACGCGGGGCAAATGGGCATAGTGTTTAGCCTCAACTGCTTCGGCCACATCATCCAAAAACAACCCTGTGATGGCGGAGGCCACAGGCACCATCAAAAACGTCGACAGGATTAACATCAGCAGGATAGACCCCCAGCTTAACAGATCGTCGACCCAAGTGACCTCGCCCAACAATGGCAGGGTCAGCGTGTCGGGAAAGAGCGCTTGCAAGGCCAGCAAAAAGATCGCGTAGATCCCGAACAACAAGGCGACCGTCAGGCCAACGCCCATAAGCAGGACTTTGCGAAATCGGGGGTCAGGTAGTTGCCCCAATGCTTTGAAAAAACTGTCCAAAATCATGTGCTGACCCAGCTTGTGATGTGGTCAAGGTTGGGGCGGGGGCGTTCGGGCGGCACGTTTTGTGCAGTGCCCAAATGGATGAAGCCTGCGATGGATTCCTGCGCTGTCAGTCCCAGATGGGTTTGACAAAAGGCGGCGTCATGGGAGGCCCAGCCCGACAGCCAATTGGCCCCCCATCCGCTAGCAAGGGCCGCATTCAGCAGCGCCAGACAGACGGCACCGGCGGAATAGGTTTGCTCAATCGGTGGGATTTTTTCGCTGGCTTTTGGGCTGGCCACAACAGCTATGGCCAAATGTGCGTTGCCGAACTGATTTTGCATCTTTTCGATCTTGTCTTGGGGTTGGCCCAAGGCCGCACCCCGATCCGGGACAGCCTGCGCAAGACGGTGTAAGGCGGCCTGTTCCAACACGATAAACCGCCACGGTTCCAGCTTGCCATGATCTGGGGTGCGGGCTGCGGCTTCAAGCAGTGTTTGTACTGTGGCGCGATCAGGAATGGGCAGGCCTAGGGTTTTGGCGGGCCGCGAGCGGCGCGTCAGCAGAAAATCCAAAGCATCGGGGTTTGGTGTGCGCATGTGGCGTCCTCTTTTAGCTGTCCTCTATGTCGGAGGCTTGCGAGGGCACGTCAAGGCGCTGATGAAAAATAAGCCGCTGGCCCTAAGGCTGCCGCAGTACCCGTCGGGCGGTGCAACAGCGAGGAGGTAATGAAAAGGCCCCGCAGTCTTGCAGGGGCCTTTTTTTCATTCAGGTTACGGATCGCTTATGAACCGCGGTTTTCTTCGTTGGCCATCTGGTAGGCTTGGATCGCCGCTTGGCGCTCGGCGGCGACTGCGGATGGGCCGTCGATTTCACCGGCGTTCAGCGCTTTGTAGAAGCTTACCAACACACGGTCATCGTCGTCAGCGGCTGTCTCAATGGCGAAGTCGGACACACCGACGGTGCCGGATGTAGAGAAGCTCACGTCTTGGCCAGCTTGGCTTTTGATAAAGTCAGCGCGGATGTGGTCGTCGCCTTCGATCGCATTTTTCAACTCGACCAGTTGGGTCGATGTAAAGGCGCCAGCCTCGACACCCAGCGAGCGTGCCAGAGCGTCATTTGCGAATGCAGGGGCGGCCATTGCAGTTGTTGCAGCGATGACGAGAGCGGAAATTGTTACGTTTTTCATAGGTCTAGGTCCTTATAGCGTGGTCGTGTTGAGGGAGGGTTAACGACCGGGTTTATGTTTGGCGCTGGGAGGGTGCGCCGTTCGATGAGCTAGATTTAGGGGCTGCAGTGGTGCCAGTACACAGGCAGAAATATCCGCGTACTGTGCGCATATGCACATCACCGTGACGTGAGACGCGAAACCATTTGCGCCCCTATAAACAAGGCCCGCCGGGTGAAATGTTACAAAATCGCCCGCAAAATGCGTCAAGATCCCACGCGGATCACATGTTTTGTGAGGGTGTTTTTTACAGCGCCGCTGCCATTTGGCTGATCAAATCCGCCACAAAGCGGTCGAATTCGGGGCTGGGCTGGCGCGACTCAAGGGTTTGGGCCAGCGGATCAGGGGCATTTATCGTGCTGCCGGACATTTGTTGCAGCACTGCATGGCCACAAAAGGGTACATAGACCTCGGAATAGCCGCCTTCATGTACTGCAATCCATTTGCCAGCGCATAAATCATCGGCCAAGGCCTGAGTTTCTTCGGTTAGGGCGCGAAAAGTTTCTGCCGAGGCCAGCATGCGCCCCAAAGGATCGACAGCGGCTGCATCAAATCCGCAGGCCACTATTATGACGTCCGGTTTGAACGCACGAATGGCGGGGCTGACCAAACGTTGCATGGCATCCATATAGGCCACGTGACCACATCCGGGGGGCAAAGGGATATTCAGGTTCGTGCCGAGGCCAGCGCCCGCCCCTTGATCGGCAAAATCGCCCGTATCGACCGGGTAGTTGCGATCTTGGTGCATGGAAATGGTCAGAACGTCAGGATCTTCGTAGAACACGGCCTCGGTGCCATTGCCGTGGTGCACGTCCCAATCCAGAACGGCAACGCGTTGGGTCAGACCGTCAGCTTGTGCGGCACGAATGGCGATAGCGATATTGGCCAAAAGGCAAAAGCCGTTGGGAAAATCCGGCAGGCAATGATGGCCGGGGGGCCGTGATAGTGCATAGGCGTTGTCCATCCCGCCGCGCAACACTGCGCGCAGGGCACCAGTGGCCAGGCCAGCCGAGAGGGCCGCATGATCAAACCCGTCTTGGGTAAAGGGGGTCCGCATGCCCAATTCCCCACCGCCATTGGCCGACAGTTCACGGAACTTGGCGACAAAATCTGCGGGATGGACGCGGCAGATGTCCTGCACTGTGGCGGCCGGGGCTGTTTGCATCGCTAGCTCATTTGACAGGCCCGTTACATCGATGAGGTTCTTGAGGCGGCGCTTGGTCTCGGGACTTTCGGGAAGGCCTCCGGCGGCCAAGGGCTGAACCAAACCGCCCAAGGGCAGGGTGAAGGCATAGTTGCCGCCTGCATGCCAAAAGCAGCGTTCGTCCCAGAAAAAGCCCGTTTTTCGCGGCACACTCATTTCGGTTTGCCCGAGAGGGCATAAACGCCTTCTGGCAGGTCCATAGCTGCCCCCAGTTCATAAAGCTGTGCCAGAGATAGCGTGATCTTTTGCACGCGATCCGTGCGCGGGTCCAGTTGTTCGACAGTGACGCAGTCCTCAAACGCAGTGACGATGACGTCCTCGCGCAAAGGGGCGCCGCCGTCGTCCACAAGGGTCACTACGGTGGCGTCAAATTCGTGTTCGATGGTAAACATGCGACCAGCCTAGCAGGCGCGCCGAAGCTGTCCAGATGCTTAGGCCTGTGCGGCGCGTCTTTGTCTGCGTTTGTGCATGGCATAAAGGGCAGGGGCTGCAATAAACCGGTAGGCCAGATTGGCCAGTTGCCAGATCACAGGGATCTGGACGGCGCGGGCCAGCCAGCGCCAGCGGGGCAAATCAGACCAAAGCTGCACGAAGGCTGGCAGACCTTTATAAAGTGTCCCGGCTTTGAGCACATGAAATTCGCGCGCAGCGGCATCTGGGGTCAGGCCAAAGCGATCCAGATCCGTTTCGCCCAAGTCGTGATAGGCGATGTCCAAACCAGCGCGTGTGCTGACGTCTTTGTAGACATCCACTTCGCGTGAACAAATCGGGCAAGAGCCATTATAGATGACGCAGGTTTGATCAGTGTTTTCCATGGACATGAAGTAAGTGCGTTGCGGGTTTTGCCAAGGCTAATAGTGTCGCAGGGGAAACGGACTAGTGGTTTTGGCGTGACGTGCTAGGTTTATATCAGATCCGCAGAGTGAGGATGCTATGACGGCAAAGTTTATTATAGTCCTTGGGGCGCTTGCCCTGAGTGCGTGTACGATCAGCCCGCAAAGTGGCTCGGGCCCGACGAGCCCGACGGCGACCTCTGCGCCGTCGCCCAAACAAACCGCCCCCACCAGCAAGCGTAGCGAAAGCCAGATGGCGCGGGATTTTGTGGCTGTGGTCAACCGGACCGAACCTGTGGCCGAGGCAGAATGCCGCGCGCGCACAAAGGGCCGCAATTGTGATTTTAAGATCGTGGTGGACGACCGGCCCAATCAACCGCCCAACGCCTTTCAGACGGTCGACAAATCGGGCCGACCAATCATTGCGTTTACCTTAGGCCTGATCGCGCGGGCGCAAAACCAAGACGAGCTGGCTTTTGTGATGGGGCATGAGGCAGCGCACCACATCGAATTGCATCTTGAACGGCAGCGCCAAGCGGCTGTGACGGGGGCAGTGGTGTTTGGCGGATTGGCCGCGATCACGGGCGTTGATCCCAGTTCTGTCGAATCCGCGCAAAAACTGGGGGCTGCTGTGGGTGCGCGCAGTTTCTCCAAAGATTTTGAATTGGAAGCCGACAGCCTTGGGACCATTATCGCCCACAAGGCCGGCTTTGATCCCGTGCGTGGCAGTGCGTTTTTTGGCCGGATCCCGGATCCTGGGGACAAGTTTTTGGGCACCCACCCGCCGAACGCCGCACGATTGGAAACCGTGCGACGCGTGGCCGCTGGCCTGAAATAACAGGGAGAACGTTAGGCCAGTGGGGTTGGGACGTGTTTTTGTGGGCGCAACCGGATCAGGATGCCGATAATTGAAATGGTGATCCAAAATACTTGGATCATCGCCGAGGCCAGATTGAAGCTGACCATCAATCCCATCAGGACCAAAGCCGCCGCGGTGCCGTTCAGGGCAAAGAACAGTTTATGTCCTGCGCTGATGATTTTGAACGTCAGCAAGGAATAATTGACAACGTAAAGACAAAATCCGGCAACACCTGCGACTTCTAGAAAATGTAGATCGGTAAAGGTTGAAAAAGTCATTTTGACGTCCGTTCTTAAAATATATGAACTGGTTTGGGGTATAAAATGAAACGTACCTTAGGTCAGGTGGGGCATTCCTGACCTTTTGGTAAAAACAGGTATGGAATACCGGACATGAACTACCGCATATGGGATCGCAGATGCTGCAATTAGAGGGAGTTTTGACCGACAAGGGATCGAAATATGCGGTCTCTGGCGGGGTGGTGCGCACTCGCGCCGAGGTCGATGCGTTCCTCAAGCAGCTTAAGCGGGCAAAGAAATATGCAAAGGCTACGCACAACACTTATGCGGTGCTTTTGGCTGATGGGGGCCTCAAGGGGGACGATGGGGAAAGTGGCGCCGGGATGGTGATCTTGCGGATGCTGGAACGCGAGGGTCTGACCGATCATATCGTGGTGGTGACGCGCTGGTACGGCGGTGTGAAGCTGGGCGGCGACAGGTTCCGCCATGTGCAGACCTGCGTGCGGGCCTATCTGGACGGTTTAGGCTAATTCGCTTATCAGGATCGCTGCGAAAAAGCACGCAGATGCGCTTAGGACAAAGCCATGCCATATGGCATTGGAAAACTTCAGGCTTTCCCATTTATAAAAGATCACGCCGACGGTGTAGGTCAGGCCCCCTGCGGCGATCAGCCATGCAGCCGATGTGGGCAGGGCTTGGATCATGGGCCACGCAAGGGTCACGCTCAGCCATCCCATCCCAAGGTAGAGCAGGGTCGAGGACATGCCGGGCCGCGACCAAAAGAACAGCTTTTTCGCGACGCCAAAGAGGGCAATGGCCCAGACGATGGCGAGGATCACGTAGCTGAAGGTCGTACCGATCAGGACGACCAGCGGCGTGTAGGTCCCTGCGATTTTCAGGAAAATTGTGGCATGGTCAAACCGTCTGAGGGTAGGGCGGATCTGCTCCCAAGGGGTCATGTGATAGGCGGCCGAGGCTGTGAACGCCGTGACCATGATGAGCCCATAGAGCAGCAAGATGCCTGTGTGCATCGGCGTAAGGTTCAGCAAGACCGCCGTGGCACCAATAGATCCGATGATACCGAGTGCATGGATGATCCCGTCTGCCCAGCGTTCTGGTGCGGAATAAACAGGGTATATATCACTGCTGTGTTGAGCCATGGTCTGAGTGTGGACGCAAATGTTTAAGATATGAAGTGTGACGTTGGGGGAGTGCGCAATGCTACGTTTAGAATGGACGCGTTTGGTGAACCGATGCCGTTTTAGCTGGCAAGGGGTGCGTCATGTTTGGAGGGCAGAACCCAGCTTTCGGTTCTGGAGTTTGATCAATATTGCCTCTGCCACTTTGGCCTTGGCGTTGCCCCTGTCAGGATCCGAGCGTGGCTTGATTTTGGGCTTGGGCGTTCTGGTATTGGCGGCAGAATGTCTGAATACTGGGATCGAACGCGTGGTCGATATGTTCGGTGAGGACCACACAGCCCTCGGTGGTCAAGCCAAAGACGCCGCCAGCGCAGGGGTTGCTTTGGCTGCCGTGGCCGGAGGGGTTGCTTGGCTGTGTGTTTTGGTGTGGTGACCCTTTTGCGGAACTGATGCAACGAGACCCGTCTGGACCTCGTGGTGGGTGCGAAAGCGCCCTCCCCATGGGGGAGGTCCGGGCGCTACCCGACTGCGTCGGGCAATCAACGAAACTGCTGATTTTCTAGTTGGCTAAAGTTTGGAAGACCGTTGAAATACGCTTCGCAGTCTCCCCAAGCGATCCTATACGTATCATCGAAAGAATAGCCATTGCCAGCGCTTAGATATGCCAATTGATCTATGAGCCGAATAGAGGCCTCAGCTAAGTCGCAAAGATCGAAAATTGTAACCGAAGGAATATCAGAGCGATTTCGAAGAATGTTCTTACGATCTTGGCTATCTAGCAACAAGTGCGCCAAGTTTTCCGATCTCATTATCCGGATGGCGCCACGACTGTCTTGTCATTGATAGGCAATGGCATAATCCTGCGAAAACTGTTCTATCTGCTCCTTTGAGGCATTTTTCCAAATTTTGCTCACACCAAGTGTGTCGAGTGCTCTTGCTGCATGCGGAATAGACTGGGGGGTACTCTTTTGCGGGTTAGGGTTCGCTGTACTCTTTCTGTGGTCCCCCTCCCAGACTTTTGCACAAAATAGTATGAGGCAGGATTGGCAAGTCACGTTGTGAAGCTGACAAATGTTGCCAGCTCTACTATTATCAAATTTGCGGTAAGCTTCAGAATTGACGCAGATATATCGCGTATAAGCAGTGTATTTGATAGCCGCGTCCCGTACGCCTACGAGGCGTTTTACAATATCGTCAAATTCCGACATGCGTCCAGCCTTTCATTAGTGTTGCCCGAAAATCCGTCTCGGGCCGCGCCTGACCTTCCTTTGGGGAGGGCGCACTTTGTGCCCCCTCGTGCTGTTGCACGCTGCGGCCTCAAACGCTCTGCTAGAGCGTTTGCAAGACGGCCTTCGCCCTAGGGTCAGGCGCTGCCCTTAGGCTTATTGAACGCTTGGGGCTCCGCCCGTTGTTTGGCGAAATGATCCCCCGGATCATTTCCGGGACGCCACCCCCCCCCACAAGTCATATTCCCCGGCCTCGTCCACTTCAACGCTCACTACATCCCCGACGCTCAACCCTTCGGTCCGTTCGTCGATAAACAGGTTCCCGTCGATCTCGGGGGCGTCGCTCCATGTTCTACAGGTCGCGATGCCGTCGGTGTCGATGTCGTCGACGATGACTTCCAGAGTTTGGCCCACTTTGGCCTGTAGTTTCGCTTCGGAGATTGCTTGGGCGCGTTCCATGAACCGATCCCAGCGTTCTTGTTTGACTTCTGGGGCCACGTGATCCGGCAGGGCGTTTGAGCGCGCCCCGTCGACGTTTTCGTATTGGAAGCAGCCGACGCGATCCAATTGCGCCTCGTCCAGCCAGTCCAGCAGATGTTGGAATTCGGCCTCTGTCTCGCCCGGGTAGCCCACGATAAAGGTCGAGCGCAGGGTGATGTCGGGGCAGGTGGCACGCCAAGCGGCGATCTCGTCCAATGTCCGTGCAGACGCCGCAGGTCGGGCCATGCGTTTCAAGACATCGGGATGCGAGTGCTGGAAAGGGATGTCGAGGTAAGGCAACACGCCGCTGTCGGGGTCGGCCATTAGCGGGATAAGGTCGCGCACATGGGGGTAGGGGTAGACGTAATGCAGCCGCACCCACGCGCCCAACTGGCCCAATTCGCGCGCCAGATCGTTGATATGGCTGCGTACCTCGCCACCCTTCCACGGGTTCATATCATAGCGGCGATCAAGGCCGTAGGCAGAAGTATCTTGGCTGATCACCAACAGTTCCTTCACGCCAGCCTCAACCAGCTTTTCCGCCTCGCGCAACACTGCGTGGGCGGGGCGCGATTGCAGCAGCCCGCGCATGTCGGGGATGATGCAGAACTTGCACTTGTGATTGCAGCCTTCCGAGATCTTCAGATAGCTGTAATGGCGCGGTGTCAGGCTGACGCCCGTGGCAGGCAGCAGGTCGATATAGGGGTCAGGTGCTGGGGGCACAGCGGCATGAACCGCGTCCAGAACCTGCTCATATTGGTGCGGCCCTGTGACGGCCAGAATGTTGGGGTGGTGCTGACGGATATAGTCAGGCTCCGCGCCTAAACAGCCGGTGACGACGACCTTGCCGTTTTCCTGCAGGGCCTCACCGATGGCGTCCAAGCTTTCCAGTTTGGCACTGTCCAGAAAGCCGCAGGTGTTGACGATCACCGCATCGGCGCCCGCATAATCAGGCGAGATCGCATAGCCTTCGGCCCGCAGCCGCGTCAGGATCCGCTCGCTGTCCACAAGGGCCTTGGGGCAGCCAAGAGAGACCATGCCCAGGGTCGGCTGACCCGTGCGTTTGGGGTCAGGAATGCGGGCCTTAGGAGCCAGATCGGGACGGAGGTTGGGAGGGTTCTGAGCCATAAGCGCGGGTATAGTTTGAGCAGGGAGAAATGGCTAGGGGTGGACGTTTCTGAACGGGTCGCGGTAAAGTTGTGGGGTATGGGGAGTGATGTGTGATGGCCGATTTGAGACCTGCAAATGAGAACCCTTGGTATGTGCTGATGACGTATTATGGGGAGCAGGATGGGGATGAGGTTGATTGGGAGCTTCACAAAGCGAATGCGGAGTTTTGGAATGAATTGAATTTCGAGTCTAGGCGACTTCCCAACCTCGAAGAAAGAGTTCGAGAAGAGACGCCGTTGGCATTGGCGGAGACCTTGGGGGGCAATTCAAAAATTACAGATCGCTCGGGCAAAAGAAAATTGAACGTCGGGCAAAGGGCCGAACGTCTGGCGATTTTTAAAGGTTACTTGGATCGTGGGGAAAGTCTTACGGGTACAGTAGATCTTAATGAGGTGCACTTCGAACATAATTTAGTTACCGACGGGTATTTCTTTCTTGGAAATGCCAATTTATTTCTCAGTCGATTTGAAAAAAACGTTTCAATGAGAAAACTGAGGCTTCAGGGGAAATTGAGTTTTTCGGGAACTATAATAAAGGGGCAGCTAGATTTAGAGAGAGCCAATATCGGAACAGGTTTTCATGCCTCAGACATAACCTTACACGCTAATCTGAATATAAAGCGTGGTGATTTTTCTGGTGGTTTCGATCTAGAACACAGTCTTATTGGGGGCAAAATTGTTGCGCAAAATGCCGACATCTCTGGGCCTGCAACATTCAATTGCATTCATGTCGCTTCAAAAGCTGATTTTGCCGGCGCGAACTTTGACGACGACGCGATTTTCAAATCGGCCAAATTTGGTGGCCGTGCTGAATTTTCACAGTGTGACTTTTCCAAAAAAGCAGATTTCCAACTGGCAGAGATCAAAGGGCCGTTCTCATGCTCAGGAAGCACGTTTCACGGCACCGCAGTTTTTGCTGGGGCCGGATTTGGGAGTTCGGTCGATTTTACAACGGCAATTTTCTCGAAATCAGTCACTTTCGTTAACGCGTTTTTTAAGGGGCCTAGCAAGAAAAACCAAAGTTCCATTCGATTTGACGAGACTATTTTCGAAGCGCCCGTTTCGTTTGCTCAAACTCGTTTCTGCAATGAGTTCCCACGGTTTTCCAACACAGTATTGCCCGACTCAGTCCTGTTTTCAGCGGAAGATGAATTTTGGCCTAACCGTTTTCCAAGGGATCAATCGGAGGCTAAGGTTTGGAAAAACTCTGCAAGCGTTGCGCGTCACACTGTCTCAAAGCAGGGCTTTCCTGAAGACGAACATTTCTTTTTCCGTCGCGAAATGGAATGTGCGCGCCAAATAGGGGGGTGGTGGGACAAGTTTCCATATGAGGTTTTCCGGTGGGTGTCTGATTATGGATGCAGTGTTGCGCGCCCTGTTATTTGCTTGTTTGTACTTTGGTTCATCGGGGCTTTGATATTTACGGCTGAATTTTCTCAATTGTATCATCTGCCGGGTAAGGTGCCCTCGTGGCATGAACCTTTCAGCCTGTCCTTTGCCAACATTTTCAAAATATTTGGTTTTCAGAGGCTGTACTTTGGTAGCGAGTATATGGATGCGTTGCGTGTAGGATTGAAGTTTCTGTCATCAGTTCAAACCATCCTTGGTTTTTTCTTTCTCTTTTTCCTCGGTCTTGGTCTGCGTCAAAGGTTCAGGCTGCGATAAATTCCCCGCTATGAAACCTTTTGTCGGGGTTGGTGTTGGGTCTGTGGGGGCTTATGTTGGTTCCAACAACAGACATTAGAATTCTGGAGACGGGCGATGCGGTGGATATTTAGGTTAATTGGGTTTGTAGTGGTCTTGGCGCTGTTTGCCGTGGGCCTTGTGGTGTTTTTGCCGTCCGAGCGGATGGCAGCACTGCTGGAGACCCAGATTGAGGCGGCGACGGGTCGTCAGGTGACCTTTGAGGGCGCGGTCAAGCCCTCGTTTTTCCCGCAGATTGGCCTGTCGACGGGGCCTGTCACTATCTCGAACGCGGCGTGGTCCGATGGCGGTCCGATCCTGAAGGCCGAAAGCCTGAATGTGGCGCTAGATGTGCGCGGCTTGTTGTCCGGGGATTTGTTAATCGGCGATATCACGGCCGTCTCGCCGCAAGTGCTGTTGGAAACGGCAGCGGATGGCAAAGTAAACTGGTCGTTCTTTGACGAGGCGCCTGTGGCTGAAACCCAAGCCAGCGCTGAGGCCCCTGCGCGTACCATATCCCTAGAAAACCTGTCTCTGACCGATGCGGCGATCCGGTTTATTGACCGCTCGAACGGCTCGAACGTGGAGGTCAGTGATATCGATGTCGCGATCAGAGCGCCCGATATGGCAGGGCCGTTGGATTTTGACATCACGTATCGGCGCGGCGGGGATCCGTTGCAATTATCTGGGCGCGTGGCCTCCGTCCAAAGCTTCCTTGATGGGGCGAACACGGGCGTTGTGGCCGATCTGACTGCGGGATCCTCCAGCCTGAAATTCGACGGGGTCGCGGCCATGGACGGATCTGCGGCGGGCAAGTTTGACGCCAATATCGCAAGCACGGCGAAGTTCATGCAGTCGTTGGGCCTGACGGCTGTGAGCCTTCCCCAAGGGTTCGGGCGCGCTGGGCGGATCACTGGATCGCTGGGGCTGAAATCATCCTCGGCCCTGACCGTACAAAACCTGAATGCAGACTTGGAAGGGACCAAGATCAGCGGCAATCTGAATGTGCTGCTGGCGGCGACGCCCAAGATCAGTGGCTCGCTGACCACATCCACCCTTGATCTGACGCCGTTTATGGGTGGCGAAAGCAGTGCCTCGGGCAGTGGTTGGTCCACGGCGCCGATTGATGCCAGTGCGCTGAGTGCGGCCAATGCGGATCTGGCCCTGAGTATCGCCGGCATCAAGGCTGGTGAGATCAGCCTGACGGGCATTGGGGCCAATGTGGTGGTCGATGCGGCCCGCGGCGTGATCGATTTGAACAGTGCCCAAGGCTTTGGGGGCAGCGTCACGGGGCGCTTTGTGGCCAACAACCGCAACGGGCTGTCCATGTCGGCGAAAGCCACTGCGGCCAGCATCAATATGCGCCAGCTTTTGGGCAGTTTGGCGGGCTACGACCGGGTCAGCGGTACAGGCAACGCAAGCGTCGATGTGCTGGTGGTTGGCAATACGATGCAGGCGATTATGAGCGGTATGCGTGGGTCGGGCAATCTGGCGCTGAACAATGGTGAAGTGCGTGGACTGGCCTTGGCGGATCTGTTTTTGAACCAAGGCAGCGATGGCGGGTCGACCATTTTTGACAGTGTCACAGCCAGTTATACAATTGATGGCGGTGTGCTGCGCAATTCCGATCTGCAGGCGGCATTGCCTCAGTTTTCCGCCACGGGCAATGGAAAGGTCGACCTTGGCCAGCAAAGCCTTGATTACACTGTGATTCCGTCCTTTCCAAAGGCTGCGGATGGCAATGACCTGATCTTTCCGGTGCGGATCCAAGGCCCATGGTCCAGTCCCAAGATCCGGCCTGATCTTGAGGCGGCGTTGAAACAGACGCTTCAGGCGGACATCGACAAAGAGGTCGAAAAGGCCAAAGCCCGCGCCGAAGCAGAGGTCGAAAAGGCCAAAGAACGGGCGCGCCAAGAAGTGGCCGATGAAGTTCAGAAAAAGTTGGGCGTGACCTTGGAAGAGGGAGACAGCGCCGAAGACGTTCTTAAGAAAAAGCTGGAACAGGAGCTGGGCAACGGGTTGCGCAACTTACTGGGTGGCAATTAGGCCGTCAGAAGTTCGCTGATTTTGAGGGCGCGCATGGCGTTGCCGTCGACCTTGAGCTTGCCGGTCATATAGGCCGTCATGGGGTTCTGATCGCCACTGAGGATGGCACGAAACACAGCTTCGGACGCTTTGAGGGCCACGTCAGCCTCGGCATCGCTGAGGCTGGCACCGGTGTCATCCAAAAAGACCGAGCCCTCGCCAGTGATATCAAGGCGTGCTGTGCCCTTGATGATGCCAGCGGCCTTTGGGTGCAGCGTTTCAACGAATTCAGTGAGGATGGGGGACATGTGCGCGGCTCCTTTGGTGCGGGCGGTTCTTTGGGGATGGCGAGGCTGCGGTCGCAATGCAACCCTCATTCTGGGCGCGTTTTGGCCCCGAGCGGATAGTTTATGTCGGTTTTCAATCTGTTAACGGTTGACTCTGAGCTGCGCAGATCACCTATTGGCTGCGTTATGATAAAGCGTATCTTTGGTCCTTTGGTGGTAAGTGTATTGGCGGTTGGTGTCGCGCAGGCCGGGTCAGGCCGCTGTCCGGCTTGGGCCCAAATCGATGCCCCTATTGCACAAAACACCTTTGTTTCCGTAAGTTCTGTAACTGGTGAGGCTTTTGGCCTTGGGCCTGCTTTGGACACGGATGCGGCTGTAACGCTGGGTGGCGTGCGGTTTGAGATGCCTTTGGGGTATCGCAACCCATGGCCTGATAAAGATCGGGCGGAGGCGATGATTGCTGAACGCGCTCAGGATCTAAAGGCCCAAGAGCGCCCGATAAACGTCACGTCAATTTCACCTGCACGTACGGATCCCTTTGCATTTTGGATGCCCTCGGGCCGGATTGTCGAGCGCAATATGGCGCAAAGCCCGTATTTGCGCCCTTGCGAGGCCGGACGCGCGGCCCCCGAGGCCGAAGACTATGTGGTGCGTTTTGGCGTTTTGTGGCCCGGCGGCGACGGGGCCGAGGATGATGAGGCAACACGGCGGTTTCGGCGGGCGACCAATGCCCTGGCGCTGACGGGATCGGTTGCGACGCAAAAGATTGCGGGGACCGAGCATTCGCTTAATGGTCCCATAACAGGCACCAAGAATTACGGTGTCTATCATGACGACGGGGATTTGGCGGTAATGCTTGTCTGCGTCGAGCGGCGCGGCGGCCAGCCTGCGATAAACCCGCTTTGTGCGGGACATGTGTGGGACCGCGCGGCACAATTGGTTCTGGCGATCCGTTTTCCAGCGGATCAGGGCCAGCGCGGCGAGACGCCATTGTGGCGCGCGCCGGTGACACGGGCCGTAGAATTGGCCGTAAGCTGGCGCCGGCAAGAGAATTGAGGGAGAGACTATGGAAAACGAAACAATTGATATTTCCGCCGAGGATCTGGCGTTTGTAAATTCGGTCCTGTCCTCGGGCACTGATCTGTATCGGGCCTATGACCGAATGTTGCCGTATTTAACGGAAGGTACGGATCGGTATTTCTGGTTCCAGCAAGCCTCGATCATCAATCAGCAGGCCACAGGCACGTTGCCGCCTTCAGATAACAATCTGTCCTCGACGTATATCATTGCGCATTCGGCGTATGGGTTGGCACTCGACGGTTTCAACAATGACCTCGGCGCTACGTCTAACGCGATTGCGGGACAAGTTTTGGCGGATATTTCTGCATCCGGGGGCATTATTCCCCTGAGTGATATGTTGGCCAATGATATCTCGGCGGCTTTGGACACAGGCAACCAGACCATTGGTGGTTGGGGCGGGTCGTTCTATTATTGGGACCTCGAGTATCAAGGCTCTACGGTTGGTGCGCAAATCCTTGCCAATCCTGCGGATCTAGAGAAATTCCTTTTGTCGTCAGCCATTGCGACGATGGCTGTGGTGCGACAAGAGTTGGGTGAGGGCGCGACGATCGGGGAAATCCGAACCGTTGTGAGCACGGGCCTGTCCTCGGCCCTGCCAGCAGATCTTAAGGAAGAGATTGCGCTGCTGGTGATCGACGGCTTGTTTTACGGCGATATTATCAGCAATTCGGACACATTTGGCCGCTGGACCTATGACCGCACGAATGACGAATTTTATTGGATTGTGCCCGAAGGGTCTGCGGGTGCTGGCGAACGTTTGGTTGCCAGCGGAGACGAAGAAGCTGCATTGCGCGAACGCAGGGAGGTGCGCCTTGAGGTAGAGGGCGCTGGTTTTGACATAGTCGATGTGGCCTTGGCGCGTCTTGGGCTGGTTGGTCAAATTCCCGAAGGCGAGCGTTGTTTCCTTGCGGGGACGATGATCACCATGTGGGATGGCAGCCTCAAACCGATTGAAGAGGTGGCACCTGATGACATCGTGACGTCCTACGATGCAGCGGGCGAGATTGTGCCGGGGCGGGTGACGCGGACCTTCAAGAGCCGTCATAGTGTCATTTTGGATGTGTTTGGTCTGATGGTCACGCCGGGTCACATCACTTATTGCGCGGACGGGCCTTTTGACGGACGGCATGTGGCGATGATCGATATTTTGCGGTCTGACGGGGCCATGATGCGCGTGGATGGCACGAAAGTGCGGGCCAGCACGGGATGCGACGTAGGCAGTGAGTTGGATCAAGTGGTGCAGGTTGTGGCCGGTCAGCGCACCAGCGCGGGCTTGGTTGTGACAGATCATGGTCAGATGCGGTTGGGCAGCCGGATCTTGTTGGAGGCGGGCACTGATTTGCGGATTAGTGATATTCTGACAGCTATGGGCGCCACGTTGGATGCAGATGGTTTGGTGGCAGTGCAAGGGGCGCAGCCCGCCCCACTGTGCCTTGATTTTGTGACAGCGGTGCCGCGTCCCGAGGAGTATATTCTGGCCCGGTCAAATGTAACGGCCGAGGATCTGGCGGCTGTCGAAGGACGGGAATTGGGCGTATCTGACGCGCAAATCAGACGAGCCTCTGAAACCGTTGAAGTGCGCGAAAGTGATCTGTCGCTGCACTAGCGCTGCATAACTTGCGCAGATGAAAAAAGCCGCCCCAACAGTTCAGGGCGGCTTTATTGTATGAGGTATTCAGTTGGGACCTGCCGTTGATTACCGGCGGCGATCGCGCCGTGATGACATCGGCTGGAACGCAACGCCAACATGGGCCTCGCAATAGGGTTTGCCCGGTTGTACGGCCAAACCGCAGAACCAGAAATCTTCGGTTGCGGGATCACCCACGGGCCATTTGCAGGTCCGTTCGGTCAATTCCATCAAGCTGATTTTCTTGGCCTTCTTTTCGACCGCATTGACCTTGGCCAATGCTTCGGGGCTGATTTCATTAGCAGAAGGTTGCGGTGGCAGCGGTTGACCGGCTGGAATGATCGCCTTGCGCGCGGGCGGCATGGCCGATTTGGTTTCCATTTCGACCTTGGGCTTGGCTTCGACCTTGGGCTTGGGCGCGGCCTTTGGTTTTGCCTCGGCCTTGGGTTTGTCCTTGGCCGCGGCTTTGGCGCCTGTTGTACCAGCCCGGTTGGACAGGCCCAAACGGTGCACTTTGCCGATCACGGCATTTCGGGTCACGCCACCCAGTTCTTTGGCGATCTGGCTGGCGGATTGGCCTTCGCCCCACATCTTTTTGAGGATTTCGACGCGATCATCGGTCCAAGACATTGCAATTCCTTAAATCTGGCGCTGTAGCAGTGCGTGTCAGAGAGTGTGTTTCTTGCCCTTGAGTTCGAGGCTAGCTTCCTATCTTAGTCACTGACGCCGCAGATACAAGCGAGGGAGCGAATCTTATGGCTGAATTGCGACAAATGGGCCAACGCCGCTTTGGCCGGATGAACTGGCTGGGGTTGATGACGCTGGCTGAACGGGAAATCCGTCGCTTTTTGAACGTTTGGTCGCAAACCCTGCTGGCGCCGCTGATCACGGCAGGTCTGTTGCTGTTGGTGTTTCATCTGGCCATTGGGCCGCGTCGGGGCGAGGTGATGGGCGTGCCCTATATCATTTTTATCGCCCCTGGTTTGATGATGATGACCGTGATCCAGAACGCGTTTGCCAATGCCAGCTCGTCGATCCTGTCAGCCAAGGTCCAAGGCAACATTGTGGATACGCTCATGCCGCCGCTGTCGCCGTTTGAATTGGTGGCAGGCTATGCGCTGGGCGCTGTGGCGCGGGGGGCCTTTGTGGCTGTGGTCATGGCTTTGGGGATTGTGGTGTTTTTTGGCCAAGGGATCACGCACCCGCTGTGGTTGGTGGGCTTTGTGATTGCAGGTGGCGCGTTTATGGGCGGGCTTGGGATTTGCGCCTCGCTGTTTGCAGCGAAATTCGATCAGCTGTCGGCGATTACAAATTTCATAATTACACCTTTGGCGTTTTTGTCCGGCACGTTTTATTCGGTTCAGGATATGCCGCCAGTGATGCAATTGCTGAGCCATATCAACCCGTTTTTCTATATCATCGATGGCGGCCGGTTCGCGGTTATCGGCCAGTCAGACAGCAGTCCGGTTCTGGGGCTGGCGATTGTTGTGGCTTCAGCTTTGGCTGTGTTGGGATTGTGCTGGCGCTGGTTTAAGACCGGCTATCGGATGAAGCCTTGATCCGCCCTTCGCGCCACGCGAGCAATGCGGCACCTGCGATGATAATCGCTGCCCCCAGAACCGAGATCGTATCGGGAAGCGTGCGGAAAATCAGAGCGTCATAAAGTGTGGCAAAGAGCAGCGTTGCATAGGAAAACGGCACGATGAAACTGGCGTCAGCGCGTTTGAGCGCATTGACGAAACAGACCTGCGCGCTGGCCATAATGAGGCCGATGGCGACCAGTGCCGCCCATTGGTGCGGGGTTGGCGGGGTAAAAACCCATGCCGCCGGGCCCAAGGACAACACGGTGCCGATGGCGTTGGAAAACAGCAATATTTGAAACACACCTTCGCCCTTGGAGAGGTGTTTTAGAACGATAATTTCTGTGCCCAAGATAGCGGCGGACCCAAGGGCCAGCAGTGCGCCTATTTGCAAGCTACCGGCACCGGGGCGCAGCAGAACCAAGGCGCCGACCAATGCGATGACGGCGGCGGACCAGCGCACGGGCCCGACCTTTTCACCCAGCAATGGGATCGCAAGGATCATTGCAAACACAGGGTTGAGAAAGCTGATGGTTGTTGCATCAGACAGGGGGATTTTGCTGGCCGCGGCAAACATCAGTGTGACGCCCAGCCAGCCAAACAGAGCGCGGGCGACATGCAATTTGACTTTTGGCGCGATTATTTTGGGGCGGGTGATGGCGGCAAAGATTAGCAGGGCTATGAGGGCGAAAATATAGCGCCCGTTCGAGATCTGGAACGCATTCAGTGGAGCGCCTAGGGTATCTGTGCCAAGGGCCTTGGCCAAGAGCGTGGTTGCCGCGATGAAGGCCGTGGCCGACAGCATAAAGGCGATAGCAAGGGGGGGATTTTGCGCAGTACTCATGGTGCTGTCATTTCCGGCTTTGGCGCGGGTTGCAAGGGTGGGTGCCTCCGGCGGGAGTATTTTGCGAAAAAAGAAATCTGTGGACAGAGATGGATTGGCTGGCTATTGCGCTGGCATGATAGTGAATTTGATCCGGCTGGGCGCCCGACGCCGACGTATCACCGCCTAAGCTGCATGTTGCGGTTGGGCCATTTCTGTCTGCTTTCCTAAAACTTGACTTAAGCCTGCCCCTGCGGCACCACATGGCTTCTTTATAAGGATAAATTCCGATGATCTCGTCTTTGTTGCCTACATATTCACGTGCGCCTTTGAGCTTTGTCAAAGGTGAGGGTGCTTGGTTGATTGAGGCGGACGGGCGCCGATTTTTGGATCTGGGTGCGGGGATTGCGGTGACATCTTTGGGTCACGCGCATCCCAAGCTGGTGCAGGCGTTGACTGATCAGGCGGGGGCGCTGTGGCATACATCGAACCTCTACCATATCCCCGCCCAGCAGGCTTTGGCAGATATGTTGGTGGAACAGACGTTTGCAGATACGTGTTTTTTTACCAATTCGGGGACTGAGGCCTGCGAATTGTCTGTGAAGATGGCGCGCAAGTATTTTTATGAGGCAGGTCAGCCGGAGCGCACCGAGATCATCACGTTTGAAGGCTCGTTTCATGGGCGGTCTTCGGCGGGTATTGCGGCAGCGGCATCCGAGAAGATGACCAAAGGGTTTGGGCCCTTGTTGCCGGGGTTCGTGTCGTTGCCTTTTGGTGATCATGAAGCGGTCACTGCGGCAGCTGCGGCTGGCAATATCGCGGCGATTTTGATCGAGCCTGTTGTGGGCGAGGGTGGAATTATCCCTGTGCCGGATCAATGTCTGAAGGGCCTACGGGATCTGTGTGATGAGCATGGCATTTTGTTGATTTTTGATGAGGTTCAATGTGGTGTCGGGCGCACGGGCAAGTTGTTTGCCCATGAATGGGCCGGTGTTTCGCCAGATATTATGATGGTGGCCAAGGGTATCGGTGGCGGTTTCCCCTTGGGGGCTGTTGTGGCCACGGAAAAGGCTGCCTCGGGTATGACAGCGGGCACCCATGGATCGACCTATGGCGGCAACCCGTTGGGCTGTGCTGTGGGCTGCGCTGTCATGGAAGAAGTGGCCAGCGAGGCGTTTTTGGCCGATGTAAACCGCAAAGCGGGCCTGTTGCGTCAAAAGCTGGAAGGCTTGGTTGCGGATAATCCGGATGTGTTTGATTTCGTGCGCGGCGCGGGCCTGATGTTGGGGTTGGTGTGCAAAGCGGCCAACACGGATGTGTTGCAAGCAGCCTATGCCCAAGAGGTGTTGGTGGTGCCTGCGGCGGAAAATACCATTCGTTTGCTGCCTGCTTTGACCATTACAGATGACGAAATCAGCGAGGCCGTCGCCCGTTTGGACAAGGCCGCGAAGGCAGTGCAAAGCGATGGCTGAGTATCATTTTCGAACTTTGGTGCCCGCTGACAAGGCGCTTTTTTGTGCTTGGTTGGCCGAACCTCATATTGCTGGGTGGTGGCAAGACGGGGCAACGGAATGGGCATTGATCGAGGAAGATTGGAGCCATGAGACGACCCGCACAGATATGCGGATTGCCCGGATTGATGGAACTGATTTTGCCTATGTGCAAAGCTATGAAGCCCATGCTTACGGGATGCCGCACTATGCAGATCGACCCAATGGCGCACAGGCTATGGACAGCTTTCTAGGCGATCCGGCGTATTTGGCGCAGGGCCACGGGGCGGGGTTTGTACGCGCGCGTGCACTGGAATTGATCGGCGCGGGTGCGCCCGTGGTTTTGGTTGATCCAGACGTGCTGAACACCCATGCAATTGGCAGTTACACTCGTGCGGGATTTATCCCCGTTGAAGAACGGCCCTGTGAAGATGGTGATCCCGTTTTGGTTATGGAATTTACAGGCTAAGGGCCTAGAAAGACTGAAGTAATGCAACATTTTTTAGATATTCATAAGACGCCCCAGGCTGAATTGCTCAAGATCATGGCGCAGGCGCAGGCCACCAAAAAGGCGCGCGCTGGCAAGCCCAAAGCGAGCCCTGATAAAGAGTTGGTGTTGGACGGTCACATGGTGGCTTTGATCTTTGAAAAGCCCTCGACGCGGACGCGGGTCAGCTTTGATGTGGGGGTGCGTCAGATGGGAGGCCAGACCATGGTTCTGTCTGGGGCTGATATGCAGTTGGGCCACGGCGAGAGCATTGCCGATACGGCTCGTGTGTTGAGCCGCTATGTGGATCTGATCATGATCCGGACCTTTGAGGAAGAGACCCTGCTGGAGATGGCCGATCACGCCACTGTGCCAGTGATCAACGGGCTGACCAATCGCACCCACCCCTGTCAGATCATGGCCGATGTGATGACTTATGAAGAACATCGCGGGTCGATTGCGGGCAAGAAAGTGGTCTGGTGCGGCGATGGGAACAACGTTTGCGCCAGCTTCCTGCATGCGGCGGGGCAGTTCGGGTTTGATATGGTCTTTACGGGGCCAGAGCCGCTGGATCCCGAGCAAGTGTTTATCCACCAAGCCCGCGAAAAGGGCGTTAGCGTCGAGATTGTGCGCAACCCAGATGAGGCTGTCAAAGGCGCTGATTTGGTGGTGGCCGACACATGGATCAGCATGCACGACAGCCAGACGGCCAAGGAACGGCGGCACAACTTGCTGCGCGGCTATCAGGTAAATGACGAGCTGATGTCCAAGGCCAAATCCGACGCGTTGTTCATGCATTGCTTGCCAGCGCATCGGGGGGAGGAAGTCACATCATCTGTGATGGATGGCCCGCATTCGGTGATCTTTGACGAGGCTGAAAACAGGTTGCACGCCCAAAAAGCAGTGATGCGCTGGTGTTTGGGTAAATAACCTAATTGGCCGGAGGGTCGCGCCAGTTATTGCCCTGAGCCACCCATGTCTCGAACTGCGTGCGATGGTTTTGGGATGGGGCGTGGGGGATTGGTTTGCGCGGGTCTTGGCTAAGGCTGTAGGCCATGCCTTCGCGAAACCATTGGGGGTGCAGGATAGAGGCCTGCAAAACGCCAAACTGTTCGTTTTGCCAATGATGGATCAACTCGTGCCGCACAATATGAGGCGTCCAGCCGGTGTGGTTCACGATGGCCCCATAAGTGCCTAGATTAAGCCCCGCAAACGGGTGTGGGCTGAAGTTTTTGAAACATGCGTCAGTAGAGCAAAAGAGCACGCGGGGCTGTTTGCGAAACGGCCCAAGATGGGTTTCAACGAAAGCCACCGCGTCGCGGCGCAGCTGTTGTGCTGTGTCCAGATCGGCCATATCATCGAGGCAAATATTGGGGGCTGGGGCAAGTCAGGCCAAAGGCCTCGGGCATTACAATTCGGCTGGGCTTATAGGCTGCTCAGGCGGCCATTGGGATGCATGCAGCCGCCAAAATGGCCCGAACAATCGATTTTTTGGTCATGTGATTTTTCCCACAATGCGAACTGCTCAGGTATGAACCGTCCAAGGTTGAAACGAGGGGACGTTGACGCCCAAGAACCCTGCGCGGATTTGACCGATAGGCACAACTGAACAGTTCGGTTTAGTATCTTGACTATGTTTACTGTTACCAAATCAGACGTGCCAAGCGACGCCTTGTTGCAGAGATATGCGCAGCGCGATGACTGTTTCACCGACTGTTTTTATGCCGATATTGCGGCCCCTGTGACGTTGGAGGCCTATGTGATGGCCTTTTATCGCACCTGGCTTTTCCGGACCGAGAAATGGATTTTGGACCGGACGATCAAGCGGCCTTCGGGGATTGCCGAGTTGACCGCACTTGCCAGTGGCAGGGGGAATAATTTTTCGGCATGGAGTGTTGAGCAAAGTGTCGATGGTCAGTTGCTACTGGATGATTTGGGAAGCCGTACCCGGTCTTGGCTGATGGTGGCGCCGCAAAATAGCGGGACGCGGTTGTATTTTGGATCCGCAGTGGTGCCGGTCAAGCCGGGGCAAGGATTAGGATTTGCCTTTCGCGCTTTGTTGGGATTTCACAACCTCTATTCCTATGCGCTTTTGGGGGCGTGTGCCCGCGATTTGCGCCGCCAGATCTAGAGTGGCCGTCGCAGAACTAACGTATAACTCATGGGCAGGCCGATGTCTGATGCCTCCACATTCCACCATGCGTTCGAAATATGATCGGGGCGCTCTTCAAAATCTTCAAGCAGCAAGCCGCATTTGACCGCCCCCATCAAAATATCGCTGAGTTTGTGGCTGTAGGAATAGTTGGGCAGCGCGTCGTAACGGGTGCCGCCGTAATAGTCCAAGCCATTGGTGTCTACATAGGGTGCGCTAGCAAAATAGGACAGCTCCCATTCGACTGGCGCCTCGGCAGGCCCGGGTTTGACCATGACGGTCACGGGGTGGTGTTCGTGGATAAAAAGCGCACCACCGGGTTTGAGCAATTGGGCGACGCTGGCAAAGAAGCCGTCAATATCAGGCATCCAGCCGAGCACCCCGATAGTGATCATGACAATGTCAAACGTCCCATGAAATTGCGGCGGGATCTCGTAGGCGTCACACCATTCAAACTGCACGTCCAAATTAGCGGCTTTGGCTAACGCGCAACCTTGGTCGAGGAAATTCTGTGCCCCGTCGAAACCCACACAGCGCGCTGCCCCCATGTTTTTGGCAGACAACAGTTCGCGCCCGTTGTTACAGCACATTTGGGCCACATCTTTGCCTGCCACGTCGAGGCGTTTCAGGATCCGTGTTTCAACGGGTTTGAGGCAGGAATATCCCGGTGTTTTAAAGGCCTCTTCCAGACGCGCTTGGTTTAGCTTTTGGTGGATTGGCGCTGCTTCCTGCCATGCTGCGCGGTTGGCTTTGGTGATGGTCTTGGTATCTTTGGGCAGAGACATGGCGGTGGGTCCTTTGATTAGGATTTACGCGGTTTGGCGCGCAGCGTGGGTTCCGCTGCTGTTGGGTCTTCGGGCCAAGGGTGCTTGGGGTATTGCGCGCGCATGTCTTTGCGCACGTCGGCGTAGGATGTCTTCCAGAAATTCGGCAGATCCAGCGTGATTTGAATGGGGCGCTGGGCGGGGGACAAAAGCTCTAACCGCAGGGGCGTTTTGCCTACAGTGGGGTGGCGCGTGACGCCATAAAGCTCGCCCAAGCGCAGGGAAATGGCGGGATGATCACCGCTGTAATCAATTGGTACACGCCTGCCCATGGGGGTGGTGAAATGGCTGGGCACGGCCTTGTCCAAAGCCTGAGTTTGCCCCCAATCGAGCCGTCCTTTGAGGGCTGGCAGCAGGTCGAACCCCTTCCAATCCGCCGCACTGCGCACGCCGGTCAGATGCGGCAAGAGCCATGCCTCAAGATTGTCCATCAACGCAGCTTCGCTCAGATCGGGCAAATCTAGACCGCCGGATATGCCGATTTCGACCCGTGCAACAAAACGTTTGGCCGCATTGGATGGGGACAAGCCCAGTTGCCGCACCCCGTCTAACATCGCCACGGCGATATCTTCGGGTGGGGCGTCGGACCATGTACGGTCTTCCAGCGCAATGGCCCCCAGTCGCAATTGTTGGCGGGTGATCACGCGGCCCTCGCGTTTGGACCATTCGCACAGGTCGTGCCAAGCAATGGTGGCCGCGTAGACTTCGCAAATCTCAGCATAGCTGATGGGGAGTGCGGCCCTGATTTTGGCCTCCCGTTGATCGCCGTCCAGATCGCTGGCGACAATGAACGGGCTGCGGGCCAGCGGATCGGCTGCCTCCAGATAAGCCCCTTTGCCGCCCGACAGAATATAGCGGGGCGCGTCGCCTTTGCGGTGCTGGCCGATCCGGTCGGGGTAGGCCAGTGCCAACATTTGGGCAGGGGTTAAGTCACTGGCTTTATCTGTGAAACGGCGTAGGCGCTGGGCCTCTGCCCGGGTTTCGGCTAAGGCGGCGTGGTTTATCGCAAAACTACGGTTGCGGGCAAAAGCACGGGCATCGCGCAGGGCCTCAAGGCGCAAGGACAGATCCACGGGCGCACCGCGCATCAGCACATCCCGCCCATTGAGCAAAGCGGCAAAAGGGGCAGCGTCGGGTCCGGCTATAGTCACCATATGGGCCAGTCGCGGATGAAGCGGTAGCCGGACCAAAGCGCGTCCATGGGCCGTGATCGCCCCCTTTGTATCCAAAGCCCCAAGGTCATGCAGCAAGGCGCGGGCCTGCGCCATTGGGCCCTCGGGCGGGGCCGTCAGTAAGGCCAGATCGGCGCCCGTGCTGCCCCAACGTGCCAGTTCCAGTGCCAAGCCCGTCAGATCCGCGGCTTCGATCTCGGCTGGGGGGAAGGCGGGCAGACTGCCCTCTTCACCCTTAGTCCACAGGCGGTAACTGACCCCTGCTGCGACGCGGCCTGCGCGGCCTGTGCGTTGTGTTGCTTCGGCACGGCTGACCCGTTCGGTGACCAGCCGCGACATGCCCGAGCCTGCATCATAGCGCGCCCGCCGCGCCCGTCCTGCGTCCACCACAATGCGAATGCCTTGGATCGTCAGAGACGTCTCCGCGATTGCCGTGGCCAGCACAATTTTGCGGCCTGTCGCGGTGGGTTGAATGGCTTTTTGCTGTTGGGCGAAGGGCAGCGCACCATAGAGCGGCGCGATTGTGCAGTCGGAGGGCAGTGCCTTGGCCAGCAAGGCCTCGGTGCGTTTTATTTCACCCTCGCCGGGTAGGAACACCAAGGCCGAGCCCGGATTTTCTGTGATCGCTTGCACCACCAATTCGCACGTGGCCTGATCCAGCCGAATGTCCTTGCCAGTGGGTTTGGGAAGGTGCCGGATATCCACCGGAAAGGATTTGCCTTCGGAGGTCACGATCGGTGCTGCGTCCAGCATTTGGGCCACTGGGGCTGCATCCAGTGTGGCGGACATCACCAACAGTCGCAGATCCTCGCGCAGGGCGCCGCGAATGTCCCACGCCAGCGCCAGCCCTAAATCCGCATTCAGGCTGCGTTCGTGAAATTCGTCAAAGATGACCACACTGATCCCGGTCAGTTCCGGGTCCGATTGGATCATGGCGGTCAATATGCCCTCGGTGACGACTTCTATCCGGGTGTTGGGCCCGGATTTTGAGGCCCCACGCATGCGGTAGCCCACTGTGTCGCCAACCTGCTGACCCAAGGTATTGGCCATACGTTCTGCTGCTGCACGGGCTGCAAGGCGGCGCGGCTCCAGCATCAGGATTTTGCCGGTGATCGTCTGGTCCTCCAGCAAGGCCAGCGGAACGCGCGTGGTTTTGCCAGCACCGGGGGGCGCTTGCAATACAGCGCGGCCGTGTTGGCGCAGAGTGGCCACCAATTCGGGCAGGATCGGATCAATCGGCAGAGCGGTCATAGGGCTGTTATCTGTGAAAGCCCTATGGACAGGCAAGCGCAGATTGGGCACATCTGCGGTATGGATATTTCTGAACTGGCCCAGCGGGTTGCACAAGGCGAACGCCGCGCCATTGCCCGGGCCATCACCTTGGTTGAAAGTGGTCGTGATGACCATCGCGCCCAAGCGGCTGAATTGCTGGCCGCTTTGGGGGGTGCGCGTCAGGCCCTGCGCATCGGTCTGTCTGGCACGCCCGGGGTCGGTAAATCCACATTTATCGAAGCGTTTGGCATGCTTTTGACCGGGCAGGGCCTTAAGGTGGCCGTGCTGGCGGTTGATCCATCCTCGACCCGCTCGGGCGGGTCAATTCTGGGTGACAAGACACGTATGGAACGGCTTAGTCGCGATCCAAACGCTTTTATTCGCCCCAGCCCCAGCCAATCGCATCTGGGCGGCGTGGCGCGGCGTACCCGCGAGGCCGTGGCGATTGTTGAGGCTGCTGGATTCGACGTGGTCTTGATCGAAACCGTTGGGGTGGGCCAATCCGAGACCATGGTCGCCGAAATGGCGGATGTGTTTATGTTGTTGCTGGCCCCTGCGGGCGGTGACGAGTTGCAAGGCGTCAAACGTGGCATCATGGAGATTGCCGATCTGATCGTGATCAACAAGGCCGATGGGGATCTCAAGCCTGCGGCGACGCGCACCTGTGCGGATTATTCCGGTGCCTTGCGACTGTTGCGCAAACGGGCGCAGGATCCTGATGAGTTTCCCAAGGCTGTGATGGCCTCGGCGCTGGAGGGCGATGGTTTAGATCAGGTCTGGGGCGATGTTCAGGCCCTCACTGACTGGCGCAAAACCCATGGGCATTTTGCCAAACGGCGCGCGGCCCAAGCGATGCATTGGTTTGAGGCCGAAGTGCAGCACGGCGTGCTCAGCCAATTGGCCAAATCCAGCGCTGTCGCCGATCAGATGACGGCCTTGCGCACGGCTGTCCAATCGGGTGATATCGCCGCCAGTGCCGCGGCGACACAGGTTTTGGCCACGTTTTTTGCCAAGACAGACAGCTAATTCAGGCGTGGCGTGAAAAACATCGACCCTAGGGCCCGCAGGCCTTGACGCATCGGGCGATTCCCCCTAAACGCAAGCTTCAATTCAGGTCGCCGCTCTGCGCGGGGCCACCGTCCAAGTTAAATGCCAGAGGTATTCCCATGTCGCGTCGTTGCGAATTGACCGGTAAAGGCCCAATGGTTGGCAACAATGTCAGCCACGCCAAAAACAGAACACGCCGTCGTTTTCTGCCCAACCTGCAGGACGTGACCCTCGCGTCAGAGACTTTGGGCCGTTCGTTCAAACTGCGGATCTCCAACGCTGCATTGCGCACAGTTGACCACCGCGGTGGTTTGGACGCGTTCATGGCAAAAGCCAAAGACGCCGAACTGTCCACAGCAGCTTTGAAAATCAAAAAAGACATCGCCAAAGCGTCTGCCTAAGTCGCTTTGACAGATTGACGACACGGCCCTGCCATTTGGTGGGGCTGTTTCATTTTGTCCCTTTGCTTTGTGTCTGTGTTACGCATATCTGCAAAGTGATGAGACAGTTCACGCGCATATTCGCATTGACCCTGATCGTAGGGTTGATGGTGTTGACCAGCCAAACCATGGCTGTGGCCCGCGGCCAAGCTGCCGCTACGGGTCAGATGACGCTCTGTCTGGCCCATGGCACGCAAGTTGTGACCGTGGATGCCGAGGGCAATCCGACATTGGGTGGGCAGTTCTGCCCCGATTGCGTTCTGACCCCATGGGCTGCGGCAAGTGGTGCCGCAATACCCGATCGGCCTAAACAAATTTCCAAATCGGTCGTTGTACCGCTGGTTGCCTTGACCCAAGGCCGGATCGGGGATCGCAGGCTTGGGGCAAGGGATCCGCCGACGCTGGCGTAATCCCCCGTTCCTAAACGAAAATTTCAAGACATTCAAAAGGAGTGCACTTAATGGCACTTTCAAATATCCTTCGCGCGGCCTGTGCTGCTGTTTTGTTGGCCCCTGCTGCACATGCAGGCGATATGGGTTCGATCATGGTCATGGATTCCTATGCCCGCGCCTCGACGCCTACGGCTATGGCTGGTGCGGCCTTTATGCAGATCATGAACCACGGCGATACGGCGGATCGGCTGATCGCGGCCTCCAGTCCTGCGGCCAAACGGGTTGAGCTGCACACGCATATCGAAAAAGACGGGGTGATGATGATGACCCATGTAGAGGACGGCTTTGAACTGCCTGCCGGTGCCACATTGCACCTCAAACGTGGCGGAGAACATGTGATGTTCATGGGGCTTACCACTCGCTTTGAGCAAGACAAAATGATCGAAGTGACCCTGACGTTCGAACAGGCAGGTGACATTACTGTCCAGATCCCAGTTGATCTGACACGCAAACCGCAAGCAGGCGCCCATGGCGGCACGGATCATTCCAACCACTCTGGCCACAGCACGACGAACTAATCCAAATCCTCTGGCGGGGCGCGTTTCTTTAGTCCTGAAATACCTCCTCGCCGGAGGCGTCTACCCTATCAGTGAACGCACCCATTCAGGCACAATTTGGCTGGCTGGACCATTGATCGCCTTGTCGAAATAGCTGGCCCCTTGCGACGGTTCCAGGTTCAACTCCAGTGCCTCGGCACCACTCATTTTGGCCATCTGGACAAACCCAGCAGCGGGATAAACATTGCCCGAGGTGCCAATGGAGACAAACAAATCACACTCCGACAGATGCCGTTCGATCCGGTCCATCTGATAAGGCATCTCGCCAAACCACACGATATCGGGCCGCGTGCTGGTCTGCCCACAGGACGGACAAGTATCGGCCAGATCCATCACCAAGGGTGCGGGCCAACGATGACCGCAGTGATGACAGAGCGCCGTGGTAAGACCGCCGTGCATGTGGATCGCGTCCGCGCCGCCACGTTCATGTAAATCGTCCACGTTTTGTGTCACGATCACCACGTCAAACCCATCGGCCTGCTGTAGCGCGGCCAAGGCCACATGGGCAGCGTTCGGACTGGCCTCATAGCTCTGGGCGCGGCGGTCATTGTAAAATGTCATGACCAGTTCAGGATTGCGGGCAAAGCCCTCGGGCGTGGCCACGTCCTCTACGCGGTGTTCGGCCCACAAGCCGTCCTCGGCCCGGAATGTGCCAAGACCGCTTTCCGCAGAAATGCCTGCGCCTGTCAGAATTACAATCTTGCTCATGCCACTGCCTTATGTTGGGATGTCCGTATAACAAAGCGTATCTTATTCGTCTGCCTTGGCAATATCTGTCGCTCGCCCACGGCCGAAGCGGTCTTTACGCAGATCAGCGATGGTGCGTTTGAAGTGGACAGTGCAGGAACTGCTGATTGGCATCACGGCAAACCACCCTACGGGCCGATGCAGGACGCCGCTTTGGCGCGCGGGATCGCAATGGATCACCTCCGTGCGCGACCGTTCACAGCGAGAGATTTCGATGATTTTGATCTAATTTTGGGAATGGACGCGCAAAACCTTTCAGATATCGAACATTTGCGTCCCAAAGGTAATGCGACCCCCGTCGAAAATTTCGCGCGTTTTGCAAATCAAACCGAAGTGCCGGATCCGTATTATACGCGCGATTTTGAAGGGGCTTTGGACCTGATCGAACAAGCCTCCAAAGCCTTGTTGGATCAGCTGCAGTAAGCCTCTGCCGTTTTTCCAAATTGCTTGTACTTCAGCCAGAACCGCTCGTGACTAGACCGGTCTGATTGCCGAATTTCCTGTGCTTTGTGCGGGTCTTTGAAAAACTTCGAGGCCACACGTTGGTCGGCCTTGGTCAGGGTCTTGTTGGCCGCATATTGGATGCAGCTACACAACCGCCGATTTGCGGCTTTGCGGTCTGATTGCATGCACGCACGGGTGATGACGCCTGCCTCGGCGGGTGTTGTGAACACGGGCGCGCTGGTCAACGCCAATGCCGCACAAAGGACGAAAGTTCGCATTGCTCAATTCCTTGTTTGTTTGGCCGTCCCTTTTGGGATCTTTGCCATTCTGCCTAATTGGCACTGGTGTGGCCCATTTTGAGCAAAATTTCAATTCACGATTCTGCGGGTGGGAGATGCAAACTGATGTCGATGTCGCCGAGCGCTGCCTGATTGACCACTGCAAAGGCCTTGCGCAGATAGGGTGGCGCATCTGACAGATGGAACAACCGGCCCCGCTGCAAGTGTCGCGCGACCATGCGGTGGGGCAAATAGGCCGAGCCACCGGATTGTAACACATGGGCCAGACCGAGGGCGGCGGTGCCAAAACTTAGTTTGGCGGTGCCCGCGTCGGCGTAAGTGGCGGCATGCCAGCGGCCGAAATCCTCGCCAGCCTCCACATAGACATAGCCTGGATTAAACCGGATCGGGCTATCGGCCTCGGTTGAGACACACACGCGGGTGTCAGCGCCCAGATCGAACAAAACCTGCCCTTCTGATGTGGCACCGCGATAGCCGATGGCCATGTCGATGCGCCCGTCAGCCTGCCAGCGCTGTAGTTCTGCGCCGGTGCCATGCCAGATCGACAGGGCCAATTCCGGATGGGCTTTGTGCAGGCTGGAAAAGATCGCTTTGCCCATGCCCTGCCACAGATCCGGGTGACAGCCGATGTTAAAGACGCCGCTGACCCCGTCGGGCAGACCTGTGTCGCGCCGTGCTTGTTGCCACAGGTCCAACATGGTTTCTGCATAGCGTTTTAATCGCTGCCCCGAGGCGGTTGTCGCCGCACCAGATTTGTTGCGGATGATCAAGGTTTGACCCAATTCAGCCTCAAGGGATTTGAGCCGCGCGGTGACGGTCGATTGGGTCACATTCAGCCGTTCCGAGGCCCGCACAAGGCTGCCAGTTTCAATGATTGCGAGGAAAGTTTGGATCTCGGAAAGGTTCATGGCACCGCAATTCGGTTTTCTCGAATTATATATGCTATATTATTCGTTATCCAGCATTGATTTTTTCCCCTAGGCTTTGGAAAAAACGGGGACGGCCATGACGGAAATCACAGAATACAAAATGCTGATCAACGGCGCATGGGTCGCGGCCAGCGATGGTGGTTTGTTGGACAGTTTCGACCCCAGCACAGGCGACATCTGGTCCTGCGTGCCCAACGCGACCGAGGCAGATGTAGACGCCGCTGTGCGCGCCGCTGATGCCGCGTTGGACGGCCCTTGGGGACAGATGACCCCAACTGAACGCGGCAAATGCATCACGCGTTTGGGGGATCTGCTGGCAGAACATTCCGAAGAACTGGGCCGTGTCGAGACCCGGGATACAGGCAAAATGTTCAAAGAAACCAAGTGGCAAGCCACTTATATTGCAGAGTTTTTGCGGTTTTTTGGCGGGGCGGCTGACAAAATCAATGGCGACACGCTGCCCATCGACAAACCCGATATGTTTGTCTTTACGGATCGCGAACCCTTGGGCGTGGTGGCCGCTGTGGTGCCGTGGAATTCGCAGATGTTCCTCAGTGCGGTCAAGATCGGACCGGCCCTCGCGGCGGGCAACACGATGGTGATGAAGGCCTCGGAACATGCCAGCGCACCTTTGTTAGAATTCGGAAAATTGATTGCCAAGGCCGGCATTCCCGACGGGGTCATCAACATCGTCACAGGGCTGGGCGAGCCGTGTGGTCGCGCCTTAACCAGCCATCCCTTGGTGGCCCGCGTCGCCTTTACCGGTGGGCCTGCCTCTGCGGCCCATGTGATCCGAAACTCGGCCCATAACTTTGCCGAAGTCAGCCTCGAACTGGGCGGAAAATCCCCGTTCATCGTGTTTGAGGACGCCAATATCGAAAGTGCCGTGAACGGCTCGGTCGCAGGGATCTTTGCAGCTACGGGGCAGTCCTGTGTGGCCGGATCCCGGCTGTATTTGCACGAAGATATCGCTGATGAATTCCTTGAAAAGATGGTAAAAATCGCCAAAGGCATCGTCATTGGCGACCCTCAGGCGGATGAGACCGAGATGGGGCCGCTGTGTACCCAAGGACAGATGGACCACATTCAGGCGCAAGTGGCCTTGGCTGTGGACGAGGGCGGAACGGTCTTATCGGGCGGTAATGCCGTTACGGGCGATGGGCTGTTTTTTGAGCCGACAATCATCGAGTGTCCGCGCCAAGATATGACCATCGTGGATACCGAACTTTTTGGCCCTGTGCTGGCCGTCCAGCGATTTAAAACGGAGGAAGAGGCCCTCGCGCTGGCCAATGACACCAAGCACGGGCTGGCAGCAGGGATTTTCACCCGCGACAGCGCCCGGTCGTTGCGAATGGCGCGGCGCATCAAGGCAGGCATTGTTTGGGTCAATACCTACCGGGCCATCAGTCCCATTGCCGAATTTGGGGGCATGAAGACATCAGGCCATGGGCGCGAAAGCGGCTTTCAGGCGATCTATGATTACACCCGGCCTAAGACCGTTTGGATGAACATGTCCGACGATCCTTTGGCCAGCCCATTTCAACCGCGATAGGAGGACACAATGAAATTTCACATAGCCATTAACCTTGAGCGGATGGACGACACGACGGATATGCTCGCCATGCGGGATCACACGTTGGAGATGGTCAAAATGGCCGACAAAGCGGGTTTTGAGGTGGCATGGGCAGCCGAACATCATGCGTTGGAAATGACCATCGCGCCGAACCCGTTTCAGCTGATGACATGGTGGGCCGATCATACGACGGACATTCGTGTGGGCTGTGGCGTGGCCAATGCATCCTACTGGCATCCGATCAATTTGGCCGGTGAGGCGGCAATGGTGGACCTGCTGTCTGGGGGGCGTTTGGAGTTGGGCCTGGGATCTGGTGCCTATCAGCGCGAGTTTGACCGCATGCGCCCCGGATTGGATCAGAAAGACAGTCATAAATACATGCAGGAAATGTTGCCGTTGGTGCGGGAATTGTGGAAGGGCGATGTGGAACATCAGGGCGAAAACTGGCAGTTCCCCAAGGCCACATCCTGCCCCAAACCAGTGCAAGCGGACGTTCCCATGTGGGTTGCCGCGCGCAGCCCTGCGACCTTTGACTACGCTGTGGCCAATGACTGCAATGTGATGTGTTGGCCCTTGACGATGCCCATGGCTGAGGCCGAGAAATACAAAGCCTTGTTGAGTGAAGCCATTGAAAAGGCTGGTGGAAATTGGAACGGTACCTTTGCTTGCATGCGCCACACGGCGGTCTATGCCAATGAAGAGGATCGCGCTGCCACTATGGGATCGATCCGCAATGTGCTGGGCAAGTTTGGTAATCTGATGATGAAAAAGGGCGACGTGGTAAACGGTTTCCCGGAAAATGTGCCCCTTGAGGAACTAGAGGGCAACGTGCGGGTCGATCCGACTATGCTGGAAGAAAACCTAATGTTTGGCTCGCCTGAGACCGTCATCGAAAAACTTCGCGCCTATGAGACCCTTGGCGTCGACGCCTTCATCTACTACGCCTCGATGGGCTTGGATATGGAGGTGCAAAAACGCTCGCTCCAACTGTTCATCGATCACGTCATGCCTGCTTTTGAAAAGGAAATGTCCCTTGCCAGCTGAAATTCGCCGCACCCTGATGCACATCCAGACGACCCATATCGAAGGGGGCCGTGCGGTGCCTACGCCGACCAAATTGGTGGCCGCTTTGGCGATCATCAAGAACCCTTGGTTCGGGCGTGGCTTCGTTGAAGATTTGCAGCCCGAAGTGGTGGAGCAGGGGCCGGAATTAGGCAAGTTGTTGACCGACATGATCCTTGATGTGACAGGGGATGCGTTGGAAGGCTACGGCAAGGCCAGCGTCGTCGGCATGGGCGGCGAGATCGAACATGCGCAGGCGCTGACCCATACCCTTTGGTTCGGCAACCAGTTCCGCGATGCAGTCAAGGCCAAAACCTATCTGGCGTTCACCAATACGCGTGGGGCTGCGGGTTGTTCGCTGATGATCCCGCTGATGGACAAGGACGATGGCGGGCGGCGCTCGCATTATCAGACGATACATTTGACCGTGCCTGATGCCCCTGCAGAGGACGAAATTATCATGGCTCTGGGGGCTTCGGTTGGCGGCCATCCACACCACCGGATCGGGGATCGCTATGCGGATCTCAAGGCTATGGGCCGCGATGTGGACAATCCCGCCGGTGTCTAAAGCCAAGGATGGAACAGCATATGATCTGATGGGGCCTGAAGGGGCCCCTTTGATCGTCTTGATCCACGGGCTGGGCCTGTGTCGGCAGATCTGGCAGCCTGTGTTGCCCGAGTTTGCAGGCTTTCGGGTGCTCAACTATGACCTTTATGGGCATGGGGAGAGTGGCCCTGCGCCTGAGGAGGTGAGCCTATCACTTTATGCCCGCCAGATCGCGGGTTTGATGGAGGAGGTGGGCGTGACCAAGGCCCATATCGTTGGCTTTTCCATAGGTGGGATGATCAACCGTCGCTTTGCCTTGGACTTTCCAGACCGTGTCGCCTCGCTGTGCATTTTGAATTCGCCCCATGATCGGGGGCCTGCGTTGCAGGCGCAGGTCGAAGCACGCGCCAAAACCGTGCTGGACCAAGGGGCCATGGCCACGATGGACAGCGCCCTGCAACGCTGGTTCACGCCCGAATATCTGGTGGTGGGCGATGGCCCTGACAAAGTGATCGCTTGGCGCGGACATGTGCACCCCGAAAGCTATGCGGGTGCTGCCTGGGTGCTGGCTAATGGGGTGGTTGAATTGACCAACCCTACGGCGCAAATCACGGCACCAAGCCTTGTGATGACCTGCGAGAACGATACAGGCAGCACACCCGCCATGTCGCATGCCATTGCCGCACAAATCCCCGAGGCGCAGACGAAAATTATTCCACATTTACAGCATCTTGGCTTGATGGAAGATCCCCAAGCTTTTGCTGTCCCTATCCGCGAATTTCTAGAAAGCCAGACCCAATGAAACAACAAATGTCCGGTGGGCAAGCCGCCGTCGAAGCCCTTAAGGCGCAGGATGTGAAACATGTCTTTGGTCTAATCGGATCGGCCACGATGGAGATGTTTGACGCGCTTTATGACGCGGACACCATCGACTTTATAGGGGTCCATGACGAACGCACGGGGACCCATATGGCGGACGGATATGCGCGTGCGTCGGGGCAGGCGGGGGTCATTCTGGCGGGGCAAAACGGACCGGGGGCCACCAATTTGGTGACGGGTCTTTCTCAGGCCAAAGCGGCCTATTCGCCGGTTGTGTCCATCGCGGGTGCATTGTCGTCAGGCCACGTCTACCGCGATGCGTTTCAGGAGGTGGACCAGCAATCGGTGTTCACGCCTGTGACCAAGAAAACCTGGACCGCCCCCAGCACCGATCGCGTGCCCGAACTGGTGTCCGAAGCCTTTCGCACGGCCCTATCGCCCCGCATGGGGCCAGTGCAATTGAACTTGCCGCGCGATGTTTTGGCCGCTCAGGCCGAGTTCGACGCGATGGAGGTGGGCAGTCGCAATACCTCTGTTCCTGCGGGGCATCCCGATCAAATCGCGCAGGCCGCAGCATTGCTTGTGGGCAGCCCGCGCATCGTGATCATCGCAGGTGGTGGCATCAAGAACACCGTGGGCCACAAGGCGGCAACTGATCTGGCCGAGGCGCTGAATTGTCCGATTGTCGCCTCGCCCGGCCATGGGGACGCAATCCCGTTTGGTCACCCGCTCTATGCAGGGCAAATGGGGCCGCGTGGCAATGTAGTGGCCAGTCGTTTGGTCAAGGAGGCTGACGTGATCCTGGCACTGGGCACGCGGCTGGGCTTCAACGCGACCTTCTATACTTATGACAACATCAACCGCGCCGCGAAGATCATCCATGTAGAACTGGAACCGACAGCCATTGGTCGTTTCTTCCCCATCGAGATTGGCATTTGGGGCGATGCGCCGACAGTGGCCCAGCAATTGACCACGGCGGTTCAGGGCCTTGCGGACCGGGCGAAGGCGGAGGCGTGGACCAAGGCCTTCCAGACGGAACGTGCCGCGTTTTTAGCCGCGCGGGATGCCGATGCGATCCTCACCCATCCGACGCAACCCTCTGGTTTGTTCAAAGCCTTGCGCGATGCGATCCCGCAGGACGCCGCGATCACGATGGATGCAGGCACGCTGTGTTTGCAGGCCACCGATGCGCTGAACTACCATCAGCCGCGCAGTCTGTTCACGCCGTTGGATTTTGGTTTGGTGGGCTTTTCATTTGCCGCTGGGTTGGGCATCAAGCTGGCGCAACCGGATCGGCCTGTGATCAGTTTGATGGGCGATGGCGGCTTTGGTATGACGGTCTCTGAGCTGTCTACGGCGGTGGATCATGACATCCCGACTATCACTATTGTGATGAACAATGGCTGTTGGGGCGCTGAAAAAGCCTATCAACGTGACTTTTTCAACGGTCGCTACATTGGGGCCGATGTGAGTAGCCCGCCCTTTGACAAGCTAGCAGAGCTGTACGGTGCCAAGGGATTCCGCGCCGAAAAACTGGGGGAAGTGGGTGATGCGCTGCAAGCGGCGTTGGAGTGCGGCAGGCCTGCGGTGATTGATGTGGCGGTGGATCCCAATGCGCTTTATTCTTTCCGGCGGGACAGTTTCAAACACCGAGGCGGCTAATGCAAATCACCGAACCCGCGCGTCAGATCGACGTCATACATCAAACGGATGTTTTGGTTGTGGGATCGGGCCCTGCGGGATTGGCGGCGGCTTTGGCCGCAGCGCGGGCCGGTGTAGAAGTGACGCTTGTGGAACGCTTTGGCTGTTTTGGCGGCAATATCACGGTTGTCGGTGTCGAAGGGTTCGCATGGTATCGCCACGAACAAACCGTCGAGGCGGGTGGCATTGGAATGGAGTTCGAAGAGCGCGCCAAAGCCATGGGGGCCGCCACGCCTGAAAGCCAATCCCTGAGCTATGAATTGGACAGCGAAGGTTTCAAATTGGTGGCCGACCGCTTGGTCGAGGAGGCAGGCATTCATCCGATGTTGCACCGTCAATTCGTGGCGCCGGTGATGGAGGGCGACATCATCACGGGCATCATCGTGGAATCCAAAGCAGGTCGGGAAGCGATCCTTGCCAAGCGGGTGATCGATGCGACAGGCGACGCGGATGTGGCTACGCGGGCGGGCGCGCCTGGCCACAAAACCCCAGTGGAAGAGATGCAAGCAGCCAGCGTCATGTTCCATGTGGCAGGCGTTGATAAAGCGAAATTCATGGAGGATGTGAAGGCCAACCCGCTGACCTACAAGGACTGGTCCACCGGCGAATGGACGGTCGAGACGGACGGGAAAGAGGACGATATGTTCTCGCCCTTTATCAAAAAGCCATTTGAGAAAGCGATTCAAGACGGGGTGATCCCGCCGCATTTGAACACGATTTCAGGCACTTGGGGCGCTGTACACGACAGTGGCGAGATGACCTATATGAACCTGATCCATCTGGCGGGCTGCGATGGGACGGATCCCGATAGCCTGACCCAGTTCGAGATTGAGGGGCGCAAACAGGCAATGCTGGCGATTGAGGCTTTGCGGCGCTACATGCCCGGTGGTTCGGGGATCCGGTTGCGCAATTTTGGCATGTCGATTGGTATTCGCGACACTCGCAAGATCGACGCGGTCTATAACATGACTGAGACAGACGTGCGCCATGAGGCACGGTTTGACGATAGCATCGGGATTTATCCAGAGTTTATAGATGGTTATGGAATTTTGATCCTGCCAACGACCGGGCGCTACATGCATATTCCCTATCGGTCGATGCTGCCAAAAGGCGTGGGTCACTTGCTGGTTGCGGGACGGTCTACAGGTGGCGACGCGGTCAGCCACGCGGCCACGCGCAACATGGCCTGCTGCGCGGTTCAAGGGCAGGGGGCAGGTGTGGCAGCGGCCTTGTCTTTGAAATTCAACCTGCCGTTGGACCAGATTGATTTAGGCGCTGTGCAAGCCGAATTGACCCGCCAAGGGGTGCGGTTGCATTAGTCTGGAAATTTGTCGCGGGCCGTGACGCCGCCAAAGCCCCAGTCGTCCTTCGAATGATCTGTGATCAAGACCTCTACAGCCTGAACCGAGCATCCTGCGGTGCGGGCCAGCCCCTCGGACAGTTCTTTGACGATGGCTTTCTTTTGGTCCACTGAGCGGCCTTCGAAGAGATCAACGCGGATGATTGGCATGGGCGGGACTTTCTTTGGTTAACGTCCCGCCACTCTGCCACGGGGGTTATGCGCCCGCAATCTGCTTGGCTTTTTCCACCAGAACTTCGGCCTGCCGGATGGATGCGTAGTCGATCAAGCGTCCGTCGAGGGAAACGGCGCCTTTGCCCGCGGCTTCTGCGTCGGCCATGGCCTCTAGAATGCGCCGGGCCTTGGTAATTTCTGCTTCAGAGGGGCTCATGACTTCGTTGGCGAGGGCGATTTGGCTGGGGTGGATGGCCCATTTGCCTTCGCAGCCCAAAACAGCTGCGCGGTAGGCAGCGGCACGGTAGCCATCTGGGTCTTTGAAGTCGCCAAAGGGGCCGTCGATGGGGCGCAATCCGTTGGCGCGGGCGGCCACAACCATGCGGGCCAAAGCGTAGTGCCACATGTCGCCCCAATGGGTTTCGCGACTGCCATCTTCGGCCGGATCGGTCAGGACTGCATAGTTTTCGTTCACGCCGCCAATGACAGTCGTCCGTGCGCGCGTCGAAGCCGCATAATCGGCCACACCGAAATGCAGGCTTTCGTTACGTTTGGAGGCGCCAGCGATTTCCGTGATGTTCTGCATACCCAAAGCGGTTTCGATAATATGTTCAAAGCCGATGCGCTTTTTGTAACCTTTTGCGTCCTCAATTTGAGTGACCATCATGTCGACTGCATAGACATCAGCGGCGGTGCCAACCTTGGGGATCATGATCAGATCGAGGCGTTCGCCAGCCTGTTCGACAATGTCGACGACGTCGCGATACATGTAATGTGTGTCGAGTCCGTTGATGCGGATCGACATGGATTTGGTGCCCCAGTCGATCTCGTTTAGGGCCTTGATGATGTTCTTGCGCGCCTGTTCTTTTTCATCGGGGGCGACGGCATCCTCGAGGTCCAAAAAGATCACATCGACGTCAGATTTTGCTGCCTTTTCAAACATTTCCGGCTGTGATCCTGGGACGGCTAACTCGGAACGGTTCAGGCGACCGGGGGCCTGTTCGATGGGGTGAAACGACATTTTGGACTGCTCCTTCGCGCAGATGATGGTCAGATGGCGGCCATTCAAACGCTGGAAGTCGGTGAGCTGTCAAGAAATAAAATTATATGCGCGTGCGCAATTGCGTAATTTTATTACAGGTCCGAGGTAGGGCCTTGCGCCATGCGCGATGCATAGAAAAACGCGATCGCGGCTGCTCGGTTTTTGACGTCTAGCTTATCGAAAAGGTTCGAAAGGTGGAATTTCACTGTGTTGATCGAGATACCCAATTCGGCGGCCAACTCGCGATTGGTCAGGCCCTTGGACAGCGCCTCAAGGATCATGCGTTCCTTGCGGCTGAGTTGCGAAATGGGATCCTGTTGCAATTCGCGCACGTCGAGAAACGGAAAGACCATTTTGCCCGCTGCTACATCGCGGCAGGTCTCGAGCAAGGTTTCAACTGGCGCGGATCGGGGTGCGAAGGCCGCAGCGCCTGCGGTCATGGCCAAGCGGGGCACATCGCCACCGTCGTCGCCGTAGACCACGAGGCGCGGCGCGTTTTCTTGATCGCGCAGCACTTCGATCAATTTCGCGCCCCCAAGCGCGGGGAGGGACCAATCGATAACGCCCACTTGGCAGGGTACGCGCATTACAGTGCCAAGGAACCCTTCGGCCGTGGCGGCCGTGGCCACCAACGAGAATCGCGGATCTCGCTCAAAAAGCTCGGCCATTGCGGACAAAACCAGGGGATTGCTGTCGGCGAGCATGATATCCACGGGACGTTCATTTTGATTAACCATTTGTTATCAGGCTCTTTTTCGCAATTTACTACCCGTATGGGTGGGTCTTATGACGGTATACAGTGGTATTTTTAGACTTTTGGGTGGGGTTTTTCCCATACCTTTAGCTACCCAAAAGCAGGAGTAAGGGATGTTGCCGCCTTTGTCCATGCTGTGCATTTTGAGGCCAAGTTACCCATTTTGACCTATTTGCGCTTGGGAGGGCCACACGACTATGAACGCGATCGTTCCATTTCCCCAACTCGATATTCCCCACACTATCGCCGCTGGACCGGGGCCGGGCAACACCGATGCGCGCGTTTTGGCGCGGTTCGCTGGCGCGGGCCTTGCGGACCACATGCACCCGGATGTTCTGCGTGGCATGGTCGAATGCAAGAAGATGCTGCGCGATGTGATGGGCACCCAAAATACGTACACTTATGGCGTGGCTGGCACAGGTTGGAGCGGGCTGGACGTCATGTTTGCAGGTGTGATGCCCGGCGACAAAGTGGTGATGTTCGTCAACGGCACCTTCTCAGGTATCGACGGCCTGACCGTCCGGATGAAGGCGGCCACTGCCGAGGAATTGGAGGCAAATTCGCTGGATCCGCAGGCCGCCAGCGTTACGATCATCAACGTCCCGCACGGTCAATCCGTCACTGGCGAGATCGTCGAGGCGGCTTTGGCCGAACACAAACCAAAATGGGCGGCAATGGCCCATTGGGAAACCGGATCCGGCCGGATCAATGACATCCGGGGGTTCTCGGACGCCTGTGTGAAACATGGCGCAATGGGGTTGGTCGATGCGGTGTCATCCCTAGGTGTCGAGGATTTCGCAATTGACGATTATCCCGGTGTGCATGGCTGGGCCTCTTGCCCTCAAAAGGGCATCTGCTGTTTGCCGCTGACCTATGCACCAGTGTCCTTCACGGATCAGTTCATTGAAACACTAAAGGCCACGGGCACGCGCACTTTTGTGCATCATCCAATCCTTGAGGCCCGTCATTGGGGCATCATCGACGGCCAAGATGTTGAAAAAGGCACCTATCACCGGACCCACAGCGCCTATGCGGTTGCGGCCTTCCACGAAGCGCTGCGGATCACTTTACAAGAAAGCATCGCACAACGGGCCAAGGATTATGCGTTCCACGAGGCAGCTTTGCGTGCAGCGGTCACGGCCATGGGCTGCGATGTGACGTCCAACATGACCTCGCTGATTGTTTTGAATTTGCCGCCAGCTTTGGCTGGGCGCGAGATGGAACTGGTTCAGCATTGTCGTGCGCAGAACTTTGGCATCTGGCCCACGTTGTCAGAACCCGTTCAGGTGCGCATCGGTATCCTGAACCTGCTCAACCAGTCCACGATATCCGACATTGCCACCCGTTTTGCCACAGCCATTACGGATCTGGGTGGGCAGGTTGATATGGACGCCGTGGAGGGTGCCCTGAACGAGCATTACCTAGCGGCTATGGCAGCCCAGTAAGCCCCGCGCGACCGCAGCGGTATCTTTGGGAGGAGAGACGCAATGGACATCCATGAATATCAAGCCAAAGAAGTGCTATCGAACTTTGGGGTCACGGTGCCACGCGGTGCCTTGGCCTACAGCCCCGAACAAGCCGCCTATCGTGCTCGCGAACTGGGCGGCGAACGCTGGGTTGTTAAGGCGCAAGTGCATGCCGGTGGACGCGGTAAGGCCGGGGGCGTCAAGATCTGCGCCTCCGATACGGAAATTCAGGATGCTACGGAAGGGATGTTCGGTCAAAAGCTGGTCACGCACCAAACAGGACCAGAGGGCAAAGGCATTTACCGTGTCTATGTCGAAGAAGCCTTGCAGATCGATCACGAGTTTTATTTGGGCTTTGTTCTGGATCGTTCCAGCCAACGGGTGATGATCGTAGCCTCTGCCGAGGGTGGGATGGAAATCGAAGACATCAGTGCGGATCGTCCGGACAGTATTGTGCGTGCCACAGTAGAGCCTGCGGTGGGGTTGCAGGAATTTCAGGGCCGCGAATTGGCGTTCAAACTGGGCCTTGATGCGTCACTGGTTCAGCAGTTTGTGCGCACGTTGCAAGGGTGCTACCGGGCCTTTACGGAACTGGATGCAACCATGGTCGAGATCAACCCACTGGTGGTGTCGGGTGACAATCGTGTCATTGCGTTGGATGCAAAAATGACGTTTGATGCCAATGCTTTGTTCCGGCATCCTCATGTTGCTGAATTGCGGGATAAATCCCAAGAGGATCCGCGCGAAAGCCGTGCGGCGGACCGTGGGCTTAGCTATGTTGGGCTAGAGGGCAACATCGGCTGCATCGTCAACGGGGCAGGTCTTGCGATGGCCACGATGGACACCATTAAACTGGCCGGTGGAGAGCCTGCGAATTTTCTCGACATTGGCGGTGGTGCCACGCCAGATCGCGTGGCCAAGGCGTTTCGTTTGGTCATCTCTGATGGCAATGTGGAGGCGATTTTGGTCAATATCTTTGCGGGCATCAATCGCTGTGATTGGGTGGCGGAAGGTGTGGTTCAGGCTCTGCGTGAGACCCAAGTCGACGTGCCTGTGATCGTGCGGCTTGCGGGAACAAATGTCGAAGAAGGTCAAAAGATCTTGGCCCAAAGTGGTCTGCCGATCATCCGCGCCACCACCCTTATGGAGGCTGCCGAGCGGGCTGTGGGGGCGTGGAGAAACGACCTGTCGCAAGGGGTTGTTGTGCGTGACCCGGGCGCGTCCAAAAGTTTGGAGGCCGCATCATGAGCATTCTTCTGGAGCGCGACACTAAGGTCATTGTTCAAGGCATTACCGGCAAAATGGCACGGTTTCATACCAAGGATATGCTGGCATATGGCACCAATGTTGTGGGCGGCGTCGTGCCCGGCAAGGGCGGTGCGCAGGTCGAAGGCGTGCCCGTGTTTGACACGGTCAAAGAGGCGGTTGCGGAAACCGGTGCTGTGGCCAGTTTGGTATTTGTCCCCCCCCCCTTTGCCGCAGACAGCATCATGGAGGCGGCGGACGCAGGCATCCACTATTGTGTTTGTATCACTGACGGGATCCCGGCGCAGGATATGATCCGCGTCAAGCGCTACATGTACCGCTACCCCAAGGACAAACGCATGGTTCTGACAGGGCCGAATTGCGCAGGCACTATCAGCCCGGGCAAAGCGATGTTGGGGATAATGCCGGGGCATATCTATTTGCCTGGTCATGTTGGCATTGTTGGCCGTTCTGGCACGTTAGGGTATGAGGCCGCGGCCCAACTAAAAGAGCGCGGCATTGGCGTGTCGACATCTGTGGGTATCGGCGGCGATCCCATCAACGGATCCAGCTTTCGCGATATTCTGCAGCGGTTTGAGCAAGACGAAGACACCCATGTGATCGCTATGATCGGTGAGATTGGTGGCCCGCAAGAGGCAGAGGCGGCGGAGTATATTCGCGACAATATCAGCAAGCCTGTAGTGGCCTATGTGGCGGGTCTTACGGCGCCCAAAGGCCGGACCATGGGTCACGCAGGCGCAATCATTTCGGCCTTTGGCGAAAGTGCTTCGGAAAAGGTCGAGATCCTCACAGCCGCTGGCGTGACGGTTGCGGAAAACCCTGCGGTGATTGGCGAAACCATTGCCCGTGTAATGGCATAAGGAGGCGATTAGATGTCTGTTTTTACGGTAATTTCGAGCCAGCAAGCGGTGGCCCCTGTCGCCCCTTTGGTGCCGCAGGTCTTTGACGAAGTCCCCACATCGGGACGCGCGGATCGTGCCATGACCTTGATTTTGATGTTAGCGCAAGGCACGCATGACTTGGCGGACAGTGTGCTTGGCCTTGTGGGGTGGGATGAGACTGCGCGCAATTTGGCGATACGGGCCAGTGTTGGCTTTGGCATGAGAGTGCATATCTACGTGCCTCATGATGCCGCTGTTCCCAGAGATTTTCCTGAAGCCGTGCGGATTGTGTCCGAATTGGACGTGGTCTTGCGGGCCAGTGATTTTATCTCGCTACACGGTCCGCATGTAGCGGGTCAGCCCGCAGTTATGACCGCCGAGCGGATGAATTTGATGCGCGAAGATGCGTGTTTGATCAACACATCCCATTGCGAATTGGTGAATGAATTGGCGCTGACCCAAGCCCTGTGGTTTGAAACAATCGGTGGGGCTGGTCTGGATCTCAGTGACCGGGTTGAGCCTGTTTGTGCCGCTTTGCGTGACTGCGATCAACTGGTGAGCCTGGACAATGGGCCTGCGGCCAGCACGGTGCATATCTTTCCGGCAGCGCAGGCGCGGTAGCTTTTCGGTGTTGAAAGCAAAAAGGGCGGGCCATCAGGCCCGCCCGTCTCATGCTTTGATGCCGGATTGTTTACCGGATCCTATTCCTTCATCGCACCGGGGCCTGGGGTGGCCCCTGCTGGGCATTTGCCCAAGATGATCATCCCCAGAACTTCGTCTTTGGTCACATCCTGTGTGCGGGCAGAGCCCACCATTTGGCCGTTCTTCATCACGGCCACGCGGTCAGCCAGATCAAACACATCGTGAATATCGTGGCTGATCAAAAAGATCCCAATGCCGTCCTTTTTAAGCTGGTGGATCAGATGGCCCACCTGTTCGGTTTCTTGTGGACCAAGGGCGGCTGTCGGTTCATCCATAATCAAGATGCGCGCATTAAAAAGGATCGCGCGGGCGATGGCCACAGATTGCCGTTGTCCGCCCGACAGCTTGCTGACCGGTTCTTTAAAGCGTTGGAAGTTGGGGTTCAGACGCCCCATCACTCGCCGCGCCTCGGATTCCATAGCTGCATCATCAAGCGTGCCAAAGCTGGTCAGGATCTCGCGCCCCAAATAGAGGTTGGCGGCTGCATCCACGTTATCGGCTACGGCCAACGTCTGATAAATCGTCTCGATCCCGTATTTCTTGGCATCGCGGGGATTGGCAATATCGGCCTCTTCCCCGTTGACAAAAATCTGGCCGCTGTCGCGTTTATAGGCGCCGGACAGGATCTTGATCAGGGTCGATTTGCCTGCGCCGTTGTGGCCCAAAATGGCGACCACTTCGCCGGGATATAGGTCAACCGAGGCCTGATCGACCGCCTTGATCCCACCGAATGCGATGGACAAGTCTTTGATTTCGACAAGTGGAGTATCTTTGCGTTCGTCTAACATAGTGATCTCCTTATTTCGCACGTTTGCGGTAAACGGTGTCGATCCATACGGCGATCACAAGGACCGATCCGACAACCATTCGTTGGATAGAGGAATCAAACCCGATCAGCACCATACCAGACAGCAGGCTTTGCATAACCAAGGCGCCGAGGATTGCGCCATAAATGGTGCCCATCCCGCCGGCCAAAGAGGTGCCCCCGATGACAGCTGCGGCGATGACATAAAGTTCGTCCAAAGTGCCAAGGGCGTTGGTGGCCGAGTTCAAGCGCGCCGAGGCGATGACCGAGGCGATGCCAGTGAGCAGACCCATCAGGGCAAAGATTTTCAGCGTCATCCAGCGGGTATTGATGCCTGCAAGGGCCGCGGCCTCGGGGTTGCCGCCGATGGCATAGACATAGCGGCCAAACCGTGTGCGGGTCATCAAGAAGGTCATGGCGACCCCGACGGCCACGAGGATCAAAACAGGGATCGCAAAGCCATGGCTGATGAACTGATCTGTCAGGTCTTCGCCGCTTTCGCGTCCCATTTGTTTGAGGATGCCCTTAGGGAGGGGGTAGGCGTTGACCAGTAACACAGCGCCAAGGATCATCGCGCAACCAACAGTGGCCAAGAACCCTTCGGCCCACATGGGGCGCAGGGAAAACCCAAAGCGGCGGCTGTTTTTGCGGTTATTATATAGCAGCGCCAGAACGCCCACGCAGGCCACGGCCCCAAAGATCCAACTGGCAGAGGCGCCGATGGATCCATAAGGCCCACCGCCCAGCAGTTTAAACTTTTCGTCCAGTGGCGAGATGGTACGCCCGTTGGCGGCTTGGAAGGCCATGCCGCGCCAAACCATCAAACCGCCCAAAGTGACGATGAACGATGGGATCTCGCGGTAGGCAATAAGCCAGCCGTGCAATGCGCCGATGGCGGCCCCCAAGGCAAGGCCCGTGATCACAGCCAGAATTGGGATCGCCCAATGGCCAAGGCCCAAGTACTGCGGTAGGATTTCAGCCTGTAGCAGACCCATAGCCATACCGATCACCCCGATCATCGAGCCTACAGAAAGGTCAATGTTGCGGGTGATGATCACCAACACCATACCCGTGGCCATCACGCCAATCGAGGCGGTTTGCACCGACAGGTTCCACAGGTTGCGCGGTGTCAGAAACCGGCCCTGATCAAGGAATATTTCGCCGTAAAAATGAAAGCCGAACCAGATAAGGAGTAAGGCACCGATCATACCGATCAGGCGGATGTCCAACTCGGTCGCGGTCAAAAATCGAGAGAGGGCAGACGGGTTTTCAACCTTCGCCGCTCCTTGTGGTTTCGCTGGATCGCTCACGGCGTTCCCCTATTCGTGTATGAGAATTTCTAGGTGGTTCCCTGCGCCGGATCTGGGAGAGACCGGCGCAGGGTTTAGCTATGTAGGCGGCGGTTTAGCTACAGCCGTCTACACCGTCCATTGCGCCTTCACAGGCTTGCTCTTTGGAGATGTGGCCTGCATCGATGGCAACGCTGAGGTTGTCTTTTGTCAGCGGTGTTGGATCCAGTAGGATCGCGTTCAGCTCGATGCCTTTTTCGCCACCATCAAAGGTGCCGGCACCATCGATTGCGTCCATGGCTGTACCTTCGGCCAAAGCAGAAGCGATCTCGCCTGCGGCTTTACCAAGGTTAGCTGCGTTTTTCCAAACGGAAACGGTTTGGATGCCACGAGCCACGCGGTTGATCGCGGCCAAGTCGCCGTCCTGACCACCCACTGGGATCACAAGGCCCTGACCAGACAGAGCTGCCACAACACCACCGGCCATGCCGTCGTTTTGGGACAATACAGCGTCAACATTGTTGTCGTTGGCTGTCAGGATTTGCTCCATGTTCTTTTGGGCATTTTCTGGCTTCCAGCTGTCGGAAAACGCTTCGCCAACAATTTTGATTTTGCCGGAATCAACTGCGTCGCCGATGACTTCCATCATGCCTTGCTTCAAGAAACCAGCGTTGGGATCGCCAGGATCGCCTTTGATCAAGGCATAGTTGCCCATTGGCTGAACTTCCAAAACGGATTTGGCGATGATGCGGCCCACGCCTACGTTGTCGAATGTCAGGTAGAATGTTCGGGCGTCTTCGATCAGGCGGTCATAGCCGATCACTGGGATGCCTTCGTTGGCGGCTGCTTCGATTGCCGGGCCGATGGCGTCTTTGTCCCATGCGTTGATGATCAAAACGTCAACGCCTTGGGCGATGAGTGCTTCGATGTCTGTCAACTGCTTGGCAGAGGACGATTCCGCGTCAGACGACACGTATTCGTTGCCTTCGGCTTCAATGGCGGCCACGATTGCGGCTTCGTCTGTTTTCCAGCGTTCTTCTTGGAAGCTGGCCCAAGATACGCCGATTTTTTTACCATCAGCCAAAGCAGCACTTGTCAGCGCAGTCACGGCTACGGATGCGACCAAAGCCGCTTTCATTAGATTCTTCATGGTATCCTCCCAAAGTGTCGGGCCTCCCAGCCCAACCGGTTGTTGCCGTTGGAGAATCATATTTTCACCAACAGTCGAGAAAAATAAACACGGCAGCGTGAGCAAGTCAATTCGAGTATCGAGAAAAATACTTGCGCCTTGGATTTATTGGCCCGATAGTCAGGCCAGTTAGAGGGAAATATCTGATTCATGGCCTTTCTTTCAGGCATCCATACGACCGAAGGTCTGCGGCATCGCAATCGTGCGTTGGTGCTGGCCTCGTTGCGCGCATTGGGGCCCGCCAGCCATACGCAGATCGCCGAACATTGCGGCCTTGCCTCCAGCACGATCACAGTAATCACGTCTGAATTTTTGGCCGAAGGCGTCATTGAAAAGGTCCAGCAACCTGCCGCCAGTGGGCGCGGGCGGCCCCGCGTTTTGTTGGGGTTGCGGTCTACCTTTGGATATTTTGCATTTATTCGCATTTCGTCCGGAATGGTCGAATTTTCCTTGATGGATTATCGCCGTGTCTTGATGGATCGGCGCAGTTTCCACCGTGACCCGCAGCAAACCTCGGCCAAGACTTTTGGATTAGGATTGCGGCAACAACTGGTGGATTTTATTGCTAGATCAAAGCTGCTGCCTGCGGATATCAAGTCGATTATGATCACCTCCAAGGGCTTGGTCGATCCAGACACAGCGCGCTTGCTGTGGTCCCCTGTTTTTGCCGATGAGCCTTTGGATTTTGCCCGGTTGTTTCGCACGGATTGGCCCGCCAGTGTGATCTTGCTGAATGAAACCTGTCTAAGCGCGCATCAAGTCATTCACCGTTCAGACGATATGGTTCAGGGCGCACGACACGCAGTGCTTTCATTGGGCGACAGTATTGGTTTGGGCGTGGCCACGCTGCGCGACGGTGGCGAGATCGAAATGGAGGCGCCCGCCTTTGGTCATTTGCCGCATCAGTTCGATGGACCGTTATGTCGTTGTGGGGCGCAGGGCTGCCTCGAGACTTATGCAGGCTTCTATGGAATCTTACGCGCGGCTTTCGATGCGCCGGCCCATGTCATCCCGGCCAAATTTATTCCTTTGGATGAAATGAACAAAATCGCTGTTGCGGCTCGCGCGGGTGATCGTCGTCATATTTTCGCATTCCGGCAGGCGGGACAGGCTCTGGGCCTGAGCCTTGCACGGTTGTTTAGTCTGATGGGGCCAATGCCTGTGCACATAAGTGGACCCGGTGTAGCGTTTTACGATTTGTTGCAGGCCGACGTTGAGGCCATGTTGGATCAAAGTCTGCAAGTGCGGCTGGGTCAGCGACCGCAATTGGACCTATTAAGCGACGAGCGCGCTTTGGTTTTTGAAAGTGCGGCCGAGGTTGTGTTTCGGCGCTATGATACGGAACGGGTGGCTGTGCGCCGCGCCGATGCCGCGACGGGAGACTAGAGATGTATCTGGGTTTGGATTTGGGCACCTCAGGGTTGCGGGCCGTCATTATGGATGGGGCAGGGCAAGTCCACGCCGAAGCGCAGAGCCCGTTTAAGGCCGAGCATCCGCGTTCGGGCTGGTCCGAGCAGGATCCAGATCTGTGGATTGAAGCTTGTCAGAACTGCTTTGCGCAATTGGCTGCGGATCATAGAGACAAAATGCAGGCGGTTTTGGGGATCAGCCTGTCTGGTCACATGCATGGGGCGGTTTTGTTGGATGCCGCGGATCGGCCTTTGCGGCCCTGTTTGTTGTGGAACGACACCCGTGCCGCCGATGAAGCGCGCCGTTTTGATGCAGATCCTCTGTTTCGCGCCGTATCAGGCAATATCGTGTTTCCCGGATTTACAGCACCTAAGGTAGCGTGGGTGGCCCAGAATGAACCGGACCTTTTTGCCAAGTGCGCCACGGTTATGTTGCCCAAGGACTACTTGCGCCTTTGGCTGACAGGGATCCGGGCGACGGATATGTCAGATGCGGCTGGCACCAGTTGGCTGGATGTGGGCGCGCGGGCGTGGTCCGAGGAATTGGTTGAAACAACAGGCCTGCGATTAGACCAACTGCCGAATTTGTTAGAAGGTGCAGCCCCTGCCGGTACTTTGCGTCCTGACGTGGCTACGGCCTATCAGTTGCGCGCTGGGGTTGTCGTGGTGGCCGGTGGCGCGGACAATGCAGTGGCCGCATGCGGTGTGGGCTGCTTTGCGGAAGGCGACGGGTTCGTGTCTTTGGGAACATCCGGCGTAGTTTTGGCCGCAAAAGATAGTTTTGCGCCAATGCCCGACACGGCGGTGCACAGTTTTTGCCATGCGGTGCCAGATCGTTGGTACCAAATGGGTGTAATCCTTGCCGCGACGGACTGCATGAATTGGTTGTCGCGCAATTTGGGCCAATCGGCGGCGGAACTGTCAGCCCTTGTGGATGGCTTGCCCCCTGAACCGACCGATTTGATGTTTGTGCCTTATCTGTCGGGTGAGCGGACGCCGCATAATGATGCGTCTATCCGAGGGGCTTTTGTTGGGCTTGATGTGGGCCATGGTCCGGCGGATTTGACCAAAGCGGTGATGCAAGGCGTGAGTTTTGCGTTGGTGGATAATCTTCAGGCCCTTAGTGCCACGGGCACCAATCTGACCCGCGTGTTGGGAATTGGCGGCGGAACAGCCTCGGCTGCGTGGGTTCAAATGCTCGCCACCAGCCTTGGGGTGCCGATCCAATTGCCGGTGAAAGGTGATTTTGGGGCTGCGGTTGGGGCCGCACGATTGGCGCAATTGGGCACATCTGGTGGGGATATGGCCAGTATCATGTCCAAGCCTGCAGTTGCCCAAACCATTGATCCCGATCCTGCACATGCGGCAGGTTTTGCCCAGGCGCATCAGCGCTATCAAACACTCTACCCAGCGTTAAAGGAGTTGAACCCATGATGCGCGCCGTCAGTGCCTTTGCGGTTTTGTGCCTTGGGGGTGCTTTTGCACCGGTATCTGCAGATACGCTGCCCAAAGCAGATGCGCTTTTTCCTGATTTGGACATGAAAAGCGTTAAGTTGGGGCAGTTGCTGTTTTACGACCCGATCCTGTCGGGCAACAAATCTGTGGCCTGCGCGACCTGTCATCATCCGGATTTTGCCACCGCAGATGGTGTGTCGCTGGGGATTGGTGACGGTGGTATTGGGCTGGGACCCAACCGCAAAATCGATCCAGACAATCCGCCAGAAGAACGCGTGCCACGTCATGCGCCGGCTTTGTTCAATCTGGGAACAGCCGAGTTTAGCGTGATGTTTCACGATGGCCGTCTTGAGGCCGACAGCAGCCAGCCCCACGGCCTGCGCACGCCGTTGGGCGGTGATATGGTGGCAGGGTTCAAGTCCGTTCTGTCGGCGCAGGCGATGTTCCCTGTGCTCAGCCCGGACGAGATGGCAGGGCACTATGGTGAGAACGATATTTCAACGGCTGTTCGGCAGGGGCGGCTGAGCCATGAAGGGGGCGCTTGGGATATTCTGAGTGGGCGGATCACTGAAATTCCTGAGTACCGTCAAAGGTTTGATGCAGTCATTGGCGCGAATGCCGAAATCGAATTCACCGACATTGCCAATGTGATTGCGGATTTCATTGCTTTTGAATGGCGGGCCGATGACAGCCCGTTTGACCGATATCTGCGTGGTGAAGCCGGGCTGAGCGACACGGCCCTTGCCGGAATGGAGCTGTTTTATGGGCCTGCGGGATGTAGCAGCTGCCATAGCGGTCAATTCCAGACCGATCACGGGTTTCACGCGATTGCTGTGCCGCAAATCGGACCGGGCAAAGCACCGGCCTTCCTTGATCACATGCGCGACGACGGGCGGATGGCGGTGACAGGGCAAATCAAAGATCAATACGCGTTTCGCACGCCGAGCCTGCGCAATGTGGCCCAAACGGCACCCTATGGCCACAGTGGGGCCTACGCCACGTTGGAAGGGATCGTCGGGCATCACACAGCGCCGACGGCAAGCCTAGAGGCTTACGACCAAAGCCAAGCGATTTTTCCCGTATCCTTGGGCCATGATGATTGGAGTGTGCAAAACAGTGCGCGCGAACGGGCCGAGATTGCGACGGCCAACCAACTGAGGGCATCGCCGATGCGGGCGGAAGATATGGCCCAGATTATTGCGTTTTTGGAAAGTCTCAGTGATCCAGTGAGCCTTACGGGCCGACTGGGAATTCCTGAGACAGTTCCTAGCGGATTGCCGCTGGATCCGCGTTAGTTGTATTTTTGAACAACAATTGATGTGTTTAGTTGGTCATGCGTCACGATGGTTTGGCTTTGGTCAGGCCAGATGACTGTGATCTCTACGGATTGATCGCCAAGATCGCCCAAGCCAAAATGTAAAGGCACATGACTGCCGCCTGCATGGCCACCGCCAATGGTGCGTTCTTGGGTCCACAGGCGATCATTGATCCGAAGCTCCACAATCGCACCAATAGCAAAGGGGTTTGACCCCTCTTGACGCAGTGCTAACGACAGCCAATCGCCAGCGTCCGCAGTGGTGTTTTGCCAGATTTGCAAGTCAGCGCGGCGATTGTTGACCAATAGATCCAGCAGGCCGTCACTGTTCAAATCGACCATCGCGCCGCCGCGCCCGCGGTCCATAGAGGCCACGCCAGCCTCGGCTCCGCCCTCGACAAAATTACCGTCCTGTTGGCCCAGCAGCAGATTGTTGGGGTCCTGCATCGCGGCCACAGGCATTTGTTCGACATTGCCTTTGGTCACAAAGATATCGTCATACCCATCGTTCTGGACATCGCCAAAGGCCACGTGCCAGCCTGTTGAAGGGCGTCCGTCACCGCCAGTATAGGGACGGTGGGCCGTGATGCCTTTGCCGTAGGGGGCGTTTTCGTAGGACGGTTCTGTGGTGCTGGTCAGACTGTGCAATTTCTGATCGCCCATGGAGGTCAGATAGATCTCTGGCAAGCCGTCGCCAGTCAGATCGCGGCTGGCAATCCCCATGCCCCAAAGCGAATAGTCGCGCCAGCCGTCGGCTTGGCCGTACAGCCGCGGTGTGGCGGCCATAGACCAAAGTTGCTCGGATCCGCCGCGTATATAATAGTGGCGGTCATTGCTGACCCGCAGGTCTGCGCGTCCTTTGCGGCCCCAATCGGAAAACAGCATAGAAAGCGTGCAATAGCCGGGTGTCAGGGGCAGGGCAGCGCTATAACCCTGTTGCCCGTCTTGCCCGTCGAAGTTGGGACGGTGCAAAAACGAGGCGTCACAAGTCTCGAACGGTCCATTTGGATCAAAGCGGTCAATATAGTTGCCGAACGCCATGGTGGGCAGGGTTTGGCCCTGTTCCCATGTGGCGCTAAAGGCCGTGGTCCAATGATCCCCAAAACTTGGAATCTGTTTTTCCGGGAAGGGGGCGAATTGGCAATCGCCCTGTCCTTGCAAGATTGTGTTGTGTCCCACGCGCAAAATCACCAAATCCAGCGTACCGTCACTGTCGATGTCCAGTGGGTAGGCCCCAGTGACATTGGTGAGATCTTCAAGGCCTGAGGCTGCGGAAGGGTTAGTCGCGAAACGAACGGCCTCAGTTGTGCTGGTGTTGATGAGTAGGGTTGACGGGCCTGCGCCGCCTGCTGCGAACACCTCTGGGTTGTTGTCGCTGTTGCAATCAAACACGGCCAAACCGCCGCCTACGAAAAATTCCCATTCGCCCGAGTACTGATGGGAGGGGACTGGAACCACACTAAATTGAGGGGATGCATTGGCTGCGCTGAAGGCCATTGTGCTGACTGCGCAATAGCTGGCGAGGCATTTTATGAGAGGCAAATGGTTCATTTCGATATGCTGCCATGTTGGCCTTGGATAGGCCATGGGATCCGGTGCAGATCCTCGCCCAAAATGCGATTTTTTATTTTGTCTGTTGGAAAAGAACCCGTTAAGACGCTGGTACGCGTCTCCTTAGCTCAGCTGGATAGAGCAGCCGACTTCTAATCGGCAGGCCGAGGGTTCGAATCCTTCAGGGGACGCCATTTTTCTGCTTTTTGGGCTGTTTTCGCAACCTGTGGCGCGGGTTTCAAAGCCGTCATCCGAATCGAATGAGACGCGGGCGGTCTAAATTTGCGGCAGAATTCTGGGGAAATGTGGCACCAATGAGGCAACTGTTTCCCTAGGGACAACAGTTTTGGGGTATAAACGTCAACTGTGTCGCTACGTCAGGTATTTTCCCCTCGCATTCAATAAAAATTGGTTTAAAAGTTCTGATATGTTAGCAAGTGACATCTTTTATTGAGGTTAAACGGTATGTTGAAATTTTATATGCTTGGACTGGCGACCGCTGCGGCTGTGTCTTTCGGTTCTGTAGCAGGTGCTGCTACGATTGATGCTGCATCTCAGAATGCGAGCAATCCCTTCGCGAACGCAGCGGGCACTGGCAAGCTGAGCTTTAACGCGACGCACAAGATCAATGGCGTGAAAACGACAGAAGAAATCGGTGCGTTCCGCATGACAGGGTCTTATAGTTCTGGTGGTCGTGTTGATTTTCTCGCGGTCTCTACCCAGATGGGCACTGCCTTTGACAGCACTCAGACATCCTATGAGATGGCTGACCCATTCTCTGATCGTGTAACAGCGCAGTTGAATGCTCTTGCCAGCAACGCATGGTCCTTGGTTACAACCAAGAGTAAAGCAGTTGGCTTCCAAGCGGCAGTTTGGGAAATCATCAACGAAACGAATGCGACCAAAGGCTTGAACGTCAAAAACGGTGATTTCGTTTTGGTTCAAACCACACGAGGCGACGTAAGCGACAAAGCACGCGAGTGGGCTAACGAATGGCTGGGCTACATTGCTGACGGCACGTGGACCAACACCAACGCGTTCCAACAATTGACCACATCTGACAGCGCGAACTTGTTGACAGACATCTCTGGTCAGGCTGACGCTGCGACGAATACATTGGGTGCAGTACCATTGCCTGCCTCCAGCTTGTTGTTGATCACAGGTCTTTTCGGTGCGGGCTATGTTGCCCGCCGCCGCAAGTCCTAAACCTCACCAATACCCTCATTAATATACCGAAAAACTCCCAATAGCGCCCTTTTGAACGGCGCTATTGGTTATTGGCGGCCGCTTTGTGGTCGGCACCCTACGGGGCCTGTCAAACCTGAACCATTGACCGTTTTATTCCCCGTTACCGCCGCTGCTGCATCGGCGATAAGACCTCGTAAGATTTCTTAAGCCGGAGGTAAGGCTATGAAAACGAAAAACATTCTGATGGGAACTGCTGCTTTGATCCTGTCGTCCACCAGCGCATTTGCCGCGTCAATGAACGTAGAGGCGGTTAATTCCAACTTCGTCTTTGCAGATGCTGCAGGTCAGAACGCATGGTACAAAGCCACATCTTTTGATGTTGGCATGACCTCGGTCAATAATGTTGGCGCCGGTGTATTCCGGGTCAAAGGCACTGATGACAATGGCATTGTGTCGAACTTCTTGGCCTTTTGTTTGCAGCCGTTGGAGACTTTGACGCTGCCCAAAAGCCATATGATCGCAAATCCTTTCACGCAGACTGTCAGCGACAATCTGAATGCCTTGGCTGCGAATGCGTGGAGCTTGGTTACAGATGCCAAATCTGCTGCGGCGTTCCAAATGGCCGCTTGGGAAATCACCACAGAAACCGAAGCGACGTTTGATGTGGATGATGGATATTTTGCCATCACGGGCAATGGAAATGGATCGAACCAAGCCGAGGGCGTGGCCCAAGCATGGTTGGATAACGTGGCTGATGGCACATGGTTGCAAGGTCAGAACCCGTTCCGCATCCTGACCGCTAATGGCACGCAGGATTTGCTGACAAACGTGGTCGAGCAACCGGTACTGCCGCCGCCCAACACGACGCCTGTTCCGCTGCCGGCCTCTGGCCTGTTGTTGCTGGCTGGTTTGATGGGTGCCGGATACGCAGCGCGCCGTCGCAAGGCCTAAGGCCCTACGATCCCTTGAGAATTTAGCGCTGCCCAAGGCATCCTGGGCGGCGCTTTTTTTGTGCGGCCTATATGATCAGATCGAGGCCCGTCAGGTCAGAACGGCTGATATCCTCGATCAAAACTGTGCCGATGCCCCCAAGCACGGCCAGATCAAACAAAACGCCCCCGGCCACATCGGTTGCGGCGGTTTTCAGGGCTGCAACACTGCCTGCGTCATAGGCCGAGAAATCGAGCATATCGATGTTGTTCTCGAAATCTTGGACAATGTCGTTGCCCGCGTGACGGCCAAACACGAAAATATCCTCGCTTGCGCCGCCTGACAGGCTGTCGTCACCTTGATTGCCATTAAGGATGTCGCGCCCATTGCCACCAAAAAGGGCATCATCGCCGCGTCCGCCCAACAGGGTATCGCGGTTGCTGCCGCCACTTAGCACATCATTTCCTGATCCGCCGTTGAGCAGATCATTGCCGCTTTGACCGTCGAGCTGGTCATCATCGGCACCTCCGTAAAGGGCGTCGTCGCCCAGACCGCCCTCAAGATGATCGGCCCCGGCGCGGCCATAGAGCCTATCGTTATCTGCGTCGCCGTCCAAAGCATCGTCGCCTGCGCCACCGTCCAGCATATCCAATCCGGTGCCACCGCTGAGTGTGTCCCGGCCTTGGTTGCCATAGATCATGTCGTCGCTGATCCCACCCAATAGCATGTCATTGCCACCCCAACCTTTGAGGATGTCTGCGCCGTCCCCGCCATCAAAGCTGTCGTCCAGATTGCCGCCTTTGAGGGTGTCCTCGCCTGTGCCCCCGCTGACATGGCTTGCGGTGCCAATTCCCTTGCCAAGGTAGGTGTCGTCGTCACGACCCAGATCAACATCGCCGGTTATGCTGCCGGAATTAATGATGAAATCAGCTCGGCTGCTGCCGATATATGCGCCAGTTATTTCGCCGCTGTTGGTCAGTTGAACCTCGACAGCGCTTGCATCAATATCCCCAGCCAGCAAACCGGCATTCAAAATTGTACCGCCTGCGTCGGCCCCTACAAAACTGATGTTCCCAACCATTGTGCCATAGTTTTCAACCTGGCTCTCGGTGGTTCCCGAGGTAAACGCGAGGGCATTAGCAGCACTGCTAATCAGTCCTGTGTTGACCAAGTGTAGCGCGCCACTTCCATCTTTTTGGATTGCGTCGCGGGGAAAGCTTTGAAAGCCCGAGGTCATAATTGTGCCGCTGTTGATCAACAGCCCATCGCCGATCCTGACGCTGATAAGTCCAGAAATCGTGCCTGCATTGTTCAACAGGGCGTTACTATTCATGTAAACGCCGTAGTCCCTGACAGATCCAATCTGGCCTGTTTCGGTTACAGTGATCGAGGTAAGATCGCCCAACATCGCCACAGCTATTCGATTAGAGCTGGCCACGACTTCGCCCGCGATCGTGGCGATTTGTCCGGTAGATGTCGAGGCGCCGAAAATTGTAAAGCTACCCGTTGAAGCGACCAGTGTGTCTTGGGTCACATAGACATCGGCCCCGTTTGTGGTGCCTAAGTTAACGGCAATGCCGTCGGTAACTGTGTCAAAACGGACAAGTGTCATCGGAATGATCCTAACTAAGTTTGGTCAAAATAGGGTTCAAATTGGGTAGGATGTTACCCAAAATACCTCTGGTCCAATAGCCAAAACAAAACTGGGCCGTTTCGGCCGCTCCTGCGCCACACTCAACTGCGGCGCAGGACTTTGCAATTGTATCAGATGATCAGGTCTGTGGCGGTCAAATCGGCCCGTGACATGTCTTCTATCAACACATTGCCGATGCCACCAAGCAGCGCCAGATCAAAGATCACACCGCCGCTGACATCTGTGGCGGCTGTCTTGAGGCTGTTGATGCTGGAAGCGCCAAAGGCGGAAAAATCGAGGAAGTCTTTGTTATTTTCAAAGTCCTCAACGATGTCGTTACCCGCGTGACGGCCAAAGACAAACGTGTCGGCCCCAATGCCACCGTGCAACATGTCGTCCCCGTGATTGCCATTCAGCACATCGCGCCCGCTGCCGCCGCGCAGGGTGTCATCGCCGCTGCCGCCCATAAGGGTATCACGATCCCCACCGCCGTTGAGATCGTCGTTCCCGCGGCCTCCTGATAAGGTGTCGTCGCCGTCTTCCCCAAATATTTCATCATCGCCTGCATGGCCATAAACGGTGTCGTCCCCTTCGCCACCAAACAGTATGTCATTGTCACCGCCGCCAAAAAGGGTGTCGTCCCCCTCATCGCCATTCAGGGTATCGCTGTCCTGACCACCGACCAACACGTCATTTTCGCTACCGCCCGAGATATAGTCTTCCCCGCGACCACCCGAGATAACGTCGATATCGGCGCCGCCATAAAGCTCATCGTCGCCGTCATTGCCATAAATGTTATCGTTCCCAGAGCCGCCGATGATCTCATCATCGCCGCCACGACCTTTCAGGGTGTCGCTGTCATCGCCTCCGTCGAGTGTATCGTCGTGCGTTCCACCATATAAAGAGTCGTTGCCTTCTTCACCGTGCACTGTGCCATTGACGTATCCGTCACCAATTGCGCGGTACGTGTCAGCGTCATCACCGAGATAGATGTCAAATGCAATCGTGCCACTGTTTATAACAGTGTCATTGCCGTCTTGGGTCGAGACCAAGCCATCGATAATGCCGAGGTTTGTAATCATATCCCCGTATTCGCGTGTCGATATATTGCCAATCATGGAGCCGGTATTGATCAAGAATAGCGCAGAATAGACAGTGACTGTTCCGTATATAAAGCCAGTGTTGTCTATAGAGACCACGCCAGTTGCCGAGGACGAAGTGCGGATACTGCTTGAGTCTGCATAAATCGATCCGGTGTTTGTGATGGTGGTCGGGCCCGTTGTCCCGGCAATATAAATTGCGTCGCCACTTGACCCGTTCGAAGCTGAGGCAGAGATCAAACCGGAGTTTATTATCTCACCATCGTTGAAAATGATGCCAATGCGACCTGTGATCGTCCCGTGGTTCGAGACGTATGCATCATCTCCAACATTAATGGCACTGGTCGATAGCGACCCTCTGGGTGCCGCAATAGAGCCAGTGTCATGTATTTCGACAATGACATCTGTACCAGTGTGGTAGATCCCATTGTAGGAGCTTCCTACAAGTTCGCCAGCGATAGTGATCTTTTGCTTTAGGCCGGTTCCGTAGATGCCGTAGTTGTCCGTGCTTGCCAAAATTGTGTCTCTGGCAAGATAAACCCATGCCTCTTCCGTTGACCCCAAGTTATGACCAAAGCCTGAACTCACGTCGTCCGTAAAAATAATCGTCATTTATTATGTCCCTTTTTGTTAAGCCGCGCGACGGCATTGGGCTGCTTTTGCGGTCAAATTCATTTGTCTAAACGTACTGATTAAGATCTGCGGGCTCTTACCCTAATTAGGGTAAGTGCGAATGTTAATTGAGGAACTCATGCATATATTGGGGATTTAGGGCAGTCTGTTATTCCGTACCCTGCATGGTGCAACCCTAACGTGTTGGATGACGGCGCAGTTGTCTTAAATCACAAAGGTTTTGACAGGTGTGGTGGGTTGCTTTAGCGTTATTGAACAGTTGTTCATTAAATGCGGGCGAAGGCTGATGTTTACCCATTCCATGAGTTTTGATCTGGGCGAGGATACCAATGCGCTGCGCGACACTGTGCATCGTTGGGCGCAGGAACGGATCAAGCCTATCGCGGCACAAGTGGATGCCGATAACCTTTTCCCGTCGGATTTATGGGCAGAAATGGGCAGCTTGGGCCTTTTGGGGCTGACTGTGGATGAGGCTTACGGCGGCACTGGTATGTCTTATTTGGCCCATACCGTGGCGGTCGAGGAAGTGGCGCGGGCCTCGGCCTCGGTTTCCTTGTCATACGGGGCGCATTCGAACCTGTGTACCAATCAAATCAACCTCAATGGCACCGAGGCGCAGAAACAAAAGTTTCTGCCGGGGCTGTGTGACGGGACCCAAGTCGGCGCCTTGGCTATGTCTGAGGCAGGGGCGGGATCAGATGTGGTGTCGATGACGCTGAGTGCACAAAAGCGCAACGATCATTACCGCCTGAATGGCAACAAATATTGGATCACCAACGGACCGGATGCCTCGACCCTCGTGGTCTATGCCAAAACCGATAAAGACGCTGGATCCAAGGGGATCACCGCCTTTTTGATTGAACGCGAGATGACAGGTTTCAGCACCTCGGTGCACTTTGACAAGCTGGGGATGCGCGGGTCCAACACTGCTGAGTTGATTTTTGACGACGTGCAAGTGCCGTTTGAAAATGTCCTTGGCGAGGAAGGGCGCGGTGTGGCTGTGCTGATGTCCGGTCTGGATTACGAACGCGTCGTGCTGGCGGGTATTGGCCTTGGAATTATGGCCGCGTGTTTGGATGAGGTAATGCCATATCTGGCCAGCCGAAAACAGTTCGGCAAGCCCATCGGCAGCTTTCAACTGATGCAGGGTAAAATTGCGGATATGTACACGGCGATGAATTCGGCTCGCGCCTATGTTTATGAAGTGGCCAAGGCCTGCGATGCAGGCACTGTGACGCGCCAAGATGCAGCGGCGTGCTGCCTTTATGCCTCCGAAGAGGCGATGAAACAGGCGCACCAAGCGGTTCAGGCCATGGGAGGCGCTGGGTTTCTGGCCGATGCCCCTGTGGCGCGCTTGTTCCGTGACGCGAAATTGATGGAAATAGGGGCTGGAACTTCTGAAATTCGCCGTATGCTGGTCGGACGCGAATTGATGGGAGCAATGCAATGAAGCGAATGATTTTGGCAGCGGCATTGGCGTTTGCCATGCCGGCCCATGCGGCCCCGGGCCTGACAGAGCACCAAACGATGGTGGTTGGCTGTCTGGAGCAGATGGAAAATGGCACAACTTGGGGCCAGTGTGTGAACTTGATGTTCAGTCCCTGTGCCGCTGAGGCGGTTGGCAGCGATGGCCATGTGGCCTGTCTGACGACGCAACGCGACAGCTGGCGCGAAACCAAAGACGGGTTGCAGCGCGCCTTGATCCCCTTGCTGACAGTGGCGGGTGGCACCGAAATGGTGAATCTGATGGGGCAATGGACGGGCTATGTTGGCCAAAAATGTGCTGAGGTTGGGCGTCAAAACACCACTACGGGTGCTGAGGCTGCTGTGCTGGGCTGCGAGATCTCGGAACTGTCTGGGATCACGGTAGAATTTGCCGCCTGTCACGACCAAATCTCGACCGCGCCCTATTGCGTGCATGAGGACAAATAAGTGAGCCGCGCCGCCCACTTGGCTGCTTTGGCTGATGTGCAAATGGTTGCGCAGGCCGCAGCTTTGGGCGGCGGCGAGGGACCGCGCGCGCGCCACACGGGACGCGGCAAGATGTTGCCGCGGGATCGGGTGGCCCAACTGTTGGATGTTGGATCTCCGTTCTTGGAAATCGGGGCTGTTGCGGCCCATGGATTATATGACGGGGCTGCCCCTTGCGCCGGTGTGATCGCTGGGATCGGGCGCGTATCTGGCCAAGACGTTATGGTGATTTGCAACGATGCGACGGTCAAAGGCGGCACCTACTATCCGTTGACGGTGAAAAAGCATTTGCGCGCGCAGGAGATTGCCCAGCAAAACCATCTGCCCTGTATCTACTTAGTCGACAGTGGTGGAGCCAATTTGCCAAACCAAGATGAGGTGTTTCCCGACAGGGATCATTTTGGCCGGATTTTCTATAATCAGGCCAACATGTCCGCCATGGGTCTTGCGCAGATTGCGGTTGTGATGGGGTCCTGTACGGCGGGCGGGGCCTATGTTCCGGCCATGTCGGACGTGACGATTATTGTCCGCGACCAAGGCACGATTTTTCTGGCAGGCCCCCCTTTGGTCAAAGCGGCCACGGGCGAAGTGGTCAGTGCCGAGGATCTGGGCGGTGGCGATGTGCACACGCGACTGTCTGGCGTGGCAGATTATCTGGCCGAAGATGACGCCCATGCATTGGCCTTGGCGCGCAAGGCCGTGTCGGGGCTGAACCGCCGCAAGCCGGATCAGGTTGTGCGTGGAGCAGGAGATGCGCCGGTCCATGATCCCGAGACCTTGTTTGATGTGGTGCCTGCGGATTTGCGCACGCCCTATGATATCCGTGATGTGATCGCGCGGGTGGTCGATGGATCGGAATTCGACGAATTCAAAGCCCGCTACGGCACAACATTGGTCACTGGATTTGCCCATATCCACGGCATGCCTTGCGGGATTATTGCCAACAACGGAGTGCTTTTGGCCGAGGCCGCGTTGAAAGGCGCGCATTTTGTGGAGCTATGTTCGCAGCGCAAAATTCCTTTGGTGTTCTTGCAAAACATCACGGGCTTTATGGTTGGTCAAAAGGTTGAAAACGCAGGGATTGCGCGGGATGGGGCCAAACTGGTGACGGCTGTGGCCACGTCCAAAGTGCCCAAGGTCACGGTGATAGTTGGCGGCTCATTCGGGGCCGGTAATTACGGAATGTGCGGCCGGGCCTATAGTCCAAATTTCCTGTGGACCTGGCCCAATTCGCGGATTTCGGTCATGGGGGGCGCGCAGGCTGCGGGGGTTTTGGCCACGGTGCGGCGCGACGGGATTGAGCGTAAAGGCGGGACGTGGTCCGCAGAGGAAGAGGCGGCTTTTAAGGCCCCAACGCTGGAGATGTTTGAGGAACAATCGCACCCGCTTTATGCCTCGGCGCGGTTGTGGGACGACGGGATCATTGACCCGCGCCAGACCCGCGACGTGGTTGGCTTATCTTTGTCTGCCTGTCTGAACGCGCCCATTGAGGAGACCCGCTTTGGGGTCTTTCGGATGTGAGTGTGGGCATGTTGGGATTTGAGTATTTGAAGAAAAAAGAAACCTGGTGGGTTTCGTAATGTTCAGTCGTATTCTGATCGCCAATCGCGGGGAAATTGCCTGTCGGATCATCGCCACCTGCCAGCGGATGGGGATTGAAACGGTTGCGGTGTATTCGGATGCGGACCGTATGGCGTTGCATGTGGACATGGCGGATCATGCAGTGCATATCGGCCCCGCGGAGGCGGCGCAAAGTTATTTGCAGGGCGATCGCATCATTGCGGCGGCCCTTGCTACCCGGGCGCAGGCCATTCATCCGGGCTATGGCTTCTTGTCCGAGAACCCCGAATTCGCCGAGGCTGTCGGTGTGGCGGGTCTGGTTTTTATAGGCCCCACGCCAGCGGCTATACGGGCCATGGGTTTGAAAGACGCGGCAAAGGCGTTAATGGTGTCGGCCGGTGTTCCCGTGGTGCCTGGATATCACGGAAGCGATCAGGATCCGGATCTGTTGGCCGCAGAAGCGGATAAAATTGGCTATCCTGTTTTGATCAAGGCCCGCGCGGGCGGTGGCGGGAAGGGCATGAGGTTAGTCTCGCAACCCTCAGAATTTAAAACATCTTTTGAGTCTGCCTGTCGCGAAGGAAATGCCAGTTTTGGCGACCCCCATTGTTTGATCGAGAAATACGTCAACCATCCGCGCCATATCGAAGTACAGGTGTTTGGGGATACGCAAGGTAATGTGATCCACCTCAACGAGCGGGACTGTTCCCTGCAAAGACGTCATCAAAAAGTGATCGAAGAATCCCCGGCACCGGATATGCCACCTGTATTGCGACAAGCTATGGGCCAAGCGGCTGTAGAGGCCGCGAAAGCCATCGGATATTGCGGCGCGGGGACAGTTGAATTCATAGTCGATGGATCGGGCCCCCTGCACGAGGGCGGTTTCTGGTTCATGGAAATGAACACGCGTTTGCAGGTCGAGCATCCGGTCACCGAGGCCGTCACTGGCGTGGATTTGGTGGAATGGCAGCTGCGCGTTGCGGCTGGCGCGCCTTTGCCTTTGACCCAAGACGAGGTGCCTTTGCGCGGTCATGCGGTGGAGGCGCGGATCTATGCAGAAGACGTAGCAAAAGGGTTCTTGCCAGCAGCTGGACCTTTGAAGGCGATGGATGAACCTGCGGCCAGTCGATTTGAACAGGGAACACTGCGTATCGATACAGGCGTGCGGGCAGGGGACGAGATCAGCCCCCATTACGATCCGATGATCGGCAAATTGATTGCCCATGGTCCCGACAGAACGGCGGCCTTGGCCCAGCTTAGGGCTGGTCTGAGCGTCATGGGCTACGCGGGTGTGACGACCAATCGGGATTTCTTGATCCATCTGTTGGGGCTTGCGGATGTGCAAAGCGGCGCCGTGCAGACGGGATTGATTGCGCAAAATCCGCAATTGCAGGATAACGCCAAGCCAGAGCCTGCCCATTGGGCCGTGGCGGCGGCGGCGATTGCCCGACGACAGATCGGTCGCGATCCGTTTGATCGCCTCCATGGTTTTGCGCTGTGGGGGGGGATGGTGCAGTCTATTCCTGTCACTTGGCGCGATGAGACAAGCCATATGGACCTGCGGTTTGATGCGGCGGACATGTGGTTTGACGAAATAATGGTCAGTCCCGTCGCAGGTGGATTTCAAGTGACCGAATTTGGGCGCACGCGTCGCATCCGCGCGTATCGCTTTGGCCGGGATGTGACGCTGGTTGATGGCGCAAGAACGTTAGATTTTTCGCAGCCGGATCCTTTGGCTGTGGCGGCTGATGGCGTTGGGCAAATGGACCATGTTTTGGCCCCGATGACCGGGGTTATCCGACACTTGGCTGTGGTGCCGGGACAGCACGTGGCGCAGGGTGATACACTGATGATCCTTGAAGCGATGAAAATGGAACACAGGCTGGTTGCGCCGCGAAATGCGGTGGTAACCTCGGTTCTGGCCGTTGAGGATCAGCAAGTCGCAGACGCCAGCCTTTTGGTGACGTTTGAGGCCGAAATTGAGGCGGCGGATGTCTAGAGTCACGCTGGTTGAGGTAGGCCCGCGCGACGGGCTGCAAAACCAACCGCAGTTTGTAGCGACGCCAGACAAAATCAAGCTGATCGATGCCCTATCAGCAAGCGGGTTAACGCAGATTGAAGTGGCCAGTTTTGTCAGCCCCAAATGGGTGCCTCAAATGGCAGATGCAGCGGCAGTTTGTGCAGGCATAGCCCGCGATCCTGCGGTTAAGTACAGTGCGCTTACGCCGAACCTGCGTGGGTTTGAGGCGGCCAATGAGGCCGGTGTCGACAGTGTTGCGGTCTTTGCATCTGCCTCGGAAGGCTTTAGCCAAAAGAATATAAATTGTTCGATAAAGGAAAGTTTAGAGCGATTTTTTCCGATTTTTGACCACTCAAATGTTCCAATTCGGGGGTACGTATCTTGTGTCGTAGAGTGCCCCTATGATGGTCTTATTGCCCCTGATGCCGTGGCTGAAGTCACGATGCACCTGCTGGACATGGGCTGCTATGAGGTCTCGCTTGGCGATACCATCGGGCGCGCAACGCCGCAGCAGGTGGACCGGTTGCTGACGTGTATTTTGGCCCAGATCCCGGCCGGTAAATTGGCGGGGCATTTTCACGACACCCATGGGCAGGCATTGGACAATATTGATGTGGCTCTTGCAGCAGGCATTCGGGTCTTTGACGCAGCTGTTGGGGGGCTGGGCGGATGTCCGTTTGCGCCCGGCGCTGCAGGCAACGTCGCAACCGAAACAGTGCTCGCCCATTTGCAGGATTGTGGTTTTGATACGGGTGTTGATGCGGATGCTTTGGAGCAAGCAGCGGCCATTGCGCTGGAAGTGAAGGGATAAGAGATGGCCTTTGAAACACTCAATTTGGAAGTGGTCGAAGGCGTTGCATACTTGACGTTGAACCGCCCTGATGTGCGCAATGCCCTGTCTGGCCAGATGATTTCTGAGTTGCACCAAGCTGCAGATCGCTTGGAGGCAGATCGATCCTTGCGCTGTGTCGTTTTGGCGGGCGCCGGACCTATGTTTTGCGCAGGCGGTGATTTGAACTGGATGAAAGCCCAGATCAAGGCGGATCGGCCGACGCGGATCTTGCAAGGCCTGAGTTTGGCTAAGATGTTGCAAGCGTTGAATAGTTTGACGCTGCCCGTGATTGCCAAAATCCATGGCGGGGCGTTTGGCGGTGGTGTCGGATTGGCGTGTTGTTGCGATCATGTTTTCGCGTCTGATACGTCTAAATTTGGCTTAACAGAAACCAAGTTGGGCCTGATCCCGGCCACGATTGGCCCCTATGTGGCGGCGCGGCTGGGCGATGGGGCGGCGCGTCAGATTTTTATGTCCAGTCAGGTTTTTGACGCGGCTCGTGCGCAATCACTGGGGATTGTCAGCCAGACCGTTGCGCCAGATCAGTTGCACAGGACGGTGGCCAAGCAGGTTGCGGCCTATCAAAACGTGGCCCCAAATGCAGCCCGTGCGTCCAAAGCCTTGGTTCAATCGCTGGGACCACAAATTACCGAAGAAATGATCCGATCCACTGTCGAAAAATTGGCAGATACTTGGGAAGGGGAAGAGGCGCTGGCTGGGATCGATGCGTTCTTGTCAAAGGTGCCGCCGCCATGGGCAAAAGACTAACCCCCCACCAAAGATTTGATGGGGGGCAGTGCTTTAGGGGGCGTTAGACGTCGCTGACATAGTCACTGAGCAGCTTCTCGTTTTTAGCAGCTTCCAGACGTTCGATGCGGTCGTCGCTGAGGCGTTCGTCAAACCGGTATTTCACAAAGTTCACAAGACCGGTGCAGAGCATCAAAACCCCGATACCCCAGAAACCTTTGGTCGACAGCGGCACTTCTGTAGAGAGCCACAAAGACAATCCCAGCATGCCAAGGGCGATCAAGACGCCTGCAAGATTAAAGAGCATAATGAGTGTGTTGTCGGATTTTGTTACGTTTGTCATTTGAATATTTCCTTTGATTTAAGTTCGGATTGCGATGCTATTTTTTCGATTTAAGCCGTTCGAGAACGGCTGAGGCCGTCACGCGTGTGGCGTCGCCGTAGCCTGCGTCGGCCATGCGATCGGTCAGGTTTGAGGCGTCCAGATCACCGTTGATATCGTCGAGGATCTGCGCCTGCTCGAACGGATCATCCCGTTGTAGGACGCGCGCGATCATCTCTTGGGCCTCTTCAGCAGACGAATTGCTGTGAAGCGTTTGGCGCAGCTTGCTTTGCATCTTGGCCTCGGCGGTGACAGATTTTGCCTGTAACGCGCCTTGCTTGAGATCAATAATCCGTCGGTGACCTGCCTCAACCGAACTGCGCAGACGCATAACCTTGGCCTCTAGGCGGGACAGGGTTTCAGACCGAATGACGGCTTCGTTTTCCATGGTGGCCACGGCATTTGCGGCCTCCATCGCCATGGCGTCATTATTTGCATCCAAGGCCGCTTGGGCGCGGTTGGTCAGATCAATGATCCGCTTTTGCAGACCGTCATACTGGCGTTGTTCCGAGCGTTGACGCTGGATCAAAGCGGCCAGTGTGGTTTTGGCAGCGCGTAGGGCGGCCTCGGCTTCGCGGACCTTTTGGTCGATCAATTCAACTGCAAATGTATCGCGCAATTGATCATCAGCGCGGGCATTTGCGCCGATAACAAGTGTTCTTAATGTGCCAAACATGGCGTCCTCCTTAAAGTGTGAACATCGTTCATGAATTCAATATGACCAAAAATGAACGACGTTCAAGAAAATAAATGAACAATGTTCAGGAAATACCAAAATGACACGACGTCACAATGGGTTAGCTACTAAATAGGCGGGGGATTTAGGGGCGTGCCATGCCGCGTAGGACCATTTCGATCATGTTTTCCATGTCGCTACGGGGAATCGCCGAGATCCTTTGTTCCAACCCCAACAACACCATGCCATGTACCGAGGAAAACAGTGCGCGGGTCATAAGGTCGATATCGCGGTCGGGTTTGTCAGGATAGATTTGCCGCAAAGGCCCTGCGATATAGCCAAAGAGCCGCGCAAGTTCGGCCAGATACCATTTGGGGACATTCATCTGGGTCGACATTTCCAGATCAAACAGTGTCCGCCATGCCCGGGTGTTGTCCGCGGCAAATTCCAAATAGGCCGTACCCATGATGACCAGTTGATCAGCAGGGCTTGCGTTAGGACGTGCTTGAACGGCGCGGGCCACATCGCGGCCAAGACGCTGAAAGGTGCGCCCGTTGGTGGCCAGAACAATATCGTTGAGATCGCCAAACACAGTATAGATCGCACCTACCGAGCAGCCCGCCTCAGTCGCCAGAGTGCGCGCCTTGAGCGCTGGCAGGCCGCCCTTGATGATTGTGGCCTCGGCCAGATCAAGCAGTTTGATGCGCAGGTCTTCGCGGCGTTTGTCGGTTTTGCGGGCCATGATGGTATCCTTGAACGCTGTTCAAGTTGTTTAGGCCATGACATGGCTTTAGTCCATCTTGATGGGGGAGCCGCCGGCAAAATTGTTGCCTTGCTGATAATCACAAGGTGCGTCTTGCATGTTCAAATGCAGGCCCTCACCGGTAAAGGGATGGGCGCGGGCGAGGTCCTCGTCCAGGGTTATGCCTAAGCCGGAGGTTTGGCTCAGACGCACATGGCCGTCGTCTACTTTAATTGCGCCTTTGATCAGATCGTTGTGGAACGGGGTCTCTATGGTTTCGGCCATTAGGATGTTTGGAATGGATGTGGCCAGATGCAGGTTTGCCGCCCATTCCACGGGGCCTGCGTAAAGATGTGGGGCAAGTTGAGCGTTATAAACCTCGGCCATGGCCGCGATTTTCTTGGTCTCCCAGAGGCCACCCGAGCGCCCCAGCGCCGGTTGCAGGATCCCAGCAGCCCCGGCGCGCAGGATTGGCGCAAATTCGGCCTTGGTGGTCAGGCGTTCGCCCGTGGCCACGGTCATAGAGGTGGCCGCTTGGACTTGGGCCATTGCGCCGACATTGTCCGGGGGAACCGGTTCCTCGAACCACAGTGGCATATAAGGTTCAATGGCTTGGGCCAGACGGATCGCCCCGCCGGTGCTGAATTGCCCATGGGTGCCAAAGAGCAGATCGGCACGGTCGCCCACGGCTTCGCGGATCGCTTTGCAAAAGGCCACGGATTGGCTGATGTCGCGCATGGCAGGCTGATGCCCGCCGCGCATTGTGTAGGGGCCGGCTGGGTCGAATTTAATGGCTGTATAGCCGCGATCAACGGCATCAATGGCCGATTCTGCGGCCATATCCGGCGAGGACCAAAAAGCAGTTAGATCATGGTGCGGCAGGGGGTAGAGGTAGGTATAGCAGCGCACGGCTTCGTTCATCCGCCCGCCGATTAAGGCATAGACAGGCCTGTCGCGGTCCTTGCCAAGGATGTCCCAGCAGGCCATTTCCAGCCCCGAGAACGCCCCGATCACCGTCAGGTCAGGCCGTTGGGTAAAGCCCGAGGAATAGACGCGGCGGAACATCAATTCGATGTCTTCAGGGTTTTGGCCCATCATATGCCGCTCGAACACGTCGTTTATAACTGCTTCCATGGCTTTGGGGCCGATGGATGTTGCGTAGCATTCACCGATGCCTGTAATCCCAGTGTCCGTCGTGACTTTTACAAAGATCCAATATTGCCCGCCCCAGCCCGGTGCCGGAGGGGCGGTTGTGATAATCTCGAGGGATTGGAGCTGCATGGTCGGGCCTTTCGCGAGGAGGTGCGGTCAGGATGTGAGTATTTTGGGAAAAAAGAAACTAATCGTTGTGATCAAAAAGGATGACATTGCGCTTGGCTGATCCGGTTTTGGTGTCCTCGATAGCCTCATTGATTTGCTCCAATGTCCAGCGGCCCGAGATCAGTTCGTCCAGTTTCAAGCGCCCTTGGCGATAGAGGTCGACCATCCAAGGGATGTCGCGTTGGATCACCACGTCGCCCATTTTCGAGCCGATCATACCTTGGCCGTAGGCGGCAAAAGTGGCTGGATCGTAATCCACGGTTTGGCCCACATGGGGCATGCCGACCATGATCAGTTTGCCGCCTTTCCCAAGGTAATTGGGGGCAGCTGCGTAGGCAGGGGTGGCGCCTACGGTGACTAGGACTGCATCAGCACCCCGGCCCATAATCGCAATGGCATCATTCCACGGGCTGGCGCTGGTGCCCAGTACTGTGTCCGTCGCGCCAAAATTGCGGGCGATGTCCAGTTTTTCAGGCGTCATGTCTACGGCGACGATACGGCGGGCGCCTGCGATCCGCGCCCCTTGGATGGCATTGAGACCGACACCGCCTGCACCGATGACCACAACGTCCTGACCTGCTGTAATTTTCGCGGCATTGACCACAGCGCCGATGCCGGTGATCACCCCGCAGGCGATCAAACTGGCGGCGTCTTTAGGGATGTCGCTGGCTATCTTGACCACTTGACTGGCCTCAACCACGACTTTTTCAGCAAAAGCCCCGCAGGCCATAGCTTGGTGTAGTTTGCTGCCATCGACCATCGACAGCGGGCCCAGATCGCCATCAAAGGGCGTGTCACAAGCCACGGGTGTGCCCGAGGCGCAGGATGGGCAGGATCCGCAGGCACGGATCAACGTGACCACGACGCTATCGCCTAGGGAAAGGCCCTTGGCCTGTGGGCCTAGCTGGGTGATGCGTCCTGCAGCCTCGTGGCCGTAGACAGCGGGCAGGGATCCACCCCAACCGCCAGAGGCAAAAGAGATATCGGAATGGCAGATTGCGACGGCATCCAAAGTCACTTCAATCTCGGATCCGGCAGGGGCGCGCAGATCGACGTCTTCTATAGACAATGGGGCACCAAATTCATGGCAGACGGCGGCTTTTATTGTGGGCATTTGGCACCTATTGAAACTGTTGTTGACCATTGGTGTGCAGGCAAGGGCAGGGACGCTGTTCAAATTGCGACCTTTGCTGACGGTTTATGCGCTCTTCCCTCGGGTCACAAAGACAATCAAGCAGACCACCATCAACAGGGCCGACAAACCAAAGGCTGCGCCGGGCAAATAGAAATTTCCGGGTTGTGTGAAGATATAAAAGATTTGCGTCATCACGAGGGGTGACAGGATCATGGCTACGGATTTTGTTGAGGCTATGACGCCTTGCAACTCGCCTTGTTGGTTGTCGTCGGCTTTGCGCGAGAGCATGCCTTGCAAAGCAGGCGTAACAACAGCACCAAGGGCCGTGATCGGTGTGAACAGCAAAACGGCCAGTCCATTGTCCAACATGGTCAGCACCAAGAACGCCAGAAAGTTAAAGCAAAACCCATAGGTGATCGTGCGGCGCATGCCAAATTTCGGGATGATCCAGCGGATCAAAAAACCTTGGACCAGCGCCATGGATATCCCAAAGGAGGCCAGTGAAATGCCCACCATGGCAGGTTCCCAACCGAGCCGCTCTTGGGTGAAGTAGGCCCATGTGGCGGGATAGACGATAAAGGCAAATTCATAGATCAGCACCAACAGCAAGAGCCTGCCAACGCCGCTGAGCTTTGACAGGGCTTTGAAGGATCCAAAAGGATTGGCGCGGCCCCATGTGAACGGTCGACGAATGCGGTCTGTGACGGTTTCAGGCAAGACAAAGTAGCCAAAGATCAGGTTCAAAGTCGCCAAACCGGCCGCGGCGTAAAACGGGGCGCGGTGTCCAAACTCGGCCAAAAGCCCGCCGATCATCGGGCCAAACACAAAGCCTGCCCCGAAGGCCGCCCCCACGAGGCCAAAGTTTTGCGCCTTTTTGTCAGGCGGCGAGATATCAGCGATGTATGCTGCAGCTGTGGCTTGGGTTGCGGCGGTGATGCCGCCGACAATGCGTGCAGCCAGCAGTAGCCACATGGTGCCCGCCACGGCCATAACCACATAGTCCACGGCCATTACCAAAAGTGAGATCAGCAAGATGGGTCTGCGTCCGTAGCGATCCGATAGAGACCCCAGAAAGGGGCCAAAAAGGAACTGCATTACAGCAAATACAGTGGCCAAAATCCCGCCCCACAAGGCCGCATCCGAGATACCGCCGCCGTCGATGTCGCGTATCAAATCCGGCATCACCGGCAAAATCAGCCCGATCCCCATGGCATCAAGGGTCAGCGTGGCGAGGATAAAGATAAAAGGCAGACGCGATTGCGGGGCTGTGGTCATAAAGGATCCTGAGAGGTAAAATGACCTCGGCTGGTGTAACGCCTAGCAAGCAAATCCTGCATCGAAAAGCCCAAAGACCGATTAGCTGTTCGAAAGTGACAGGGCGGCGGCGGCGAACCGTTTGGCGTCCAAGGCACTGTTGCCCCATGTTGAGTGCGGCTGAAAAGCGGTGGCCAGATCCAAATCCGGCCATGTGCTTGCGGCCAATTCGGCAAGCGGGATCGCCTCGGCTATGCTGCGTTGGCACAGGGTTTTGACGGCCTCTTGGGCCTCAGGACGACGCATGGATTTGGCCAAAAGGAAGGTCAGGGATTCTGCATAAATCAGGCCCAAACCATTCTCTAGATTAGCGCGCATTGCTTGCGGCATGGGCTGCAGACCTGTGATCAAATCGAGGGCCTGCTTGAGGGCTGTGCCCGTGCCAAGACACATTTGCGGCAGGCTCATCCATTCGGCCATCCATGCACTGCCATCGCGGGCTTGCCCATGCACGGCGCTGGATTGCATCACGTGGTTCAACCCGTTCACATGGGATGCGATCGCTTGTAACTGGGCAGGGACCACTGGGTTTTGTTTTTGCGGCATGGTCGAAGAACTGCCAGCGGTGCCCATGATCAGCTCACCGATACCAGATTGGGTCATGCGGTCGATGTCGCGCGCCAATTTGGCAAGGGCTGCAGTGGTTTGCGTCATCCAAGCCGCCAAGCTGGTCACGCCAAAGCGATTGCTGTGCCATGTTTGTTCTGGGTCGCTCAGGCCCAGTCCTTCGGCCAGATCACGGCGCACTTCCGGGCCTTTGGGGCCCATGGCAGACAATGTGCCTGCGGCCCCTGACAAAGAGACCTGCTGGACCTGTGCGCGTACGGCGGGCAGGGCCTCTAACGCTTGGATCAATGGCGCGCCCCATGTCGCGACAACAGCACCAAAGGTCGTGGGGGTCGCGTTTTGACCCCAAGTGCGCGCGGCCATGGGCAGCTCGGCGTGGGTGTTGGCCAATTGACCCAAAGCTGCAATCACCGACTGCAGACGGGTTTCGTAAATGCCCAAAACTTGGCGCAGGCGTAGGGCAAGGCCGGTGTCCACAATGTCCTGCGAGGTGGCCCCAAAATGTACAAATTGGGCGTGTTCCGGTGCTTCCATGGCTTTGCGGAACGCGGCAACCAGCGCAGGGATCATCACACCGGATTTTCCCGTCCCTTCGGCGAGGCCTGCAGGATCCAGCGGGATCTCCAATGAAGCGCGATGGATCGCGGCAGCCGAGATTTGCGGGATCACACCAAGTTTGCCTTGGGCCTTGGCCAAAGCCCCTTCGACCAATACCAAGGCGCGAATTTCGGCGCTGTCGGTGAACAAAGGCCCCACTTCCTTGTCGCCAAAAAGCTGGGCATAAAGCGCGCTGTCGTAGACCGAACCCGCCATCAGGCCGCTAGGCCCAGCAGATCACGGGCCTGTTGCCATGTGGCCACGGGACGCTCGTATTTTTCGCAAATTGCCACGGTTCTTTCCACGAGGGCAGCGTTGGAGGGTGCAAGGGTTTGTTTATCCAGACGGATGTTGTCCTCAAGCCCCGTGCGGGTGTGACCGCCTGCGGCAATCGCCCATTCATTCACTGTGGCTTGGGTCGCGCCGATGCCTGCCGCGCACCATTGGGCGTCTGGCGCTCGGCTGCGCATCGTCTCGACATAAAAGTCAAACACGGCCTTGTCTGCAGGCATCGCGTTTTTCACGCCCATCACAAACTGGATATAGGGTGGGGCCTTGAGGCGACCGTCTTTGGCCATGTTCAGGGCCTGCAAAATATGCGATAAATCAAAGGCTTCTACCTCGGGTTTGACGTCGTATTTGAGCATTTCTTCGGCCAGCCACGCGACCAGATCGGGGCTGTTTTCGTAGACCCGCGTGGGGAAGTTGTTCGAGCCAACCGACAGCGATGCCATATCTGGCCGCAGTGACAACATCCCACCGCGCTCACGCCCTGCGCCAGATCTGCCGCCAGTGGACAATTGCACGATCATGCCCGGGCAATGGCTGCGCAATCCTTCAAGCAAGGCGGCAAACCGTTCCGGATCTGCCGTTGGTGTTTCGTCATCGTTGCGCACGTGGCAATGGGCAATACTGGCGCCTGCCTCAAAGGCGGCGTGTGTGCTTTCGATCTGTTCCGTTACAGTTGTGGGCACGGCTGGATTGTCGGATTTTCGAGGAACCGATCCGGTGATGGCGACGCAGATGATACAAGGTTTTGTCATAGGGTTCCTGCAATTTGGCTAAGGATTTTGGTTAGACCGGCGGGGTCTGCATAAAAGGGCGAATGGCTGGTGGGCATGTCGAACACATGATCTTGGCGAAACGCTTGGGCCATGGTGGTTTGATATTCAGGCGGAATGGTTTGGTCATTGGAACAGCGGATGTAGAATTGCGCCAGATCTGCCGAAGCGGCGGTGACTGTCATGGCCGTTTCTTGCGGCAAAATAGGTTGCGGGCACAGCTGCGCAATCGCGCGTTCGGCGTCTTTGGCAGGGCAATCGTGGTAAAAGCGTTCAAAGGCTTTGTCTGGATCCACCACAAAACTCTGCCGATCGTCTGAAACAATCACTGCATCCAGCAAAGGTTGGCGCGGCGCGCGTCTGCGGTTGTCGGCCAGTGATACGCCCGAGTTAGGCGTGTAGGCGCATAAATACACCAAGGCTGTGATGTTTGCGTTGTCGAGTTCTGCAGCTTTGGTGATGGGATAGCCGCCCATGGAATGACCCACCAGAATAGTCGGGCCAGAGGTGGCGGCCAAAATGGCCTGTGCATAGCTGTTGAGGGTCACATCACTGACGGGCGTCTGATCCGCCCCATGTGACGGCAGATCAATCGCCGTGGCCGTATGGCCCTGATCGCGCAAGGCGGGCAGGACGTGCTCCCAACACCATGCGCCATGACACGAGCCGTGGATCAGCAGAAAATGCGCCATCAGATATCGAAAAACACGGTCTCTGCGTCCCCTTGCAGGTGAATGTCAAAGTGGTAGATGCCATCCCCTTTGGGCTGGGCCAAAAGCGTTTGAATGCGCCCCTGATGTTCGATCCGTGCCAGGACCGGGTCCTTGCTATTGTCCTCGTCGGCGAAATACATGCGGGTTTGCAGCCCGATATTGATTCCGCGTGCCACGATCCAAAAGCTGACAAAGGGCGCTTGCATGCGGCCATCGCGAAACGGCACAGGGCCGGGTTTGATCGTCTCAAACGAAAAGGCACCGGTGGCCATATCGCCGGGGCTGCGGCCAAAACCGGTAAAGTTAGGATCCGGCGTGCCACGCGTTTCTGCGGCGGAGGGAAACAGGCCTTGGGCATCGGGTTGCCAGATCTCGATCAGTGCATCCTTGAGGGCCTGCCCGTAGCCGTCGAACACGGTGCCTGTGATCGTGATCCGCTCGCCTTTGGTTTGGTCATTGACCATTTGCGTGCCCAGATCTGTATCATAAACTCCTGAAATATCGCAAAAATTCGGGGTGCACCCGATGTGGACGTAGGGACCTGCGGTTTGACTGGGCGTTTCTTTTAGGCGCATGGTCATAGGCCCTCCAACCGGTTTTCAAAGACGGTTTGACGCCGCCCACGTAGCACGATGTCGAATTTATAGGCGCGCGCATCCATAGGAACCGTGGCATCCATATCCAGTTGGGCCACAAGGCTGTCGATGGCTGCGGGGTCGGCGATTGTGCGCACGATGGGGCAGTATTTGATCATGGGATCCCCCTCGAAATAGAGCTGTGTGATCAGGCGCTGACCGAACCCGTGCCCAAAGAGGCTGAGGTGAATATGCGCAGGGCGCCAGTCGTTGGGGCCATTGGGCCAAGGGTAGGGGCCGGGTTGAATTGTGCGAAATTCATAGCGTCCCTGATCGTCCGTCACTGTGCGCCCGCAGCCGCCAAAATTGGGGTCAAGCGGAGCCAGATACCCTTCTTTGGCATGCCGATAGCGGCCGCCAGCATTGGCCTGCCATGCTTCGATCAAAGCGTTGGGAATGGGGTGGCCGTCTTGGTCGATCACCCGCCCATAGACGATGATACGCGGCCCGATCGCAGATGCGCCTTCGGCGGCAAAGTTGTGGATCATGTCGTGGTCAAGCGGGCCCAGAATGTCTTGGCCAAAGACCGGACTGGTTTCTTCAGCAACACCTGTCGGCATGGCCAGCAGCGCCTTTTGCGGCGAACGTAGGACAGATGTTTTGTAGTCGGGATAATAGGCGCGTGGATGCCAGTTTCGGTCGCGGGAATAATAGCTGCTCATGCTTGGGCCTCCATTTCCGCATAGGTTTCTTTGGCCAGTTTGATTGCATGATTTGCCTTGGGCACGCCTGCGTAAACGGCCACGTGTTGAAACGCCTCCATCACATCGGATTTGCTGGCACCAGTATTGGCTGTAGCGCGGATGTGCATGGGAATTTCCGCGAAATTCCCGGTGGCGGCCAACAGTGCCAGCGTCAGCATAGATCGCTCGCGCAGGGCGATGGCATCACTGGCCCAAACCGTGCCCCAAGCCCCTTCGGTGATCATGGTTTGAAAGCCTTGATCAAGGTCGGATTTTTGTGCCTCGGCGCGGTCAACATGGGCGTCTCCCAATACCTTGCGGCGGATTTTCATCCCTTCCCTGTATCGATCAGACATGGCCGGTGTCCTTTAGAAATTGCGTCAGTCGCGCGGCGTATTCCTGAGGTTTTTCTACACAGGGCAAGTGGCCGCAGCGCTGCATCAAATGGAACTCTGATCCGGGAATGACGTTCAACGTTTCGCGCATCAAATCTGGTGGGGTCGAGCCGTCTTCTGTTCCTGCAATGCCCAGAACCGGGCAGCGCAGAGTGCTGGTGCTGGAATAAAAATCCGTACCTGCGATGGCTTGGGAACAGCCGATATAGCCTTCTTCGGGGGTTTGTTCGAAAATCGCCCGCCAATGCGCCATCTCAGGTGAGGCAAGGAAGTCAGTGCCAAACCAGCGTTCCATAACGGTGTCTGTAAGGCTGGCGAGACCGTTTTGACGGATAGCGTCAATACGGGTTTGCCACATCTCCTTGGTCCCAATTTTGGCGGCAGTGTTCGACAAAACAACAGCACGGATCAGATCCAAGCGCTTAACCGCCAAACCTTGGGCGATCATCCCACCGATAGACAGACCCACAAATACCGCATCCTTAACGCCCAGGTGGTCCATGACCGCCTCGGCGTCGCTGACCAGCGCGCCCATAGTGTAAGGGGCAGGTGGCACCGAGGATTTGCCGTGCCCACGTTTGTCGAAGCGGATGATTTGCAAGCCGTCCGGCAACAGCGGCAGGACCGGATCCCATAGACGCATATCTGTGCCGAGGGAATTGGCAAAGACGACAGGCGCGCCGCTGCCTTCGACCTTACAATAAATGTCCACGCCACCGCGCGAGATTGTGTACTCTGTCATCAAAAGGGCCGTCCTACATAGTTTTCTGCAAAATTGGTTTGCGCCGAGCGCGAACCAGCCAGCAACGCCAGCTCGCTTTCCTGAATTTTCTGGTCGAACTCACTTTGGCCGGGAAAGCTGTGCATCGTGGTGGTAAACCACCAGCTGAACCGGATGGCCGACCACACGCGGGTCAACGCTTTTTCGGAATACCTGTCGAGGCCCGTATCATCGCCCGCATAGTGCTGGATCAACCCCTCAAAGAGGTAGTGCACATCGCTGACCGCCAAATTGAGGCCCTTTGCACCAGTCGGTGGCACAATATGGGCCGCATCGCCCACCAAAAAAAGTGCGCCCCACCGCATGGGTTCGGCCACAAAGGACCGCAGCGGTGCAATGGATTTTTCGATGCTGGGGCCTGTGATCAGGTTTTCTGCGGCCTCTTGCGGTAACCTGCGACGCAACTCATCCCAGAACGCGTCGTCGGTCCATTTATCCAGCGGATCGTCCACAGGGGATTGGATGTAGTAGCGGCTGAGCGCCTCGTTGCGCATCGAACACAAGGCAAACCCACGGCTGTGGTTGGCATAGATCAATTCTTGGCTCACTGGTGGCGTCTCAGACAGCACCCCAAGCCATCCAAACGGGTAGACACGTTCATATTCTGTCAGAACGTCCGAGGGGATCGCCCGACGCGAAACGCCATGGTAGCCGTCACAGCCGATGACGAAGTCACATTTGATGTGATGGACCGTGCCGTCCAATTGGTAGCTGACCACTGGTGCTTTGCTGTGTAGATCTGCCAGATCTACATTGGCGACGCCGTGGATCACTAAATCACCGCAGGCGTCATAAAGGTCTTTGGTCACTTCGGTTTGGCCATATACCGTGACGTTTTTGCTAATGAGATCGTCAAAATCTATGCGGAACTGTTGGTTTTTTGCGGCCAGCAAAGTGCCGCCATGCACATAGCCCTCGCGGTCAAGACGGCTCGCTACACCTGCTTTGCGCAGCATATCAACGGTGCCTTGTTCCAAGACGCCTGCGCGAATACGGGCCAACACATAGGCGCGGCTTTGGCGTTCAAGCACGACAACATCATGCCCAGCGGTTTTGAGCAATTGCGCCAGCAGCATTCCCGATGGTCCGCCGCCGATAATGCAGACTTGCGTTGGCATTGATGCCGTTCCTCCCTTACGACTCAGCTTAGCTTAAAGTAGTTAACAATGTCAACTATATGGCGTCTTTATTCCTTTCTGTCTTTCTCCCACACTCCTATAAAAGCCGCATGTGGGCGATGATCTGTCCATGGTCGCTTGCCAGCTTGTTATAAGGCGCTTCGGGGTGTGAGCCGTCGGTCAAATGGTCGTTGAGGACGCTGAAATACTCCATTTCGCCAATTCTGTCTGAATACTCGGGCAGGAAATGGCGTGACATAAAGATCTGATCTATGCTTTCAAAGATGCCGCCAAAGGCCGATGTATAGACCATATCCCGCAAGGATTTGCGCACGAACAGCTTTTCTGCCGAATGCAGTCGCATGGCTTGGATGTCTTCGGTGATCTGGATGTTTTCCTCGCGGGTGTAGCGATCATTGCGGCTTTCTGCGTCGTGGCGCAGCATCCATGCATAGTTTTTGAACGGATGTTCGCCTGCGATAATTTCGGAACTGACAGCGTTTTCACTGTCGTTGAAATCGCCAAGGACCATAACCGGATTGCCCGCGCGCAGTTCTTGCACAATGGCGCCGCGCAGCACCCATGCTTCGGCCATGCGGCGCACTGTGGCGCGCAGACTGCCTAAAGCGCGGCCCACGGGATCATAGTTGGTCAGATCACTTTCAGGGGCAAAGGCTGCGCCATCAGGGCGGGGGTGTTCACCCAGTTTGGATTTGAGGTGGCAGTTGAATACCGTGATGGTTTGGTCGCCCAATGGGATGCGCGCCTTGAGGATGGGGCGCGATAAACGGCTGATCCGAAAAGAGCCGCCGTCGGATCCATCGAGGTCTTGGAAGGGGATTTCTAAAGGGGTTTCAAGATCTTGGATGATTTCCGGCGTACCAACAAAGCCTGTGCGCGACAAGATCGCCACGCCGGGGCGACGTTGACCGGGCGCGCCATCATTGGCGTTTGGCGCAAAGGCGAGCCCTGCATCGGTGTAGGGCGCAAAGGCCAGATGTCGGAATATAGCGCGTTTATGATAGCGTTTTGTGCGGTCGGGGATCACGGTCTCGTTGCTGGCAATACCGCGCAGATCGGTTTCGGCAATGACGGCGCGCAGGCTACTTTCGTCGAAAATTTCTTGAAAGCAGACGATATCCGCGTCCATGGACAGCAGTTGATCGGCCAGCCAGTCCTGCTTCCATGCGTGCTCTTCCGGGGTGTATTCCTGAAAGCGGTAATATTCCTCCGAAGGGCCGATAAGGTTTTTCACGTTGAAACTGGCGATGGTGAAATCGGTCATAAGATGTCTCCGAATTTGGTCAGGGCCATTTGGAAAACAGGCGCATCCACGTTGCCACCAGAGGCCACGGCGATCACAGCGTCCCCTTCGATTGCGTCCCGGTGAAACAGGGCTGCGGCCAAACCAACGGCGCCGCCCGGTTCCAAAACGATCTTGAGCCGGCCCCAAGCCAGGACCATGGCCTTGAGGGCCTCGTCCTCGGTCACGACAACGCCCGGCCCGCATAGCCTGTGCAAAATCGGGAAAGTCAGATCACCGGGTTGTGGCGTGACAATCGCGTCGCACAGGCCGTTTTGCGTGATCACGTTGCGTTCGATTTGGCCCGATATCAGCGAGCGCGTTACGTCGTCGTAATTTTCTGGCTCAACGGGGCGGGCGCGCAGGCCGGGCGCATCTGCCTCTAGGGCCAGTGCGACGCCAGAGGTCAATCCGCCGCCACCGCAGCACACCATCACGTCGCCTTGCGTGACACCAAGTTCAGCGGCCTGTGCTGCGATTTCCAACCCGGTGGTGCCTTGCCCTGCGATCACTTGCGGTTCGTCATAGGGTTTGATCAGGGTCAAACCGCGCTGGGCGGCCAATTCAGATCCAATCTGGTCACGGTCCTCGCTGGCGCGATCGTACAGCACAACTTCGGCCCCCAGTGCACGTGTGTTGTTGATCTTCAGGGCAGGGGCGTCGCGGGGCATAATGATCACAGCGGCTGTGTCATGTTCGCGTGCGGCCAATGCGACCCCTTGCGCGTGATTGCCAGAGGAAAACGCGATCACACCTGCATCCAGTTGTTCGTTGGTCAGGGATGAGACAGCCGACCACGCCCCGCGAAACTTGAACGATCCGGTGTGTTGCAAGCACTCGGGTTTCAGCAACACGCGCCTTCCCGCGATTTTGTCCAGAAACGGTGAGGTCAGCAGCGGTGTTTTGCGAGCGTGCCCGTTAAGGCGGAGCGCGGCCGCGCGGATCATTTCAATGTTCATGTCAGATGCGATATCCATGTGCGAAGGGCGGCGAGGCTGGTGGGTTCGTCCAGAAACGGCACGTGGCCACGATCTGGGACTGTGGTTGCAATCATGTGCGGATGGCGTTTTTGCATGCGGTCCAATGTGTCGGCGCTGAGCAGATTGGAATTTGCACCGCGTAAGCACAGGGTTGGCAGGCCAATCAGCGCCTCAAACAACGGCCAAAGATCTGGCATATCCTTGGTTCGCGCGCTTAAGACCGCATCGCGCAGTTTTGGGTCATAGTTGATTTGCAATCCGTCGGGCGTCTCGCGGTAGTGCATTTCCACTTCGTTTTGCCAACGGCTGGTGGGAACGTTTTGGAAGCCGGGCAAAAGGCTGGCACGCATCTCTACTGCCTCGGCATAGGTCTTTTGTGAGGGGTTGCGCCCTAGGTAGATGCCGATGCTGTCCAAGCCTTCGCTCATCAGTTCAGGCCCGATATCATTTAGCGCAACACCGCTCAGGCGGTCCTTGGCGGTTGCGGCCAAAACCATGGCGATCAGCCCGCCGCGCGAGGTGCCCAATATCGCGGCCTTGTCGAGGCCGAGGTGGTCCAACAGTTCAAAACAGTCGAGGGCCTCACGGGGGATGGTGTATGTTTCAAAGTCGGTCCAGTCCGATTGGCCGCGTCCGCGATAGTCCAGTTTGATTAGTCGCTGTTCGGCCAAATGCGGGGTGACATAATCGAAATCACGGCTGTTTCGCGTGAGCCCCGACAGGCATAGGATCGGTGGGCTGGATCCTGTACCGGTGTCGGAATAGTACAGCGTCACACCGTCAGATGTTCGAAACTTTGCCACTACACGAGGTCCGGGATTGTGGTCAGATCATCAAGGACGTGATGCGGTTTGGCATAAAGCCGGTCCATGGGGTCGCCCGCGCGATTAACCCAAGCGGTTTGGAAGCCGTAGCCTGCCGCCGCCGCAGCATCCCATCCATTCGACGAGACAAAGAGAACTTCGTCTTTGGCGCATCCAAAGTGCGCGCCGACCATATCGTAGACTGCTTTGGCGGGTTTGAACACGCCCACATCCTCGACCGACAGGACCGCGTCCAGCACATCATCCAATACCGCCGAGGTCACAGCACCGTCCAGCATATCCGGGCTGCCGTTTGACAAGATACCGGTCTTAAGCCCTTTTGCCTTGAGTGTGTGCAGCATCTTGGGCACCTCTTTGTAGGCGGCAAGGTTCCAATAGAGCGCCAGCAGATCCTCGCGCAGCATCTCGTCCTCCAGCCCTGCATTTTCTAACGCCCAGTCCAGCCCGTCTTGGGTGACTTGCCAGAAATTGATGTGCTGGTCTGCCGTGGCGCGCAGCCAAGTGTACTGAAGTTGTTTGAGCCGCCAATCACTTGCGACCTGTTGCCATTTCGCAGAAAGGGCGGTTTGGCCCGGTTGGCTTGCCAAAGTTCTGGCCGCTGCGGAGACGTCAAACAACGTCCCGTATGCATCAAAAATACAGGTCGTAATTGCCATGGTTTGCCCCTCTTTTTCTAAAGCCAGCCTAGGCGAATAAGGCCGAAACACAAGGGCCGCAATCGACGGGGAAAAACTCAAAATTAGGCCCGTGACTTCGCAATGATCGCCCTATAGTGTAACATCGTCAACCTCAAGTTGCGCAATGCGGCGTGGATGGCGACACTCACAAAAAAGGGCGGACCATTATGGGACTGTGGAGTTTTATCAAAGATGCGGGAAAATCCATTGGGATTGGCAAAGCAGAGGCAGCCGAGGCGCCATCAGACGCAGTATATGCCGAGATCAAAGATCTGGGCCTCGAGGCTGATGGCGTCACTGTAGAAGTGGAGGGCGACACAGTGAAAATCACTGGCGAGGCCCCCAGCCAAGAAGTGCGCGAGAAGATCATTCTGGCTGCAGGCAATATCGAAGGCGTAGGCAGTGTTGAAGAAACCATCACAGCACCTGACGCAAAGGAGCCTGTGTTTCATACAGTTGAAAAGGGCGAAAGCCTTTGGAAAATTTCGGCTCATTACTTGGGATCTGGAGCGAAATACATGGAAATTTTTGAGGCCAATAAGCCAATGTTATCCGACCCGGATAAAATCTATCCAGGTCAAAATCTGCGTATTCCTGCGTAACGGGACAAACTGTGTTAGACTAGGCAGCAAGGCGGGTTTCGGCCCGCCTTTTGTTTTGTAATGACGGAGGATCAGATGCCCTACACCCACGGAAATGTTCACTGGAGCGAGCTTGCCACCCATGATGTGGACGCAGCGCTTGAGTACTACAAATCAGTTTGCGGCTGGGATATCCAAACCGAAGAGATGCCCGAAGGCCCCTATCATATGGGGCTGGTCGCAGGCGTACCAGTCGTTGGTATTTTTGACATCAAGCAAATGGAAGGTATGCAAAACCTGCCTTCCCACTGGATGACCTATTTGGCTGTGGATGATGTGGATGCCGCGGTTCAAACCACTGCCGACACAGGCGGGCAAGTGATGAAATCGGGCTTTGACGTGCCTCAGGTTGGGCGCATCGCCATCGTTGCTGATCCATCAGGGGCAGTGATTGGTCTGATCCAGCCTGCGGACTAAATATTCTCTGACTGCGGCATGCCCAGTACGTGATAGCCACCGTCCACGCGGATAACTTCGCCCGTGGTGCAAGCCCCTGCATCTGAGGCCAGATAGACAGCTGTTCCTCCCACGGCCTCGAGCGTTGCATTGGATCGCAACGGGCTGTTTTGATCCGTATGTTTGTAGGTTTTGCGCGCGCCGCCGATTGCGGCACCGGCCAAGGTTTTCATCGGACCGGGTGAGATTGCGTTGACGCGAATACCTTGGGGGCCAAGATCATTTGCCAAGTAACGCGTCGCACTTTCCAGCGCTGCTTTGGCCACGCCCATGACGTTATAAAACGGCGTGACGCGGTTAGAGCCTTGGTAGGTCAGCGTCAGCAGCGTGCCGCCCTCAGGCATCAACGCACTGGCCCGTTTGGCCACATCAATAAAGCTGTAGCAGCTGATCGATAGCGAATTTTTGAAGTTCTCGCGACTGGTATCGCTGATCCGGCCGGTCAACTCGTTTTTATCAGAAAAAGCAATGGCATGAACGACAAAGTCCAAGCTGCCCCATTTGGCAGAAATCCCGTCAAAGGCCGCATCCATGCTGGCGTCATCGGTCACGTCAACATCAACCATAAAGTCTGAACCGACGCTTTCGGCCAAAGGGGCGAGGCGCTTGCCAAAGGCTTCACCTTGGTATGTGAATGCCAGCTCTGCGCCGGCCTCCGACATCGCTTTGGCAATGCCCCAAGCGATGGACCGTTCATTGGCAACACCCATGATGAGCCCGCGCTTTCCAGCCATTGAAATCGTCATAGTCGTCCCTCACTCACTTTTGGGTTAAGTGGCGGTTTTGGCGCATAAGGTCAAGGTTGAGCTGATTGTGAGGGGTGGGCCAGAGTCAGCTTTGATCGCGACTATCCTGCGCGAAATGCATCGTCCATAGCGCGCGGCGCTGCTGATCCCTTTGCGTATAGGCAGTAACAGCATCGGACAGCCCAGCGGGTGACAGCATGGCGCCGTCATCTGCGATCTGCGTAATCTGCATTGTGTACCACGCCGTCACGCCCCCTTCGGGTGGATTTTCAAAGTGTGGGAATTTGGGGGTGGGCGCGTGACCTGCCAGCCATTTCTGAGGCAAGTCCGGGTCAACAATCACGGCCCGCGCAAGGCCAATAAGATCAGCGGATCCATCTGTGATAGCTGTTTGGGCTTGGTCGAGCGTTTTGAAACCGCCCGTCACCATTAATGGCTTTGTGGTTTTGGCGCGTGATTGCTTGGCAAAATCCACAAAGTAGGGCCCAAAGCCTGCGCGATCCGAGGACGAAGGGGCACCAGGGAAATATGTTCCACCGCTTATATCGATCAGGTCAACGCTGGTGGCATCCAACACAGCCATAACGCCAAGTGCCTCGTCCTGCGCAAACCCACCTGCCAGTTGATCTGTGGCGTTCAGCTTTACTGCAATCGGAAAATCTGGCCCCACGGCGCGGCGCACCGCATCTACACTGTCCAGCATTAGACGCATTCTGTTGGCCAAGCTGCCTCCATACGCATCGTCGCGTTTGTTGAACAGGGGGGACAAAAACTGGCTGAGGAGGAACCCGTGGGCTGCGTGAATTTCAACGCCTCCAAACCCATAGTCCTGTGCAAGACGGGCAGTGCGCGCAAATTCCGCCGGTAGTTGCTGGATGTCTGAGAGCGAAAGCGCATCACACCTCAGCCCCGGCAAATCAAGCGCGCTTGGGCCTTTCGGAGCACAGATCGCTGGATCTGCCATAGCGCCTGCATGTCCAAGCTGAAGCCAAAGTTGTGTTTTATGATCTAATCCAGCGCGAGCTAAAGCTTTGAATTGGTTTGGATTGGACTGGGTGTTCAAGACCAGATTGCCGGGCTTTTCTGGATAGAGCGCGGTGCCCTGAACCTCACCAACAATAGACAGGGCCAAACCGCCTTCAGCCCAACGTTCGTACAGACGTATTTGCGCATCTGTTGGCCCACCACAGCCGTCACCCAAGGAATCTGACATCGCTGATTTTGCTAAGCGGTTCTTGAGGACAACGCCACAGGGCAGCTTCAAAGGCTGTGCCAAAACGCTTGGGTTTGCAGAACTCATCACCTTGGCTCTCGCGTTCAGTTGTTACGGGCAGACAGTCCGCCGCCTGACATCATTTGTCAATTTGCCGTCGATCTGTGATGCGCATTTGCCAAACTATAAGCGAGTGACTGCATCGGTGTCTTGATCTTTGGGGCAGGGGACGACTACCATCGCAGCAGTCTTTTCTGATCGCCCAAGGGGGGTATGATTTAATGAAACATGTGCCAAAAGATACCACCGACGATGCGTTGATCCAAGAGTTCCTCAACAAGGGCGGAGAGGTCAAAAAGGGCAAGACCAAGCCTTTGGCGGCGGAATTGGGCCTCAGCAACAATGTCTGGAACAACAAGCTGACAAAAGAAGAAAAGGCCGCGCGCGACAAGAAATAGCGCGCACGGCCTTAGGGTTTGGGCGGGCGCTACCCCGATCCCATCCCCGCTTACATGGCGGGGATGATGACTTTGTCGATCACATGGATCACGCCGTTTGACGCTTCGATATCGGCGGTGGTGACGGTTGCGTCATTGACTTTTACGCCATCCATTGTGCCGATTTTCACTTCGGAACCCTGCACTGTCGCGGCCATCATGCCATCGCTGAGGTCCGTGGACATCACTTTGCCAGCGACCACGTGGTAGGTCAGGATTGCGGTCAGCTGGTCTTTGTTTTCGGGCATCAGCAACGTCTCTACAGTGCCTTCCGGCAGGGCAGCAAACGCCTCGTCTGTGGGGGCAAACACAGTGAACGGGCCTTCGCCCTTGAGGGTATCCACCAAACCTGCGGCCGTCAGGGCGGCGGCTAACGTGTTGAATGTGCCTGCAGCCACGGCTGTGTCCACGATGTCTTTGGAGTGGCCACCAGCAAAGGCTGGGGCGCTGATCAAAGCGGCGGCGGTTGTGGCGGCAAGAAAAGTTCTGCGTAGCATAGGGATATCTCCTGATCAGATTTAACAAGGCCCCCAACCTCGTGATTGGGGATTGCAGGAGATACGCACCAAGTTGCGGGGCGGTTTCCGCCGATACTGAAACTTTGGATTTGACCTGTGTTTTCAGCGCCCTAAGCCACGATGATTTACACTTTCAAATAGAGTTTTTGTGATTGATCCAGTTTTAAGATTGCTAAAACCTGTGCTTTGAATGGGTGGGTTGCCCAAGATATTTTGTAGTTTTTTGAATTGCTGAAATTTGACCCTGCTTCAGAACGTTAGGCCTGCACTGGTTTTGCTGACTTGGTTCAACCCCCGCGGTGCTATCCCCTCTTGTGGTAAAGCCGCGTCAGGCGCTTTGGCGTAGTTTGATAGGACTTTTGCTTTGACCTTGAGATCAGTTGGAACTTTCTCTTGCGGTGTCTGGCGGGCTGTGGCGGCCAAACTTTTGGCTTGATGCAAGGCTTTGAGGATCTGCCGTTTTTCACCCTCATCAATGCCAGTCATGCTGACGAGGTCGTCCAAATACGTCACGACAGCAATCAGGCTTGGTAGATGGACCGCATAAAACGCCAGATTGAAGCGCCAACAAGCGGGGTCTTTTTCCACAGCAGCTACGCTGTCGTCCAGATCAGGACCAAGGGTTCCGATTGCCCTGCAAGACCGACGGTATGTTCTGGATCTTTGGTCGATCAGCCTTTTTGGCGGAGCAAGTAAAGACAGCTGCTTTGCTTTGCTATCCTGACTCAACCGCCACTATAGGTTTGACCTGTCAGTCTTGGAACTTACTCATCAGCATCGACCCGTTCGTCCCACCAAAGCCAAAGGAGTTGGTCATCACCGTGTCCAGCCCTGCGTTGTCTACGCGGGTGGTGGCGATCTCGGATGGGTCCAGCGCGGGGTCGAGGGTTTCGACGTTGATCGACGGGGCTATGAAGTCGTCACGCAGCATCAGCAGGCAATAAATTGCTTCTTGGGCGCCAGTGGCGCCTTGGCTGTGGCCTGTCATGCTTTTGGTGGATGAGATGGGTGGGGTGCTGCCTTGGCCAAAGACGCGGCGCACGGCTTCAACCTCGCCCACATCGCCGACGGGTGTGGATGTGCCATGGGCGTTGATGTAGCTCACCTTGCGGCCTTCGGGTATCGATTGCAGGGCAAGGCGCATGGCCCGCTCGCCACCTTCACCGGAGGGTGCGACCATGTCTGCGCCGTCTGATGTGGCCCCGAGCCCTGTGACTTCGGCGTAGATTTTTGCGCCACGGGCCTTGGCGTGCTCGAGGTCTTCCAGCACAACCATGCCGCCGCCGCCTGCAATCACGAACCCGTCGCGGTTGGCATCAAAGGCGCGCGAGGCTTTGGTGGGCGTGTCGTTGTATTTGCTGGACATGGCCCCCATGGCGTCAAACAGGCACGACAATGTCCAATCCAATTCCTCGCCGCCGCCTGCAAACATCACGTCTTGCTTACCCATCATGATCTGTTCTGCCGCGTTGCCGATGCAATGCAGCGAGGTCGAGCAGGCCGATGTGATCGAATAGTTGATGCCTTTGATTTGGTAGGCCGTGGCCAAGTTCGCGCTGATGGTTGAGGACATGCACTTGGGCACAGCGAACGGCCCAATCCGCTTGGTGGCACCGGATTTCAGCACGGTTTGGTGGGCTGCAAACATCGCGGATGTGGATGGCCCGCCTGAGCCTGCGACAAGCCCTGTGCGCGGGTTCACAACGTCGCTTTCTTCAAGTCCCGCATCGGCAATCGCTTGCTCCATCGCGATATAGGCATAAGCCGCACCCGCGCCCATAAACCGCAGTTTGCGCTTGTCCACATGATCGGTGATGTCCAGCTTCAGCGTGCCCGCGATCTGGCTGCGAAACCCGTGTTCAGCCATAGTTTCACTGGCAACAACGCCGGAAGTGCCTGCCTTGAGGGACGCTGTCACCTCGTCTGCGTTGTTTCCAATGGGGGAGACGATCCCCAAGCCAGTGATGACGACGCGACGCATGTTGTGAGTTCCCTTTGGTAGCTTTGGCCCCGTGTGTAATTCACGGGGCTGGAGGGGGCAAGGTGTGGTGATGAATGTGGGATATTACAGGGCCGCGAAAATGCGGGGCGCGGACTGTGATGCAACGAATGGCTGCTCTTAGCCCTCTCGGTGCAAGTCGCGGGCAAACCGGACCTGTGTCGCCCGTGCGTCGCTGACCGTTCACTAAGTCGGTCCACGTCAGAAACGTCACACATTCGAAATCGGAAAAAATTCCCTTAGCGTGTTTTCTATTCGGAGATGTCTGACAGAGCAGCGTAAAAAGGCCTTACACCGTTTCATCCGAAAGCCGTTCATAAAGATGCCAAGTCGCATGGCCAAATATCGGCATCGCGATAAACAGGCCAAAGAAAAACGGCAGCATCGCAAGGAAGGTCACAAACCCTATGAACAGACCCCAAAGTACATAGCGTAGAAAACTGTCTGCGACTGCCGCAATTGAAGTCAAAATGGCCGTGATAAAGTCAATGTCTCGATCAACCAGCATCGGTATGCCGTGGATGCCAATGGCGAAAACCAATGAGGCAAATAGCCCGCCGATGATGGTCCCTAAGGTGATCATCATTATGCCCTCGAATGACAACAAAACAGTGAAGGATGGTGTTACGTTAGTCATTGGCGACAAGCCCAAGAAGAGGGCGAAAATCATATGACCGAGGAATAACCAAAATAGAAAGATAACGATAATGAGTGTAGCCAGCCACGGCAGTTGACCAAGCCTGAGAGACCATACGAACTGGATGACCTCGGACAGCTTTACAGGGGTGTTGGTTGAAAGACGTCTACTCACTTCGTAAAATCCGACCGACGTCAGGGTTCCGATCAATGGGAAGGCCAACACAGCCAAGACCAGCCAAAAAGTGTGGCCCGACTAGTAGGTGATCAGACCAATCGCCATGCCAGCCAAGGCAAAGAAACTTGCGTAAAACAGCGAAACACATGGGGCCGCGAGAAAGTCTTTTACTCCAAGGACGAGGCAGGATCTGAAGTCGTCCAACGTTGGTTTGCGCAGGATCGGTATCTGTCGAATTGCGCGCGTCATATGGCTGTCGAATGGGCCGTTTGTGGGCTTGCAAAATTGTAGACAAAACTGGCGATGATCCGCACCAAAGGCTTTGCCCAATCGTGCATCGCTAACCCGTCAGGGTTCAGGAAAAAGACATCTGGAAACGTGCGCATCAACTGCACATTGATGCAGTGAAGGGCGCTGTGATCATTGGGGTATTGGCTCGAAGCAGTCTGATAGGTTTGCAAAGATGGCCGGATCTAGTTGCGTGTGACATCGGTTTTTCATTCCGATGCTATGCTTCGTCGTCAACGCGGTGCTGACGTTTGGGTTGGGAGGGGCGATTGCAGGGCATGGTATGCCCCGGATCCGACTTCTGGCAGTTGCCCCAAAGCGCAAAGCCTGGGGAAAAGGGTGGATCATCGGACCGAGCCGCTCGCTTTTTCCCAAACAGGTCTGGGCGATCCGCGCGCGGCGCTGCTTTTGCATAGGGCTACAAAGGTCGATAGCACGGTATCTTACCTTGGGCTTGAGTAGAAAGATGCCCTGAGCATTGCTGAGCGGATCATCTTCTAACCCATTTTGGCGGAGGGCATGCGCCGTAAGATGGTTTAGAACAGGCCTAAGACGTCGTGGCGGCGAAAGAGAAGTGAGAGCGCCAAGTTCCAACCTTCTGTGTCAGATCTTGGGTACATTTCGTGAACTTTGAAGTTCGTGAAGTCTCTCTGACAATTGCGAGACAGACCCCAAGGTCGGTTCCGTCCTGCGCTCGTCGGGTTGCTAAAACATTCAGCTAGGGCGCTGTTTGGATTTGATCCCATTAAGCCGCACTGAATGGCCGCAATGATGACCTTGGCTGTCACGCCGCAGGGAACTGATGCAGCCTCTAATGAATGCTGCGTCAGCAAAAGGTGGGATTGTCCGTAAAGTATCCACTTGCGACACCAAAACTAAATTTGACCGTCTGACAGGCACCGGTCCGTTAGTTCGCTTTGATAAATCCAATCTATCTATTGCCTAAACAATCTGATGCACTTCAATGACGTTCCCATCCGGGTCGTAGAAGAAGACTTGGTGCCAGCCTTTGACGGCATTGCTGCCCCAATCCGAATAGGGCACGTCGTTTGCGTCCAGATGGGCCATGAAGGCTTGGATGTCATCTGTGCGGTAGGCGATGTGGCCGCGCTCCAGTGGATTGACGACTTGGCCTGAACGGAACGAGTTCAACACATCGCGCGGGGTCAGGTGCATTTGAATTTCGCCGTCGGTGACAAAGGACACATCACCGACCAATCCCTTGTCCGTGTTCAAAGGCGGCAGTTCGGCTGGGTCTTCGTCCCCTAAAGTAAGAATGTCGCGGTAAAAGCGGTCCATGGCCGACACATTGGTCGAGCATAGGTTGATATGATGCAGTTTGAGTTTCATGGCGCAAAGCGTGGCTTAGAAAATGCAGGCGTGCAAGAGGCGCAGACCTGCTTGTCATCTTGAGAACTGGTTTCCTTCACATCTTCGCCCTTTTCTACTTTTATGCGTGGTCTTAGGGACATTGGTTAGGCAACTGGCCTGCTGTTTTGTGAACAAACACTCATGCGTGGTGAGGAACAGCACATGAAGCTTACAGTGATTTTGGGCCTTGTTGGCTGCGCGGTAGGCTTTTGGATATTGCAGGACGTCGCACCTGATCTGTCCCAGCTGTCGGGCAAGGATCTAAACCGTCTGGAACAGGAACAAAAAGCGGCTCAAGTGACCCGTATTTTCGAAGAGGTCGCGCCGCTTACGCCGCCGCAAGAGGTTCAGACCTGTATGGATCTTGATCATCCGGGCGTCATGGTTGGCCGGTTTTGCAGACGGTTTGAGGCGCAATCAGTCAACCTGCGCACGACCAAAGATATTCCAGTGGCCGCTTTGCGCCAACTGCCAAACATGACTCAGATCGAGGCCTCTGGCGCCCGTTGGGCCAGTCTGACGCCTTTACTAGAATTTCCGAATCTCACGGTCTTGGATCTGCGGTATAGTACGTTTCAGGATTTTAGTGCGCTGGGCAGTTTTTCCAACCTCCAAGCGCTAAGCCTCAGCAAATCCAACTTTACCGAAGTTGCGCTGATCTCTGACCTTTTAAACCTACAGGTCTTGGACTTGGCGGATCTGCCTATCCGCGATCTGTCTGCGTTGGGCAATATGCCTAAGCTGCGCGAGGTCTACCTGAGTGGAACGCAGGTTTCGGATCTGTCGCCACTGCTGGGGCTGGAAAACCTCCGCATTCTCGACGTAAGAGATACAGCCGTCGTGGACTTAGGCGTGTTTGAGGCAAGGGACGGTCTGACGATTTATCAATAGCCTGGTCAGGCCGTTTGTCCTTTGCCGGTCTTCCACAACAGGTTTTGATTAACTCTCGCTTAGCGCCACTTTCATGTCTTTGACTTGATAGATCACCTCACCGTCCGCTTCGACGATGCCGTCGGCCACGCCCATCGTCAAGCGACGTGTTTGGATGGCTTTGGTGAAGTCGATTTTGTAGGTCAGCATTTTGCGATCAGGCCTAACCATGCCGGTCAGCTTGACCTCGCCCACACCCAAGGCATAGCCGCGCCCTTGCCAGCCGCGCCAGCCAAGGTTGAACCCTGTCAGCTGCCAAAGCCCATCAAGGCCCAGACATCCCGGCATAATCGGATTGCCTGGAAAGTGGCAGTCAAAGAACCACAGCGAGGGATCGATATCAAATTCCGCGACCACGTGGCCTTTGCCATGCGCCCCGCCATCGCCTGAAATATCGGTAATCCGGTCCATCATCAGCATGGGCGGCATTGGCAATTGAGCGTTCCCTTCGCCAAAAAGCTCGCCCTGGGCGCATTTGATAAGGTCGTCTTTGCCAAAGCTGGTGGGAAATTGGGTCATAGTCGGGGGGTGATCCTTCGTGACGTGGGACGGAATGATTTCGAGACCCTCTAGCATCGCTGTGGGGCGTCGCGCAAGCTTGGGACAAATTGACCCAAGCGAGAACGATTCTCAAAAGACGTTGAAAGATAAACGCATTTCGCCATATAAGAAGGAAACCCAAGGGAAAAACGATGCAGCATACGGACACAGCGACAGCAGCGCAGCGCGGTACCACATGGTTGGCCCAAGGTGATCTGCGCCCGACGCGGCAACGCGTGGCTCTGGCTACTTTGCTGGTCGGGGATGGCTGCGATCGTCATGTAACGGCCGAAAGCCTCTATGACGCGTCGAAAGACTGCCCTGAAAAGGTCTCGCTGGCGACGGTGTACAACACCTTGCGTGCCTTTTGTGAGGCAGGTTTGATGCGCGAGATTACCGTGGATGGCTCGAAAAGCTATTTCGACACTAACATGTCGGACCATCCGCATTTTTATTGGGAAGACACTGCCACGCTGACCGACGCTCCGGCAGAGGATTTGCAGATTGCCAAACTGCCAACAGCGCCAGAAGGTGCCGAGATTGCGAAAGTTGACGTGGTCATAAGGCTGCGCAAACGCTAGGTTTTTCCAACAGATCTACAATTTTGACAGAAATTTCCGCGCGTTAACGCGACAGTAATCCGCTGCATGCAATGACTACCTGCATGTCAAATGTCACACACATCGCCAGTCCGTTGGGGCTGTATTATTTCAGCCTTCGCTTGGCGGATCCGCGTGCGCATTATCTGGTGCATCATATCGATCATTTGCGCACCTGTGTGTCGCTGGCCAGGAAGGCACGTCCGTTCGAAGTTTTGGATGCTGTTATCCTGCCGGATCAGTTGCATATGATTTGGCTCTTGGGACCGGAAGATACGGACACGAGCCCCCGATTGCGTCAGATTAAGTCCAGTTTCTCGCGCCACTTGCCCGTGTCTGAATTCCTTTCAGATGCACAAAAACGGAGCCGCGAAAAAGGTATATGGCAGCGCGATAACAGTGAAGTCCGCTTGCGGGATCTGGCCGACTACGAGGCCCATCGCAGCTATATGTGGCGCTTGCCGGTTGCTATGGGATTGGTGGCCAGTCCAAGTGATTGGAAGTTTTCATCGATCCATAAAAATGGTGCTGCAGAAGAAACCACCGTCCACTCGCGGTTTAAATTTCAGCGGACTATGTCGCGCACCGCTTAACGCACGGATAAGTGTGTCAGGGCACTGGTTTGCACGCTCAAAGGTCCAATGTGATAACACCGTCTTTTTCTGCGGCACGCGATTGGCAAAGGATCATTTGATCCGCACGATCAGCGTTGGACAGGACAAAGTCCCGATGTTCCACCGCGCCGTCCAAAACCTTGCATTTGCAGACACCGCACAATCCGTCCGAGCATTTGATGTTCACCATAACCCCTGCAGCCAACAGGGCGTCTGAGGGCGTTGTGTCCGCATCTACGTTGACTGTTTTCCCAGATTTGGCCAGCTGGAAGGTGAAGGGCTGGTTGACATACTCCGGTGCCTCGGGGACTTCGAAATACTCAAGATGGCGGTAGTCCTCGCCAAAGCCGTTGGCGTCGGCGGCTTGCATTACGGCGTCCATATACACCTCTGGACCACAGGCATAGACATGAGCCCCCTCGATCTGTGCCAATATGCCGTGCAAATCCGCACGGTTGCCCTGATCTGAGGCATGGATATGTAACCGATCTGCCCAAGCAACATCTGAAAGATCCGCTAGAAAGCCAGCTGTTTCGCGGCTGGAAACAGAATAGTGCAGTGCAAAGTCACGCCCTAATGCGTGCAACCGATGGGCCATGGCAATCATCGGCGTCACACCAATGCCGCCCCCCATCAAATACGAGAACGGCGCGTCCTCATGCAGCGGGAAATGATTGATCGGCGGCGTGATATGCACCCTGCGTCCTTGGGTGAAAATCCGGTGCATTAACTTGGATCCGCCCCGTCCTTCATCTTCGCGCAACACAGCAATTTGATACTTGGACGTGTCCGCGGGATCCCCGGACAAGGAATACTGGCGCAAAAATTCAGGGGCCACCACCACGTCGATGTGCCCGCCTGCGGTTGCTGCAGGCAAAGGACCACCATCTGGCAGGCTGAATTCGTATTTTGTGACCATTGGCCCCATGGTTTCGACCTTGCTGACAATCGCACCGATCACAGGTGAAGGTTGCAAATGGCCGGAATATTCATGCTCGGGCGGTTCGCCCCGAGCCCTGCGTTTTTTATGTTCATCGGCTGGGATCATTTCTGCATAGGCCGCAATCCCAGCCTCGCGGTCTATGGGAAACGGATAGGCATAGGGCGGCGGCGCAAGCGGGGCGGGATAGACCGCCAGTGTTTGATCCTCGAACTTGAGGTCCAGATCCTTTTGCAAGGCGCGTTGGTTCACGGGATGCGGACTGGGCCGATAGGCCCCATCATCGATCATTTCCAGATCCCACCACCATTTTTTGAGCGTATTGATCTCGCCGTTGCCCACAAAATCATCCAGCTTGGCCAGTGCCTTGGCCGCCCCCGGGGCGGTCATCGCCAGTTTGCGAAATGGCGCTTCGGCAAAGAGCCCCTCAAGATTCCAAGGACAGGTTTTCATGCACCGGCCACACATGGCCCCGTTTTTTTGTGCAACGCGGTACGTTGTGCATTTTTGGCTGTCAGATTTCCAAATTTCATAGCCGTTAAACATCAGTTTCGGGCCGGCTGTGATCGCGCCCGAAGGGCATTCGCGCGCGCATTTATTGCAGGCCTCGCAAAACCGTTGCAGCCCAAAATCAATCGGCTTGTCGTGCTCCATGGGCATGTTGGTGGTCACGATACCTGATTTCAGGCGCGGCCCCAAAAATGGGTTCAGGATCACTTCGCCAATCCGACTAACTTCGCCCAACCCTGACAGCAGCAAAAGCGGGGGATGCAAGACCTCGTCATCCATCACCGAATGCACTCGCGCGGTATAGCCCAAGTTGCGCAGATGTTGGGCCAAAACCCCACCCAATAAGGAAAAGCGCAAATAGGCCCGCATTGATTGCGCGCAGGCAATCCAATCGTCGCCCGATGCGCCTTCCATAGTTTCATGGCCTTGATCAATAATCATGGAAATGGCGTTCGAATGATAGGGCGTGATCGGCTGACCCGCCGCGTCATGGCTGTAGTAGGTCCAATCGGGGCAGGCGCTGACACCCGCGGCATCAACCCCCAAATAGTAGAGCGCCGCTTTGATATTGGCCGCGTTGCGTTTGGGGTCGTGGGTCGCGGGATGCACTGGACCTGCATCCCCGTCTTGCAGCAAAACAAATGCCGCCAAAGAGGGCCGAAATGCAAAGGCAGAGGCGGACTTGCGCACATAATTGCCGTTTTTGGTGGCGTCTTGTACGGATTTGCCCATGTCGCCAAACAGGCCACGGGCAAACAGATTGGCGCGCTTAGGCACCCGGGCCACGTTGGGCGCGTCTATGTAGGTGGTTGGTTCGTCGACCCGCTTAAGGGTCTCAAAGGGGTGCGGGCCTTTAACATAGGCGCGGGCCTTATAGGGGTCACGGTTGCGTTGGTTTTTTGCGTGCGCGCCGAGGCCGGTTTTGTAACTGCTGGGAACCACTGCGTCGGGGGCCAGTGGCCGATCTGGCGCGAGGTTCATGGTGGTTGTCAGCACAGATACCGAATATTGGGTCCCTAAAAACGGGTTGCTCAAATCGGGTTTCGCCAGACCTGCGGCTATTGTGAGCGCATTCAGATCCACATCAGAGGCCGCCATGGAATGCGCGCGTGCGTCATAGCCGAGGCTGCGAATATAGGCGGCCAATGTCACCGCAGTTTCCGAAGCGCGCAGGCAGGCCCGATGCGCTGTGGCATCCTGGATCCAGTCTGCGCCGTCCTCATCCGCGGCAGGTGCGCGGGGATGATCGTACAAAAACACTAAGGCGTGGGTGTGATCCACAATCCCTTCTGGGGGGGCGGCCATGCTTTCGCGCAGGGAGGCCATGACCACATCGATGCCCGCAGCAAGGCTTTTGGGTTGCATCGTTGCCAATTTTTCGGCCAAGCGATCTACATCTGGGTTCGTATGTGGCGTGGCAAGTCGCGCGCTGTTTGGAATTTCGCAAGAGCCCACCATAGCCGCGTCGCAGTAATATCCAAAGGCCTTGAGATGCTGCGCCCGTTCGGTCGGATCATCCGGGATTTCTGCGATTTCGGCTTTGATCAATCCCCGCCGCGTGGCATCCAGCATGGCTTGGTAATCCTGCATAGCGTTGACGATAGACAGCGGATCTTGAGGACGGCGAAACGAAATTGGGCTGCTAGGGTGTGAATGGCTTAGATCCAAAACATCTGTGCGTTTGAGCTTTTCCAAAGGATAGCCGCCAAGATGTACGGGCCGATTTTTATAGCTAAAGACCTTACCCATCAGAACTTGGCCAGTTCGATGTTTTGCCCTGCATGCAGTTTGGCCAACAGCGATTTCAATTGGCGCATCTCGGCCGTTTTGAGGTTGTCGGACATGATCTTGTTGTTGGCCTCGGCCATGGGGATGCCTTGGCGCAAAAGGTCGTGACCGCGTGAGGTGATGACGACCGTGGTGGTGCGTTTGTCAGATATACCACCTTGGCGCGCGATCATTCCGGCTGTTTCCATGCTTTTGAGGGTGCGGCTGGCGGCGGTGCGATCAATGCCAACAAAGGCCGCAATTTCTGACGGATGTTCAAGGTTCTCCACCCCGACAGCCAGCAAAACGCACCAGCTGATCCGGGTCAGGCCGAGGGTTTTGAGGCCATCGTCCAATCGTTTTTCCTGAATTCGCGCGGCGAGTGACAATTGATAGCCCAAAGACTGATGAAGGTGATAGGGAGGCGATGTTGTCATACCTCAAAGCGTCTCGCATCTGGTAAGACGTGTCAATTGATCAAGGAGCCTTCGATGCCCAATATTTCCGGTATTCTGTTCGACAAAGACGGTACTCTTTTTGACTTTCAGGCCACTTGGGGTGTTTGGACGGCGTGGGTTCTCAAAACGCTGGCAGATGGGGACGCGGAGCTGGAAAATCGGATGGCACAGTCCGTGGGCTTTGATCTGAAAGGGGGTCGTTTCGAGGCCAGCAGCTTGGTCATAGCAGGCACGCCCTTGGAGATTGCGCAGGCCTTGGCAGGGCCACTGGGGCATTCTGATCCGGCAGCCTTGCTGGCAACGCTAGACAGTTTGGCTGCCGCTACACCACAGGTTGAAGTCACACCGCTTGCTGCGCTTTTTTCGAAACTAAAGGCGCGCGGGCTGGACCTTGGGATTGCGACCAATGACAGTGAGGCACCGGCGCGTGCCCATCTCGAGGCTGCGAATGTCACACGATACCTTGATTTCATTGTAGGATCAGACAGTGGCTATGGGGGCAAACCCGAGGCGGGCCAATTGCATGGGTTTTGCACGGCGATGTCCTTGGCCCCCGAGCAGTGCATGATGGTCGGCGATAGCACGCATGATTTGGGGGCAGGGCGTGCAGCAGGGTTTTATACGGTTGGTGTTTTGACGGGGCCTGCGACCCATGACGTTTTGCAACCCTTGGCGGATGTTGTTTTGCCCTCGATCGCTGAATTGCCGGGCCATCTGGATCAGATTGCTGGTTGATCTGGCACCAAACTTGAGGCCGCCTGCCTGATGCGACAAAAAATGTCGGTTTCGGTCAATTCATCTAAGGGATAGCGGGGTTGTCTGGTCAGGACCACGTGAAAAGGAATGTGACCATGAGCCCCGAATCCGAAGCCGCCGCGCCAAAACGTCGTCGTGGGGGGGGACGCCGCGGTGCGGCAGATCGTCGAGGCAGTGCTGTTATCGAACAGATGCCATGGAAAATTCCCTACAATACGGACGCCCCAACCGAACCTTTGACGCCCGAGGGTGTGGAGGCAGTGCATGACGGTGCCATGCGCATTCTCGAAGAAATCGGTATCGAGATTTTGAATGCCGAAGCCTTGGAAATTTTTCGCAAAGCAGGCTGCACCATTTCCGGTGAAAACGTCCGTATGGGCCGCGATATGGTCTTGGAATACGTGGCAATGGCCCCTTCAGAATGGACGCTGACGCCGCGCAACCCGGATCGCACATTGCCCGTAGGGGGCAACGCGATGATCTTTGGCAATGTCTCCAGCCCACCGAATTATTGGGATATGTCGCTGGGCACTAAAGTGGCCGGCACCCGCGAGCAGTGTGCGAACTTGATGCGGCTGACCCAGTATTTCAACTGTATCCATTTCGCTGGGGGCTATCCGGTTGAGCCTGTGGATATTCATGCCTCGGTCCGGCATTTGGATGTGATGTATGACAAGCTTTGTATCACTGACAAAGTCGTGCACACCTATTCGCTGGGTAAAGAGCGGGTCGAGGACACCATGGAAATGGTGCGCATCGCAGGGGGACTGACCCACGAGGAATTTGACGCCACACCGCGCATGTATACCAACATCAATTCCACATCTCCGCTCAAACACGATATTCCGATGCTGGATGGCTGGATGCGTATGGCGCGGCGTCGTCAGGGTCTTGTGGTCACACCGTTTACGCTGGCGGGTGCCATGGCGCCGGTCACGATGTCGGGTGCGGTCGCGCAATCACTGGCCGAGGGTTTGATTGCCGTTGTGCTGGCCCAGATCATCAGCCCTGGTGCGCCCTGTGCGATTGGCACGTTTACCTCGAACGTAGATATGAAATCCGGCGCGCCTGCCTTTGGAACGCCAGAATATATGCGGGCCACGCAAATGACGGGGCAAATGGCGCGGTTTTACGGGCTGCCGATGCGAGCCTCGGGGGTTTGTGCAGCCAATGTGCCAGATGGCCAAGCCATGTGGGAGACCTCAAATTCGCTGTGGTCGGCCGTGCAATCGGGTACGAACATGGTTTATCACGCGGCGGGTTGGCTGGAAGGCGGGCTGATCGCCAGTCCGGAAAAATTCATCATGGATTGCGAGATTTTGCAGATGATCCAGCGCTATTTTGACCCCGACATTTGCAAAACCGGCCCGGATGAGATTGCGCTGGACGCTATCGCCGAGGTCGGCAACGACGGGCATTTCTTTGGGATCCAGCACACGCAAGATCGCTATCAAACAGCGTTCTATCAACCGTTCGTCAGTGATTGGCGCAACTATGAGGCTTGGGAATCTGCCGGTGGTGTGCAAACGCCAGAGCGCGCGCATCACCTCTTTCGACAGATCATCGATACCTTTGAAGAGCCGCCTTTAGATGTGGCAATCAAAGAGGAATTGGCGGCCTTTGTAGCCATGCGCAAAGAAGAAGGCGGTGCGCCCACAGATTTCTAAGCGTCTTCTGCGCAAATGGTGCTGAATTCCAGACTGTGAGGCGCAGGCGCCAACCGCTAGGGTGTCTTAACGTTCCTTAAGTCGAGACATCCGATGACCCAAGACATGCGCCACCGTTTCCTTATGCTAAGTTTCGGCGCATTGGCGGGATTGGCGTTTTATCTTTTGTTTGAATGGTTGCCGGATGTTGTCCCCCATCAAGCCAGCTATTTGGTTCTGACCACTTGGGCGCTGGTGTTCGGGATTGCGGCGCTTGCCAATGCAGGGCCAGTGTCCCTGGCCCGCTCTGTGATCGGGGCAGGGGCCTTGGCCACGGTCATGAGCCTGCTGATGGTTTCGGTCTATGGGCGCTTTGGCGATTTGAACGCAATGTTTGATACGGGTCACCCGATTTTTGCAGCGATTGTAATTGGCTTTATTGCGTTACCCTTTCTGTCGGCCCTAGCGATGGCCCGGGGATCGTGGCGTGATTATGCCTTGCTGTTTAATCTGGCGTGGGGGGCTGTCACCCGTACGATTGCAGCCTGTGCTTTCACCGGTGTGTTTTGGGGATTACTGTTTCTTTCCAATGCGTTGCTTAAGCTTGTTGGGCTAGATGTCATTCAGGATTTCATTGACACCGATGGTGTGCCTTGGGTCTTGTCCGGGGCAATCATGGGCATTGCCTTGGCACTTGTGTTTGAGTTGGAAGACTACATTTCGCCCAACCTGATCTTGCGGATGTTGCGATTGTTTTTGCCTATGGTGTTGCTAGTGGTGCTTGTCTTTTTGGTGGCCTTGCCGGTGCGCGGGTTGTCCAATCTCTTTGGTCATTTGTCGGCAGCTATGATTTTGATGGGTATTGCGATTGTGGCGATTGGTTTGGTCAGTACGGCCTTGGGGCAAACGCAGACCGAAGGTGTCCAACAACGGGCAATGAAAGGAATGACCCAAGCCTTGGCGGTGGCCGGGGCCTGCGTTGCAGCTTTGGCGGTGTATGCGGTGGCTATTCGTGTTGGGCAATATGGCTGGACACCGGAACGTTTGGCCGCGTTAACGGTGGCGTGTGTGACCTTGGCTTATGGGATGGTCTATACGCTGGCGATTGCAGCACGTGGCGATTGGGCGAGCCGAATTCGGCAGGCCAATATTCGATTGGCGTTGGTTGTGATGGCCACAATTGCGGTTTGGATGACTCCACTGTTAAATCCCCAAAAGATTGCAACCAACAGTCAGATTGCACGCTATCAAGTGGGCATCTTGCCATCGGAATTGCCGCTTTTTGAGATGCAGCGGGACTGGGGAATTGTTGGCCGGAATGGGCTAGAGCATTTGGCCGAATTGGCACAGGCGGCTGACGACACGGCAGTTTTGTCGGCTATTGAAAATGCCCGTGAGGCCAAAACCCGTTATGCTTTCAAACAATTGCAGCTCAAGAACGAGAAACCTGCGATAAAGGCAGCTCTTAGTGAATTTCCACAAGGCTCTGGCGGTGCCGAGGCACTTTTGCAGGCGCTGCCGCGTTGGGAATTGGACATTTTGCACCGGGATTGCGTTTTACGCGATACTGCGAACTGCGTTTTGATCACAGGGGTGTTTCAGCCGGGTTTTACGGGTCTAGAACTGTTGCTGATCGTGCCCCAAGGACCAAAATCGGCGCGTCTGACGCGGTATAAGATAGCGGATGGAGTTGCAAACTCCTCGCGAGGAAATACTGTTATGCTTGATCCAGACACTTTGACGGCGTTGCTTGAGGGGGAATTTAGGATCGCCCCCTCTTCGGCGAATGCCATCTGGGTCGGGGACACAGAAATAAATCCTTACAATTAGAACTGTTCGGAGTTTCTTAAGGCTCTATGGCCAGACTGTGCCTCAGCGCTTGGAGAAGCTTGATGCATGGACTTATTAACAGATCTGTGGAGTGTTTTATTCGCGACACCTACGGCAAAGCGACGTGGTTAAACGCGTTGCACGACGCAAATGTGCCTCAAAAATCGTTTGAGGGGATGTTGCACTATGATGACCATCTGACTGGTGATGTGATTTCCGCGACTGCCCAACTGCTTAAGCGCAGCGAAAGTGAGCTTTTGGAGGATCTGGGCATTTACCTTGTGTCGCATTCCAATACTCAGGCGCTACGCCGGCTTTTACGCTTTGGTGGTGTGAACTTTGTAGATTTCCTGCATTCTCTGGACGATTTACCCGGGCGCGCGCGTATGGCCGTGGCGGATCTGGACATGCCGGAACTGGAACTGCATCAAACCACGCGTGAGGATTTCAAGCTGTACGTTCGCAGCGATAAATTCTCGTTTGGACCAATCGTTTTGGGCGCATTGCGCGCCATGGCTGATGACTACGGCGCCTTGGTGGTGATGTCGGCGGATGGCGCAGGTTTACAAGGTGAATTAATATCGATTTCGGTCTTGTCGGACAGCTATACCGAGGGCCGCAGTTTCCAGCTTTCTCAACCGGTGGCAGCACACTCATGACACTCAGTTTCCCTCACGCGACAGCCATGGATCATTTGATGCCAATGCATGTGGTATTTGGCCCCACGGGCCATATCCAGCATTGCGGTCCAACGTTACAGAAATTGACTGCTGACGCGCCCATTCTGGGCGCGCGTTTGATGGAAGTGTTTGAAGTGTGCCGTCCCCGCAATGTCACTTCAATTGCGGATCTATTAGGCGCCACAGGGATGAAGCTGCATCTGCGGTTTCGAGATGGCAAAAATACAGAGTTCAAAGCGGTGGTGGCACCGAACGCTCAATCCGAAGGTGGTATTCTGAACCTCTCGTTTGGCATCGGTGTTGTTGAGGCCGTTGCAGATTACGAACTCACCAGCGCTGATTTTGCGCCCAATGATTTGGTGATCGAAATGCTGTATTTGGTAGAGGCAAAATCAGCGGCAATGGAAGAATCGCGCAAGCTAAACCAACGCCTACAAAGCGCGCGGGTGATTGCCGAAAAAGAAGCGCAATCTGACGGGCTGACAGGATTGCTAAACCGTCGGGCGCTGGATCAGGTTTTGGATCGCTTTTTGGACCTCGATTTACCCTTTACTATGATGCATCTGGATTTGGATTTCTTCAAAGCTGTGAATGATACCCTTGGTCATGCAGCGGGGGACTTTGTTCTTGGTCAGGTCGCGACAATTTTGAACGAAGAAACCCGTTCAGATGACATCGTTGCTCGAACCGGTGGTGATGAATTTGTGCTGTTACTGCGCAAATGTACGCCAGATGACAAGCTTGCTGAAATTGCCAAACGCATTATCCAAAGGCTGGAGGTGCCGTTGGATTTCAACGGCGCAGTGTGTAACATTTCTGGCAGCATCGGAACCATCAAAACTGATTTCTACGCAGTACCCGTGGCCGAGCAAATGTTGGCGGATGCGGATGCAGCCCTCTATATGTCCAAGCGGCGCGGACGCGGCTGCCATACGGCGTTTCAAGATATTAAAAAATATGAGGCTGACACGCCCGAGCTGGACGTTTCTGCAAGCCGCTAGTCTGGGTGGAGACCGTAATTCCAGTCGACCGCTGTTGTAGCAAAGCCTGAGTCTATTGTGATCTGACGCTTTGCATCCGGCGCAGCATACCACGAGCCACCAAGTGGCCGTCTCACAACTCATTAAGCTGATTGGGAAAAGTGGTACTCCGTAGGGGAATCGAACCCCTCTTTTCAGGTTGAAAACCTGACGTCCTAACCGATAGACGAACGGAGCATCCTGTGCGTGAGCCGTATTTAGGGAAACTCGTGCACAAGGGCAAGAGGGTTTTTGCGAAACTTTGATAAGAAAATATGTCGCAGCCTAGGCGGCTGGCGCGGCATCTTCCAAACGCAGTTGTACCGTTTGTCGCCCGCCCCAAGTGTTAACATCCAAACGTCCTGCCAGATGGTACCGCGCACCTCGGCCTGCGCTTAATTCGGGGCCCAGGGGCCCATCAAATGCACCAAAGCAAATCGCATCGCATTTGGCCCCCAACCCATCGCCAAAACTGAGTTTTAGATGGCTTTCCCCAACTGGTTTGGCGAATGTGATCTGTGCATCGGGAAAGGCAAACCGTGGGGCAGGGGCGCCTGCGCCGAAGGGACCCGCTTGTTCCAGATGTTCCACCAATTCGACTGTGGCCGCACCCGGCATAAGGGTGCCGTCGAGTTTGAGATCTCGCGGCCCCAAATTGCCTGCACCCTGCATGTCCAAAAGTTCAGCCAAACGGGCCATGGCAGCCGGGATTTTGTCTGGGGCCACGGTGAGGCCGGCCGCCATTTTATGCCCGCCGCCCTTGATCAGCAGGTCTTCTGAGGCCAGCCGTTGTATCGCTGCCCCCAGATCGATGCCGCTTACGGAACGCCCGGATCCTTTGCCAACACCGTCTTGGACGCCAATCACGATGGAAGGGCGATTGCTGATTTCCTTGAGGCGCGAGGCCACGATGCCAACGACACCGGGATGCCAGCCGTCGCCCGCGGCCCAAACCAAGGGCGCATCAAGGCCACGATCCGCGGCTTGATCTAGAGCAGATGCCCGCACGGCGGCCTCAACATCGCGGCGTTGGGTGTTCAGAACATCCAGCCGTTCAGCGAGGGCGGCGGCCTCATTTGGATCATCCGTGGCCAGCAGGCGCGCGCCCAGGTCCGCGGCCCCAATGCGCCCGCCTGCATTGACGCGTGGGCCTAGAACAAAGCCAAGGTGATAGCTTGTCGGGGCTGTGTCCAATCTGGCCACGTCGGAAAGGGCCACCAAACCTGCGCGCTTGCGGCCCGCCATGACCTTGAGGCCCTGACGCACCAGTGCGCGATTCACGCCAATCAGCGGGGCCACGTCTGCGACCGTCGCCAAGGCGACCAAATCCAGCATTGCCAGCAGATCAGGCCCTTTTTGACCTGCCTCGCGCAGTTGTCTGTTCACCTCGACCAACATCAAAAACACCACGGAGGCCGCACACAAATGCGCCAGATCGCCGGTTTCATCTTGTCTGTTTGGGTTCACCACGGCCAAAGCTGGCGGTAGGGTCTCGGCCCCCAAATGGTGATCCAGTACGATAACATCAGCCGCTGTTGCCGCGGCCAAAGCATCATGGGAGAGGGTCCCGCAATCCACGCAAATCACCAGATCATGTTGTTGCGCAAGGTCGGCCATGGCCGTGGGGTTGGGGCCATAGCCTTCATCAATGCGGTCGGGAATATAAAGGGTACAGGGCAGCCCAAAACCGCGCAGCCATGTGATTAAAAGCGCGCTTGAAGATCCGCCATCCACGTCGTAATCGCCAAAAACTGCGATTTTCTGACGGTTTTGTGCGGCGGCCAGAAACCGTGTCGCTGCGGTTTGCATATCCCGGAGCGAGCGTGGGTCGGGCAGCAAATCGCGAATTGACGGTTCAAGAAACGCCAAAGCCTCGGCATCGTCGACCCCGCGCCGCACCAAAATACGCGCCAAAGCCAAGGGCAGGCCCGTGGTCTGGGCCAGCCGCTCGGACTTGCGGTCTTGCTCGGCAGAGGGACCCGTCCAGCACCGCCCTGTCAGCGAGGCCTCGACCCCTAAAAAACCCATTAGTTGGTGGGGTTGCGGTAATTCATGCGCCGGACGGAGCCGGTTTTGGACCGCATCAGAATGGTTTCGGTGGTCAAATAACCCACTTCACGTCGGACGCCAGGCAAGATCGAACCATCTGTCACGCCAGTGGCTGCGAAAATCACGTCTTCTGTAACCATTTCGTCGCGTGCGTAGATCTTGTCGAAATCGGTGATGCCGGCTTTGGTTGCGCGGCCACGTTCGTCGTCATTGCGGAAGGTCAGGCGCCCCCACATCTGACCGCCCATGCATTTCAGCGCGGCTGCAGCCAAAACGCCCTCGGGTGCACCACCCGATCCCATATACATGTCGATGCCGGTTTGGGCCGCTTCGGCGCAGTGCATCACGCCTGCCACGTCGCCATCTGTGATCAATCGAATGGCTGCTCCGGTGCTGCGGATCTCTTCGATCATCGCCTCATGGCGGGGACGCTCGAGCACGCAAACTGTGATATCGCTGGGCAAGCATCCTTTGGCCGAGGCCAGTGCCGAGACCCGTGTCGCCGGCGGCATATCCAGCGAGACGATGTTTTCTGGGTAGCCCGGGCCAATTGCCAGCTTGTCCATATAAACATCCGGCGCGTGCAGCATCGATCCGCGTGGTCCCATGGCGATCACTGTCAGCGCGTTTGGCATGTCTTTTGCAGTCAGAGTTGTGCCCTCGAGAGGATCCAAAGCGATGTCTACACCCGGGCCTTTACCGGTGCCGACCTCTTCGCCGATAAACAGCATTGGCGCTTCGTCGCGTTCGCCTTCACCAATGACCACCACGCCTGCGATATCAAGCTTGTTCAACTGATCGCGCATGGCGTTTACGGCGGCTTGGTCGGCCGCCTTTTCGTCGCCGCGTCCGACGAGTTTAGCAGAGGCCATGGCGGCTGCTTCGGACACGCGGGCCAATCCCAAAGACAACATACGGTCGTTAAAATCAGTTTTGCTCATCAGATATCCAATTCAGTTTTTGGGTAAGACACTTAAATTTCTTCGATGCGCAGGGCGACGGGATCACCGGAAATCACATCGATTTTGGCAAGGCCAGCACGGGCCTGATCAAGGGCGGCGCGCGTGGTTTTATGGGTGACGATCAAAACCGGTGCATCGGTATCATCATGGCCGTATTGACGCATGCGATCGATGGAGACGCCTGCCTCGCCCAAAACGGCGGCGACTTTGGCCAATGCGCCGGGTTTGTCTTGTAACGTCAGTCGCAAGTAATAGGGCGCAGGGGTTACGGCTTGGGCTGGCTTTGCGTCGACCAGACTTTGTGCGGGCTGGCCAAAGGTGCTGATGCGTGTGCCCCGCGCGATGTCGATAATGTCCGACAAGACCGCGCTGGCGGTTGGGCCTTCGCCTGCACCTGCGCCGCGCAACACAACTTGGCCGACTTGATCGCCTTCGAGCACCACCATGTTCGTGCCACCGTCCAACTGACCCAGCGGCGAGGTTTCCGGCACCAAACACGGTGTCATGCGTTGTTCCAAGCCGCGCCCGGTCATTTGCGCCACGCCGAGCAGCTTGATCTTATAGCCCATGTCAGCGGCTTGATGGATGTCTTCGATGCTGATTTGGCCGATGCCTTCCAACTCAACTGCGTCGAAGGAGACTTTGGTGCCAAAGCCAATAGAGGCCAACAGCGCCAGTTTATGGCCAGCGTCAATGCCGCCCACGTCCAAATTGGGGTCCGCTTCGAGATAGCCTAATTGATTGGCCTCCTCAAATACGGTGTCGTAGGGCAGGCCTGCGCTTTGCATGCGGGTCAGAATATAATTACAGGTGCCGTTCATCACGCCCATGATGCGCGTGATCTCATTCCCGGCAAGGCCCTCGGTCAGGGCTTTGACCACGGGAATGCCGCCTGCCACTGCGGCCTCAAACCGCAAGACGCGACCATCTGCTTCGGCCTGTTCTGCAAGGGCCTGACCGTGATGGGCCAAAAGGGCTTTGTTGGCGGTGACCACGTCCTTGCCAGCGGCCAAGGCGGCCTCGGTGCTGGCCTTGGCAGGGCCATCCGAGCCGCCCATCAATTCGACATAGACATCGACATCGTCGCGGGTCGCCAGTTTTACCGGATCATCCTCCCACGCGTAGTCAGTAAGGTTAACACCGCGATCTTTGGTTTTTGATCGCGCAGACACCGCAGTGATGCTGATCTTGCAGCCCGTGCGCGCCTCAAGAAGGGCGGCTTGTTTGCGGATAATTTTGACCACGCCGACGCCAACGGTCCCAAGCCCAGCCACACCAAGACGCAAATGAGTAGGGGTGGTCATAATGCGGGCTCCGTCGCGGTTGATGGTGATTTCCTCCCCTGTTAGCCCGATGGGGCCAAGGCTGCAATCGTCTTTCAGATTGTGAGGCTATTGCGTCGCGACCTCAGGTGGAAACAGGGTCTCAATTTTTTCTGGCGCCTCAGCGATGGACTGGGCAAGGCGATCCCGTTCGCGGCGGGTGAGAACAGGGCCACGCAATCGGTCGGCTTTGGCCTGCAGGCGCTCTAGCCTGTCTTGCACAACTTTTGTCGTGTCAGGGGTGATGCTGACGGCATTGGCTGCAGTGGTGATATCTTTGAGCGGCACGAGGCTTGGAAAATCCTGCATTTGCTCTTGCTTGCTGACTGTTTCATCCAGCTCGGGAAACTGTGTGCAGCTGGCACAGGCCAGCATCAAACCAAAAAAGAGGGCGCGGATCAACATAGGTCCTGCATAGCCTTGGGATTGGTGGAAGGGCAAGTATCCCATTGCGCTGAACGTTTGTTCAGTTCAGGGTACCCAGCATGGCGCGTAAACAGGGTTCTCATTCGGATATCACCGGTCCAAAGGTGCAAGCGGCAGCGCTGCGGTTGTTTGCGCAACATGGGTTTGCTGCCGTGTCCATGCGCCAGATCGCGTCCGAAGTTGGGGTTCAAGCCGGGGCACTGTATAATTACACCCCGGATAAACAGACTTTGTTGTTCGAGCTGTTGCGCACCCATATGGAGGCTTTGTTGAAAGCATGGGACAGCATCGAGAGGCCCATTGATCCGCTGGCTGCGCTGAAATGTTTTACGGAATTTCACATCGCGTACCACAGCGACCGCCCCGATCAGGTGTTTATTTCCTACATGGAATTGCGCAATTTGAGTGCCGAAAACTTTGCGCAGATACAGGCTTTGCGGCGGGGTTATGAACAAATTCTCGAGGACATCCTGCATGCCGGACATGATTCCGGATTGATGAATGTTCCAGACATCCGTGTGACATCCATGGCGCTGATTGCGCTTTTGACAGGGCTGAACAATTGGTTTCGCGAAAGCGGGCGCCTTAGTCTGGCTGACATTCAGGGCCAATATTGGCTTATGGTGCGCGGGGCGGTTGCGGCGGTGGACCAGACGTAAAGGCCGCTTCTATCTGTGCGTGCTGGGCGGCAGTCTTCAGGGCAAAGCGTTGCACAAATCTGGTTTTGAACCCCACACGACCGCGTCGCGCGCCGAAATTTTCGCCATGATTGATCAAGTATAAAACTTGTGGTTCAGAGAACCGCTTCAGTCCTCGTCCAGCCAATTTGGCCAAGTAAGGGAACATGCGGTGTTCGTGCTGCAAGGTCGCTTTCAAAAAAGCAGCAAACGTCGGATCGAATTGGTCAAACCGGAAGGCCGCACAACTGCCGCAGAGCTTCCAAAAGGCTTTGCCCAAGAACTGTCGTTTGGCCAAGGCAGTGGTGCCATCTTGCATATCTTTGACCCAACCTTGTTCAACGAGATAGCCAAAAGGGGCGTGCTGCGTCAGCATGGTGGCTACTGCAGTCTTTGCCAGTAAATCATCTGCGTCGAAGCTCATCACATAGCCCGGTTCTGGCGTCTGTTGTCCGAGATGTTCAACAAGGGTCGTCAGCTTGTCCCATTTATCATTGCCTTCGTGGGACGGGGTAAAGGGCAACCATTGGATGCGTGGATCAATGGGTAGGTCAGGCTGGTCCTGACAACAGATCAAAGCTGTCCAATTGCCGTTTGTCTGATCCTGGAAACTGGTCAGGGTATCTTGCAAATGGGCCACAACAACATGCCAGTTGCCGACCTTCGCCTGACCTACAAGAGGGATCAAGAAAGTTACATGGGTCGGTTCAGATTTGGGGGCAGGTGTTTTGCGCAGGGCGAGGGCCGCTGCCTCGGACGCCTGCAACCCTTTGCTTCGTTCCGCGACCTTGGGGCCAAAGAGGGCTGCGATGATCAGATTTCGGAAGCGTTGTGATTTTGGCGTGGCTGGGACTTGCGCCATTAGGATCGCGCCTCGACCAGTCGTTGTTGCAGCTCTTGGTAAAGAGCCTTGCGTTCGTCTTCTGACAAAAAGCTGCCAATTTCCACTTCGCGTCCCTCACCGCGCAGGGTGACGTAGTGTTTGATAGGCCCGCCTGTTGGATGCATATGCACGCTGACCCAATGAGTGTTGGCCTGCCATTCCTGTTTTGGTGCCCGGGGATTGTGGCGCACCAGCCGGGCTTGGGCGTGACTGAGGGTCAATTCTTCTAGGATTTCACCGTCTTTGTGGTTGCGCTGCAGCGCGTACCACAGACCCCCAAACATGATGGCGAAAAATGGGAATACGCCCCACAGGACGGGGCTGCCTAAAACCGCAAGCAAGGGTAGAGCGATGATCGCCATTGTGCCCCCCATGAACAACACGAAATCCTTGCGCAACAAGGATCTGTAAGGCCACGCGCTGAGCCGCATGTCGTTTTGGGAAGGGGTCCATTCGTAGGGCATAATGGTCAATTTAGCCAAGCGGTTTGCGATGTCCAGCGCTGCCATTGTGGCGTCACGTCGCAATCAATTGGCAAGTAAAAACCCCAGCGTGGTGTGCGCTGGGGCTTTTTGGGTTTTAGCGTTTAGTGGCTTGGCGCTTTGTCCCATTCTTCCTGCTTTGGAAGCTGCTCGAACGTGTGCTCGGGCGGTGGGGACGGCAGGGTCCATTCCAGTGTGTCCGCATATTCGTTCCACGGGTTTGCGACAGTGGACTTTTGGCCAAAGCGCAAGGTGTAGACGATCACCCCGATAAAGAACAGGAACGATGCAAAGCTGAGGAACGCGCCCAAAGAGGAGACGTAGTTCCATGTTGCGAAAGCTTCTGGATAATCGATGTAGCGACGTGGCATACCCTGACGGCCCAAGAAGTGTTGTGGGAAGAAGGTCAGGTTCGCGCCGATGAACATCGCCCAGAAGTGCAGCTTACCAGCCCACTCAGGATACATCCGGCCCGACATTTTCGGCAGGTAGAAGTAGATACCCGCAAAGATGCAGAACACCGCACCCAAGCTCATCACGTAGTGGAAGTGTGCTACGACGTAGTAGGTATCGTGATAAACGCGATCGATGCCAGCCTGCGACAGAACAATCCCTGTAACCCCACCAACAGTGAAGAGGAACAAGAAACCAAAGGCCCAGAGCATTGGCGTTTTGAACTCAACCGAGCCGCCCCACATCGTGGCGATCCAGCTAAAGATTTTCACGCCTGTAGGGACCGCAATGACCATGGTGGCCAGCATAAAGTAAGATTGCTGGGTCAGGGACATACCTACGGTGTACATGTGATGCGCCCAAACGACGAAGCCCAGAACACCAATTGCGACCATAGCATAGACCATTGGCAGGTAGCCAAAGATAGGCTTACGTGAGAAGGTTGCGATGATGTGGCTGATGATGCCAAAGCCCGGGAGGATGATGATGTAAACCTCTGGGTGACCAAAGAACCAAAGGATGTGCTGGTACAGGACTGGGTCGCCGCCACCAGCCGGATCAAAGAAGGTGGTGCCAAAGTTACGGTCCGTCAGGAGCATTGTAATCGCACCGGCTAGCACTGGCAGGGCCAGCAGGATCAGCCATGCCGTCACAAAGATTGACCAGCTGAACAATGGGACTTTGTGCAATGTCATGCCTGGGGCACGCATGTTAAGGAAGGTGGTGATCATGTTGATCGCGCCCAAAATCGACGACGCACCCGACAGGTGGACCGCGAAAATGGCCAAATCCATGGACATGCCTGCCTCAGAAGTGGACAGCGGTGGATACAAAACCCAGCCCACGCCAGAGCCCAATTGCCCGTTACCACCCGGTGCCAGCATCGAGGCGACGCCAAGGCTGGTCCCTGCAATAAACATCCAGAAAGACAGGTTGTTCATGCGCGGAAACGCCATGTCCGGCGCGCCGATTTGAAGCGGCATAAAGTAGTTCCCGAACCCGCCAAATAGCGCCGGAATTACCACAAAGAACATCATTAAGACGCCGTGATAAGTGATCATAACGTTCCAAAGGTGCCCGTTTGGCGTACATTCGCCCGCAGCAGCGGCGATGAAACGCGCGCCTTCAAGGCACATATACTGAACGCCCGGCTCCATAAGTTCCATGCGCATGTAAACGGTGAAGGACACCGAAATAAAGCCGACGATGCCGGCGGCGAAGAGGTACAAAATACCAATGTCTTTGTGGTTGGTGGACATAAACCACCGGACGAAGAAACTGCGTGTGTCTTCGTGCTCGTGCCCGTGAATGGCGGCGTCGGCCATATCGGTGCCTCCTAGCTTGTTCCCAGATTATAACGCTTTGACGTGAATCGCGGCGTTGGCTGATGTCGGTTGTATGCGCGAATATGCATTTGAGCAATGAACAAGCTATGATTTTCCTTGGGTAAAATTGGCGCACCCACGATTTTCTGTTTTGGGGCCAGAAGTGGCGGAATTCCCGGTGAAACTGTGTGATTTCAGAGGGATCTGGCAGAAAGTACCACTTAGATCCTTAAAATCTGCCTTATTTTTTCCATTTCTATTGCACAGTGCGACCATGCTTTTGCGGTCCAACTGCAATCCACGACATCTGCACACATCAATGATGTCTGGCTTTGGAGGAACGCGCCTGTGCTAAAACCATCAAGACGACTTCATGCCAATGAGGCGCATTTGGCGCGAAGTGGTATTGCTCAGCTGCGCCAGCCCAAACAATTTACACGTATGCCGAAATTGGTCGGGGATGCCGCGTCCAAAACCTATTATCGCAGGCCGCGCGTCACACTAAAACCTTTGGTAGATCAGACCTTTGACCCAGACAACTGGGATGGTTTGTCAGCTTACTCAGCCCCTGATCAGGTTCTGTCAACGCGCGGTGCGGCCCACATTGGTGGGTTTGCATTGGGCTCTAGCCTGTTGACGCGTAACGGAAAAATCCCAATTCAAAACGTGCGTGCAGGGGACGAGGTGTTCACCTTGGATCACGGTTTGCAAGCGGTTGAGCGGGTGCTGGTCACGTACAGTGAGGCCAGCGCGGATCGGACCCCGGTGAAAATCCGCAAGGGCGCTTTGCGCAACAGTGTTGATCTATGGGTGTGTCCTGACCAGTTGATGATGATCAATGATTGGAACGCTGAATTGCTGTTTGGCGACAGCGAAGTCTTGGTGCCAGCGCGTTATTTAGTCGACAATGCAAAAATCACTGAGGACTTTAATGCCCCTTGCGTGACCTACTTCCACATTCTCTTTGCCAGCCATCATTTGGTGATGGTTGACGGGATTGCCAGTGGCAGCGTCAACCCCTTTGCACAGTACAGCAACGAGTTACGCACGGCCCACGGGGGTTTGGTCGAACACTTTCCCGAGTTACGGTTTCGCAAGAACCGATTTGGCCCAGCAGCGCGCAAAGTCTTGCATCGGCATGAGGCCAAAGTGTTGATGACGCAGATTAAAGGCCTCTAGCCCCAATGCCTGTAGCCCCAAGGGCTTGCCCCGGCGGCGGCTAAGTAAGGTCTTTGAACGGGCAGGTGGCGCGCAGAGCGACATCCAGATCTGGCATCGTCACAGGCAAACCGAGATCCACCAGACTGGTCACTCCATGATCTTGGATCCCGCAGGGCACGATACCGTCGAAATGGCTTAAGTCCGGTTCGACATTTATACTGATCCCGTGAAAACTAATCCATTTGCGTAACCGTATGCCGATGGCGGCGATCTTGTCCTCGGCAAGAGTGCCATCAGGCATCAACGGCTTTTGCGGTCTTTGGACCCAGACCCCAACGCGCCCATCGCGGATTTCGCCAGTGACATTAAAGGTGTCGAGCGTCGCAATGACCCAATGTTCGAGGTCTTTGACAAAAGCCCGTACATCACGGCCACGTCTGCCGACATCCAACATGGTGTAGATCACCCGCTGACCGGGGCCGTGATACGTATATTGCCCGCCACGTTGGCTGCTATGAACCGGAAACCGGTCGGGATCTTGCAAATCCTTGGGATCTGCTGATGTTCCCGCGGTGTAGAGCGGTGGGTGTTCGAGCAGCCAGATCGCCTCGTCGGCATCGCCTGCGGCGATATCGTTGGCGCGGGTTTCCATCAGTTCCACGGCCTGTGTGTATTCGGTCAAGCCAGACGAGGTGATCCATTCAACCATTTATATGTCAGGGCAGCAGCCCCGCCTCTTTGAGTTGGGGCACATAGGTGCGACTGACAGGAATTTCCACTTGATTGCTCAGCAAGACGGTCGCGCGGTCTTTGTATTTTTGAACGTCCACCACGCGATCCAAGGCAATCCAATGGGATCGGTGGACTTGCAGTCCCCGTGCGGGTGCAGTTTCCCGCATCGCATCCCCGAGCCGCATCAGGATCATGTCTTGGCCTTGGGTGGTATAGACACGGACGTAGTGATCCTCGACCGACAGGGCGATCAACCCACCGCGTTTTGCAAACTCCAGTCGTTTAAGGATCGGCGGGGTGCTGTCCACAGTGGCCGGGCCAGTGGGCAAGTCGGCACTGTCCCGTTGTGCAAAGGCAAATTGCAAAACCGTTGAGATCACGATCGAAATGACAAAGACATTTGCCGCGATAAACGTAAGGATACGGGCGTTTGGCAAAGAGCCGAAAAAGCCGATGTGCAGCAAAATCACCAAACCCAAAACCAAGATGCCAGTGATGATGCCCGCCACTGCAGTGCGCAACAAAGGCTTGGACGGTGCGGCAAACAAAGCACTTGCAATTAGGTCCGCCACGTATCCGCCTGAGTAGCCGAACACAGTCAAAAGCGTCCAGTAGCAAAACCGCGGCACCAGATGCAGGGTCACATCGGTGTCAAATGGGCCAAGAAGGGTCAGGACCACGGCCACTGCACCCAGCGACATTGCACGCACCGGATGGGCGATATGAGCGCCCCATTCACGAAGCGCGAGTTGCGCTTTTGCGTTTGTCACGATGCAAACCCCTTGTTTCACGCATCCTTGGTTGGCTGCTGGGCACCCCTTGCCCCATGCATACGGCACCTCGTTACCAAATCTCAATATCGAAAGGCCGCCTATGACCCTGTCCCCTTTGCTTGATGCCCCGCTTATCCTTCAGTTGCACGTCGCCGCAGCGATCCCTGCCATTCTGATTGGTCCATTTGTTTTGTTTCGCAAACGGGTGGATCGCTGGCACAAGCGGCTGGGATATACGTGGGTCGTGGCGATGGCAGCCCTTGCGATCTTTGGCTTGTTCATTCAAAGCCACGGCGGCCTTTGGGGGCATTTTGGCCCGCTTCACGGATTTAGCATCTTAACACTATGGAGCCTTTGGACAGGGATCGCTCATGCACGCGCTGGCCGTATCCATGCGCACCGTGCAACCTTTCAGGGGCTTTGGTATGGCGGCATCGGAGGGGCGGGTTTGATGCAGTTCTTGCCGGGACGTACTATCAACCAAATGGTGTTTGGAGGGCCCTCTGAATTGGGCTACGTGGTGATCGGTTTAGGCGTCTGCGGGTTTGCAGCCCTGTGGTACCAGCAACATGGACCGGCTTTTGGCAAAACCGCCTGATTTTGCACTTGTGAGGCCTAAGCGGTTTGTTGTAGGGCAAGGCACGCTTGGATCATGCGGTCGTGGCGGAATTGGTAGACGCGCAGCGTTGAGGTCGCTGTGAGGTAACACTCGTGGGGGTTCGAGTCCCCCCGACCGCACCAGAGCCCCCCTTTTTATTCGCAAAAGAAATATGTCCGCCGGGAAATACGCGCCTGTGCGTACATAGTGCCTACGCTTGGTGTGGTGGCGCTTTGTGCACAGCTGTCGCGATGGTTCCTTCACAGATCCCTCACGGGTTAGTGAAGTTAAGCCTTTACAACCTATGACGAATTCTTACTCTGGTTAACAAGGGATGAATGGGGATGGTAACTCTGTGTTTGCAATAAGCAAATTGCCGTCGGTAATTGGTGAAAATAGTAAAAGTGGGGCAAAATCGCAGGGCGTTTTGTGCTGCACTGTGCCGAATCTCACTCTCAGAAAATGGGAATACGCGCATGGGTAAGGCCCCGATAGATCAGCGCCCACTTGGTGTGGGCGGGGCAGGTGCACTCAATCCTGACGAGTTTGGCACGTTTTTGGGTTTGGCCTCTTGGCTGATGTCCATGTCCAAAGAGCATCGCGATTTGCCGTTTTCGACATTGGACAGTCGCATCCTGCCTGCCATCCTGCTCAAGCAATTCAAAATTATTCGCAAAGACACGATGCCCATGGCCTTCTTGTCTTGGGCCACATTGTCCGACGAGGCCAAGGCAAAGTTTCAAAAAGATCCCGACAGCTTGGAACTGCTGGATTGGCGGTCTGGCAAAAATGTTGTGGTGGTCGAGTGTATTTCGCCCTTTGGCCCCGCCGCCGAGATTAAAGCCGGATTTATCAAAGAACTGATCAAGTCGCAGACAGGTGCTGCGCCGAAAAGGAATTAAGTGTTATGAGTGTTGCAGCTAAAAACCAATCTGCCCCGATGTTTCAAGTGGGCGATGTTGTGCAGTCGTTCATGGTGTCGGAAAGCGACTTGGCCAATATTGCAAAGGCCCCTGTCATGGAGGCCCCTTTTGAAGGGCCGGATCAGAAATTAGCGCGCCACACGGTTTACAACTTTGAGGTGGCCGGCACGCACACTTACATCGCCGGCGGCTACCGCGTTCACAACACCTCCACACTGGATTTCTACGACCCCGACGAAAATGGGATGATCACAGATGTCTACACTGACGACGAGGGTCGTTTGGTGTTCGAATCCATTTCGGACGATGGCGGGCGTTGGAAGGTCTATTCGACCACGCCTTCGGGTCAAAACACAACGACGGTAACCAAAGAATACACTTTGGGTGTTTTCAACGAAGCTACCGGCCAAATCGAGACGCGCTTTTACCTGCAGCAAGACAACTACTACGAGTTGATCGATGGCGAACAGGTCTTGGTCGATATCGAAATCGGCGAGATTTATCAGCTTTACGGTGATGAAGTCGGCGGCGGCGTGGCGGATGTCCTCACACCGTTTATCCTTGAGGCCATCGGCGCGGAATCCCCGCTGGAGCAGCTGGTCGCGGGCACCATGATCAATACGTTGATCCAAAACATCGCCGAAGGTGGCTTGAACGTTCTGCACCACTCGATCCTTGATACACCGACAAATGGCGAAGCCGTGGGTGAGATGATCTTTGGCGCGTGGGAAGACTTTGGCATTGATCTGGCCGTAAATGGCCTTGAGACAGCTACATCCCTGATCAGCCAAGTGATCATGGCCGAAATCTTTGGCTCGCTTGAGCCTGATAACATCGGCGAGGCCTTCATGCAGGCTTTGGTCAGCGAAGGCATCAACAACGTTATTGAATTTGGCGTCAGTAGCTTGGTCGACAGCATTTGGGGGGCAGATTCTGCGATTGGGCAGGCCTATAACCCGGCTGCGTTTAACTTTGGCGACATCATGTCTTATGCGTCGCTGTTCTTGAATTTGGCCATCAACGAGCTTTTGCCACCGCTCGAGACCCAAGAAGGTCAGATTGCCTCAGCCTTGACCAAAGTGTTCTTGGGAGGGTCGAAGTTTGGTTTGACCGGGGCCTTTGCCACCTTTGGCCCGATGATCATCACAGCGGTGATTGCTTTTGCAATCGGCAAAATCTTTGATGCGATCTTTGACAAGGATCCGCAGGCCTTTGCGACGCTCAGTTTCGATCCGCTGGAACAAGAATGGTCGATTACGGATGTATTCTCGGATGATGGCGGCAACGTACAATTGGCCCGTCAACTGGCTGATAACGTCGACGAAAAGCTCGAAGAAATTGTTGAGCTGCTGCAATCCACAGACCACAGCTATGAAGACGGCTTTTCCATTCGCATCGGCCACTACGAGGAAAGCCTGCGCAACGGGGACGGCAACAATTACGCCAATGACCAGCCAGATGTAATCCTGGCCTCGATCATCGACGCGCTCCTGCACATGTCAGTGTCTGACGGCAACCTCAAAGCGGTCCGCGCCCTCGATTTGGACGGATTGGCCGAGGCAACGGCAGATATGACGGCTAAAGAGGCCTATAGCTTTGTCTATACCCGCCTGAAAATTGCCCGTGATTTCCAAATCTACCTCGAAAACACGGCCTATATTAACAACATCATCCTTACCGCGCCTGAAAGTGCTCTGGCCAAATCGTGGTTGGCCACGATCCTTGCGGCCAGCGAAGCAGGCCTGAACGAAGGCTATACATTTGCCGGAGCCGACGGGGACAACCTGTTGTTGGCCAGCGATGGCAACGATAATCTGGCCGGTGGCGCCGGCAACGATGAAATCCGCGCCTATGACGGCGATGACATTGTTGACGGTGGTGCCGATGATGACCTTCTCAGCGGTGGCGTCGGGGCCGATACAATCATTGGTGGCACCGGTATTGACCGCGTAACCTTTGATAACGCCGGTGAAGGGGTCGAGATGAGCCTGCTTAGCGGCACGGGGTCCGTGGGCGATGCGCAAGGCGACACCTATGACGGTATCGAAGACATCACAGGCACGTTCTTTTCTGATGTGCTTGAGGGTGACGGCGGCGCCAACGATATCGATGCAGGCAACGGCAGCGATACAGTCTTTGGCCGCGGCGGCGCGGATACCATTCGAGGTGGCGAAGGCAATGACACCATCGAAGGCAACGGTGGCAACGATACGATCTACGGCGATGAGGGCGAAGACGAGATCTTTGGTCAAGTCGGAGACGACAGCCTCTTTGGTGGTGCAGATGCAGACGTCCTGTGGGGCGCTTCGGGTAACGATACTCTGGATGGCGGTGGCGGTGATGACCTGCTTTATGGGGATCTGGCCGAAGACGTCTCGATTGCAGGGGACGATGTCATCAGCGGCGGCGCTGGCGACGATATGATGCACGGCGGTGAAGGCGCGGATAGTTTCGACGGCGGTGAAGGCACTGATACCGTCAACTACATCCATTCCACATCTGGCGTTTATGCATCCCTGTCTGAAGGGCTGGGCCGCGTGAACGGATTGGTGGAAACCTATGCCAGTGTCGAAAATGTCGTAGGTTCGATATTTAATGACCGGATTGCTGGGGATGGCGGCGCCAATGTGTTTGAGGGCCTCACTGGGGACGATATCTTTTACGGCAGTGGCGGGGCCGACACCTATATCTACAGCTTTGGGGACGGCAATGACCTGATCAGCGACGATTCCACTGATGGTGCGATCGACAAGCTGGTCTTTACAGATATCAACGTGGATGACGTGGAATTTGCCTCCACCAGCGGCGAAGACTTGGTCATCAGTTTTGGTGACGGCACAACCATGCGGATCCTTGACCAGTTCCGGCTAGGTGATCGCTATGCTATTGAAACTATTGAATTTGCTGATGATACCTTCAATCTGCAGGATATCCGCAACAAATCAACTGCAGACCAAAAAGCCTCGGGTCGTGTCATTGGGACTGATGAAACCGACCTTTATGTGCACCGTTTGGGCGATGGGTCGTACCAAATCACCGACTACGATCCTTCCGGGCGTCTGGACCGGTTGATCTTTGCCGATGTGGAAAAAGATGATGTCCGCTTCTATTCAGAAAATGACGATGATTTGATCATTATCTTGCCAAATGGTGAGACAGTGGCCTTTGACCAGCACTTTGCCTCACATAGCCAGCGGCAATTGGAAGAAATCCGGTTCTCGAACGGGGAAAGTCTGAATTTCGAAGAGATCTCGCGCAAGGCCGTGGCCGACAGCAAAGAGTTCGGTCTGGTACGTGGTTCGGATTTCGCGGACACCTATCTGCACCGGCAAGGCGACGGCAGCTACCGCATCGCGGACTACGACACATCGGGACGCAACGATCGCCTGATTTTGCAAGATGTAACCGCTGACCAAGTGACCTTTACCCGCGGTGAATCCGATGAGCTGGAGATCCGTTTTGCCAATGGTGAGATCATCACCATTGACGAACAGTTCGACAGCAGCGGAAACCATACGATTGAGGAAATCCGGTTCTCGGACAACACGTTCATGAACCTTTCTGAAATGGCCGCCAAGGCTGCAGATGATGCCAAGGGGAGCGGCACAGTTGTCGGCACGGTATTTTCTGACACCTACATCCATTCCTTGGGCGATGGCAGCTATCAGATTTCGGACTACGATACGGCGGGCCGGATAGATCGTCTGACCCTAGACGATGTGAACGCAGAGGATGTCACGTTCCGCTCGACCGGTGGCGAAGATCTGATCATCACCTTCTCAAATGGTGAGATGTTGCAAATCGTGGATCAGTTCACGGAGAACTCCAACTACGGTGTAGAAGTCATTGAATTTGCAGATGGAACCCAATTGGGCCCATCAGAGATCCGCGCCAAATCTGCCGAGGATTCCAAGGATTACGGGTATGTGCGGGGCACGGATTTTGCCGACAGCTATACCCACACTACTGGCGACGGCAGCTACCGCATCAACGATTACGACAACGACTCGCGGCCTGATAGCCTGACGTTTACGGATATTGCACGGGCTTCGGCCACGCTCTTTAGGTTGGAAAATGACCTCTATATCGTGCTGGATACAGGCGAACGGATCGTTGTAGAGCAGCATTTCGAAAGCAACTACCAAATCGAAAGCTTTGTCTTCAGCGATGGTGTGATCATCACAGGTGGCGGCGTTACGGCAGAGTTGACTGATGTGTCGACTTTCCCAGAATTTGTCACAGGCACTACCGAGGACGAGACCTATACCTACACACTTGGCGATGGGGATCTGGTGATCACCGATTACTACCGTTTCAAGGGTAACGATGAGTTGGTCTTTACCGGCGTGAATGCCGCAGATGTAAAGGTCAGCCGTGCTGGCCAAGATCTGTTGCTGATTATGCCGGATGATAGCGTGATCACTTTGCGTCTGCAGTTGAACGAGAACGAACAAGACGGCATTGAGACCATCGTTTGGGATGATGAAACCACTTGGACCCGCGCCGATATGCGCAACCAAATGGTTGCTGACGCCAAAGAAGACGGTGTTGTGACCGGCACCCAGCTGGATGAGGCCTATGTCCACACCACCGGTGACGGCAGCTATTCCATCGACGACTACGACCGGTTCATTGGCAACGACAGTTTGACCTTTACGGACATTCTGCCCGAAGACGTTAGTCTGGCCCGTGTTGGGTTTGATCTGTTGATTGCCATCGATGGTGGCGAGCAAGTGGTCATCCGCAACCAGTTCTTTGACAACTTGCAGTATTCCATCGAGACGATTGTCTTTGCCAACGATGGTGATCCAATCACTTGGAACACTGGCGATATTCGCGACCGCGTGGTCGAGGATATGAAGGCAAGTGGCACAGTTGTCGGCACGCAAGAGGACGAAGATTACGTTCACACCTCTGGCGATGGATCCTACACAATCAAGGATTACGACCGGTTCATTGGCAACGACACCCTAACCTTTACGGATCTGAACCCTGAGGATGTGACAGTGTCGCGCGCGGGCGACGACGTCATTTTGACCCTTTCGACCGGCGAAATCATCGTCATCGAGCGGGCTTTGCAAGAAGACCGGCAATATCAGATCGAACAGATCATCTTTGCCGATGATACCACGTGGACGGGCGCGGATTTGCGCAACCAGATGGTTGAGGATACAAAATCCACAGGCATCACCTTGGGCACCCAGTTGGACGAAAACTATGTGCACACCCTAGGCGATGGATCCTACCGGATCTCGGATTACGACCGCTTTATTGGCACCGACACCCTTGAGTTCACGGATGTGGACCGCGACGACGTTGTCTTTGGTCGGGCAGGGCCTGACCTGACCCTGACCTTGCCCAATGGCGAGATGATCACATTGGTGCGCCAGTTGGACGAGAACAACCAATACGGCCTTGAGGAAGTGATCTTTGCCAGCGGTGCCAGCCTAGATCGTGGCGGATTGCGCGATGCAATGGTTGCCCAGATGAAAGCGCTGGGCATCGTTGTGGGCACGCAAAACGACGAACGATATGTGCATGCCGCAGGCGACGGATCCTACATCATTGAGGATTACGACCGCTTTATCGGCAATGACTCGCTTGAATTTACTGATCTATTCTCGACTGATGCGGTGTTTGGCAGTGCAGGCGACGATCTGTTGATCCGGCTTAGCTCGGGCGAGACGATCACCGTGCTGAACTACCTCACCGAGGATCGCCAAAACGCGTTGGAATCCATCCAGTTTGCCGACAACGTGTCCTACAACAACGCGCAGGTGCGCAACCGGATCGTTCAGGATCAAAAGGCCGAGGGCATCGTCTTTGGCTCAGAAAACGACGAGACCTTTACCCACACCATGGGCGACGGATCTTACGTGATCTCGGAATACGACCGGTTCTTGGGCAACGATGTTTTGTATTTCACCGATGCGGAAAAGTCTGATCTGACCCTGTCGCGTTTTGGCAATGATCTGATTGTGACGCTGTCGAATGGCGATGTGATCACGATCTTGGGTCAACTGGATGAAGACGAACGCAAATCGATAGATCAATTCCAATTCTCGGATTTCTCAAGCTGGAGCCGCGAACAGATCCGCAACGAATTGATGTCGGATATGAAGGCCACCGGCGCGGTTGTGGGCACAGAACTGAACGAACGCTACCTGCACTTTAGCGGTGATGGTTCTTATACAATCTCGGACTATGACCGCTTCCAAGGCGAAGACCGGTTGGTGTTCATGGATGTTGAAGCCGACGATATGTTGGTGTCGCGCAACGGCAATGATCTGATTTTGAACCTGACAAATGGTGAAAGCATCACCATTTTGGGTCAATTGAACTCGGATGGCCGTCGTACCATTGAAAACTTTGAGTTCAGCGACTTCTCGTCTGCCACGGCGGCCGAGATGGCTGCGCGCCTGACCGAAGACATGCAAGAAGCGGGTCTGGTTGTGGGCACAACGGCCAATGACGTCTACACCCATGCGTTGGGCGACGGGACCTATGACATCGACGAAATGGGCGGCCGCTCGACTGATAAATTGGTGCTGAGCGATCAGTTACCCGAGGACGTCAGCCTGACACGCATTGACGACAATATGGTTCTGACCCTGTCGAATGGGGAAATCCTGACTGTCGTTAATCAGTTCGGCTCTGACTATGATTCCGCTGTTGAAACGGTCGAATTCTCGGATGGCAGCGTTTGGACCCACCAGATTATGCGCAACCTTGCGGTGGACAGCCAAAAGGCCAGCGGATTGGTCACAACCACGATCTGGTCCGAAGTTATCAGCCATGCCGCAGGCGACGGATCCTACACAATCACTGGGCCAGACAATGTTGGCAACAGCTCGGATGAGCTGCATTTGACCGATCTGAACCAAGCGAGCATTACGATTGTGCGGGTTGATCTGGATCTACAAATTGTCTTGCCAAATGCCGAAATCATCACATTGGACGGATACTTTGACCCCGAAATGCAATGGCAGCTGGAACGCATACGCTTTGCAGATGACAGTGTGGTCAGCAACATCCTTGGAATTGCGCCCACCTCTGATGGGATTGTGTCGGGCACATTCGAAGCCGATGTGATTGACGCCAGCTACTTTGATGTGGATCTGGATACGATTACGGACAATGGCCAAACCATCCAAGGGGGCGGCGGCGCTGATCAGATTTATGACGGCGACGGCGACGATATTGTCGAAGGTGGCGCAGGCAGTGACCGTTTCTATGCAGGCGCGGGGGCTGATGCCTATGACGGCGGTGAAGGCAGCCAAGATACCGTTTACTATTCCTTGGCCACATCCAGCGTGTCCGTGGATGCCTCGGATCTGGATGACAACAACGGCATCGCCATGGGCGACACCTTTGTGGACGTCGAGCGGATCTTTGGGTCTGACTTTGGTGACAGCCTGACAACCGGTGGATCCATCGTTTATGTCTATGGACGCAGCGGCAACGACTTGCTGACCGATGACGAAGGACTGGACACACTGCGCGGCGGCGACGGCGCGGATACGTTCCGTTTTGTAGCAGAAGACGGTGAAACCGACATCGTGCTGGACTTTGAAGTTGGCACGGATGTGCTGGACTTTAGCCGCTGGGGTGTCGAAACATTCGAACAACTGGGCTTTGCAGATAGCGGCGATGGCGGGACTTTGGTCAGCTTTGGTGCAGAAGCGGTGCTGTTGGAAGGCGTTGATTTGACCTCGGCAGGGGATCTGACCTCGGCTGATATCATCTTTGCGGCAGTGCAGGATGATCCAGATGATCCCGTGCAAGGCGGCGAGACGATCACAGGCACCGAAGGGCGCGATGTGATTGATGCCACCTATGAAGATGCTGACGGTAATATGATCAATGACGATGGTCAGACGATCCTTGGCCTGAAGGGTGCCGACAAAATCTTTGACGGGGCGGGGGATGATGTGGTGCGCGGCGGTCGCGGTCGCGATGTGTTCCAAGCCGGTGAAGGTGCGGACGCCTACTATGGTGGCAAGAACAATCGTGACGAGATTTCCTACACCAGCTCAACCGAGGCTGTGATGATCTTTGGCGATAACTCTGGGATCAACTCGGGTATCGGTATGGGCGACACCCTCGACGGGGTCGAGGTTCTCACTGGGTCCAAATACAGTGATATGCTCTTTGCTGGTGGCGATGTGGTCTACCTCAGTGGGCGTAACGGCAACGACATCCTTTATGACAGTGCTGCGTCCAACTTCCTCAAAGGGGGTAACAACTCGGACACCTTTGTATTTGGTGTTGATGGCAAAACCGAACGGGTCTTGGACTTTAAACTGGCGGATGACGTCATGGATATCAGTGCATGGGGGGCCACATCGATCGATGATCTGACCTTCAAAGAACTGCAATCTGATGGTCAACCTGCTGGGCGTTTGGTCATTCGCTATGGCGGTGAACGGCTAGAGATCGACGGCTATGCCGAGGCCGATTTCGGTGGCTTTACGGACGACCACTTTATCTTTGCATAAACCCGGTGCTGGGGGATCAGTCCCCCAGCAAAGCCGCGTTTCCGCCAGCGGCTGTTGTGTCGATGCAAACGTGGTGTTCTTCAAACCACCACGCATCGATATCGCGCTCGACGATTAACGGCACGATGGGCCCGTCTTGGGCTGCAAGGGTCTGGCGCAGTTCACAGGCCGCATCGGCCTCGCCCCAAAACAAAACCGCATGGGCGTCTGCCATGTTGCTGGTCACAGGGCAGCCGTGCCCATGAACCAGTGCTTTTTGTGCGTGACGATCTGCATCCGTAGGGCCTGCGCAGAAAAACGCGCCTCGAGGTTTAATATGCAGGGTGTTGGATTCCCCCGTGGGACCCGGCAAATGGATCACAGGATCCAGATCAAGCAACGCAGGTGTCGCGCGAAAGCGGTTAAGGTAGTTCGGCCCGCCAGCCTTTGGTCCCGTGCCCGACAGGCCCGTGCCGCCAAACGGCTGACTGCCGACGATAGCGCCGATTTGGTTGCGGTTGATATAAATGTTGCCCGCTTGGACGCCTTGAACAGCGGTTTCAACCCGGCTGTCGATCCGGCTGTGCATCCCAAAGGTCAGGCCATAGCCGGTGGCGTTGATGTCGGAAATCACCTTAGGCAACGCATCGGCCTGATAGGTAGCAATGTGCAGAACTGGGCCAAAAACCTCTTCCTTCAGATCAGCGATACCTGTGACCTCAAGCGCTACTGGCCCCACAAAACAACCGCTCTGCGGCGCTGAAATTGCTTTGAGGATCTTTGATTTTGCCACATAGTCGGTAATCTTTTTCTGGGCGGTTGTGTCAATGATCGGACCGATATCACAGGATTTGGCCCATGGATCACCCACCTCCAACAGGTCCATTGCCCCAAATAGCATTGTCTTAATCTCAGCGGCGATATCTTCTTGGATATAGAGGCAGCGTAGCGCCGAACAGCGCTGCCCAGCGGATTGAAAGGCCGAGGCCAGCACATCGCGCACCACTTGTTCGGGCAGGGCGCTGCTGTCGACGATCATGGCGTTCAAGCCACCAGTTTCTGCGATCAGAGGGGCGTCTGCCGGGGCGTGCTGGGCCATCGCGCGATTGATGGTCTGGGCTGTGGCTGTAGATCCGGTAAAGCACGTCGCATTCAGCGTCGGCAACGCGCTGAGGGCTGCACCGATGTCAGCACCTTTGCCCTGCAAGACCTGAAATGCAGTGGCGGGGACACCTGCGCGCTGCATCAAAGTGGCACAAAACCAGCCCGTGATCGGCGTTTGTTCGGCGGGCTTTGCCAACACAGCATTGCCTGTTGCCAAAGCGGCTGCAATTTGTCCGGTAAAGATCGCCGCGGGAAAGTTCCAAGGCGAGATGCACAGTACCGTGCCCCGTGGCGCGCTGTCGCCATCTTGTTCTGCTTGGGCTGCATAATAGCGCAGAAAATCAACGGCTTCGCGCAATTCTGCTTCACAATCGATGAGTGTTTTTCCAGCTTCACGGGCCAGTATGGCAAAGAGTTCGGCCGCATTTTCCTCATAAAGATCGGCGGCCTTTGACAGGATTTTGGCACGTTCCGCCGCAGGGACGGACCATGGCTTTGCGGCTTGAGCGGCTTGCGCGACGTCCGTTTGTGTGGCCCAAATAACGTGGCCGATTGGTTGCGTTGGCGTGGCAGGATTGAACAGAGATTGCGTCGCGCCGCCTTCGGATTTGTTGGCCAAAAGGGATGTTGCCCCCCATGTTTTGGAGGCAAAAGCCTCGCGCGCAGACCAAAGGGCCTGCAATGCCATAGGGTCGGTCAAGTCACGCCCCATCGAATTGGGCCGTTGAGGTTGGTAGAGGTTTGGCGGCAGTTGGGTCGATGAGTTTTCGGCAGGGTTGGGGAGTGCCATTGCACTGACAAACGGATCGGCCGCAACAACCTCGGCGGGGACATCGACGTCGACGATTTGGTTCACAAAGGAACTGTTCGCGCCGTTCTCTAACAATCGGCGCACCAGATAGGCCAGCAGATCACGATGGGCCCCGACGGGCGCGTAAATTCGGCAACGGGTCCCGTGTTGCTGCTGCACGATCCCGTGCAAGGCCTCGCCCATGCCGTGAAGGCGTTGAAACTCAAATGCAGTTCCAGAATTGCGGGCCAAATCCAGAACTGCGGCCACGGTTCGTGCATTGTGTGTGGCAAATTGCGGATAGATCCGATCGCCCATAGCCAACAGCTTTTTCGCGCAGGCCATATAGCTGACGTCGGTGGCGCATTTGTTGGTAAAGACCGGAAACCCATCAAGGCCCAGAACCTGCGCTTGCTTGATCTCGGTGTCCCAATAGGCACCTTTGACCAAACGCACCATGATCTGGCGATCAAGGTTTTGCGCAAGGGCATAAAGCCAATCCAACACATGCGCAGCCCGTTTTCCATAAGCCTGGACGACCACTCCAAATCCATCCCAATCTGCAAGCGATGGGTCGCTGAGAACCGCCTCGATCACATCGAGCGATAGGTCGAGTCTGTCGGCCTCTTCGGCATCGATATTAAATCCGATCCCCGCTGATTTTGCCAAAAGCGCCAACGAACGCGTGCGCGGGACCAGAATTTCCATCACCTTCTCTTGCTTGAGCTGCTCATACCGCGGATAGAGCGCCGAGAGCTTGACGGATATGCCCGGATTGTCGGCGATGCTGTCACCCAAAGCGTGCTTGGCCAATTCGGAAATCGCGTCGCTGTAGGCCAGATGATAGCGTTTGGCATCTGCATCGGTGCGCGCGGCCTCGCCAAGCATATCAAACGAATAACGATAGCCCTGCTTTTGCGCCTCTTTGCCGTTTTCCAAGGCCTCTTCAATCGTGCGCCCCAACACAAATTGCGCGCCCATTTCGCGCATGGCGCGGGCAACAGCGCGGCGGATCACAGGTTCGCCCAAACGTTTGATTGCATGGCGCAGGGTTTGGCCGACGCCTGCATGGCTTTGATCATCCAGTACGGTGCCCGTAATGAGCAGGGCCCAGGTTGAGGCGTTGACAAGTGACGAGGCCGATTGCCCAAGATGTTTGCCCCATTCGGACGGCACTATCTTGTCTTCGATCAGGGCATCGATGGTGGCGGTGTCGGGCACGCGCAATAGGGCCTCGGCCAAACACATCAGGGCGACACCTTCGTCCGTGGACAGGCCATATTCCTCTAAAAACAGTTCCATCATGCTGGTTGTGCCACTGCTGCGGATGTCTTTGACCAAGGCGATCGCCCGATCGGTGATGTCCGTCCGTTGGGTAGGGGTCAGATCGGCTGTGGTGATTAGCGCCTCAACGGCTTCAAATTCCGGCTGTCGTATAGCCAAACGCATGGATGTTCTGTGAATTTCTAAGGACATGTGCAATTTCCTCTTGTATTTTCCAATAAGTTAACAAATTGTAACAAGACGGATTGCTCTATTTCGGGCGTGCCGATGGGAAATTAGATTGAATTTTTTAAATATATTAGTCGATTGGAATTTGAAATGAACCCAACTTGGGAATTAGACCGCTTTGACCTGAAGATTCTTCAGATTCTGTCGGCGGAAGGTCGTATGCCGGTAACGGAACTGTCAAAAAAAGTGGGCCTGTCCAAGACACCCTGTCAGAACCGCTTGAATAAGCTGGTGCGCAACGGAGCGATTGTCGGATTTCGCGCGGTGGTCAATCCCACGGTTTTGGATCGCTCTCATATCACTTTTGTTGAGGTCAAACTGTCGGACACACGCGAAAGCGCGCTCAAGGAATTTGATCAGGCAGCCCGCAGTGTAAGCGAGATCGAGGAATGTCATATGATTGCGGGTGGCTTTGACTATCTGCTGAAGGTCCGCAGTCGGGATATCAAGGATTATCGTTATGTTTTAGGAAGTGTTATCAGTGGCTTACCCCATGTGGCCAACACTGCAACCCATGTGGTTATGGAACCGATCAAGGATCAGTCTGAAGGCGTTGCTGAGGTTGAAATGGGGTAATCACCCTATAGGTTAACGCAGCGTCATATGGTTAACTCTGCGGTATATTTGTACCGAGGACTTACAGAGATGGCCATTGATCCAAACGCGATCCCCGATACTGAGCTTGGTGAATTTAACCAAAACCTTGCGCAGACCCAATCAAACTTGGGTGAAGTCCGGGGTTTTGTAAAAGACAGTATATTTGTCGCCAAGCGGGTTGAGGACAGTTTAGAGACCTTCGCGCGGATCGAATCCGCTGCTGATGGACTTGCTGATTTTGCAGATGGTCTGAAGGATTCGCTCAAGCTGGTTGGTAAAATTAGCCCGCTGAAAGTTGTCGCCAAAAAGCTGGGCGATGTGTTGGACGACATCAAGGACGCATTGATCAGCGTCCGTGATCGGGCCAAGCAAATTGATGAAGATATCGAAGACAGTGGTGCCAAAACCAAAGCCAAAGAAGCCCGCGAAAAGTTGGAGGAATATGACGAAGGCCTCAAAGAAGCGCGGATTGAACTGGCGGAATATCAAGCGTCTGGTCTGGAACTGGAATGCGCTTTGGACATTGTCGGCAATGAGACGCTAATCAATTCCGTTGATGCGCTGATTGCCACGCCAAACGATCTGGTGGCAGGGATCAACCAGACCTATTCGGATGCTAAAGATGCTGTTTCAGACCTGAATGACGCAATTCAGATCAGCGCCTTGGATGCGGCTGCCGAGGCGCAGCAGCAACTTGAAAACATTGCCAGCAAATTATCACCACTGACCAAGCCGTTGGATCTGTTGAGTTCTGCGATCAAGCCAGTGAAATGGGCGCTGGATGCGGTCGACAAGATCGTCGACAAAGTCATCTCGCCGATTGTGAACCCGATCCTCGAAGCCTTGGGCGTGAACAAGCTGTTCGACACAATTTCCGCGAAACTCAAAGCGCTCTTGCCTAATGCTGGTGATTTGGACAATCCGGCTGATCAGTTGTTGGACGCGGTAGGGGAACTGATCCCTGATGTAGACGGGGGTGTGTCCGTTGGTGACTTCCTGGATACCAAGCTGCAATTGCAAAGCCTTCTCAACCAAAGCCTCGATTTTGCGGTTTCGATTGATGCCCAGGCGCCCGGTGTCATTTTGGGCAGCGACGTGGCTGACCTTTTGGAGGGTGATGCGGGCGACAACGTGATGTCTGGCGGTGCTGGCAATGACCGGATGAACGGTGGCGCGGGCGCGGATACCTTTATCGGTGGCGATGGTGACGACGTTATCACTGCCCAAGGCGCGGATGATCGCGTGGTCCTGCGCGGGTTGCTGCCCGAATATTCATTTGAGTTTTTCGGATCGGGTAATGATTTGCGGATCTCGCACACCAGCCCTGCGGACCCTTTTGTTGACGACGGTGTGGATACGGTTTTGGGTGCCGAGATCATCGTCTTTGGCGACGGTCTTGAACTGACTGTCACAGCAATCAAAAGTGGATTGCAGATTTCCGATGGATCCGGTGGACCGGACAATAGCCCGATCATGGTGGGCATTGACGATCCTGACGCCGAGGCGGCGGATTTCCTGATCGCCTCAGACGCGCAGGTTGCAATGGACATGTCGGGCAAGCAGGGCAAGGATTTCTTGCTGGGCGGGTTGGCTGCCGATGAATTGAAAGGCAACGCTGGCGATGACACGCTCGACGGGGGCGATAGCATTGGCGATTTTATCAATGGCAACACTGGGTTTGACACGGTCACCTTCCAGTCGCGCAGCGCAGTAGGTGCGCGGATTGATCTGGGCCTTGATGCAGGCGAGGCCCGCGTCGCCAGCTTTGATCGCAACGCCACTTTAATCAAGGTCGAGGCCGTCGAAGGCTCCGATCTGGCCGATTTCCTCTATGGTTCGGACGAAGGGGAAACCCTGTCAGGCAATGGCGGCGATGATCTGATCCGGGGTTATGCGGGTGACGATGATTTGCACGGCGGATCCGGAAACGATGTGCTGGTTCTGGGCCAAGGCGATGATATGGCCGATGGTGGCTCGGGTGATGACGTCTTTGTCATGGGCGAGGGCGGCGACAACAGCTTGATCGGTGGGGCAGGCTTTGACCGTGTCACCTACACTCCCACCCAAGGCACCGTGTTTAGCTTCTTTGATCGGGATGTGGACGGTTGGGTCACACAAGGCGCTGGTGATGTGGGGCTGGACCCGCGCGGCAATTCGGGGTCTGCAATGACAGGCACCGATAACGCCAGCAGCGTTTGGCATTTTGTGGCACCCGAAAAGTTTCTGGGCGATCAGTCCGATAAATCTGGCGGTACGTTCTCGTTTGATCTGTCCCATGATCTGTTGTCGGGCATTACGCCGCTGAATGTGGCGCTGATCTATGGCGATGGGATCACATTATCGCTGAGCATCGACAGTTTCGGTGCGGGCTGGACGACGAATGCGGTTTCGCTGACAGAAGGATCCCAATGGCGTGTGCACGACGCGGGGTCTTCGCAAGTCTGGACCGACACCACGACCGCCTTTGCAACCCAAGAACAGATCGATGCGGTTCTGGCAAACATCACTGATATTCATATCCGCGGCGATCTGAGCAACGGTGCAGATGTCAGCCGGTTGGACAATGTGATGTTGTCCGATCAGACGATCGAAGACCTCAACATCTCTATTGCTGAACTCAGCGATGATTTTGACGACGGCAGCCGTGGGTGGAAGGCAGTGAGCCTAAGCAACTACGAAGTGGTGGCGAATTCTACAAAGGGCCTCTTTACCAGGGATTTCGACGGCGTGGACGGGTCCGTCGCCTACCAGCAAAGCGATTACAGCTCGGGGATTTGGTATTTCTCGGCCTCCACCAGCTACTTGGGGGATATGTCGGCCTATGACCGCGGTTCCCTCTCGTTTTACCTTAAAAATAGCTCGGCTACGGATAATCCCATCCAAGGGGATAACCTGATCCTGAAGGGCAATGGTCAGACATATGTCTACAACACCACGGCCCCGGTGGCCGGTGCCGGATGGACGTATTATCAGGCGTCTTTGATCGGCTCGGACGGTTGGGTTGTGGCAGGTACATCCACTGCGGTCACGGATGATGATTTTGCTGCGGCTTTGGCTGATCTTGAGGCGATTTATATCCGTGGGGAATTCCGCAATGGCCCCGATGAGGCCAGTATCGACAATGTGGTCTTAAGGGGGGCGGGTGATGTGCAGGATTATCCGCTGTACGGTGTGATCGACGTGATCAACACCGACCCGATCGCCCAGAGTGGTCACTCCATTGATTTTGATGGTGCCACCATGACCGTAGAGACCCGAGATGGGGAAGGGACAATTGTCGCTACAGACACCCTTGACGGTATCGAAGAGGTTCGCGGCACCACCAATGATGACATGTTCGATGGTCGTCTGGCGGATCGGTTTGCCGAGATTTCGCTGCGGGGCGAAGACGGTGATGACGTGTTCCTCGAAGGCTTGGGCCAGCAATCCATCGACGGTGGCGCAGGGGATGACACCATTACCGTGACCTCTGCCAGCACCGATGAAGGCGATCGCCTTGTTGGGGGTAGCGGCTATGACACCTTGGATCTGCGTGAGGTTGCAGACACATCGTGGCGCGTGCGGTCTGAGGTCTATAGTGCGGATGCAAATAGCCTAATGGGGTATTTCAGAGACACTGAATACACAGGCAGCATCCCCGCCACCCAATTGAACGGGTTTGAGGAAATTCACACAGGCCAATATGCGGATATTGTGATCACTGATGCCATGTACCTCAAGACCTACGGTGGCAACGACTACATCATTTCAAACGATAACGTCGGATCCTATTTGCACGCAGGTACGGGCGATGATGAGATCATCAGCTTCTATTCAATCGAAAAGTCCATGTATGCGGGCGCCGGCAACGACATCATCCGCTTTTTGTCACCTGTAGAACGGTATGGCGGCACCGGCACGATGTATGTGAATGGCGGACGCGGAGATGATCTGTTTTCAACCAATGGTGGCAATGCGATTATTGTCGGTGGGGAAGGCAACGATACACTCTATTTCGCAGGCGATTACATCGGATCCCTGCGGACGGATGTCAGCGTTGATCTGGAAAATGGGGCCGTGGCACGGGCCGAAGGAGCGCTGGAAATCAGTGGCATTGAAAACCTAGGTGGTGGCGACGGCGACGACGTTCTTAAGGGCGATGATTTGTCGAACATCCTTGTGGGCGGTGACGGCGACGACATCCTTTATGGGCGCGGCTCGGTCGAAACAGAGGAACTGGCGCAAACCGCAGGCGATGTGATCTTTGGCGGGCGTGGCAATGATATCCTGCGCGGCGGTCAAGGCGATGATGTGATCTATGGCGGCTCTGGCACCGATGCGATCTATGGTGGTGACGGCATCGACACGGCCAGCTGGCAAGCAGCCCAAGAGAATGTTGAACTGGCCCGTATCGATGTGGATCCACTGGATGTGGGGCGCGTCGATGTGACTTTAGGGGAAACTGGCTTTGCCAAGTTTACTCGCGAAAGCAACCGCAATGATATGGAATATCAGGATGTTACATGGCTGCAATCAGGCAGCACTGCAATGTCCGGATCAGCAGCCGTCTATGATGGAGGTGCAGGGTTTACCCAGTTTATCAGCCTGACCAACGCTGGAAATACGGACACGACCTTTGCCAAGGTCACCCATGATCTGGACCTGATCGAACTGCGCGGCCTGATCAGCATCAGCTTTGATGCTTATTTGATCGACGGTTGGGACAGTGAGGTGATCCAAATTGAGATCGATGGCACAAGAGCCTACTATGATACCTTCACCACCTTTGGCGCAAATGAGTTTGGCTTTTCTGAATCTAAGACATGGGATTTTGGCACAGTGAGTGTGGAATCTGTGCTGACCGAGACGGATAGCATCGGGTTTGGCGCGCAAAATGATGCCATCTACCGCTTTACGGTGACGACGGCCAGCTATGCTGAAACGGTCAATCTGGCGGTGTCGACGAATTCGAATGCGGTTTTGGGCATCGACAATGTCGTGGTTGGGGGGCCTGTGGATGGCGAGATTGACTTCCTCGATGGGATCGAAAACCTTATTGGCGGCAACAGCAATGACTACCTTGAAGGCGACGGCGGGGACAATGTCCTCACCGGCGACGATGGCGACGATGTGTTGATCGGCAATGATGGCGATGACACGCTGCTTGATGGGGCAGGCGACGATACGGTCGAGGCGGGCGACGGCGATGACATCGTTGTGGCCGGTGTTGGCGGCCGCACAGAATTTGGTGCAGGGGATGTTTATGACGGCGGTGCGGGCCGTGATTTCCTTGACTATTCCGGTCTGGGCAACGGCGTCGTCTTGAATTTGTCCTTGGGGCGCGCCTTTTATCGCTATGAGATTGACATGCCGGTCTGGACGGACACAGGCACAACCGAAGCGCGTGAGTTTGACATGGGCAGGAATGACGCCCAGATCAACCCTTGGGAGGCCTATCTGCGCTACCAACAGGACGTGGACGAAACCGTGCCAACCGTGACCGAATGGTTGGGCACCTATCCACGTTTGGACAGCATCACCTCCACCAAAGTGACGCGCGACGGGGTCGATTGGGTCACGGGGTTCGAGGATTATTCAGGTACCAACTTTGCAGATCAAATTATTACCGATGATCAGGACAATGAGGTTTGGGATCTGGCAGGCGATGACGTGGTGCAACTGGGCGGCGGCAACGACACGCTCAATGCGGGCACAGGGATTGATTTCTTTGATGGCGGCGATGGTATTGATATGCTGTCTTATGCAGCCAGCGAAGGCGGCGTGACCATCGATCTGGACAGCGGTGTGCTGGAGCGTGGCGAGGCAGATGACGACAGCATGGAGGGCTTTGAAAGCGCCACGGGATCGCTGACAGGGCGCAACACCCTCAAAGGCAACGATGAGGCCAATGTGTTGATTGGCGGCAACAACGGCGATGTCCTGAAGGGGCGCAGCGGCTCGGACGTACTAGATGGCGGTGCGGGCGACGACAAACTGATGGGCGACAATGGCGCCGACAGGTTGATCGGTGGCGCTGGCGACGACGAACTGACCGGCGGCAATTGGACGGATACATTTGTCTTCGGTGCTGGCAGCGGATCAGATGTTATCCTTGATTTCACATCTGGTCAGGACACGGTTGAACTCAGCGGTATTGCCGGGATCACATCCGTGGCGAATGCCATGGCGGTGGCCAGTCAAGACGGAACTGACGTGGTCTTTGCCCTCAGTGCGCAGGATATATTGCGGGTTGAGAATATCACTTTGGCCCAGATCGAGGACGACATCAGCGTGCTTTAGACCCCACCAATTGCAATCGGGTATTTGAACCGACGAAGGGCCGCCCAGGGCTGGCCTTTTCGCATTCCATCGGGCTTTTTGTGGCAAGTGAGGCTGTGCAGATCATCGCCATTGGTGCGATGCCGGCTGTATTCTGCTTGATCGATTTGGATGGTTTCAAACCGGTGAATGACACGTTGGGTCGCCTATCAGGGGATGTTGTGTTGACTGAAGTTGCGCGCCGATTGGAATGGGTAGGCAAGCGGAATGACCTTTTGGGGCACTTGGGTGGCGACGAGCTTTTTTGGTCATTCATGAGCTGAGCCCCCCAAGGGAGGAGTGATCGCGCGGTGTTGCACAGGCTGCTTTGTCTCGTAGCCGAAGCCGTTGGCTGAAGCGATGAGTTTGGTGGGGTGGGCTTTTTGACCAAGGGATCTGCGAAGACCCGTATCTGACGGTTCGTTGCTGAAACGCGCGGATCCTGCGGCACCCTTGGCCACAGTTCGGCGCGGCAGATTGCGCCAACGGCTTTTAGGGAACCACTGAGGGTTTCATGCGTTTTGTAAGGGAACACTGTTATTGAAAGGAAAAAACTATGGAAACCGGATTTTTCGTTATGATGTTGGCACTGTTGACGCTGCTGGCCGTTGTGGTCTGGGCGATCATCAGTCAACGCAAAATACAAAAACGGATGGATGATCCATCTGCGCCGAAATCAACTTTGGCCGCTGACAAGTCCTCGCATGGTAAGCCTGCCGACGTGTAATCGATGGCGCTAAAACGTGCCCTTGCCCGCGTGGCCTACTCGGCCGAACGCGGGATTGATAAATTCAGACGCGGCCCGGCACGCGACGATCCGATCATTGTCTGCTACGGCGGATATACCACTGTTGATCATGTTGTCCTGCGGGGCCGCGTTCTTGCTAAAGCACGCGCGTTAAGTGGTCTTGTCCCGCAATCCAAATGGCAGAATTTCAAAGATTTCCTTAGCCTGTTTGCAACGGACGAATTGCAGGGCCTACGCATCACCGCACCAAATCACGGCGTGCACACCCAGACTGATGAGGAAGGCTTTTTTACTTTAAAATTACCCCTCACCAAGCAGCTTGAGCCGTTCATCGATATCCATGCTGAAGGCGCTATTGAGGGGCACCGCGTTCCTGTTTTTGATACGCGCGATGCAGCCTTTGGGGTTATCTCTGACATTGATGATACAGTGTTGCGAACGGGTGCGTATTCACTCATCCGAAACTTGTGGACTTCGGCTACGGGAAATGTGCACCAACGCGAGGTGTTTCCAGATGCAGTGGCCTTGTTGTGTTATCTGTCGACTAAGGGCGGGGCCTGTTTTTACGTCAGTTCGTCACCTTGGAACCTTTATGGTTATCTGCAAGTGATTTTCCAGCGGGCACAATTGCCTAGTGGACCATTCTTTTTGCGCGATTTGGGTATTTCGCAATCTCAGTTCATAACAGGCACCCACGGGGATCATAAGACGGATGCAATCGAAACCATCCTTGGTGCCAATCCCCGGCTTGGGTTCACTTTGGTAGGGGACACGGGCCAACATGATCCGCACATCTATGCCGATATCGTGGCCCGCTATCCAAGTCGGATTACGCAGGTGATCCTCCGTCGACCCAGTCAAAAAGAGCTGTCGACGGAGGTCTGTGACGCTCTTGAGCAGATCAGATTGGCTGGGGTCAAGGTCACAGTGGATTTTGACTACCGCGCGGTGTTGCTGGATCAAAGAGCCTGAAAGGGTCGGTAGTAGGTGCCGCCCAGTCTTAGCAGCTAGCCTAAACGTTAGCCTCTTCTTTCACGAATAGCGGCACCGGATTGCCGGGCAATCATATCTTTGGCCTGCGACTTGGCCTTCAGCAATTCGTCCTCAAGAATATTGCGTGCGTTGGCCATCAGCGTATCACGTTTGCGTCCCAACAGTTCATCCTCGCGCCGTGTGTTTGGCAAAAGGCTGCCTGCAAGGACCCCAAACCCAAGAGCCAAAGCGCCAGCTGTCAACGGCTGGGCATGGGCAAAGCTTTTGGTTTTCTGCGCGGCCTTTCTTGAACGGTGCTCGATCGTTTCTTGGGTCGATACAACCGCCTGTCTGGCTTTGATGACGCGTTGGCGGGCTTTGGGGGGCAAACTATCCAGCCCATAGTCAAGTGCCGCTTGCAGGCGGGACGCCTCGGGATGCGATGTGTCTTTGCCGGTCATTTCGGACCGCATCTGTGCATCGGCTTGCGCCACACGTTCGTCAAATCCGTTCATAGCGTCCTTGGGTGGGGCAGCCGTTGGAGTGGGGTGTTTCGCTGATGCGCTCTGGTGCTGAGTGCCGTTGGCCATAAGGCCCAGACCGAGGGTGACCAGCAAACCACCAGCAGGATTTTCGCGAAGGGTGTCCCAAGCTTTGCTTGCTAAGTCACCGCCAAAAGCATTGGCTGCCGCGGTAAGTTCCTTTGACAGTTTTTGGGGGTGCACCGTGTCACTGAGGGCCTTTAAGGATACAGCCAGCTGGGCACGATCGGCTTCGACCCGATCGGTTATGTGTTTCAAATCAGACATTTGAAGCCTCTTTGATAGTTGTGATATCTTGGTGGATGTTGGTAGCAGTCTTTGTTGCTACCAGTGTTTTGGTGCTAAGGCGCGCTTTGCCGAGCAGACCAATTCCGATGGCAGTCCCAAGCAACGCGCCGCCCACGATCAAAGCTGCGGCGCCGCTAAACAGGCCGTTGGCGGCGATATACGCCACAGCGGCCGAGGCCAAAACGTTAAGTGCGACAAGCGCCATCAAAAAGGCCACAGCGAGTAAGGCAATGCCCGCGCTGGCACGTGTGATCGCACGCGACATTTCGGCCTTGGCCAATGTCATCTCGCCCTGCACCAGTGATGTAAAATGCCTTAAGGTGTCAGCGAACAGTGATGGGGCGTCGTGGAGGGTGTGTTTAGGCATCATCGCGGCCTCCGTTGATTTTGGCCATGACAGTGGTGTGATCTGACGGATCCGATGGGCTGTTGTGTTTTGCCGGTGATGGCATCCCCCATGGATCATCATGGCCGCTATGGGCCGGTTGTGGGTCACGCGCCTTCAAGAAACGTGCGGCGGCAAAGCCTGCGACAGCCGCGCCACCAATAAATAAGAGTGGATTGCGCCGGATCACGTCACTGGCTTGGGAGGCCAATTTGGTGACGTCTGCGTGGCGAAGCTGCGATGCGACACCTTCGATGTGATCTGCCACATGCTGCATGGCTTCGGCTTGGGGGGAGGCAGGATCGAATTGCGCGGCGGCCGCGTCAGCTGCATCTGCAGTCTCTTGCGTCTTGTCAGCGGCCATGTCTTTTGCCTGATCCATTCGTGCGTTGGCCTCTTGCGCTAGGGTTGCTTTCGCGCGATCGCCGACCTCTTTGGCCTCGGCGCGAAGGGTGCTTTTTACATCGGATGGACTGGACATTTTTGTCTCCTCTTTACGTTTGCATTCGGTGAACAAACCCGACCGATAGCAATTCGTTCCACCAAAATTATTTGCCGGGCTCAATGGAACGATGTGAGACGAGACGGGTTTGTCTTGCGAAATAGACGCACAGAAGGAACCCAAATCATGGACCTAATTCGCATTATCATTGCCGTTATTTTACCGCCACTCGGTGTCTTTCTGGAAGTCGGTCTGTCGCGGCACTTCTGGCTGAATATTCTACTGACCCTGTTGGGTTATATCCCCGGTATCGTCCACGCCGTCTACATTATCGCGCGGCGCTAATATGTCGGCTGAGTTAGAAAAATTCGAACGGTGGTCCGAGGCGCTGGATAGCCAATTCAGCGTCCTTGGCGTGCCTGTTGGATGGGATTCCATATTGGGTCTCGTGCCCGGGGTTGGGGACGCGGTCACCATTGTTCCTGCGGCCCTTATGATCCGCGCAGGCCACCGCAAAGGCATTCGAAAACGGGCTTTGGGTTCGATGGTTTGGAACACTGGGCTTGATCTGGTGGTTGGCGCCATCCCGTTCTTTGGGGATCTTTTCGATTTCGCGTTCAAGAGCCACAAAAAGAACGTCGCAGTGCTGCGCACAGAGTTCGCGCGGCTTGAGCGGCGCGCTTCCGCAAAACCTATGCCGGCCTAAACCACGGGTACCGGGGCAGGGGTTCGCGGTGTCCCCCAGCCCGACCGGGGTTCTTTTCAGACACCGTTCACAGAAAGGAGATCATTATGAATTGGGACCAAATCAAAGGCAACTGGACACAGATGAAAGGTGAGTTTCGCGAGGAATACGGCGAGCTGACGGATGACGAAATTGAACAGGCAAAGGGCGAGCGTGAACAGCTGGTCGGCCTGATTAGCGAAAAATATGGCAAGGCCAAACTTGAGGTTCAAAAGGAACTCGACGAGTGGGTCAATAAACGCTGAGGGTGTCCTAAGACATTTCCGTGTCTGCTTACGTTAAGTACCTCGGCGTGAACAGATGACGAAAAGCGAAATGGGCTTGCCACGATTGGCAGGCCCATTTTGTTTGTGCACCGTCTGGATTTACCCGCGCGTCCAAGACCTGCTCGGTCGCGGCTTACAGGACAGAAAAAAGCCTGCCACGATTGCGCGTGACAGGCCAATTTCAGAGGCTTTATGTGGTTAGCTACGGCCCCGCAATGCGAGCCCCACAAGGATGCCTACGCCAACCGCTCCGGCCACAGCGGTGCCGGGGTTGTTGCGCACGAATTTCGCGCTGGCGTCCGTTATTTTGCGTAGTTCTGTGCCGGCTTGCTCGGTGGCAAGTTCTGCTTGGAACGCGGCCTGTTCAAACGTGTCCTGAGCGGCTTGGACGCCCTTTTCAAGTGTCTTGGCTGCGCGATCTTTGACACTGCTGGACGTGCTGTCCTTGCCGTTCTTTAGATCGTTTTCTATCGCTGCACTCTGTGCCATCGTGAATCTCCTTTAAAAAGTCATTGCGTGATTTTCGTTCGTGAGGCCAAAGGGTTGTGGTTAACCGTTGTCGCCTTCAGGACTTTGGATATCGATTGTGGGGACGTCCAAAGTGATCTCTTGAGTGCCGGTCTCAATAGTGCCCACGTCTACGTCGTATTCGGGCATATTGCCGCCCTCAACAGAGATATCGACGTCAGGCAAACTTGCGCCTTGTGTCTGTTCAATGTCGATCATGTAGACGCCAGCTGCTACTGCCACTGTTGCAACGCCGATCGCGAAGATAGCTGTGGTTTTCATGTTTTATCTCCTTGGTTAAGGTTACAAAGAGACAACAAAAATCTGGCGCAATCGTTCCGAATATTTTTGAGGAAATATGACTTTTACAGGAGGGGGCGCTTGAGCGAACATGTGTCTTCAATCATTGCGATTTGAGCCAGATCATCGATGTTTGTCACGCTCAGAATACCGTCTGACCAATGGGCCAGTTGGCGATTACGCAGCACGGCCAAGGTCTTGTTCGTGTGCACCAAAGACAGGCCCAGTGCATCTGCCAGGTCTTGCTGGCGGTAGGGCATCGGCATTTGATGTTTTGAAACCATGTTCAGTTCTTGGCCACGCAAATAGACCTTGCTGAGCGCCCAAGCGATGGACTGAAGCGCCGTGCGCTGACCCACCGTGGCCAAGGCATCCCCCAGGAAATGCTCTTCGATAGCAGCCAACCATGTGATCGCGAAAGCCCGTTCAGGATTATCCTTAAAAAAGCCCCACATAGCCGAGCGATCAAAGACGCAAAGTGTCATTTTCGTTGTGGCCTCGACGGAATGGCCCATCTCGCCCATCATCGCGGCTTGTAGGCCGATAAAGTCGCCAGGAAAAAGGAAATTTGCAACTTGCCGCTTGCCATCCGGCAAATACTTGTACCGCAGGCCCATGCCGTGCAGTGCTGTGAAAAGTTGCGGGCTGTTTGAGCCTTGCATCAGGATCTGCGTGCCTGCGTCGACGACAAGTTCACCAACTTTGAAGCGCTGCATCACAGTGACTTCTTCTTGCGACATTGGGATAAATTGATCGCGCGCGCGCAACGGACAGTGCTCACATTTGGTAGCCATTTTTTCGTCTCCTATGTCATAGATTAATGCAGGCACGAATTGTGCAAGATATGAAGGTGCCATTATTGGGGGCACGCGTGGCTAGAAACTTCATAATTATCGAACCGGACCCGATTGTAGCGATGGACGTTGAAGGGATTTTGAAGGATCACTTCCCGGCGGCGCATGTGTCTTCAGGCAAGTCACTTTCGGACGTCAGGCATGTTGTTCATGTGTGTGGGGCTGGCAGTACGTTGTTTGTGAGAGCCACCTTGCTGCTGGAAGACGATCACGTGAAGCGGGTCATGCGTGATGCTGTGGCCAAGCAAGCGCAAATCGTGATAATCGGCACTCACTTCGACGTCGGGTTTCCTGCCTTTTTTATTGATATGCCGTTCACGACTGAGATGTTGCTTGACGCAGTGGCGCATAATGGATCCGTGTCGCAAGACGGATCTGTTGCGCAAGATGGACAGACCGTAATCAAGATCAGCTGATCCATCAAAGTACGGCCTTTGACCTGCGGCTTGGCCCGGATGGATCATCATGTCAGTCCCTTTGTAAAGCTGTGTTTCAAGTTCCAAACGCGCGAAACCCATAATCGTTTCATTCATCTGGATGGAACCAAATGGCTGTGGGTTCGTTGTCTTCCCAGATCCAGCGCAGTTCCGGCTGCGCGAACTTCAACAAAGGAGCTTATCATGCTGTACTACGCATTAATGTTTTTGTTGGTTGCCATCGTTGCAGCCGTTTTCGGATTTGGCGGGATTGCCTCGACCTCTGCTGGCATTGCGCAAATTCTATTTTTCGTCTTCCTCGCATTCTTTGTGATCACACTGATTGTGCGGGCTGTACGCAGCTAAATCTGAACTTAATGCCAAGGAGATCCCAAATGACACAAGCACTAAACGTTATATCTGAACCCCGCGATGTGGCCTCTGGCGTCCGTAAGACTGACACCATTGCAAGTGGTCTGGCCGATATTTTGGCGGACACATATATGCTAACCTACAAGACGCATGCCTATCACTGGAACGTGGAAGGCCCGCTGTTCTATTCGATCCATAACCTGACCGAAGGGCAATATGAGGATATGTTCGCAGCCGCTGATGAAGTGGCCGAACGCATCCGTGGTGTGGGTCAGATGGCACCAATGTCGATGGCTGATATTCGCAACCGCTCGGTTGTGGACGACAGCCCCGAGACACTGTCAGCTGGTGACATGTGCAAAGCCCTTGCCGCAGACCACGAACGGGTTGCCCACAGGCTGCACGCATTGATCAAAATCTCAGGCGAGCAGAACGATCCGGTCACCGAGGATCTTGCGACAGAACGCTCGGCATTCCACGAGAAGGCCGCATGGATGCTGAAAGCCCTCGTGGCCGAGTAAACCAATGCGCCCTCGCTTTTCAGGCGGGGGCGACACTATGCTAATGCAGCCCAAACCAAACGCCCCACAAGGGCATAGGGTATCAGCCCAAGGATGATCAGCACCCCGTCGCGGGTCAACATGCCAAGGGCCAGAAGTGCGACCCCAGCCCCTAAAATAGAAGATGAGAACGGGACAAACTCCAGCACCGGCATGATCATTCCAGACAGCAGGCACAACAGCTGTGGCACAAACACCAACGGGCGATGCGTAAACAGCTTGAGCCGTCTGGCGGTTCGGGCATCCATCCATTTCGCTACAGGTTGAACTTTTGCAAAGCCGTCGCGCACCAGATGACCTTTGATGGTGCGGCGTAGTATCCAGTCCGGCAGCCACAAATGCTCGCGACGCAAAACCATTTGGCTGGCGACCAGAACAATCACCACCCCCATAAGCGACGAAAAGAGTGGAATCCCGCTCAACGGGGTTGCAACGGCTAAGGCAGGCAACAACAACATCGGGGCAAAACTTGCATCCCCGATGGTGTGTAGAATTTGACGGAGCGATATACGCTCGGACTGGGCGATTTCGATTACCCGATCCAAAATCTCGCTCAGGCTATGTGGGCACGGAGGCGTGTCGGGCAATACATCAGCCTGATACGGTTTAGTGTCCTCCACAACTTATGCCTTGAGGGTCGCTGTCGACGCAAAAAACATGGCTTGGCTGACCGCCGATTGAACCTGCGCTTCTTTGAACGGCTTTGAGATCAAGAATGCAGGTTCGGGACGATCGCCTGTCAGCAAACGCTCGGGGAAAGCCGTGATAAAGATCACTGGCACATCCATGACCTTCAGCAAGTCATTCACGGCGTCAATGCCCGAAGAATTATCTGCCAATTGGATGTCAGCCAAAATTAGATCCGCAGGTTCGGTTTTGCCCAACTCCACGGCCTCCGCGTGGGTGCGGGCAACCCCCGTTACCGTGTGACCAAGGGCCGATACGATATCGACGATATCGGCAGCAATTATTGGTTCGTCCTCGATCACCATGATGCGTCCTTGCACACTGGCGGAAAGTTCACGATTGGCCACGTCAATCAACCGGCGCACGTCATCAACGACTGCATCCATAATGATCGCAATATCTTTGATGCTGAATTCTTCGATCGTGCGCAGCAACAGCGCCTCACGAGAATTCGCGGTCAATTTTGCCAATAATCCGTGGGCCCGGGCACGCAGATCATCGCCTTCTTCGACAAAAAGCTGGCCGGAACTGGACCAAATGGCATGAAAACAGCGAAACAGGTTTACTTTGACGCTGTTGTCATTCTCAAAATCACTCCGATCCTTGAGAATAGCCTCAAGTGTTGCAACCGTGTATTTATCACCGCGTGTTTGTGATCCTGTCAGCGTTCGCGCGTACCGACGCAAATAGGGCAGCTCAGCCGCAAGAAGATCGGAAAAACTTTGCTCCGGTGCCGTATCATTCATTTTATTTGACCTTTTTTGAATTATTCTTGGAACCAACGCAGGACTTGTAAGTTGGTTCCCGTCGGAGTGATATTTTTTGAGATGAGGCATTGAAACCGAATGGCAAGTAATGATGATCCCAAACAGGACAAGATCGAAAAGTACATTGATGAGAACCTAAAGAAGGTTTTTTCGGATCTTGAGGGCGATGATATGCCCACTGAAATTATTGATTTATTGTCTGTTCTACGCGCTCAAGACGAAGAGCTGAAGGGCAAAAAATGAGTGATTTAAATCCCAAAGACGAGCTGGTAACGCATTTACCGGCCTTGCGCGCCTTTGCCCTCAGTTTGACCAGAAACCGCGCGACTGCTGATGATATGATGCAGGATGCGGTGCTGAAAGCATGGACCAACATGGACAAGTACCAGCCGGGAACCAACATGCGCGCCTGGCTGTTTACCATTTTGCGTAACACCTATTATTCCTCGCGACGTAAGCTTAACCGCGAAGTGGCTGACGTGGATAACGTGTTTTCTGATACATTGTCGGTGAAGCCTGACCACGATGGCCGTTTGCAATTGCTGGACTTTAAGGATGCGTTTCAAAAGCTGGCAGATGAACATCGCGAGGCCCTCATTTTAGTTGGTGCCTCCGGATTTTCCTATGACGAAGCCGCAGAGATGTGCGGTGTGGCGACGGGAACGATGAAAAGCCGGGTCAACCGCGCCCGGGCCAAAATGACGGAGTTATTAGAGCTAAACGAGGATGAGGTCCTTGAATTGACCGATAGTGCGACCATGGCTGTGGTCGGCAGTCCGAACATTCCCTCATGATGACCGGCCAGTGGTATCGCCGCCTGAGTGTGCAACTTGTGGCCATGCTGACGGTTGCCTTGCTGCCTTTGGGGCTGATTGCGCTCTATCAAACCCAACAAGTCGCCGTGGAGGCAGATCGCACAGCGGCTGCATCGTTGCTGGGGCTTACGGAACGTGCGGCACGGACCGAACAGTTATTGATCGAACGTGCTGTTGGCGCGGCGCGGCTGTTTGGGACTGTTGCGCCAGAACTGCTTGCAGCACCGGAGGCGTGCGAACCCAACCTGTCGCGTTTCGTAAATGCCAATCAGGAATATAGTTTTATTGGTGTGCTGCCGCTGTCGGGTATCGTGGTATGCTCGTCCGTGCGGCAGGTACTGGATTTCAGCGATGCGCCGAATTTTGAAAGCGCGATGGCGGCCCAGACCGCAACGATTATCGTAAGCGAAGCGCCCCAAGCCAGCCAACAGCCGGTTTTTGTTGTCTCTGAGCCTTTCGAAATCGACGGCGTGTTTGCTGGCTTTGTGTCTATCTCGATCCCACATGATAACCTGCCCGACATCAGTGAGCGTATGGATGGGCTAGGATTGGTAGAGCTGCTGACCTTTAATGAAAAGGGTAAGATTTTGACCAGTCGGACGTCCCTTGCCAACGCGGCAACAGAAGTCCCGCGTGACCGCGCGCTGGCCGATTTATCCACGACAGAACCACAATCATTTCGCGGACTGAACGCGAAAGGTGTTGAACGACGCTATAGCATCGTGACCATTGATGGCAGTCCCGCAGCCGTTATGGCAGTCTGGGAACCACGCAAAGACACAGGGCAAACCAACGTGTTTATTGCGGCCGCATTTCCTGTTTTGATGTGGTTTGCAAGCATGGGCGTCGCAATGCTGGCGATGAATTCACTGGTCATTCGACATCTCGATACTTTGCGCCAGAAGATGGATCAATTCGGTGACGACCGCGGAACGCACCAGCCCTTTGAGCCTAATCCGTTTCTTCCGTTAGAGATCGAGAAGCTAGATGAAAACTTCGCTCAGATGAGCGAAGACGTCATGCGCGATGAGGCTGTAATGGAAGACGTAGTGCGTGAAAAAGGCGTTCTGGTTAAAGAGATCCACCACCGTGTCAAAAACAATCTGCAACTGATCTCTTCGATCATAAATATGCAAGTCCGTAATGCCGAAAACCATGAAACCAAAGCTGTTCTGCGGCGTGTCCAAGACCGCGTGTTAAGTTTGGCAACGATCCACCGCGACCTTTATCAGTCGCAGAACGGTGGCCGTGTGGCTGCAGGCAACTTGGTGACTGAGATTATCGAAAACTCGGTTGAACTGGTTCACAATGCAGGCAGGAACTTTGATCTGAAAACGGATATTGATCCGGTTATGCTGTACCCCGACCAAGCGGTCCCTTTGTCGTTGGTGGTGGCCGAGGCTGCGACGAATGCCATGAAATATATGGGTGCTAAGGCGGATGAAACTGGCGTCTTTGACGTAAGTCTAAAACAGGATGGTTCTGCCTGTGTGCTGGTGATGACCAATTCTGTTGGCCCCGTTCAAGACCAAGACAGCACAGGTTTGGGCAGTCAGTTGATGAATGCCTTTGCCATGCAGTTGGGCGGTAAAATTCATGCTGAGGAAGCTGACGATAGCTATACTTTGACACTGCGTTTTATGATCGAGGACTTCCAACAAGAGGCGCGGGATTTTTGAGCCCATCAGAGCCGCGCAAATTCGAGGTGTTGATCACCGCCCAAGAGGCCTACCCCAGACTTGAAGCGGCTTTTTTGGAGGTAAAATCAGAGGTCGTGGCAAGCTTTCGCATTTTTGATCCCGAAACCAAGTTACGCTCAAAGGCTGCGCGCGCGATGGGTGACACGTGGTTTGATCTGATTGTTGACACTTTGAACCGTGGCGTGACTATTCGGATGGTTTTGACCGACTTCGATCCGGTGGTCCGCATGCAAGAGCATCGATATGCCTGGCGCTGTTGGCGGGCGTGGACTGCGGCGTCCCAAGCCTCTGAACATCCTGAAAATCTGCATGTCAGCGTGGCGATGCACCCTGCAAGGGTGGGGCTCTTGCCACGTAGTTTGCTCTGGCCGCGGTCGGTTAAGGAAGTTCAGGCGCAATTGCAAAAAATGATGGCCGATGTGGGGGCCAATTTAGACGAGACACCGTACCTCAAAGATCTTGCCATAGAGCGGGGGGGCGCGTTGAGCGCGCGAAAATTTCCACCGCCGCAGCTTGTGCCTGTAACCCATCACCAAAAGCTGGCGGTGTTTGATGCCAAGACGCTGTACATCGGGGGGCTGGATGTGAACGAACGCCGCTACGACACTCCCCAGCATCAACAGGCGGGATCCCAGACGTGGCATGACGTGCAAGTCGTTGTCACTGGCACGGCTGCCCAAGAGGCGCGTCAGCACGTGCTGGAAATGGACGACGTCTTTGCTGGGGGGAGGCCCTCCCAAACCAAAGATCTGCTGCGCACAATGTCAGCCAAGCGCAAAGTGGCGTTGCCTTTCATGTCGCCGCGTTTGGTCGTGTCCGAGATCGAAGATGCGCATTTGACTGCAATCGCCAATGCAGAACAGTTTATTTATGTCGAGACCCAGTTTTTCCGCGATCCCGCTTTGGCACAGGCTTTGGCCAAACGAGCACGGCAGAAACCCGGTCTGACTTTGGTCATGATGTTGCCCGCAGCCCCAGAAGACATAGCCTTTTCAGATGATTGGGGCATTGATGCCGCTTATGGTGAACATATGCAGGTCAAATGTTTGGACGTGATTGAGGACGCATTTCAGGACCGCCTTTTTGTTGGCGCACCTGTGCAACCAAGATCAAATTCATCCCCGGGGCGGGACGCACATTTTGGCGCTCCTTTGGTATATCTCCATGCGAAAGTGTCCATTTTTGATGATGACCTTGGCATTGTGTCCTCTGCAAACCTAAACGGTCGAAGCATGCGCTGGGACACCGAGGCGGGCATCACTGCGCAATCCCCTGCGGAGGTCGCCCAGCTTAAGCGGCGGTGTTTTGAGCATTGGTTGGGACAGGATGCAGAGCAATCGTTCTTTCATCCCCTGTCAGCCCGGGATGCTTGGGCGTCGCGGGCGGCGCGAAATGCCCAATTACAGCCTGAGAATCGCAAGGGATTTGTCGTGCCCTACAGGATCGATTCGGCCCGCAAGGATGCTCGGATGTTGCCTGGTGTGCCATCTGAAATGACGTGATTGTTGGCCCCTTTAACCACGCTCTGGATCCAGAGTTGTGTTCGCCTCTGGGCGCGATTGTTACGCTCACCCAATTATTAAGGGCGTTTCGTGCGAGCAAAATGAAATAGAGGGCGCCTGCGAAAATCAAAAACCGAGCGGCACATTGAGGTGTGTGTAGCAGCGCATCTATTTGCGAGGGCAGGGGCATTCCATCATTTTCGGGCTTCGGTTTTGTACCCGATGGCTCAACCGCTGAGGCATAGTGCGTTGACAGCAGATCGCATCAAAACGCTCCTTGTGCGATCAACCCTGACATCACCTTTTGGTTCTGCAGATTGGAACCCTTTGGCCCGATAGGCGTTGGATTAGGACTGAAAAGAAAAGGAGACACCAATGTCAGCTTCAAACACTGATCTCGACAAGCAGGCGAAAAATCACAGTGGCCCACTTATTGGGATCGCATTCGCTGTTACATGGGCTGCGGTCTTGTTTATCGGGTTTATTGCCTGGACAGCGTATCAAGCAGATAACCCAGGCTCGCAAAGCCCTGCGGCCTATTTTTCGGAATAACTTAAAAAAGCGCGCTTTCCACAGCGCGCTTTTTTCTTTTGACGGTGTTTAATGATATTTGAGGGATGTTTCAGCGGTTGCGCTGGGCGGGCATCTCAGGCCAATACCGTCGATTTTGAATGTAGAAAGGGCGCATCGTCGAAACGGTGCGCCCTTTTGATGTGCTCTAAGCAGTCGCGGCTGCGCTGCGCGGTCCTGCAAAGAACCAGATGATAAATCCAAGCACCGGCAGTACCAGAACGAGGAGTGTCCACAGGACTTTGCCGCCTGTTGATGCGCCCGACCCAAAGATCGAGATGATCGCCCAGATGTTCAGGGCCAATACAATTATTCCGCCAAAACCAGCATATTCCATGTTCCGTCTCCTACGTTGTTATGTCTCTGGGTATCCAACGGTTCAGACTGCATTTTGGTTCCATAGTTTTTTACGGAAGTTCGCGACGCACCTGACCAAAAGCCATCAGCGCAAAGATCGCTGTGCCGCCAAGAATGTTGCCGGCCAGTACGGGAATAAAAAAGTTAAACACGGCTGTATAAAGGGGCAAATCGCCTTGGATCAACAAAAATGCCGTCTCGACGCTGCCTGCAACGATGTGTGTGAAATCACCTGCGGCGATCAACCATGTAAAGATCATTATGACAAACAGCCCAAATCCCTCGGACTGGGGCAACATCCAGACAATCGCAGCCACAAGAATACCCGCAGGGATCGCACGTTGGAATGCTTCGCTGGCCGTAAACCCCGTCGCATGTTCGGACAGTTGTGTGATGGCTGGTATCAATTCGGAGGGGATAAAAGAGCCGTATGCAAAGGCTGATGCCGCGACAAACGCACCGATGACATTCGCAAACAGCACAATGCCCCAAAGCAGGGCAACTTGTGTAAGCATGGATGCTGTGGGCTGGCGCATCAAAGGAAGGACAGTGGTTATGGTGTTTTCGGTAAACAGCTGCATGCTGCCCAGAATCACAACAATAAAGCCAAGGCTATAGCCCAGATTTTCCAGCAAATGGCGCCAAGGTGTGTCGGGCAGATACGTTCGAAAGATCGACTCGCCCAGCACTGACAATGAAATCATCATGCCAGCGGCAATGCCAGACCAGAACAAGGATGCCTTCGGTCGGTCGAGTTCTTCTTGGCCGTCGTGGCGAATGACTTCGAAAATATGTTTGGAGGACAGTTTCTCGGTGTCGTCCATCACGTGGTCCAAGGCGGGGTCGGTTGGCATGATCTTTTTCCTTATAAGGTCACTACCCCAACAAATGAGGAACGCTTTTGGTTCCCTCTGCGTTGGGTCATTTAAGCGCAAGACCGCGCCGCGGGAGTAAAGTCATGGGAAAACGGGCATTTCTGTTCAAGCTGTTGCAAGACGTGCGCGCCAGTTATTGGTTTCTGCCGTCATTGCTGGTTTTGTTAGGCGTTGTCCTGGCAAGTGCGATGATATGGATCGACCGAAGGCCTTCGGTTTTTCCCATTAGCTTGCCAACCAGTTGGTTGGACACTCAGGCCGACGGTGCGCGGGCTTTGCTTGCGGTCATTGCCCAGTCAATCATAGGTGTAACCGGGGTGATGTTCTCGATGACCCTTGTTGCGGTATCCTTTGCGTCAGGAAATTTTGGACCGCGCCTGATTGGCAATTTTATGCGTGATCGTGGCAATCAGTGGAGCCTTGGCATCCTGATTGCGACCTTTGTTTATGCCTTGGTTGTGTTGCGAACGGTGCAAGACGACTTTGACGGTGGTGCGTCGCAATTTGTGCCGCATTACTCGCTTTTGTTGGCGTTGGGGCTGACGCTGTTGTGTGTGTTTACTTTGATTTATTTTGTCCATCATGTGCCCGAGACGATTAATGTCTCACGCATTTCGGCCTCCATAGGGGCTGCGTTGGAACGACAGGTGCGCGAGCTTATCGACAACCAAGCCCCGACCGAAACAATTCAGGACCCGCCTGATCGCGCGCCCGATGTAGTCGTGACTGCTAACAAATCAGGCTACATCCAAACGGTGAATTATTCACAACTCAACACGTTGGCGGATGACAAGGATTGGTTCCTCGTTCTTGCCACGCCTATCGGTGCATTTGTGACAGAACAGTCGGTCGTTTTTAAGGTGTGGACGAATGCGCCCGACGAAATCATTGATGAAAACCCTATCGCTGAATGCTATGCGATTGGCGTCAGCAGGACCGAAAACCAGAACCCGACATTTTTAGCAGAACAACTGGTAGAAATGATTGCACGCGCCCTCTCGCCCGGGGTCAATGACCCTTACACGGCTCAGGATTGTTTAAACCGCTTGGCAGCGGCTTTGACCGTAGCCAGCACCTATAAAGATGGGCTGGAGGATAAATCGCTGCCACGGATCGCGTTTTCTGCGCTGACTTTTCCCCGGCTCTTTGAGGCAAGTTTCCCGCTGTGCCGCCAATATATCAAACCTGATGCGCTGGTGTTGCGACACACGCTTTCCCTGCTGGACAACTTGGCCGAAGTGGTGCGGCCAGAGGATCAACAGGTTATTCGCACCGAAATCGAAAAGCTGAAAACAGACAGTTAGGGAACCAAGCGCAGGCTGGCACGTTTTCTTTGCAACACAGCGCAAAGGAATGGACAGATGAGTTACCAGTCAGGCGATAGCGTCGAATGGGAATGGGGCCAAGGTACGGCCAAGGGCGAAGTGCGTAAAACCCATGCGTCCTCGGTCACGCGCACCCTTAAGGGAACTGAAGTTACGCGCCATGGATCAAAGGATGATCCAGCCCTCGAGATCGAACAAAGTGATGGCAGCGCAGTGCTCAAGCTGGCCTCGGAAGTGCGCCGCGCGTGAGTGCAGACGACCTGATCTATTTTCCGGATACCAAGCCTGGGTTTAGGAGGCGGCGCTGCGGGCGCGGTTTTACATACATCGGCCAAGACGGTGCCATTTTGCGTGACGCAAATATTCGTGCGCGGCTGAAATCACTGGCCGTACCGCCTGCCTACACGGACGTGTGGTATTGCCCTGATCCGTCGGGACATTTGCTGGCCACGGGGCGCGACGCCAAGGGGCGCAAGCAATACATTTATCACCCAGCTTGGACAGCGGCCCAATCGGACGCAAAATTTGAGGCACTTGTACCGTTTGGTAAACGTTTGCCAAGGTTGCGGCGCAGGCTCTCGCGCGATCTTGGATCGGATGCAGGGTCGCGGAACTTTGCACTGGCTGCGGCTGTGACATTAATTGATAAAACCGCCATCCGCCTTGGCAGCCCTGAATATCGGGTGGAAAACGGCAGTTATGGCGCGCTTACTTTGCGCGATCATCATGTCAAAATCGATGGTAGCCGGATCAAGTTCCGCTATGACGCCAAAGGTGGCCAGCAGGTCCAACACAGGATGAAAGACGCCAAATTAGCCAGTATTTTGCAGGACATAACCGACGTGCCGGGTCGGACTATTCTGACGTGGGTTGATCCTTCTGGGGCGTCTCAAACGCTGACGTCCAGCGGGCTGAACGCCTACATCGCCGAAGCTATTGGACTGGAGGACGTGAGCGCTAAAACCTTTCGTACGTGGATCGGCAGCTGCGCTGCGTTCGAGGTTGCCTGCAAAGGGCCTGCCTCAATCTCGGAGATGGCCACTGCCGCCGCCGAGCGCCTGCACAATACACAGACGATTGCGCGCAACAGTTATATTCATCCGGCAATCATTGATTTGGCAGATTGTGCGCCTCCGTCCTGTGACCCGGCAAGCACGGATGGATTGCGCGTGGCAGAACAAAACCTGCTGGAGTTTTTGCAAACGCTTTGACCCTGACAGGGGGACAGGCGCGAGGCCTGTTTGGGCGCAGAGCCTTGCCAATTGGGAACTTTTCCACGTCACGCGTGTTTGTCTTGCAGCAAGCAGGAGTAAGCCCATGACACACAAGGTTACGAACACCCGCTATGGCGCGCCGCGTGGTGTCTATGAGGCGTTCGTTGAGGCTATGTGCCAAGGCCAGATAAACCGCTACCCGCGCGCTGTGGACGGACCCATAGATATGTGCCCCAAGCGTGCAAGCACCTTGATGGCGGCCCGGACGCAAAACCTGTGCCACATCATTCCGGCGCAATTTTTCCACGGCTGAAACGCACCCAATTCGAATGACAGGACCAAAATGATGGATACAATTATCGCTTGGGGTGAGAACCTCATGACAACAGAGATTTACGGTGGCAAGTCCTTTGCGGACTACCTGACACTGGATGCGTTGATCGCGCTGGTCGGCAATACGCTGGCCGCGATTTTGATCATTGTAGTTGGGTTTGTGATTGCAGGCTTTGTCAGCCGCCGGATTCATAAGATCGGCGAAAGCCACCAAAGCTTGGACAACACCCTGTTCGGCTTTCTGGGCAACATTGCGCGATATGTGGTTCTGGCGTTTACTGGGTTGTTTGTCCTGAATACCTTCGGCGTCCAGACCACATCGGTCATCGCTGTGATTGGTGCGGCGGGTTTGGCTGTAGGTCTTGCTTTGCAAGGAACCCTGTCGAACCTTGCGGCCGGGATTATGATTATCCTGTTTCGTCCGCTCAAACTGGGTGATTTTGTCGAGATCAACGATACCATTGGGACCGTCAAAGACATCACCCTGAATTATACTGAGCTTGCTAACCTGACCAATGTTAAAGTGATCGTTCCCAATTCCGAGGTTTGGGGGAATACGATCAAAAACTACTCTGAATACTCCAAAAGACGGGCTGAGTGGACTTTTGGGGTGGGATATGGCGTGAACCTGGGTGATGCAGAGGCCGTGATCCGCGATGCGATTATGGCCGACGCGCGGTCGCACAGTGATCCTGAACCCTTTATTCAGGTCAACACCCTCAACAGCAGTAGCGTCGATTTTTTGGTACGTGTCTGGTGCGATAGCGCTGACTATTTTCAGTATCAAGCTGATATGAAGCGTAAGGTCAAAGAGGCGTTGGATGAGGCGAACATCGATATCCCATTTCCGACGCGCACCTTGGTCCACGAAAACGCGACGCCCAAAACCGTAGAAGGCCAAGAGACGCGCATCGCGCGCGCGGTGACAAACTAAGGCCGGGTTCCGATCTGGCCGCCCGGCCAAACGACGAAGGGCCGCCCGAGGGCGACCCTATCGTTTACCACCTGAGGTATCAGTGGTCCTATTGGAGCGGGCGAGGCGATTCGAACGCCCGACCCTAACCTTGGCAAGGTTATGCTCTACCCCTGAGCTACGCCCGCTTCCTTAGGTGCGCAGGATGTAGGAAATCCTGACAGTGCCTGCAAGTGAAAATTGCATGCTTGGGCAAAAAAAGATAATGCCGGGACGGGGTGTTGAATGAGAAGGGCAATGACATGCTCAAATGCGGAACAGCGGCGTTGGTGTGGATTTGGCTGATGATCGGAGCAGCGCTTGCTGATGGGCTGCACAATGCGCCATTTGTTTTGCAGGACGTCAAGCTTGCACAGCGCACAGGCAAAATTGTCACGGTGTCGTTGAAAATCGAAAACCTTGGGAATGCGCCAGTGGCGTTGCAGGCGGTTTCGGCCGAGGGGACTGTGCGTCAGACGCTTTACCCCGCTCCAAAAGTTGCCGCCAGTGGTGCGACAACCGTCGATGTGCAGATGCAGTTTTACCGCGATATTCCGCAAGTGTTCAGTCTGGTGCTGGACTACGGTCTTGATGGGATCAACACGACCCTCGTGCAGCTCTCAAAATAGACTATGGGCCAACAGTCCGATCGCACTGAGCAGCAGCATGGTCAGCGTCAACAACGTACCACCCACACGCAGGCGCATGCTCGGTGGGCTGGCGGAAAATCCATAGGCGTGCAGGCCCCGCCCAACAAGCAGCATCAGACCCAAACCATGCACGACAAACGCAGGGCTGCCCTGTAGTTCGACCAATGCCAGCAGTACTACTCCAAAAGGCGCATATTCGACAAAGTTTGAATGGGCGCGCATGCGCTTGAGAAGGCTGTTGTTGCCATTGTCCCCCAAAGATATGCGGTTCTTGCGGCGATAGATGATCACACGGGCCGCGAGCCAGAGCAGGATGAAAGTCAGCAGTGCGGCGTAAAGCGCTGTGATTTCAAGCATGGTTGTTCGTCCTTATGATGATGTCCCCGAGGCCCCGTCCAGAATGGTCGCTTGGTCTGGCAAAGTGAAGTCTTCTGTATGCACCACCACGCCTTTTGGCATCAAGCATAGCACGCCATAGGCCCCGGGTTCGTCGATGCTGCTGGCGGTTTCGGTGTCGTCAAAGTCTAGTGGGGCCTGATGGCAGGGGCTTTTGAGCATGGCAAAGGACAGTCCGTCGATATGACCCATGATTGTGCGATGCACATGGCCACAGATCAGCTGATCAAAGCCGTTGCCCCGTGCCAACAACGCGCGGCCATTGCGGATCTTGATCGAATCCATGCCCGGAAAGCCTACGTCATGGGGCGGATGATGGCACAAAACTGTGACGATGCGGCCTTTGGCCTCTTTAATCTGCTGATCCAGCCAGGTCAGCCGCGTGGCACACAGGTATCCACTGTGATGATCCGGTGCGTCGTCGTCTTTGGTATCAAGGCACAGCAAGGTGTGTTCGCCGAAATCCAGACGAAACTGAACAAATCCCTCAGGGCCGCCAAATACTTCGTGAAAGCCTGCGCGGCGGTCGTGGTTGCCCAACATCAAATGCACGGGCAGGGGGCAATCTGCCAGAATGTCTTTCAGGCGACGATACTCTGTGCGGCTGCCATAATGGGTCAGATCGCCAGTGATTATGATCGCCTTAGCATCGGCATGATGGTGCAGAGCATGGGCCAGCCCTTGGGCAAAACGCGCCGCAGGATCAAGTCCGATGATCGTTTGACCCGGCTTGGTGATGTGGATGTCGGTGAAAACCAGAATTTTGTCCATCGACATCCCCTGTGGCATGCAATCAGCCTAGCCGTCTAGTTCGACCAACAGATCCTTGGCATCGATCTGGCCACCTGCTGTGACATGGACCGCTTTGATCACGGCGTCCCGTTCGGCATGGATCCCGGTTTCCATCTTCATTGCCTCGATGGTCAGCAACAGATCGCCTTCCTTGACCTCTTGGCCCGCCGTCACTGCAACCGAGGCCACAACACCGGGCATAGGCGCGCCAAGGTGATTGGCATTGCCGTCCTCGGCCTTGGGGCGCTGGGCGGTTTGGGATTTGACCAAGCGGTTGGGCACCCGGATCACGCGCGGCTGGCCGTTCAACTCAAAAAAGACCTTTACGTCGCCTTCTTCATTGGTCTCGCCCATAGCCTGCATGCGGATCTCAAGGGTTTTGCCCGGATCAATCTCGGCAGTGATTTCCTGACCGGATTCCATGCCATAAAAGAAGGTCGATGTGGGCAGGGTGCGCACGGGACCGTAGATGTCGTGGCGACTTTTGTAATCGGTAAAGACTTTGGGATACATCAGATAGCCGTTCAGATCTTCATCGTCTATTTCAGCCCCATCAAATTGGTCGGACAGTTCAGCGCGGATCGCCTCAAGGTCTACAGATTCCAGCAGTTCGCCTGGACGCTTGGTCGATGGTTTTTCGCCTTTGAGGATCTTTTTCTGGATCGCTTTGGGCCATCCGCCGGGAGGCTGCCCTAGATTGCCGCGCATCATGTCGATCACGCTGTCGGGGAAGGATACCTCGGTGTCTTTCCCTTCCACATCTTCGCGGGTCAGGTTTTGCGCCACCATCATCAGCGCCATGTCGCCCACAACTTTGGACGATGGCGTCACTTTGACAATATCGCCGAACATGTGGTTCACATCCGCATAGGTCTGGGCCACTTCGTGCCAACGGTCTTCTAAACCCATCGAGCGTGCCTGGGCTTTTAGGTTGGTGAACTGGCCGCCGGGCATCTCGTGCAGGTAGACTTCCGAGGCAGGGGCCTGAAGACCGGTTTCAAACGCCAGATATTGTGCGCGGACCTGTTCGAAATAGTTGCTGATCTCGCGAATAGCGCCCACATCCAGTCCCGTGTCGCGGTCTGTGTGGCGCAGGGTTTCCACGATCGAGCCCAGTGTGGGTTGCGAGGTGTTGCCTGAAAAGCTGTCCATCGCGGCATCAACCACATCCACACCAGCCGCTGAGGCGGCCAGAACCGTGGCAATGGCAGCACCGGATGTGTCATGGGTGTGGAAGTGGATCGGCAGGCCGACCTCGTCTTTCAACGCCTTTACAAGGATTGTTGCAGAGGATGGTTTCATCAGACCCGCCATGTCCTTGAGGCCCAACACATGGGCGCCAGCAGCCTTTAGATCCTTGCCCATCTGGACGTAGTATTTGAGGTTATATTTGTCGCGCTCGGGGTTCAGCAAATCGCCCGTGTAGCAAATAGTCCCTTCGCAGACTTTGTTCGCTTCAACCACCGCGTCCATGGCGACGCGCATGTTTTCCACCCAGTTGAGGCTGTCGAAGACGCGAAACACATCGACGCCCGTTTCGGCGGCTTGTTTCACAAAGGCCTGCACCACATTGTCAGGGTAGTTCGTGTATCCCACGCCGTTGGAGGCGCGCAGCAGCATTTGCGTCATGATGTTTGGCATATGCTCGCGAATGTCGCGCAAGCGTTGCCACGGACATTCTTGCAAGAACCGGTAAGCCACATCAAATGTTGCCCCACCCCAGCACTCAACCGAAAACAGTTGTGGCATCTTGGCGGCATAACTTGGGGCTGCTTTGATCATATCCAGCGAGCGCATGCGCGTGGCCAGCAATGACTGGTGCCCGTCGCGCATCGTGGTGTCTGTGATCAACAACTGTTGTTGCTGGGACATCCAATCGGCCACGGCTTGCGGACCGAATTCGTCCAAAATGTTGCGGGTGCCCTGCTGCGGTTTTTCGACATGCACTACCGGTGGACGCGGTTGTTTGAGGTCTGCCGCAGGCCGTGGACGATCCGTCGTCTCGGGATGCCCGTTGACCGAGATATCCGCAATATAGGTCAGGATCTTGGTCGCCCGGTCCCGGCGCTTTTCAAAATTGAACAGATCTGGCGTCTTATCGATGAACGTCGTGGTGTATTCATTATTCAAAAACGTGGGATGCTTGAGCAGGTTTTCCACAAAGGCAATGTTGGTGCTGACACCACGGATTCGAAATTCGCGCAGAGCGCGGTCCATGCGGGCAATTGCAGCCTCAGGTGTTGGCGCCCAAGCGGTGACTTTTTCAAGCAAGCTGTCGTAATATCGCGTGATCACAGCGCCAGAATAGGCGGTGCCGCCATCCAAACGGATGCCCATACCAGTGGCGCCACGATAGGCAGTGATACGGCCATAATCAGGGATAAAGTTGTTCTGCGGATCCTCAGTGGTCACGCGGCACTGCATGGCATGGCCGCGCAATTGCACGTCATACTGGCTGGCAACACCAGTGGCTTTGACCAATGATTTACCCTCGGCAATCAGGATCTGAGCGCGCACAATGTCGATGCCGGTGACTTCTTCGGTCACCGTGTGTTCAACCTGGACGCGGGGGTTTACTTCGATGAAGTAAAATTCACCGCTGTCCATATCCATAAGGAATTCAACAGTCCCAGCACATTCGTAGTTCACGTGCTGGCAGATTTTCTTGCCCAGATTACAAATCTGTTCACGTTGGGTGCTGGACAGATAGGGGGCAGGGGCGCGTTCCACAACTTTTTGGTTGCGGCGTTGCACGGAACAATCGCGCTCGTACAGGTGGTAAATCTCGCCTTCTTTGTCGCCAAGGATCTGAACCTCCACGTGGCGGGCACGCTGGATCATTTTCTCAAGATAGCCTTCGCCATTGCCAAAGGCGGCTTCGGCTTCGCGACGCCCTTCGAGGACCTTTTCCTCCAGTTCGTCTTCGGAAAAAATAGGACGCATGCCGCGCCCACCGCCGCCCCACGAGGCCTTAAGCATAAACGGATAGCCTACTTCTGCGGCTTGCTTTTTGATCACCGCCATATCGTCGCCTAGGACTTCTGTGGCGGGGATGACCGGCACGTCAGCCTCCATGGCGACGCGGCGCGCGCTGGCCTTGTCGCCCAGTTTGCGCATAGTTTCGGCCTTGGGGCCGATAAAGGTGATGCCGGCATCGGTACACGCATCCACGAACTCAGGATTTTCCGACAGCAGTCCATAACCGGGATGAATCGCATCAGCGCCAGACATTTTGGCGACGCGAATGATTTCCTCGATACTTAGATAGGCTGCAACAGGGCCCAAGCCTTCGCCAATGCGGTAGGCCTCATCGGCCTTAAAACGGTGTAGGCCGAGTTTGTCTTCTTCGGCATAGACAGCGACGGTTTTCTTGCCCATCTCATTCGCCGCGCGCATAACGCGAATGGCAATTTCACCCCGGTTTGCGATCAGGATTTTCTGAAATTCGGCCATGCCTTAGTCCCCCATTTTGCAGTTGCGGCATTTTTAGAGCGTAAAATCAGGATGTAAACCGGTAGTAGTGGGTATTTGTTACCGCTAACAGTACCTGTTAGCGCAATCGTTGTTTCACATCGGAAAGGTTTTTGGCCCCGATTTGTTGCATGTTGCTGATCATGTCTTGGCGCAGAATGTCCAAAAGATGTGCAGCCCCCGGTTCGCCCAACGCGCCCAGAGCATAGTGAAAGCCGCTGCCCATCATGACAAAATCCGCACCTTTGGCCAGTGCGCGCAGGATATCCAAACCGCCCTCAACCCCGCTGTCAAAAATCACAGGGACATTTGCCTGATCCGCGACAGGCTCCAACACTTCTATGGTCGCGGGACCGCCGTCAAACTGGCGTCCTGCGTGGTTGCTGACCCAGATCGCATCGACGCCACAGCTTTCCAACCGCGCCACATCGTCAGGGTTTTGCACGCCCTTGACCACCAGCGGCCCGTCCCAAGCTTTGCGCATGGCCTCCAGATAGTCCCAATCGGGCGAAGTGCGCAACAGATAGCCGATATGATTGTTCGAGGGCAGGCTGCCTTTGTGGTTGGAATAGCTTTCCATCAATTTTAGCCGGGGCATGCCGGTTTTCTGGATCCCCATAAGCCATTCGGGGCATGTGGCCACCTGAAGGGCCAAGCGTGGGGTGATCTTTGGCGGTTGCTGCAAACCACCGCGCGTTTGTCGTTCACGCCGCGAGGGGGCCGGGACGTCCAGTGTCATAATCAACGTGTGAAATCCGCTGTCTTTGGCCCGTCTGAGAATATCGTCACGAATAACCGGATCACGGGGCGGATAGATTTGAAACCACCCCTGATCCCCTGCATGGGGCCCCACGTCTTCTGGCAATTGGCTGGCCACTGTGGACAGGCCGTAGGGCAGCTTTTCGCGGGCCATGGTGCGGGCCAGCATCTGTTCCGCGCCGGGCCAGATCAGCCCCGACATACCCACGGGGGCCACGCCAACGGGCATCTGGTACGTCCGCCCCAGCAGTTCGGTGCTTAAATCCGGCTCGATCTCACCATGCAAAATGGACGGGGTGAACAGGATCTCGTCCAGCATCGCACGATTGCGCGCCTTGGTAGCCTCGTGGCCTGTGGCGCTGTCGAGATATTCCCAAACAAAGTGTGGGATCCGACGTTTCGCGCGGGCACGCAGATCGCTGAGGGCGGGATAGCTGTTGTGTAAACTCATACCCCCTTATGTGATTTCAATGGGTTGGCCTGTCCAGACAAATATAGAGAACGAAATAAGAACAACACTTTTCCTTTGGCTTGGATCACGCTAATATCTGACCCATGAGCAGTTATTCCGAAGACGACGCCTTTGAAGCGGCCTCGATCCCCTTATCACAGCGCGCAATGGCCGCGCGGCCGATGCCCTATCTGGACGGGCTGAACCCCGCGCAACGCGAAGCGGTGGAAAAGCTGGATGGCCCGGTTTTGATGCTGGCGGGCGCAGGTACGGGCAAGACCAAGGCGCTGACCACGCGCATAGCGCATTTGTTGGTCTCAGGCACGGCCCAACCCAATGAAATACTGGCAGTGACATTCACCAACAAAGCCGCACGCGAAATGAAGAACCGCGTGAGCAAACTGATGCAAATGCCGTTGGAGGGCATGCCGTGGCTGGGCACGTTCCACGCCATCGGGGTCAAGCTGCTGCGCAGGCATGCGGAGATGGTGGGGCTGAAATCAAACTTCACCATTCTGGACACAGACGACCAAATCCGTTTGCTCAAACAATTGCTGGCCGCGGCGAATATCGATGACAAACGCTGGCCTGCGCGGATGTTGTCCGGGATCATCGACAATTGGAAAAACCGTGCCCTGACGCCGGAAAATGTGCCCGTGGCTGACAGCAGCGCTTTTGATGGCAAAGCGGTGGATCTTTATGCGCAATATCAACGCCGCATGCTTGAGCTGAACGCCTGCGACTTTGGCGATCTTCTGCTGCATATTGTGACGATCTTTCAGAAAAATCCTGATGTGTTGGCGCAATATCAACGCTGGTTCAAATACATCCTTGTGGACGAATACCAAGATACCAACGTGGCCCAATATATGTGGCTGCGGTTGTTGGCCGGTGGGCACAAAAATATTTGCTGCGTGGGCGACGATGATCAATCGATCTACGGGTGGCGTGGTGCCGAAGTGGGCAATATCCTGCGATTTGAAAAGGATTTTCCGGGGGCCCATGTGGTCCGGCTGGAACAGAATTATCGCAGCACCGAACATATCCTTGGGGCGGCCTCTGGCGTGATTGCCGCCAACGCGGGGCGTTTGGGCAAGACTTTGTTTACCGAGGCGAAAGGCGGCGAAAAGGTCCGTTTGATCGGCCATTGGGATGGCGAGGAAGAAGCGCGTTGGATCGGGGAAGAGGCTGAATCGATGCAGATGGGCACCCGTGGCCTTGATCCGATGTCTCTGGACGATATGGCGATCCTTGTGCGGGCTTCGCACCAAATGCGCAGCTTTGAGGATCGTTTCCTGACCATCGGCCTGCCGTACCGCGTCATCGGAGGTCCGCGTTTTTATGAACGCATGGAAATCCGCGATGCCATGGCCTATTTTCGGCTGGCCGTGTCGCCTACAGATGATCTGGCTTTCGAGCGGATCGTGAACACGCCCAAACGTGGTCTTGGCGATAAGGCGCAGCAGAAAATCCAGACAATGGCGCGCTCAAACGGTGTGTCTTTGCTGGAAGGCGCGCGACTGGTGGTCGAGACCAAAGGCATCGGCGGCAAAGGTGGCGCTGAGCTGGCCAAATTGGTCGACGGTCTGACGCGTTGGGCTGCTATGATCCGCGATCCCCAAACCAGCCATATCGAAGCGGCTGAGATCATTTTGGACGACAGCGGCTACACCACCCATTGGCAAAACGACAAAACGCCCGAGGCGCCGGGGCGGCTGGAAAACCTCAAGGAACTGGTCAAAGCGTTGGAACAGTTCGAAAACCTGCAAGGGTTTTTGGAACACGTCAGCCTGATTATGGACAATGAATCCGAGGCCGAAGAACCTAAAATCAGCATCATGACGCTGCATGCGGCCAAGGGTTTGGAATTTCCCGCAGTGTTCTTGCCCGGTTGGGAGGACGGCCTGTTTCCGTCCCAACGCAGTATGGATGAAAGCGGGCTGAAGGGCCTCGAGGAAGAACGCCGGCTGGCCTATGTGGGTATCACCCGGGCCGAGGCTATTTGCACCATCAGTTTTGCAGCCAACCGGCGGGTTTACGGCCAGTGGCAATCAGCGATGCCGTCACGGTTTATCGACGAGTTGCCCGAGGATCACGTGGATGTGCTGACCCCGCCGGGCCTTTATGGCGGCGGATATGGGGCGGCGGGCATGACCGGTTCGACCCTGCATGAAGAGGCCGCATCGGCCAATGTCTACAACTCGCCGGGCTGGAAGCGGTTACAATCACGCAGTGGTCAACGCGGGATGTCGCAGCCCGCTGAAGCCAAGAATATGACCATCGATATGACGGCGACCTCTAGTTTTACTGCAGGGGACCGGATCTTTCACGGCAAATTTGGCTACGGCACTGTCATGGGCATCGAGGGTGACAAGCTGGATATCGAGTTTGACAAGGCGGGCAGTAAGAAAGTGGTCGCAAAATTCGTAGTGGCGGCGGATATGGCCGATGACGTGCCGTTCTAGCGGCACAACGGTTTTTCCTGGAAATTTTGGAATGAGGCAGGGTGCGAAGGCAGTCCGCGCAGAGGTGCTGCCCTTCATGAATGCTGACTTCAAGACACAAAAAAACGGCAACGTCGGGAGGAGGATGACGTTGCCGTTTCTTTGAATGCTAGGCTCTAAGGGAGGAGAAGAGCCCGCAAAAGTCTTTGGCAAGGACCTCCTAAAAGGGAGGAGATGGAGGCCTTGCCAATGTTCCAGGCCTTAAGGGAGGAGAAAGGCCTGAATGTCGTATGGGCTACTGCCCGTCTTCTGGCTGCATCTCTAAAGGGAGGAGATGAGAAACAGCCAAACTGTGGTGCCCGAAGGCGAAACTTAGTCCCCGTAGACTGACTGATACGCCAAGCCACGGATTGCGCTGCGATGGATGGCCAGATCTGCCAGTTCGCGGTTGCTCAGCTGCGACAGTTCATTGAGTGTCTTGCGGTAGAGCGCATATTTCTCGAGCCGGTCTGCAACAGTGTGCAATTTGCCTGACAGCCAGGATGCCGTAGGAGCATTCGTTTGTGCTGTAATGATATAAGCCATTTTCGGTATCTCCTATGTTATGCGAGCGACAGTATGTTGCCCGCTGTTGAGTTGAATATGGGGCACATGCTGCACTTGCACAATGTTAAGTTTGGAATTGCTGCTATGCAGCATTTGCATGGCTGACCTGGGGTTCGTTTTCAAAGCTGTGCTGCGACAAGAACGACGGCTTGCACAACGCCGCGTGAGATATCACATAAGGGCAAGTTATTAAGGAACGCTCTATGCCCGTAACCCGCGATGCCGTGATGGCGGAACTCAACCGCCTGTCTTTGCCAAATGGTGAAACCCTTGTGTCCAAAGATATGATCCGAGCCGTGACTATTGACGGGGATCGCGTGTCCTTTGTGATCGAGGCCCCTACACCGGAAGACGCCCGTGCGATGGAACCTCTGCGCGCTGCGGCCCAGCAATTGGTCGAAGCAATCAACGGTGTGACTGCGGCCTCTGTATTGCTGACGGCTCATGGGCCTGCGCCCAAAGCCCCTGAACCGCCCAGTCTCAAGGTCGGTCGTCATCCAACGCCGCAAGAGGGGCCCGCGCAGATTGCCGGTGTCGATCGTATTTTGGCGGTTGGATCGGGTAAAGGCGGTGTGGGCAAGTCCACGGTTTCGTCGAACCTTGCCGTGGCTTTGGCAAAACAAGGACGTAAGGTCGGCCTCCTTGATGCTGACATCTATGGGCCCAGTCAGCCGCGCATGATGGGGGTCAACAAACGCCCTGCCAGCCCGGATGGCAAGACGATCATTCCCTTACAGGCCCATGGTGTGACGATGATGTCTATTGGTCTTATGTTAGATCCTGCAAAAGCAGTCGTCTGGCGTGGGCCTATGTTGATGGGCGCCTTGCAGCAAATGCTGGGGCAGGTGGAATGGGGCAAACTGGACGTATTGATCGTCGATTTGCCGCCCGGAACCGGGGATGTGCAATTGACGCTGTGCCAAAAGTCGGACCTGACCGGGGCCATAGTCGTCTCAACTCCGCAGGACGTGGCCCTGCTGGATGCGCGCAAAGCCTTGGATATGTTTGATACACTGAACACTCCGGTTTTGGGTCTGATCGAAAACATGTCTCACTACATATGCCCCGAATGCGGGAATGAGGCCCATATCTTTGGCAATGGCGGTGTGGCCGCTGAGGCCGAAAAGATCGACGTGCCGTTCTTAGGCGCATTGCCTTTGCATCTGGATGTACGGGTGGCGGGCGATGGCGGTACACCGGTGGCTGCAGGTGACGGGCCATTGGCCGAGGCCTATGCAGGTTTGGCCAAACGTTTGGTCGATGGTGGGATGGCCTAGGTCTCAACTGGGATTTTCTGGTACTTGCGCCTGATTGACGCGAATCAAGTCTGGATTCGGCTGTTCTGCGGTCTCTAGAAGTGTCCATATAAGTCAAAAGCACCCCATTTTTCCAAAACTAGGAAAAAATATGGGATTTTGTGGAACTTTTTCAACATTCTAATGTATTACTACATATAGTGCTTTTGGCTCCTTCGATCACAACCAGTAACCTTAAATTGAGAATTTCACTCTCAGATAGCTGAGTTAAGTGGGTCAAGCTCCCTTGTTGATCCATGAATTCCCAAAAAATATCTTGATTACCATGAAATCCCATGGCATCCCTATTACACGGAAGAGGACGGGCTAATAAGGGGCACTAGAACCCCATCGGCACCAAAAGGTTTCATACAGGCACCCGCTCTTTTTTGAACGAAGAGATCCGACGCGCGAGCGAGCAGACATCCCCCCAGGTGGCGCGCGTAGTTGGACATCCCGCGAGGGACTCGAAAGGCGGATTGGACAGTGGCAGCAGTCCAATCCGCCGTTTTCGTTTTTAAGGCAAATTTTTCTGGGGGATAACAAGCGAGGCCATTTTGGTCGCAAGACGGTTCAGAGGCGAAAGCAACCACAAGGTGGATGCAAAGGGGCGGATGTCTATTCCCGCCTCGTTTCGGCGTGTTCTGGAGGCAGGCGATCCAGACTGGACCGAAGGTTTGAACCCGCAACTGGTGATCGTATATGGTGATCACCGCAAAAAGCACCTTGATTGCTATACCGTTGCGGCCTTTACCGAGATCGAAGATGACATTCTGGCGCTTCCCCGCGGGTCTGAGGCGCGTCGGATTCTGTCCCATACGGTTTTGGGCCAGTCGTTGACAACGGATGTGGACAAAGATGGGCGCATTGTGCTGCCAATCCGTCAGCGTCAGAAAATTGCACTCGACAAAGAAGCCTTCTTTATCTCGGCGGGGGATCACTTCCAAATTTGGAAGCCCGAGACTTACGAGACCGAGATGTTGACCGATACAGAAGCCTGGCTGGACGAGCAGCCCGAGAATTTCGATCCGCTGATGTTGCTGGATCAAGCCAAAGGGGATTAAACCGATGGCAGCTGCCGCTTCGCCAATCGAAAATGCCCCTCATATCCCTGTTTTATTGCGCCCGTTGTTGGCCGCCGTTGCCCCCGTGTCCGGCCGTTGGTTGGACGGGACCTTTGGGGCAGGGGGCTATACCCGTGGCCTGATCGATGCAGGTGCGGACAAGGTTTACGGTGTGGATCGCGATCCGTTCGCCTTTGAAATGGCGGCTGATTGGTTGCCGAACTATTCTGGTAAAATCGAACCGGTGGCCGGCGTTTTTTCCAAAATGGATACCTATGCACAGGATCTTGACGGTGTGGTTTTGGACCTTGGCGTCAGTTCCATGCAATTGGATCTGGCCGAACGTGGCTTTTCGTTCATGCGCGATGGCCCTTTGGATATGCGCATGTCCCAAGATGGGCGCAGTGCTGCTGATCTGGTCAATTCCGAAGAAGAATCGACTTTGGCAAATATCTTGTTTTTGTTTGGCGAAGAACGCGCTAGTCGCCGTATCGCCAAGGCCATAGTCAAAGAACGTGACAGGGAGCCTATCGCCACAACCCTGCGCCTTGCCAAGATCATTGAAGGCTGTTTGCCACGCTCAAAGCCGGGGCAAAGCCATCCGGCGACCCGCAGTTTTCAGGCAATTCGCATTGCAGTGAACGAAGAATATACTGAGCTATATGAGGGGCTTATGGCCGCCGAGCGCGCGCTAAAGCCGGGCGGTGCTTTGGCCGTTGTGACGTTTCATTCAACCGAGGACCGTATGGTCAAACGCTATCTGCAAGCACGTGGTGGCGGCATGGGGCGTGGCAGTCGGTATGCGCCCGAAATTGAACAAGCGCCTGCACAGTTCACATTGAAATCGCGCAAAGCGATTGGACCTGATGCACAGGAATTGCAGGAGAACCCGCGCTCGCGCTCGGCAAAGTTGCGGGTCGCGTGGCGGACCGATGCGCCAGCAGGTCAGATTGCAGCCAAAGACATCGGAATGCCGATTTTACGAGGGGGGGCGTAGGGTATGCGCACAATTTTGTTTTTGTTTTCGGCCATGGGTGTCGTGGGCTTGGCTTATTGGGCCTATATGGAAAACTTCAAAACCCAGACCGCGCTGAGCGAAGTAGAGCAATTGCAACGCGAGATCAGCACAGCGCGCGGGCGCTTGGGCGTTTTGCGCGCGGAATGGGCCTATTTAAACCGCCCCGACAGGCTGCGCGACCTTGCGGACATAAACTTTGACGGGCTGGGTCTGTTGCCGCTGACGCCGGATCAGTTTGGCTATGTGGATCAAGTGGCATTCCCCGAGCCCGAATTGCCGCCGATCACTGATCCGATTGAAACAATGGCCGATACAACAGGAGAGGCACAATGATCCGCACCCCTTTGCGTCCACTGGCGCGTATCCTTAAGGCCCGTGAACAAGGCGAAAACCCGCAAGCGATTGAACGTGAAAACATCCGTCTGCGCCATGAGGCGGCGCGCGATGCGGATCGGTCTCGTGCCGAGGGGCGTTTGTTGGTATTGGGTGTATTTTTCTTGCTGGCGTTTATGGCTGTGGGCACGCGGATGGGCATTTTGGCTGCCTCCGAGCCGTCTGAGCCCCGCGCGAATACGCTGGGTGCGGATATTTTGAACGCGCGGGCAGATATCGTCGATCGGCAGGGCCGGATCCTTGCCACGAATTTTGAAACCAGCAGCCTGTATGTGCATCCCCATGAACTGATCGATGCAGAACGGGTAGCGGATCGGTTGATCCAGATTTTCCCGGATCTGGATCGTGCGCGCTTGATGAAAGACTTTACGGGCAAGCGTAAGTTCAAATGGATAAAGAAGAAAATCAGCCCCGAACAAAAACAAGCCGTGCATGATATCGGCGATCCGGGGCTGCATTTTGGACCACGCGACATGCGGCTTTATCCCAATGGCGCCATTATGGCTCATGTATTGGGCGGGGCCAGTTTTGGCCGAGAGGGCGTGAATTCCGCCGAAGTGATCGGTGTCGCAGGGGTTGAGAAATACTATGACGACTGGTTGCGCGATCCGGCGAATGGCGGGCGTCCGTTGCAGCTGTCGTTGGATCTTTCGGTGCAAGCGGCCACCGAAGAAGTGCTGTATGGCGGCATGAAATTGCTGAATGCGAAGGGCGCATCTGCGGTGATGATGGATGTGCACACGGGCGAGTTGCTGTCATTGGTCAGCTTGCCTGATTTTGATCCAAACACCCGTCCCCGTCCGCTGACGGAAGGGGATCAGGGCGACAGTCCTTTGTTTAACCGTGCGTTGCAGGGCGTTTATGAGTTGGGCAGCACGTTCAAGATTTTTACAACGGCTCAGGCGCAAGATCTGGGGCTGGTCAATCCAAACACGATGATCAACACCAAAGGGCCGCTCAAATGGGGCCGGTTCAAGATCCGTGATTTTTCCGATTATGGGCCTGAGTTGAATGTCACTGATGTGATTGCCAAGTCCTCGAACGTGGGCACGGCGCGGATTGCCACGATGATCGGCCCAAAGCGGCAAAAAGACTTTATGCGGTCGCTAGGCTTTCTGGATCCAACTGTGTTGGAGATGGTTGAAGCCAACGGTGCCAAGCCGCTTTGGCCCAGCAATTGGTCCGATATTTCGGTGATGACGATTTCCTACGGCCACGGCATTTCAACCAGCCCTGTGCATTTGGCCGCTGGCTATGCGTCGCTGCTGAATGGCGGCACCAAGGTCGATCCAACGCTCATTCGCCGGCACACTCCGCAACAGGGCCCGCGTATCATTTCCGAAGAGGCTTCAAAAGCGGCGCGCAAAATGCTGCGCAAAGTTGTGACTGATGGCACCGCCAGCTTTGGCGAGGTTCCGGGGTATTTCGTGGGCGGAAAAACTGGTACAGCCGACAAACCAAAGCCAAATGGCGGATATTATGACGAGAAGGTTATTGCGACCTTTGCCTCGGTTTTCCCAGCCCATGACCCCAAATATGTTCTGATCGTCACGTTGGATGAACCGGTTGAAACATCCGGTCCAAAGGCCCGCCGCACTGCCGGTTGGACAGCCGTTCCAGTGGCCGCCGAGGTCATTCGCCGCACAGCGCCTTTGTTGGGGATGCGTCCGGGCGTTGAACAGGTGCCCCTGAAGGGTGTAACACTTACGGCAAATCAATAAGCGCAGGCATGGCCCGCGCAATCGGGGGCCGTCATGGGCAATACAGCAAAGACCCTTCATGATCTGGGGTTAAAGGCGCGCAGCGCAGTGAATCCGGTCATCAGCGGCCTGACTGTTGACAGTCGCGAGGTCAAAGAGGGCACGCTTTTTGCGGCGCTTCCCGGGACCAAGGTGCATGGGGCCGAGTTCATTCAATATGCTGTGCGCATGGGGGCCGCGGCGGTTTTGACCGATCTCCAAGGCGCCGAGATTGCCAAAGATGTTATCGGTGAGGTGGCTTTGGTGGTCACGCAAGATCCGCGTCAGGCCTTGGCCTACGCCGCCGCGCTTTGGTTCGAAAAACAGCCCGCCACGATTGTCGCAATCACAGGGACCAACGGAAAAACCTCTGTGGCGACCTTCGCGCGCATGATCTGGACCGAGATGGACTTGGCGGCGGTTAATCTGGGCACCACAGGCATCGAGGGGGCCTATACTGCGCCCTTGATGCACACCACGCCCGAACCGATCACTTTGCACAGCAGTCTGGCCGCGGCAGCCGAGGCCGGTGTGACACACGCAGCCATGGAGGCCAGCAGTCACGGGTTGGAACAACGGCGTCTTGACGGGGTACGTTTGCTGGCCGCTGGTTTCACCAATTTTACCCAAGACCATCTAGACTATCATGACAGTTTTGAGGCCTACTTTGCCGCCAAAGAGGGCCTGTTTTCGCGTGTGTTGGCCCAAGATGGCACTGCCGTTTTCAATGTAGAGGACCCCGAAGTTGCACGCGCCGCGGATCTGGCCAAGGTGCGTGGGCAGCGCTGTCTGACCATAGGCAAGCGTGACAGGGCTGATCTGCAAATCCGAGGGCAGCGGTTTGATGCGACGGGGCAGGACCTGATCTTTGATTTCAAAGGCGTACGCCATTCGACGCGCTTAAATCTCATTGGTGGATTTCAGGCCGAAAATGTGCTGATGGCGGCGGCCTTGGTCATTGCCTGTGGGGCCAAGCCGGAGGCGGTGTTTGAAACTTTGCCGCATCTGTCGACGGTACGGGGGCGCATGGAACTGGCCGCCACCCGCGACAATGGCGCGACGGTGTTTGTAGATTACGCCCATACGCCCGATGCAGTTTCGACGGCGCTCAAGGCCATGCGCCCGCATGTTTTGGGCCGGTTGATCGCGATTGTTGGTGCAGGCGGAGATCGCGACATGGGCAAACGCGAATTGATGGGTCAGGCGGCGGCGAAAGCCGCAGATATCGTCTTTGTGACTGATGACAATCCGCGCAGCGAGGATCCTGCGGTGATCCGTAAAATGGTGTTGCGTGGTGCGCCGGAGGCCACCGAAGTTGCGGACCGCGCCGAGGCGATTTTGCGCGGGGTGGATGCCTTGACCCCGGGTGATGCGCTGCTGATTGCGGGCAAGGGCCATGAGACGGGCCAAACCGTGGGTGACACGGTCTTTCCTTTTGATGATGTTGAGCAAGCCAGCGTCGCTGTGGCGGCCTTGGACGGAGGATAATGAGATGAGCCTTTGGAGTTCAGCAGACGCAATTGCCGCTACGGGTGGCACCTGTGCTGCGCCGTGGGAGGCAGACGGCGTCTCGATCGATACACGCAGTTTGCAGGCCGGGGATTTGTTTGTGGCTTTGGAAGCCGCGCGCGACGGGCATGACTTTGTCCAAGCGGCGTTGGATTCCGGGGCTGCTGCGGCTTTGGTCAGCCGTATTCCCGAAGGCGTCGCAAGCGATGCACCGCTTTTGATTGTGCCGGATGTCCTAAGGGGGCTTGAAGATTTGGGCCGCGCCGCGCGGGCGCGCACAAAGGCACGAGTATTGGGTGTCACAGGATCCGTTGGCAAAACCTCAACAAAGGAAATGCTGCGCGACATCCTGATCAAACAGGGGCGCACTCACGCATCTGTGGCCAGTTACAACAACCATTGGGGAGTGCCGTTAACACTGGCGCGGATGCCGCAAGCCACTGATTTTGCAGTCATCGAGATCGGGATGAACCACCCTGGCGAAATTGCACCACTGGCCCGCATGGCCAACCCGGATGTGGTTTTGATCACAACAGTTGCTGCCGCCCATCTTGAGGCCTTTAACAGCCTTGAAGGGATCGCTGCTGAAAAAGCCAGCATCATCGAAGGGCTCAAATCCAACGGTACGGCCGTGTTGAATGCGGATATCGAAACCGCAGCCGTGTTGCAAAACCGAGCTGCCAAAGCAGGGGTGAAACAAGTCTTGTTTGGCCAAATGGCGCGGGATTTTGAACTCAAGCAGATCCAAATCATCCGCGACAGCACCGTGATCCAAGCGCAGATCAACGGTGCGCCGGTTCTGTTCAAATTGGGCGTCGCTGGCCGTCACTTTGCGATGAATGCCTTGGGTGCGCTCGCCGCGGCCGAGGCTTTAGGCGCTGACCTGACCCATGCGGCCCTAGATATCGCCGCGTGGCTGCCCGTGACTGGCCGCGGTCAGCGGGATGTGATTTCACTGGATCCTGCGCGCGAAAACCTGACCTTTGAGTTGATCGATGACGCCTATAACGCCAATCCCGCCAGTCTTGCGGCGGCCCTTGAGGTTTTGTCTTTGTCCGAGCCACATAATGATGTGGGCCGTGTGGGGAAAGGGCGTCGGATTGCCTATCTGGGCGACATGAAAGAACTGGGCCCGGACGAGGTCGCCATCCATGCAGGCTTTGCACAGAACATCCATTTGCAGCACTTGGATGTGGTGCATTGTGTCGGCCCCCTGATGCAAAACCTATGGCACGCCCTGCCCGAACATCAACGGGGCAGATGGGTCGAAACAGCACCGGAAATGCTCAAGGGGCTGGGGCATGATGTCGATGCGGGCGATGTTGTCTTGGTCAAGGCCAGCCTGAGCACCGGGCTGGGCCAAGTTGTTGACGCGATCCGCAAATTGGGCCATCCGTCTGCACATAACAAAATTGAGGACGAGTAGATGCTGTATTGGCTGACCGCGCTGAGTGATGGCGGCGATTTTTTCAACCTGTTTCGCTATATCACCTTCCGGGCCGGTGGCGCCTTTATGACCGCGCTGCTGTTTGGGTTTATCTTTGGTCGGCCGTTGATCAACGTCCTGCGGCGCAAGCAGGGCAAGGGCCAACCTATCCGCACCGATGGGCCAGAAGGGCATTTTGTCAAAGCAGGAACACCGACGATGGGTGGGTTGCTGATTGTGGGGGCTTTGTTGACCTCGACCCTGCTTTGGGCGCGATTGGACAACCCGTTTATCTGGGTCGTTTTGTTTGTCACCATGAGCTTTGCGGCCATTGGCTTTGCGGATGATTATGCCAAAGTGAGCAAGCAAAACACGGATGGAGTGTCGGGTAAACTCCGCCTTGGGCTTGGCTTTTTGATCGCGGCCATCGCAGGATTTTGGGCGGCGCAATATCATCCCGAGGCCCTGACCAACCAACTGGCCTTGCCTATTTTCAAAGATACTTTGATCAATTTGGGCTATTTCTTTGTACCCTTTGCGATGATTGTGATTGTAGGGGCGGCCAATGCGGTGAACCTTACGGATGGACTGGATGGCCTTGCAATTATGCCTGTGATGATTGCCGCGGGCACCCTTGGGATCATCGCCTATGCGGTCGGTCGTGTCGATTTCACCGAATATCTGGATGTACACTACGTGCCTGGAACAGGCGAAATTTTGATCTTTACGGCGGGTGTTTTTGGTGGGGGATTGGGCTTTCTTTGGTATAACGCGCCCCCTGCAGCGGTGTTTATGGGCGACACTGGATCATTGGCCTTGGGCGGCGCATTGGGCGCCATTGCTGTGGCCACCAAACACGAGATCGTTCTGGCCATTGTCGGCGGTCTTTTTGTGGTCGAGGCCCTGTCGGTGATCATTCAGGTTCTCTATTTCAAACGCACGGGCAAACGCGTTTTCCTGATGGCCCCGATCCATCACCATTACGAGAAAAAAGGCTGGGCTGAGCCGCAGATCGTGATCCGCTTTTGGATCATCGCCTTGATCCTTGCGCTGATTGGGTTGGCCACGTTGAAGGTGCGCTAGATGATCCCGGTTCAGGGATATGCAGGGGCCACAGTTGCGGTCTTGGGCCTTGGCAGATCGGGCCTGTCTGCTGCCCGCGCGCTGCGCGAAGGGGGGGCCAATGTTTTGTGCTGGGACGATTTCGATCCGGCCCGAGCCAAGGCCGAGGCCGAAGGTTTCGCGCTGCGCGATCTGAACAAAAATGGCGCGTTTGACGACGTCATGACCCTGATTACATCCCCCGGGATCCCGCATCTTTATCCCACGCCAAATCCTGTGATTGCCAAGGCGCTAGCTGCGGGCGTTATCATCGACAATGACATTGGCCTCTTTTTCCAGAGCTTTGCCACACCGGATTGGACGGGCTTTGATACCGCCCCAAAAATTATTGCGGTCACAGGCTCCAACGGGAAATCGACGACTTCGGCGCTGATCCATCACGTGCTGGAACACGCTAATCGCCCTAGTCAGTTGGCAGGAAACATTGGGCGCGGTGTGTTGGATATTGATCCGGCTGTGGATGGCGAAGTCGTCGTGCTTGAGCTGAGCAGTTACCAAACGGAACTGGCCCGGGCATTGACCCCTGATGTGGCGGTGTTCACCAATCTCAGCCCTGATCATCTAGACCGCCATCACGGGATGGGCGGCTATTTTGCCGCCAAACGTCGGCTGTTTTCCGAGGGTGGACCAGACCGTGCCGTGATCGGTGTGGACGAGGTCGAAGGCCAGTATCTGGCGGTGCAAATGGCCCAAGGACCAGCGGATGATCGGGTGATCCGCGTGTCTGTGGATCGCAAACTGTCCGGTGTCGGCTGGAACGTGTTTGCGCGCAAAGGCTTTCTGGCAGAATGGCGCAAAGGGCGCCAAGTTGGCAGCATTGATCTGCGCGCAATCAAAGGCCTGCCGGGATCGCATAACCATCAAAACGCCTGTGCCGCCTACGCGGCCTGTCGGACCTTGGGCCTTGCACCCAAGGTGATTGAGGCAGGGTTTGCCAGCTTTGCAGGTTTGCCCCATCGCAGTCAATTGATCGCAGAGACCTGTGGCGTCAGCTACGTCAACGACAGCAAAGCCACAAATGTGGAAAGTGCCGCCAAAGCGTTGCAGGCCTTCAAGAATATTCGCTGGATTTGTGGTGGCCTGGAAAAAGAGGGTGGTTTGGACGGGCTTCTGGCGCATCTGGACGCCGTCAAAAAGGCCTATGTGATCGGTCGCGAGGCGGCAGGATTTGCCATGCAGCTTAAAGGGATCGAGGTTGAAGTCGCCACCACGATGCAAGCCGCCGTGCAATCAGCCATTGCCGATGCCCAGACGGGCGACACGGTCTTGCTGGCACCTGCTGCAGCCAGTTTCGATCAATACGACAGTTTTGAAAAACGCGGTGAGGATTTTGCAGCCTGTGTCCAACAGGCCTTGGCCCACGTGTAATGGCGGGCCGCAAGACAGTTTTGCCAAATGTTTTGCAAACCCGATTGGTCGGGTCCGATGCGGATATCGCCTATTTGCTGAGCCAAATAAAGGTGACCTCTGATCCTGCCAAACGGGGCGCTCTGCATTTGCGTATGGGCAAAAGCCTGATCAAAAACGGGGCCTTTCAACGCGGGCGGACGCATCTGGAAGAGGCCCGTGAACTGACCCCCGATACACCTGAATTGCTGCGCAGTCTTGGGCTTGCTTTGTTTCGCGATGGCCAGATTTCTGAGGGTTTGCGCCTTTATGACAAAGGGCGTTGGCAATTGCCGCGCTTTGACAAGTTTCGCCGCGATTACACGTTTCCCCTTTGGCGTGGCCAGCCCGTGCGCGGCCGTCGCTTGTTGGTCTGGGCCGAGCAGGGCATCGGCGATCAGATCATGCAGGCCCGTGTGTTGCAAAAACTTGTGCGCGCAGGGGCCGAGGTCACTGTCGAATGTGATCCGCGATTGATCCCATTGTTTCAGCGCGCCACACCCAAGGTGACCTGCGTAAGCCAGACCGTGCCGTTGGTGCCTGCGCTGCAGATGGGGAATTTCGATTTCCAGACATCCATGCTGTCTGCATGGCGCTGGATTGATGCGCCTGTGACGGGACCTGCCAGTATCAAGGCTGATCCGGTTCTGGTGAAAAAGTACCGCGCAGCTTGGGCTAAACTTGATCCGCTGCGCCCAGATTTGCGCAATATCGGGATCAGCTGGCACTCCAATGCCAAAGCAACAGGTGCCGCCCGGTCTATCCCCCTAAGCGACCTGATCCCCTTGGCCAAAACCGCAGGGGCCAAGGCGCGGTTCCACAATTTGCAATACGGTGAGACGGATCCGCAAGCAATTTCCAAGGCCTTTGGTGCGGCCCTGATGACCGATACAGGCACCGATCCCTTGGTCGATCTCAATCGTGCCGCGGCCCAGATCAAGGCCCTTGATCTGGTGATCACCATTGACAATGCGACTGCGCATCTGGCCGGGGCGCTGGGGGTGCAAACCTGGGTTTTTCTGCCGAAGGCCAGCGAATATCGCTGGGGGCGCGATCCGGACGTCACGGCACTTTATCCGTCGGTGCGGCTGTTTAGAGCTGATGACCTGACCCGGTGGAGCGGGGCCATTCTGGATCTGGTAGACGCGCTGGAAGCTTGGTGATTTAGCTGGGTTTTTGGCGCAGGGCAGGGTAGCGCCCCGAGGCCACAAAATCCGCGTGCACCACGCCCACTTGGACAGGCATGGCAGGTAGTTTTGCCAAACGCGCTATGGCAAACCGGTGCATGCCACCGCCGTAACGCAGGGCATTTCCGTGTCGATCAAGATGCACAAAAACCCCGCCATGTTCGCGCCTGTATTGGTCTGGCAGCTGGGCCTTTGGTTTGAGCTCTTGCGTGCGTAAGACCAAGGCCCAAAGAGCATCCAGCCGCTTATACCGTTGTCGCAAATCCTCAATAGTGTAGCAATCATCCGGACTGCCGCCGGCGGCAATTTCCGCACTGAGTTTGTGGAAAATGGGTGTATCTTCCCAGTTCGCGTGATCAATGAACCGCGCTTTGCACGACATATATTTGATGTCGTCCACCATCGGTTGCGCCTGTTGATCCCAATCGCCGTCCCTGACCTGACCGCTGTTTTTGCGGCGAAAATCTGAGGTTTTATAGGGCGGTTTTGCGACAAAACGCAGGTTAATCTGGCCGGGATCGAGGTACAAACACTCGTCGCTTTGCGGGGCCTCCGCGCCATATTTCAAACGGTTCGCCACATCGCGCAGGATTTTGCGAGGCACTTGATTGGCCACCCATCGGCTGCGCCGTCTCTTTGGCTTATGTGTTGGCGTCGATTGCATTTGATCCTGCTACACCTTGGCGGTTGGGCCTTCAACCGCTTGGGCTAGGAGCGTGGCTTTCTAACGTGATTGTGTCTTAATCGCGCGGCCTGCCGCCACAGCCGAGGACCACGCCCACTGAAAATTAAAGCCCCCCAACCAGCCCGTCACATCCACCACTTCACCGATGAAATATAGGCCGTTCACGTCTTTGGCCTGCATGGTTTGTGAGTTCAGATCAGCAGTGCTTACCCCGCCCAAAGTCACCTCGGCTGTGCGGTAACCTTCTGTGCCTGATGGGGTCAGCATCCATTTGCGATAACAGTCTTCCAATCGGGCCAAATGGCTGTCGGATTGATCTGCCAGATTGCCTGCGAGACCTGCTTTATCCACCATCATCTGGGCCAGCTTGGTGGGAAGGTGATCGGCCAAAACGTTATGGACTGCGCGCTTTCCTGTTTTTTGACGGGTTTCGCGCAGGGCGGGCAGGATGTAGCCCTTTGGATCAAGGTTTACCGAGATCGGCGTGGAGGGCGTCCAGTAACTGCTGATTTGCAGGATCGACGGGCCAGACAGGCCGCGATGGGTGCACAGCAGCCCCTCTTCGAATTGAGTGTCCCGAGTTTGCACACTGGCATTTAATGACAACCCCGACATGGGCGCTACATCTGCCATCACATCAGGCCCAAAGGTTAGCGGCACAAGGCCTGCGCGGGTCTCGACCACCTCTAGGCCAAATTGCGCAGCGATGTCATATCCCCATCCAGTGGCCCCCATTTTGGGGATCGATTTGCCGCCTGTGGCAATAATCAGGTTGGTACAGGTCAGATCGGTCGCCTGATCGCCTTTTTGCAAGGCCACGCTAAAACCTTGGTCGGTCTTTTGAACCTTCGTGACAGAGGTTTGCAGCCAAAGCTGGGCCTTTGCAGCCTCCATTTCAGCCATAAGCATTGCGATGATTTCCTTGGCGGAGCCGTTGCAAAACAATTGGCCCAGCGTTTTCTCGTGATAGGCGATGCCATGGCGGGTGACCAAATCGATAAAATCCCATTGGGTGTAGCGGGCCAGCGCCGATTTGCAGAAATGCGGGTTTTGCGACAGAAAATTCTCGGGTGAGGCATAAAGATTGGTGAAATTGCAACGCCCGCCGCCGGAAATACGGATTTTATCGCCGGCCTTTTTGGCGTGATCCACAACCAAAACCGATCCGCCGCAATGGGCCGCCGCCATCAGGCCTGCCGCGCCCGCTCCAACAATGAGAGTATCAACCTTCATCTGTCCCAACTGCCTGCTGTAACGCGTATTTTCAACTCGCATTTGCAGGGTTTTTACGTTATACTTGGTGGATAGACCCCGAAAAGGGGCACAATCAGAGGCAGCGAGCGGTAGCTTCATGACGGAAATGGTGTTTGGCACTGTCCCCCAGCGGGATGGCGAGCCTGTTTTGCCACGTTGGTGGCGGACAATTGACAAGTGGACGATGGCGGCGATTTTGCTGCTGTTTGTGATTGGGATTTTGTTGGGTCTGGCCTCGTCGCCGCCCTTGGCCGCCAAGAACGGCCATCAGCCGTTTCACTATGTCTCGAAACAAGCGATCTTTGGCGCAATGGCCCTTGTGGCGATGGTGCTGACTTCGATGATGCAGCCCAATCTGGTGCGCCGCTTGGCTGTCGTTGGCTTTCTTGTGTCTTTTGTGGCCCTCATGGGGTTGCCCTTCTTTGGCACAGATTTTGGCAAAGGCGCTGTACGTTGGTATTCACTGGGTTTTGCGTCGTTACAGCCATCTGAGTTTCTCAAACCCGGTTTTGTGGTCATGTCTGCATGGATGATGGCCGCCAGCCAGCAGATCAATGGCCCCCCTGGAAAATCGCTTAGCTTTGCGTTGACCATTGTAATTGTTGCCTTTTTGGCGTTACAGCCTGATTTTGGTCAGGCCTGCCTCGTACTATTTGGCTGGGGCGTGATGTGGTTTGTGGCCGGTGCGCCAATGCTTTTGCTGATCGCTATGGCCGGTTTGGTCGTTGTTGCTGGCAGCTTTGCCTATTCCATGTCTGAACACTTTGCCCGCCGGATTGACGGGTTTCTCAGCCCTGATGTGGATCCCACAACGCAACTTGGCTATGCCACCAATGCCATTCGCGAGGGCGGTTTTTTCGGGGTTGGTGTGGGCGAAGGCCAAGTGAAACAGTCGCTGCCCGATGCCCATACAGATTTTATTATTGCAGTGGCAGCCGAGGAATATGGCCTGATCTGCGTGTTGGTCATCATCGCACTTTATGCCGTGGTCGTTGTGCGGTCCCTCGTGCGATTGATGCGCGAACGGGATCCGTTCATTCGTTTGGCGGGTACAGGGCTGGCCTGCATGTTTGCAATCCAAGCAATGGTGAACATGGGCGTGGCTGTTCGGTTGTTGCCTGCCAAAGGCATGACCTTGCCCTTTGTCAGTTACGGCGGATCCTCGCTGATTGCCGGTGGGATTGCGGTTGGCATGTTGCTGGCGTTTACCCGCACAAGGCCGCAAGGCGAGATTGGTGATATTTTGATGCGCAGGGCGGCCCGTTAAACCGCCCAATAGTGTTGTAAGAGGAACGGTTATGAGTGATAGCAAACTTCTGGTCATCGCAGCAGGGGGCACAGGCGGACATATGTTTCCCGCCCAAGCCTTGGCTGAGGCGATGTTGGCCAAGGGGTGGCGGGTTAAACTCAGCACCGATGCGCGCGGCGCGCGCTACACAGGCGGATTTCCTGACGCGGTCGAGATCGAACAGATCAGCAGCGCCACTTTTGCCCGTGGCGGTATCTTGGCCAAACTGGCGGTGCCTTTTCGGGTTGTGGGCGGGATCCTTGGGGCCAGCTTCAAGATGCTTGGCCAAAAGCCTGATGTCGTGGTTGGGTTTGGCGGCTACCCGACAATTCCAGCCTTGGGGGCCGCGTTTTTGTTGCGCAAACCACGTATGATCCACGAACAAAACGGGGTGCTGGGCCGCGTGAACCAGATCTTTTCCAAGCGGGTTGATGCGGTGGCCTGTGGGACTTGGCCCACGACCTTGCCCGATGGGGTCGACGGCGTACATGTGGGCAATCCCGTGCGCGGCGCCGTTCTGGTCAAAGCGGGTGCAGGCTATATACCGCCGGGCGATTATCCCATGTCGATGCTGGTCATCGGTGGCTCACAAGGGGCGCGGATCCTGTCGGATGTGGTGCCTGCCGCTATCGCCAATTTGCCTCTGGATATGTTGCGCCATCTACGTGTCTTTCACCAAGCGCGCGGCGAAGACGAGGACCGCGTCACAGCCTTTTATGCTGATCAAAACATCACGGCCACTGTGCAGCCGTTTTTCACCGATATCCCCACGCTGATGTCCGAGGCGCAATTGGTCATCAGCCGTTCTGGCGCCTCCAGCGTTGCGGATATTTCCGTCATTGGGCGACCCAGCATCCTTGTGCCGTTTGCGGCGGCCACTGGCGATCACCAAACGGTCAATGCCCAAGGCCTGTCCGAGGCAGGCGGTGCTGTTGTGATTCAGGAATCCGCACTTCAGGTCGATGCCTTGACTGCCACGATCCAAGATATCCTCACGCAAGAAAAGAAGGCCATGTCAATGGCCCAAGCCGCTTTGTCCCAAGGGCGGCCCGATGCCACAACGTCATTGGTGGACATGGTCGAAAAACTAGCACAGAAGGCAGGAAAATGATGGACGGGAGCAGAGTAATGAACGCAGCAGCAACCAAGCTGCCCACGCAGTTGGGCGCATTGCATTTTGTCGGTATCGGTGGGATCGGCATGTCGGGCATTGCCGAAGTGCTGCTGGACCACGGCTATTCTGTCCAAGGCTCGGACCTCAAGGAAAGCAAAATCACCCAACGGCTGGAACGTCTGGGGGCCAAGATTTTCATCGGGCAAAAGGCCGAGAACCTTGAGGGGGCAGAAGTCATCGTGATCTCAAGCGCCATCAAACCAGGCAATGCCGAATATGACGCGGCCCGCGCCAAAGGCCTGCCCATCGTGCGGCGCGCGGAAATGCTGGCTGAACTTATGCGCCTGCGCTCGAATGTGGCTGTCGCTGGCACACATGGTAAAACCACAACCACCACGATGGTGTCGGCCCTGTTGGATGCAGGCGGGATCGACCCGACGGTGATCAACGGCGGTATCATCCACGCCTATGACAGCAACGCCCGTGTGGGGCAGGGCGAATGGATGGTGGTCGAAGCGGATGAAAGCGATGGCACGTTTAACCGCCTGCCTGCCACCATCGCTGTGGTCACCAACATTGACCCCGAACATATGGAACACTGGGGCGACTTTGACACGCTGCGTCAGGGCTTCCTCGATTTTGTCTCGAACATTCCGTTCTACGGGCTGGCGGTGTGCTGCACCGATCACCCCGAAGTGCAATCGCTGGTGGGCAAGATCACCGACCGCCGCGTGGTCACTTACGGCTTTAACGCGCAGGCTGATGTGCGCGCGATCAACCTCGAATATCGGGGGGGATCAGCCTATTTCGACGTGGCGCTACAGGCCGAGGATCAAGTGATCGAAGGCTGTATGTTGCCCATGCCCGGCGATCACAATGTCTCCAACGCTTTGGCGGCTGTGGCTGTTGCGCGGCATCTGGGCCTCAAACGCTCCGAGATCAAAAAAGCGCTTGAGGAATTCCGGGGTGTGAACCGCCGCTTTACCCGCGTGGGCGAAGTTGGGGGCGTGACCATCATCGACGACTACGCACACCATCCGGTCGAGATCGCAGCGGCCCTGAAAGCCGCCCGTCAAGCCACTGAAGGCCGCGTGATCGCTGTGCATCAACCACACCGCTACACCCGTTTGCACGACTTGTTTGACGACTTCTGTGGCTGTTTTAACGACAGCGATGTTGTGGCCATTGCCGAAGTGTTTGCTGCGGGTGAAGAGCCGATCGAAGGTGCGAGCCGCGATGATCTGGTCGCAGGCCTGATCCGCCACGGCCACCGCCATGCCCGCGCCGTTGTGGGCGAGGACGACTTGCTGAGACTGGTGCGCGAGCAAGCCAGTGCTGGCGATATGGTCGTCTGCCTCGGGGCCGGTAGCATCAGCGCATGGGCCAACGGCCTGCCCGAGAAACTGAAAGGCTAGGATGACACTTTCCTTCGCCCTTGCCTGTGTCTGGATGATCGCCGCCAACGTGCTGGCGATGATGCCCAGCCAAGACAACCACTGGAAACGCGCCTACTGGCTCATCGGCATCGGCGTGCCCCTGCTGGGGTTTTTGACCTACGAAAACGGCCCATGGATCGGCCTGATAGCCCTCGTCATGGGCATGTGGATGCTGCGCTGGCCCGTTGTGTATCTGGGCCGCTGGGTGAAACGCGTGGTGCTAAAGGGCTAGGCTTGTTTTTGTTGGCTGCGTCTGAGACGGTGAGGCCATGGTAGAGAAGTCGAATAGTATTGATCAAGAAGTTGTCAAAGACTGGTTAGAAAGCAACCTTCGGTCTAAGCCCAATTTGATTGGTTTCGACCAAGCTCTGTTTTTAATGAGTCAAGCTTCCACCAGATACACTGTGACTATATTGTTTGGCGATAGCGTTCAAATTGCCTCCGAGGACAGACTTCAACTTCTTCGGTCGAATTTAACGGCAGTTCTTTGCAGCCTGCTCAAATCATCTGCACTCGGGAAAGTTGCTAAAAATGTTTTTGACGCCAACGGATCCCGTCCAGCGCTGAATGAAAGGCGGCAAGAAAACGAACAAGCTTTTGATACTGAATTTGGTATTCTGAAACTTAAAAGCGAAACGATCTTCAAAACAATTCAATCGGGTCCAGTAGAAGATGCGATGCATGCACTGAGCACCGTTTGTTGGCTTACAACACATGAAGATCACGGCACACCAATTAGTCCTTATTTTTTTGATATTGTTCCTAAAGTTACGAACACTGAGCCGTTGTTTGACTGTCTTAAGGCCGATTTTACTGCGCTCAAAGGTAGAGAACTTAGCGCGGCAACGGCCTTGTTTTCAGGGACAGAAAAGTATTCAGGGAAATTCCCAGTAAGCAAATTATCAACACTCCACGCATCAAGTTTTTCGCTGGCTTTCGATAATAGTTTTAGGCAACCTGACTTCTCCTTCTGGATCGCATGGTACGACCGCTTACTCGACGGCAAAGACATCTACGCCCAAGAGCTGCACGATATTCTGATCACTCTGACGGACGAGGATTGGGACAAAGGCCCCACGCATATCAATCCTAAGTTTGAATCGGTCTTATTGAAGTATCAGGAGGGTGACACGTTTTTTGATGGTGAGATAGTTTATGACAAAGAAACCGGTAAGTTGCAGCATGTTTCTGAACCTATCCCGGAGCCAGACAATACGGAAATTAGACAAAAGATGTTGTTTATAGCTCAAATTTTTGAAGGCGAAGGCGGCGAAAACAAGCCCTATCAACCACTTGATAATCAATTGGCCAAAATCGTTGAAGTTGCCTCAAATGATTCAAGCAGTACATCTTTGCTCTGGGACGCTTGTGATATCGCTATCGACATCACCAACGCAAAAACTGAAGAAGGTGAATGCCCTAAAGACTATAACGTAAAAGTTTTTCTCAACCAATTGAGGGATACCAAGAGAGATATTGAGCACGCGGCACCTAGGTTCCGAGAGAAGGTATTAGACCGAAAAACAACCGATCAATCTTTGCCAGATCAGTCCGATGAAGACTTGGCAATCCAAAATCTATCACAAGCTGTTGAGATCGTGGAAGCCGAATTGCAGGTCAAGCTTATTGATATTGTCAAAACAGCCTTTGACAGGCGACAACCACAAATAGTTCGTCAAAAAGCGGTTCAAGAACTCAAAGCGTATTTGCCCAGGATGATCTCGACCTGGAAAAAGGCAACAGATGATGCAACGGGACTTGCAAAGAATGTTGGAACGATTGCTGCAGCAGGCATCGGCACTATTGCAGGCAGTTGGCTGGGTCTTAAGTGGTTATGGAGCTTTTTCTTTGGTCTTTGAAGTTCGCCAAACCTTATTGCGCCGTGAAGCCGCCACCTCTAGTAAATCGATATGACCAAATTTCCCCCAGTGCGCGGCACGCTTACACCCGACCGACCCCTCGCTGATCTGACGTGGCTCAGGGTTGGTGGGCCTGCGGACGCTTTATTCCAGCCGGCGGATTTGGACGACTTGAGCGGGTTTTTGCGACAACTCCCTGCGGACGTGGCGGTTTTCCCCATGGGTGTGGGCTCGAACCTGATCGTGCGTGATGGCGGGATCAGGGCTGTGGTGATCCGCATGGGGCGTGGCTTTAACCAGATAAGTATTGAGGGCAACAGGGTCACGGCAGGCGTCGCGGCTTTGGATGCCCATGTGGCGCGCAAGGCGGCCGACGCAGGCCTCGACCTGACATTCTTGCGCACGATCCCCGGGGCGATTGGTGGTGCTGTGCGGATGAACGCGGGTTGTTATGGCAGCTATACAGCGGATCATTTCATTGAGGCGCAGGTCGTCACACGGGACGGTCAGATCAAGACCCTGACCAAGGATGACATGAATTTTGCCTATCGCCAGAGTGACTTACCCGATGGCTGGGTCCTAACCCAAGCGACCTTCCACGCAGAACACGGTGATCCTGAGACCTTGCATCAGCGCATGACGGATCAATTAAAGAAACGTGACGAGACGCAACCCACCAAGGATCGCACCGCTGGCAGCACGTTCCGTAATCCCGCTGGATTTTCAAGCACGGGGCAGGCCGATGACACCCACGAGTTGAAGGCGTGGAAGGTCATCGACGACGCAGGCATGCGCGGCGCCATGCGTGGTGCGGCGCAAATGTCGCCCATGCATTCCAACTTTCTGGTCAATACCGGCGGGGCCACTGCGGCTGATCTGGAAGGATTGGGCGAAGATGTGCGAAAAAAGGTTTACGATTCCAGTGCAATAACGCTAGAATGGGAAGTCATAAGGGTCGGAGAACCCTAAGCAGGCGTCTAAGCAGTTAGACAACAAAATAATAAGCGGTGAGGGCGAGAAATAATCGCCCCATATGAGGCAGTATTGTGGGGCAGTCCGAGCAGGCACCCTTAAAAGTCGTCGTTTTGATGGGCGGTCCCTCTGCGGAGCGGCCCGTTTCGCTGTCGTCTGGCCATGAATGTGCCAAGGCGCTGGTTGAGGCAGGCTATGACGTGGTCGAGTTGGACGCAGGCCCTGATCTGGCGCAGCAATTGACCCAGATCGCACCGGATGTGGCGTTTAACGCGCTGCACGGTCGGTGGGGTGAGGATGGCTGCGTGCAGGGTATCCTTGAATGGTTGCAGATCCCCTACACGCATTCCGGCGTTCTGGCCTCGGCCTTGGCCATGGACAAACAGCGCTCGAAAGAGATCTACCGCACGGCGGGCTTGCCCATTGTCGAAAGCCGTTTGGTTGATAAGGCCGAGGCGCAAGCGGCCCATGTCCTGCCGACACCCTATGTGATTAAGCCCAACAACGAAGGCTCCAGCGTTGGGGTTTATCTTGTAGAAATGGGCGCAAACACGCCACCAAGCTTGTCGGACGATATGCCGGACACCGTGATGGTCGAAACCTTTGCTCCGGGGCGCGAGTTGACGACGACCGTGGTGGGCGACCGCGCCCTGACTGTGACGGATATTTTGACCGACGGTTGGTATGATTTTGACGCGAAATACGTCGAAGGGGGCTCGCGCCATGTGGTGCCCGCCGATATACCAGCGCAGATTTTTGCAGCGTGTCAGGATTATGCCCTGCGGGCCCATGCGGCTTTGGGCTGTCGTGGTGTTAGTCGCACGGATTTTCGCTGGGACGAGGCGCGCGGCCTTGATGGGTTGGTCCTGTTGGAAACAAATACGCAGCCGGGAATGACTCCCACGTCGCTGACCCCGGAACAAGCCGCCCATGATGGTCTCAGCTTTGCGCAGCTCTGTGCATGGATGGTGGAGGACGCCTCATGCGCAAGGTAAAATCACCGGATGTGGCGAACCCCCGCCGCGATCCAGCACCCTCACGCGCGGCTTACCGTGCCCAGCGTTTATGGCTAACGCCCTCGTTTCGGCGCTTTACCCGCTACGGGGTGCCGTTGTTGATCACAGGTGCCATCATAGGCGCTTTTTGGGCCGACGAAGGCAACCGCGCTGCTGTTCAAATGCAAGTGGCCGATATTCGCAACGCGATTGAAACGCGCGACGAATTTATGGTCAAATTAATGGGCATCGAGGGGGCCAGCGATCCGGTCGCTGCCGAGATCCGCACGATCCTGCCGATCGATTTCCCGATCTCGTCGTTCGATCTGAACCTTGAGGACATGCGCCAGAAGATCACTGCCCTTGATGCGGTGCGCGAGGCCAAATTGCGTGTGCGTTCCGGCGGTGTGTTGGAGATCAGTGTCACCGAACGTGTGCCGGCAACGGTCTGGCAAACCCGTGAGGGGCTTGTTTTGCTAGATGATACGGGCGCGAAAGTCGTACCCTTAGAGGTCCGCTCGGACCGACCCGAATTGCCATTGATTGGTGGGACGGGTGCGGATGGTCATATGCTGGAGGCGTTGCAACTGTTTGCCGCCGCCCGTCCGGTGTCCGACCGCGTGATCGGATTGGTACGCGTGGGTGAGCGTCGCTGGGATCTGGTGCTGGACGAACAACAGCGCATTTTGCTGCCCGTTGATCGGCCCGTGGCCGCACTTGAACGGGTTCTGACCCTGCATGCGGCCCAAGATTTACTGTCGCGCGACGTCAGTGTCGTGGACATGCGGTTGGGGCGCAGGCCCACCGTGCGATTGAACGAAAACGCAGTCGAGACACTGCGGCAAATAAAAAGCATCCAATTACAAGGGGCACAGTAGAGACATGAGCGACCTCTATGAAACACAACGCGCAATGCGCAACATGCGAAAGATTGCGATGCAGCGAGGGCTGGTTGCAATTCTGGACGTTGGCACCTCCAAAATCGCCTGCCTTGTTTTGCGATTTGATGGTCCAAAGACCTTTGGTCAGGACGAGGGCATTGGCCCCTTGGCCGGGCAAAGTGCGTTTCGGGTGATTGGGGCGGCAACGACGCGCTCGCGCGGGGTTCGCTTTGGCGAGATTGACGCAATGAATGAAACCGAACGCGCCATTCGTACTGCGGTTCAAGCGGCCCAAAAGATGGCCAATGTGCGTGTGGATCACGTCATTGCCTGCTTTGGCGGGGCGCGGCCTCGGTCTTATGGGTTGGACGGGATGATTGAGGTCGAAGACAGCATGGTCACAGAAAACGACATCGGTCGTGTTCTGGCCAGTTGTGATGTGCCGGACTATGGTGCGGGGCGCGAAGTGCTGCATGCCCAGCCTGTGAACTTTGCGCTGGATCACCGATCTGGCCTTGGGGATCCGCGGGGTCAGATGGGGCAAACCCTGACCACGGATTTGCACATGATGACTGTGGATGCCTCGGTTATTCAGAACCTAGTTTATTGTATCAAACGCTGTGATCTGGAACTGGCTGGTTTGGCCAGCAGTGCTTATGTTTCGGGCGTGTCGTCCTTGGTTGAAGATGAACAGGAACTGGGGGCGGCCTGCATTGATATGGGGGGCGGGGCTACGGGTCTGTCGATCTTTATCAAAAAGCACATGATCTATGCGGATGCGGTGCGTTTGGGCGGGGATCACGTCACTGGCGACATTTCCATGGCGCTGCAGGTGCCATTGGCCACGGCCGAGCGCCTCAAGACGTTTTACGGCGGGGTCCATGCCACGGGGATGGACGACCGTGAGATGATCGAGATCGGTGGCGACACGGGCGATTGGGAACATGATCGTCGTACGGTGAGCCGTGCCGAGTTGATCGGCATTATGCGGCCACGGGTCGAAGAGATCCTTGAAGAAGTACGCGTGCAACTGGATGCCGCGGGGTTCGAGCATCTGCCCAGCCAGCAAATCGTTTTGACCGGCGGTGCCAGCCAAATTCCGGGCCTTGATGGTCTGGCCAGTAAAATCCTGGGACAGCAAGTGCGTTTAGGGCGTCCGTTGCGGGTCCAAGGCCTCCCGCAGGCCGCGACTGGTCCGGCATTTTCATCTGCCGTGGGGTTGAGCCTATTTGCAGCACACCCTCAGGATGAGTGGTGGGATTTCGATGTACCAGTCGATTCTGGGTCGTCACGGTCTTTGAAACGCGCTTTGAAATGGTTCAAAGACAATTGGTGACCCCAATATCTGGGTAAACGCGCAATATCCCGCCGACAGATCGAAAAAATGCACGATATTTTGGGGGAAAGACGCCTTTTTCCCGTGACGTTGCCTGTTGGGCACGGTAGTCTCCTGTGAAAGAGGCACAACATGTAGTTGCGATTGGGCGCAGACCTGACGCGGCAGTAACACTAGACAGGCGGATTTATTATGACATTGAACCTTTCGATGCCCGGGCAGGAAGAGTTGAAGCCACGCATCACCGTTTTCGGTGTGGGCGGCGCAGGCGGCAATGCCGTCGACAATATGATTGAAAAAGAACTCGACGGCGTTGAGTTTGTTGTGGCCAACACAGACGCGCAAGCATTGCAGCAGTCGCGTGCACAATCTCGCATCCAGTTGGGTGTAAAGGTGACCGAAGGGTTGGGGGCAGGGGCCCGTGCAACTGTCGGTGCAAGTGCAGCTGAAGAAAGCATTGAACAAATCGTTGATCATCTGGCAGGCGCGCACATGTGCTTTATCACTGCTGGTATGGGTGGCGGCACAGGAACCGGTGCAGCCCCGATCATTGCCCAAGCGGCCCGTGAATTGGGTGTGCTGACCGTGGGTGTTGTGACCAAGCCGTTCCAGTTTGAAGGCGTCAAGCGGATGCGTCAGGCCGAAGATGGCGTTGAGGCCCTGCAAAAGATGGTCGACACACTGATCATTATTCCAAACCAGAACCTGTTCCGTCTGGCGAACGAGCAAACCACGTTTACCGAAGCCTTTTCCATGGCGGATGACGTGCTGTATCAGGGTGTTAAAGGCGTAACAGATTTGATGGTCCGTCCGGGCCTGATCAACCTTGATTTCGCCGATGTTCGCGCCGTAATGGACGAAATGGGCAAGGCCATGATGGGAACAGGCGAGGCAGACGGCGAAGATCGCGCGATCCAAGCCGCCGAGAAGGCCATCGCCAACCCATTGCTGGACGAGATTTCGCTCAAAGGTGCAAAAGGCGTGCTGATCAACATCACTGGTGGCTACGACCTGACATTGTTCGAACTGGACGAAGCGGCCAACCGCATTCGCGAAGAAGTCGACCAAGACGCCAACATCATCGTGGGCTCCACTTTGGATACGGATATGGGCGGTCAAATGCGTGTGTCTGTTGTGGCCACGGGTATTGATGCGGTCGAAAACATGTCTGACGTGCCTGTGCCGCGCCGGTCCATGGCCCGCCCATTGCCAACCGCAGAAATCGAAGCACCCGCTGTTGCGGAACCGCAAATGCCAGCCGCTGCTGCGATGGCGCCTGTTGCCGCTGCGGCCGCTCCGGCTGCGTTGCACGAGGAACCGGGCCTTTTTGAAAGCATGGATGCGCAAACCGCTGCAGAACAAGAGCAGTTTGAAGACATCTTTGACGAGCCGCAAACCGCCGCTGTCGATGACATGCCGCCCCCTGCGTATCGTCCCGAGCCCGCGCCATTGGCCGAGCCGATGATGGAAGATGCACCGGCTGACGCATTTGTGGCCCCTCAGGCCCCAGCTGCCGGAACACCATCGCCCGAGGCGCTGGCCCGTTTGGAAGCCGCCGTGCAAAAACGTCCTGGCCATCAGCCCGTACAGCGTGTTGAACCAGCAGCAATTCCTGCCGCTGCGGACAAGCCGCGCTTTGGCATCAACTCTTTGATCGGGCGTATGACGGGTCAATCTGAAGGGGCCGAACGTCCTGCGGCAGCCCCGCAGCCCGTGCGTCAGCAGCCACCTGTTCAGACGTTTGAGGCTGAAGCCAGCGCCGATCCCGAGCAAGAGCGGATTGAAATTCCGGCTTTCTTGCGGCGCCAAGCAAACTAAATTAACCAAATTTCGTTAGAAAGGCCGCCCAGTTTGGGTGGCCTTTTTCGTTTCTTAGCAAAGACTTACCTCTGATTAGGCGAGTTTCTGCATCTAATGTGTTAAGATGTTTCAGAACGTTGCAAAGATTGAGTTGAGCCTCTTTAGCCCAAGCATTAGTTAACATTAACGGATCGCTGGGGGGATGATCTATGGTGCGGCGTTCATCGCTGCGCTGCCAAAGATCACAAAGGAATACAGTTTGCAGACGACATTGAAAGCGCCAGTTACATTTGATGGCACAGGGTTGCATAGCAACTTGCCTGCGCAAATGGTTGTGCGCCCAGCCTCTGCAGAACACGGCATTTGGTTTCGTCGTATCGATATCACACACGGGGATAACCTTGTCCCGGCTACATGGGACGCAGTGGATGCAGCCCCTTTGTGCACGCGGATCGTGAACGCGCAGAACATTTCGGTGTCGACGATTGAACACATCATGGCGGCCCTTGCAGGTTGTGGCATCCAAAACGCGATCATCGATCTGGACGGCCCGGAAGTGCCGATCATGGATGGCAGCGCTGCGATTTTTGTCAAAGGTCTGATGGCCAAGGGGGTCGTTGTGCTGGATGCGCCGATCCGCGCTATCGAGATTTTGAAACCAGTTGAAGTACGGCAGGGCGCATCCGTGGCGCGTCTGGAACCCGCAGCATCACTGCAGATCGATTTTGCCATTGATTTTGAAGACGCTGCAATTGGCCATCAACACAAGAACCTGAACATGGCCAATGGTGCCTTTGTGCGCGAGTTGAGCGACAGCCGCACTTTCTGCCGTCAGGCGGATGTGGATGCGATGCACGCCCAAGGCTTGGCTTTGGGGGGCACATTGGCCAACGCCGTTGTGGTGGATGGGGATCAGGTTCTTAGCCCCGGTGGTTTGCGTCATGCGGATGAGGCTGTGCGCCATAAGATGTTGGATGCGTTAGGTGATTTGGCCTTGGCGGGTCTGCCGATTTTGGGCCGCTACGTGGGACACCGCGCGGGCCACGCCCTGACAAATAACTTGCTGCGGGCGGTCTTTGCGGACCCATCTGCGTTCAAAATCGTGACCTGCGATGCCTCAATGGCCGCACGTTTGCCCGGTGCTGGTATCCATGCTGGCGACATTTCCCATGCGTTGGCTGGGTGATCCACAAAATCTTGATGTGATCGAGTGCGATTTCGGGGCGTTAGACGTTTTGCCCCGTATTTTTCTGTGTTAAAGAGTTAAAAAAGGACGCACGATTGCAACGTGATTGTCTTGACGATTTTGGGGGTTTGAGCAGATGACAAGGCTTGGTGGTAAAACCATTGCTGTGCTCTGTACGACAGCTGTTTTGGCAGGGTGTGGCGGCGGTGATCGCGCCGCTGGCGAGCGTGGCTTTCTCGGCAGACTTTTCGTGGGGAATGACATCGGCCAACCCTTGGAAACCTTGACCGCCGAACAGATCTACAAAACCGCTGAATTTGAGCTTGAAGCCAATGACAATGACGAAGCCGCGCGCCTCTTTGGCGAGGTCGAGCGTCTTTACCCCTATTCTGACTGGGCCAAACGGGCGTTGATCATGCAGGCCTTTGCTTTCCACAAAGACGAAGACTATGCAAACTCCCGCTCAACCGCGCAACGCTACATCGATTTCTATCCGGCGGACGAGGATGCAGCCTATGCGCAGTATCTTTTGGCCCTAAGCTACTATGATCAGATTGACGAAGTTGGGCGCGATCAGGGCCTGACCTTCCAAGCTTTGCAATCCCTGCGGACGGTTATTGAACGCTATCCAGACAGCGAATATGCGCGCTCAAGCATCCTCAAGTTCGACTTGGCGTTTGACCATCTGGCCGCCAAGGAAATGGAAATCGGTCGGTTCTATTTGAAAAAAGGCCATTATTCGGCTGCGATCAATCGCTTCCGCGTTGTGGTCGAGGAATTCCAGACAACAACCCACACGCCCGAGGCGCTGCACCGTTTGGTCGAGGGGTATTTATCCCTTGGTTTGACGGATGAGGCGCAAACCGCCGGCGCGATCCTTGGGTTCAACTTCCAGTCTACCGAATGGTACGACGACAGTTTCAAAATGCTTACCGGGCGTGGTTTGGAACTGGAGGCGGCAGGCGATAGCTGGTTGCGTCAGATTTATAGGCAGGTCATTCGTGGCCAGTGGCTCTAATCCCGATCACCTGATGTCAGGCGGTCTGTGATGCTGCGCAGTCTTGATATCCGCGACATGCTGATCATCGACAGGCTTGAGCTGTCGTTTCAATCAGGTTTGAATGTTCTAACCGGCGAAACCGGTGCGGGTAAGTCCATTCTGTTGGATTCGCTTGGTTTTGTCTTGGGCTGGCGGGGGCGTGCGGAACTGGTCAGGTCCGGTGCGGCCCAAGGCGAAGTAACAGCCGTGTTTGATTTGGCTCAGGATCATCCAGCCCGTGCGGTTTTGGTGGCAGCCGGCTTGCCGGTTGAGGATGAATTGATCCTGCGCCGGATTAACACACCGGATGGACGCAAGACGGCCTATATCAATGACCGACGCGCTTCGGGCGAGATGTTGCGTGCTTTGTCCGACAGTTTGGTCGAATTGCATGGTCAGCACGATGACAAAGGGCTGATGGATCCCCGTGAACATCAACGGATCTTGGATGATTTTGCTGGGCTCTCGGATGATCTGGACCGGCTTTCCAAGTTGTGGCGTGCCTTGGGTGCAGCGGAAAAGGCCCGCGATGCAGCGCAAATTCGACTGGCCGCGGCCCGTGAAGAAGAAGATTTCTTGCGCCATGCCGCCCAAGAAATTCAGGCGATGGATCCGCAGCCCGGTGAGGACGCCAAACTGGATGCAGACCGGCGATTGATGCAAGGGGCCGTGCGGGTTGGCGAAGACATTGCGAAAGCGTCCGATGCGTTGGGTCTAAATGGGGCCGAGGGCCAAATGGGCGACGCCCAGCGGTGGCTTGAAGGGGCCAGCGGGGATGTGGGTGACGCGCTTGAGCCACCCCTTGCAGCCTTGGCCACAGCCTTGGGCGCCTTGTCCGATGCGCAGGCGGGTGTAGACCGTGCCCTTGAGGCGTTATCCTTTAATCCCAGTGACTTAGAGGATGTTGAAGAGCGTCTTTTTGCCATTCGTGCCTTGGCCCGCAAGCATGACGTGCTGCCCGATGAATTGGCAGCCTTCGGCGTGGAAATTGCCCAGAAGCTGGCGGTTTTGGACGGGGCTGATGCAGACCTGTCTGCCTTGGATGACGCGGTGGCCCAAGCAAGCACACGCTACACGCGCGCAGCAGAGGCGTTGCGCGCCAAACGGATCAAAGCAGCGGCCAAACTGGACAAATCCATGGCCCGTGAACTGGCGCCGCTACGGATGGAACGCGCTGTGTTTCGGACTTTGGTGGATCCGGCCCCGGCCAGTGCAAGCGGTTTGGATGCAGTGTCCTTCCGGGTGGCGACCAATCCCGGTGCACCGGCAGGGCAATTGAACAAGATCGCCTCTGGCGGGGAACTCAGCCGCTTTCTATTGGCCTTGAAAGTGTGTTTGACCCAAGACACCTCTGGTCTGACCCTCATTTTTGACGAGATTGATCGCGGTGTTGGTGGGGCCACTGCCGATGCGGTTGGGCGGCGTTTGGCAGAACTGGCTCACGAGGGTCAGGTTCTGGTCGTGACACACTCACCGCAGGTGGCTGCCCTGGGCGGGCATCATTGGCGGGTGTCCAAACGTGTTGAAAAGGGGCAGACCCTATCGACGGTCGAAGGTCTTGGCGATGGTGCGCGGATCGATGAGATCGCGCGCATGCTTTCGGGGGATCGGATCACGGATGAGGCTCGCGCTGCGGCTCGTGCCTTGATGCAGGCCTGATTGGCGGTAGGGTGCTGACCATGTCTGAATGCGTAGGTCATGACCTATAACTACCAGTAAAACTTCGGCTTTTTGGGAAAAGGAAAGGGCGACGGTGTGATGGTTAGCACCGAAATACAGTTGTGCCATTGCCACCTCACCGCCGCCCTAATTTTCGTATGATCCGTGAGGGATCACACAGGTTTTGAAATAAAGACCACTGCCGTAAAATTTTGGCACCGGTCGGATCTTGAAATAAAATCTAATGTCTTGCGACGGTTTCAAAGTCTTCACTCACAGTCCTAAGCTACCGATTCCCCAGACCTCGCGCATACCCCAATTGGGTTAAATGTTACTTTTTGGTCAAATATTTTGAGATTTGTTTGGATTAGCTGTGTTCTTCGGCAGCGGTTGCGGCCAAGGCGCGGTTCATTGCCTTAAGAGCATCGACTTGAAACAGGGCGCCCCATAGTTCTGGCGGGCTGTCTTCACCGCCTAAGGTGACGACAGGGATAAACTGCGCATTGCTGGCTTCAAACACAGGCATGGCTTGTTCCAGTGTGGCGTTGCCATCAATGTAGAGGCCGTCCTGAACCAATTCCCAACACGTGTCCTCATTGGCTGGCCTGCTGTGGTCCTTGTCGCGCATAATTTCGGCAACTGTGAAGGTCGCCAAAAGATAAGCCTGTGGTCCCGCCGCCAAGTGGATGTTGCGCCGTTCCAATTGGGTCAGGAAGAACGATTTGTCGACCAAACGGCTGGCTAAAGCTGTGGACAGGGAAACCGACACCATCACAGCCAGCCCAGTTTGCCAATCTCCGGTCAGTTCAAAAACAATCAAAGTGGTGGATATAGGGGCGCCCAAAACGGCCGCTGCCACAGCGCCCATGCCCGCCAAAGCGTATAACGTGGCCCCCCCGGATTGATCGGGGAAGAGAGCCGTTGCGATCAGGCCAAAGGCCAGCCCTGTCAACGCGCCTAACATCAGGGCAGGGGAAAACACACCGCCGCCCATGCGCCCTCCCATGGTGATGGCCACGGCTATGATCTTAAGGGCCGCAAAGATAAACGCCTCGCGCCAGATCAACTCACCACTAAGAGCAGCCGATGTCGTCTCGTACCCGACGCCGATGATATGGGGGAAAAACACGGCCAGACCGCCCAGCATAGCCCCTGCAATGGCCGGGCGCAGATAGCGGGGCAGCCCTGTTTTGGCTTGCACCGCGGTGCCAAGGTCGTCGGCCCAAAAGATGGTTTTCATCAAGGCAAAGCCGACCAAGCCTGACACAAGTCCCAGCATCAAAAACGCAGGAAGCTCCACGTAGAAATCAAGGCTTGTGCCCATGGGAAGGGCAAATTCGCTGACATCGCCGAAAAATTGCCGGTTGATCACAGTGCCCGCAACCGAGGCGATCACGATGGGCGCAAAGGCGTGAACGGCAAAGTGCCGCAACACCACTTCAAGGGCGAAAAGTGCGCCTGCGATGGGGGCGTTGAAACTGGCAGAAACAGCCGCCGCCACAGCGCAGCCCAACAAATCGCGCCCTGTGATCCCGTCTGCATTGATCCGCGAGCTGACCCAACTGGCAATAACGCCGGCCAAATGCACCACCGGACCTTCGCGCCCGGTTGATCCGCCCGAGCCAAGCGTGACAATCGACGCAAGCGCGCTGGCCATGCCTTCTTTAATCTCAACGCGCCCCTCTTTCAGGGCCGAGCCTTCGATCACATCTGCTACGGATCTGACCCGCGCATCTGGGGTGAAACGGTGCAGGATCTGACCTACGATCAAACCGCCGAGAATGGGTACTAAAACCACCCAATACCACGGCAACTCTGCGGCATGGGCCTGAATACCCTTTAGATCATCGTGACCATAAAGAACGCCTTGCAAGCCCCCGATTGCAAAGCGAAAACCGACGGTAACAAAACCCGCTGCAATCCCGATGGCGAGGGCAATAAACCAAAACTGGATCTGACTGGGCCCCTGACGGCGCAGCAGTTGCATCACATGTGCAAGGCGTCCTAGCCCTGCTTGGGTCACTTGGGCCAATAGGCCGGATTGAGGCGTGGGTTTCACAAGCCTATCCCATGTGCGAAGCGCGGTTTTTGCGCGTTTCCCTTGCCCTTCGCTTGGCCTAGAGTGACGCCAAGCAACAACAGGAGCCATCACATGAGTATCGAGACCGCTATTGCTGCTTTGGTTCCAGTCTTAGGCGAAAGGATCACGCGGTCCAAGTCTGATTTGGATATTCATGGCCGGTCCGAGGTGCATTACCCCCTGACGCCACCGGATGCTGTGGCCTATCCGCTGACCACAGCTGAGGTCAGCGAGATTGCGAAAATCTGCAACGCCCACGATTGCCCGATTATTGCATGGGGTACGGGGACATCCCTTGAGGGGCATTCGCTGGCGTTTCGAGGCGGGATCACAGTTGATTTCAGTAGGATGAACAAGGTCCTTCAGGTTAATGCCGAGGATATGGATGTGGTTGTGCAACCGGGGCTGACCCGGGCCGAGCTGAACGAAGAATTGCGGGCCACGGGATTGTTTTTCCCGGTTGATCCCGGGGCCAATGCCTCGCTGGGGGGGATGGCTGGCACACGGGCCAGTGGGACAACGACTGTACGCTACGGCACGATGCGCCACAACGTGATGGCCCTTGAAGTGGTGCTAGCCGATGGGCGGATCATTCGGACAGGCAGTCGCGCGCGCAAAACATCGTCGGGCTATGATCTGACGGGGCTTTTTGTGGGCTCTGAGGGCACGCTGGGCATGATCACCGAAATGACGCTGAAGCTATATGGTCAACCCGAGGCCGCGAGCGCTGCGATTTGTGCGTTTGAGGACATGGATGCCGCCGTGCAGGCCGTGACCGAAACTATCCAGATGGGCCTTCCCATGGCGCGGATTGAATTTGTGGATGCGGACACTGCTGCAGCCTTTAATGCTTATGCCGGGCGCGATATGGCCTACAAACCGCATTTGATGGTGGAATTTCATGGTTCAGAGACCTCTGTGGCGGCAGATGTGACCAGCTTTGGCGAGATAGCCCAAGATCACGGTGGATCCGGCTTTGAATGGGCGACCAATCCTGAGGATCGCACAGCCCTTTGGGCCATGCGCCACAATGGATATTACGCGATTTTGGCCAGCAGGCCGGGGGCCACAGCCATTTCCACAGATCTGTGCGTGCCAATCTCTAAACTGGCACAGGCCGTGGCCGAGACACGCGCAGATATCGCCGCCAGCATCGTGGCCGGCCCGATCTTGGGGCATGTGGGCGATGGTAACTTCCATGCAATCCTTTTGATCGATCCAGACAATCCCGCCGAGATGCAAGCGGCCAAAGATCTGTCGGCCCGCATGATGCAGCGCGCCTTGGATCTGGGGGGCACTGTAACCGGCGAGCACGGGGTGGGAATCGGTAAGATGGACTACATGCAGGCCGAACATGGAGAGGCTTGGGCGGTGATGGGTGATATTAAATGTAGCCTAGATCCAAACAATATCATGAATCCGGGCAAATTGGTTCGCATTGGGAACTAATCGCGCAACCTTGGCGCGAAGGTCTGGAATGCCTGACTTTACCTTGCGTTAAATCTCCTTAATTTTTTGATCACTTGAACAAAAATGCTAGGGTTACGTCTATGAAACCGCTGCTCACGCCTTCTTCTGATCAGGCCGAACGTGTCATTGATCGTCTCTATGATGTGGCGCTGGACCCTATGCGCTATGAAGAGTTGCTGGATCACTGGGAGGGTATGATCGCGCCGTATCGCAAGGCGGCGAATGGCAATGGCGAAAGCGCTGATCTGGGATTGCTTGGTTTGGGCTCGCATTTTGCGCGGGCCGACAAGATGCTTGATCAGATCGTCATGGAAACCCCCAAGGAAGAAAACGCTGCGATTTTGTCACGGATCGAAAACGCTGCAGCTTTTACTATCAACGCAGCCCTCAAAGTGTCTGATGCCAATCCAGCGGCCATGTCGACCTTGATGCTAGCCCCGGGTATGCCGCTGAGCGAACTGCCCCTCGATGCACAGGATTGCGCCGCGCTGAGCACCCAAGTGGAGCGGATGCTGAACGCCAACCAAGATGCGCCTTTGGTGTTTCGCGCCAGATCCACGCAGTTTGAACGCCTTGTGGTGTTTTATCTGCGCATCATCCGACCAGCTCATGCGGAAGCATTTGCCATTGCAGTCTCCTCCGAGGTTGCCTGGCCTGAGGGGTTTGATGGGGTGTTGCAAAGCGCCTTTCAATTGTCGGTTGCCGAGGTCGCCGTGGTGCGGGGACTGGCGCAATGCGCCTCGCTTAAAGATATTGCAGCAACGCGCGGCAGGTCCGTTGATACGATCCGTGCCCAGTTGAAATCCGTCATGTCAAAAACCGAAACTCGCAGCCAGACCGAATTGGTGCGTCTGACTGTTGGCATGATGGAAATGGCTGCTTTCTCGCAAACTGAGGCTGCGAATTTATCGGAACAATCCAGCGGCTATGGCTCGCTTGAACCGCGTCCGTTTTATGCGATGACCCTGCGCGATGGACGCACTTTGGAATTTTTGGTGCTGGGCGACCCAATGGGCAAACCCTGCCTGTTCTCGCCACTGGATTATGGGTTGGTGCGCTGGCCTGCCAGTGCCGAAGCCGAGGCCGCAAAGCGGGGCATAAAAATCATCGTCCCCGTGCGGGCAGGCTATGGCAAATCCACGCCCTTGACGAAATCAACCGACGTGGCCAATTCGACGGCCCATGACTATGCGGAACTGATGGACCATTTGGGTGTGAACGCCTGTCCGATCATCTCGCTTGGCGGGGATTTCTTTTTCTCGGCGGTTTTTCACAGCCTGTTCCCGGGACGTGCCACTGCGATGTTGGCCTGCGCTGGTGTCTTGCCCTTGGATCAACCGGAGCAATACGAACGCATGGACAAATGGCACCGGTTCATTCTGGCAGGTGCACGTTATACGCCGCATCTGTTGCCATTTATGGTCAAGGGTGGCTTTGCTTTGGCGCGACGACTGGGCAAACGGGGCTTTTTGCAAGCGGTCTATGGCAAATCAGCCGCAGATGTGGCGACCTTTGAAGACCCCGAGATTTTTGAGGCGCTGATCTGCGGATCCGAGGTGGCTCTGTCCGAGACCCACAGTGCCCATGACGCTTTTGCGCGCGAGGTTGTCACCCACGAGAACCTCGCCTGGCAGCACCATGTTGATCGTTTACAAGGGGTCGTGCCTGTCCATTTCTTTAACGGTTTGCAAGACCCCCAAGTGCATCCTTTGACCTTGAATGAGCACCGCAGCAACTACCCATGGATCAATTTCCACGTCTTTCCAGAGGCGGGTCAATTGGTGTTCTTTTTGAAATGGTCTGAGGTGCTCGATACGCTCGAGACGTATCTTTCAGAGTAATTACAGCTCTTCTACGGTGACACGGTCCGTGTAAAACGCCAGATGTCCCGCGATTGCGGCAACGGCATCTTTTGGGGCCTCATAGCTCCACGCGGCGTTTTCCAATGTGCCGCTTTTGGTGACAATATTGAAATAGCTGGCTGTGCCTTTGTGTGGGCAGCTCGAGGAATGGTCCGAGGCATCAAGAAATGCCATAGCGATGTCGTCGCGTGGAAAATAGATCACTGACGGGTAATCGCCTTCGACCAGTTCAAGGGCTTGCTTGCTTTCGGCCAAAACAGCGCCTGCGGCCCGGACGACCCAAGTGCCATCTGTTTGGTGGATTTTGATGTGGTCCGTCATGTAATTTTCCTTCCGGCGTCGTGCAGGTGTGCTTTTTCTTGTCGCGCTGGTGCACGTGTGTTTGTCATCGCGCTGGCGATTGTATCGTCAAAGTGGGCGCGTGGCCTCGGCCAACCATTCCGCAGCCTGTGCGCTAACATGGCTGTGTAACAGTTCTGCGCATTTGGCGTGATACCCGTTCAGCCAAGTGATTTCATCAGCACTTAGCATTTCTGGCAGGATCAACTGCCGGTCTACAGGAACATAGGTCAGCGTTTCAAAAGACAACATATTACGGTCATCTTGACCGGTCAGGGCAGGTGCCTTTTGAACTACGATCAGATTTTCGATGCGAATGCCAAAGGCCCCGGGACGATAATAGCCCGGCTCGTTGGACAGGATCATGCCCTCTTTGAGCGGCACGTCGGACAGACGGCTCAGCCGTTGCGGGCCTTCATGCACACACAGATAGCTGCCGACGCCGTGGCCTGTTCCATGGTCGAAATCCTGACCGGCCATCCAAAGCGGGGCACGTGCCAAAGCATCCAGATGGGCGCCTGCGACTCCTTTTGGAAACCGTGCGCGGCTGATGGCAATTACGCCCTGTAACACACGGGTAAAACACTGTTTTTCCACCTCGCCCACCTCGCCAATGGCCATGGTGCGAGTGATGTCTGTTGTGCCGTCCTGATACTGTCCACCGCTGTCGACCAGCAACAGTTGGCCGTCTGCTACTGGGGCATTGGTGTCTTGGGTCACACGGTAATGGACGATGGCCCCGTTCGGGCCGGCCCCACTGATGGTGTCAAAACTGATGTCGCGCAACTGGCCAGTTGCGGCGCGAAAGCCTTCGAGTTTTTGAGCGACGTCGATCTCGGTCAGGGTGCCTGCGGGTTCTGCATCCAGCCATGCTAAAAACTCAACCATGGCCGCCCCATCGCGCAGATGGGCATCCCGCGCGCCTTGAATTTCGACAGGGTTTTTACACGCTTTGGGCAGAATGCAGGGATCATCGGCATAAGCGATGGCGGTGTCGTGGGTCTCGAGGATCTGGCTGATCGCCAATGGAGCCGTTGCTTTGTCGACCCGCACTGTGCCTTTAAGTGTGCCAAGTGCGATCCGAAAATCAGCAGGTTTGTGTTGGCGTATGGCAGGATCAGGACCCAGATCTGCGGTCTTTTCTGGTTCCATAAACAGATCAACTGTGGCGTCTGCATGGATTACGGCAAACCCATGGGCGATGGGGTTGCGCGGGATATCGCTGCCGCGAATGTTCAGCAGCCAACAGATGCTGTCAGGCAGGGTCAGAACTGCTGCCGATTGACCTGCTTTGGTCAGGATATCTGCGATTTTCAGGCGTTTGTCGCCACTCTTTTGACCAGATAATTCAATAGGTTGCGCGATGACCTTGCCCATGGGTGGGGCAGGACGATCCTGCCATATCTGGTCAATAAGGTTGCCACAGGCCTGCAGTGTGATTTGCGTGCCCTGCAAGGCTTTGCGGTGCTTTTCGATCTCGCCTGCGGTGTGCAGCCATGGGTCAAAGCCCACCAACCCGCCATTTGGCAGCGCGGTTTTTAGCCACTCGGCCAACTGCGTTTCGGGCCAGTGCACAGGGGTGAAATCGCTGAGGGCCACCTGCGCTTTGACCTGCTCGCGGTAACGCCCATCGATAAAGACGCCTGCGCGATCCGGCAGGGCACAGGCAAATCCCGCCGATCCGGTAAAGCCCGTGAGCCAGGCCAGACGATCATCGCAGGGGGCTACATATTCGCCTTGGTGGGCATCGGCACGGGGGACCAAGAAACCCGCCAATCCGGCCTCGTTCATGGCAACGCGCAAAGCCTTCAGGCGGGGCGGTCCTTGATCAGGGCTGGTTTGGGCGGTGTAACTTTGAAACATCAGCCGGCCTTGTTCAAACCCATCACTTTGGCGCGCGCCCGCGGGTCGCTGTCAAAGAGGCTGGCCAGTTGCTCGGTCATGGCCCCAGCCAATTGTTCCACATCTGTGATGGTCACAGCGCGGTCGTAATAGCGGGTCACATCGTGGCCAATGCCGATGGCGATCAGTTCCACAGCACGACGTTTTTCGACCATTTCGATCACGTCGCGCAGGTGTTTTTCGAGGTAATTCGCGGGGTTCACGGACAACGTTGAGTCGTCCACAGGCGCACCATCGGAAATCACCATCAGGATTTTGCGCGCCTCAGGACGCCCCATCATTCGGCGATGCGCCCATTCCAAGGCTTCGCCGTCGATGTTTTCCTTCAGCAGGCCTTCTTTCATCATCAGACCCAGATTGGGACGCGCCCGACGCCATGGGGCATCGGCAGATTTATAGATGATGTGGCGCAAGTCGTTCAGGCGACCGGGCTGTTGCGGGCGACCATCGGCCAGCCAGTTTTCGCGGCACGTACCACCCTTCCAAGCGCGGGTGGTAAAGCCCAAAATCTCGGTCTTGACCTGACAACGTTCCAGCGTGCGCGCCAAAACATCGGCACAGATTGCTGCGATAGAAATGGGGCGACCGCGCATAGAACCAGAGTTATCCAAAAGCAGCGTCACGCAAGTATCGCGGAACTCTGTGTCATGCTCGACCTTAAAGGACAGGGGCGTGGTGGGATTGGCCACGATCCGCGCAAGACGACCTGCGTCAAGCGTGCCTTCCTCCATATCGAACTCCCAGCTGCGGTTTTGCTGGGCCTGCAAACGACGCTGCAACTTATTGGCAAGCCGCGACACCGCGCCTTTCAATGGCTCAAGCTGTTGATCCAGATAGGCGCGCAAACGCTCCAATTCCTGCGGTTCTGCTAAATCCTCAGCACGAATTTCTTCGTCATGCTCGGTTTGATAGACCTGATAATTGGGATCCGCGTCAGACACGGGCTGTGGGGCAGGCGGTTCAAGCGGGGCGTCACCATCGGGCATTTCTGCCTCGTCACCCATTTCTTGGTCCGCCATATCATCCATCGATACTGTGGCTTGCGAGGCATCTTGTTGCTGATCCTGAGATTGCTCGGGATTGGCGTCCATTTCCTCGTCATTGTCTTGATCGTCTTGGCCGGTGCTATCGGGATCTTGCTGATCCTCCTGACCTTCTTCGGCCTCGTCTTCGTTCTCGTCGTCCAGCTCATCGGGGTCATCGCCCAATTGGTCGCCGTAGCCCAGATCATCAATGATCTGGCGCGCAAATTTGCTAAAGGCCGCTTGATCCGACAGCATATCTTCGAGGCCTTCAAGGGTGCCGCCTGCGCGTTCCTCGATAAAGCCGCGCCACAGTTCCATCACGTTGTCTGCGCCTTCGGGCAAGTCGCGTCCCGTGGCCAAATGCCGGATCAAATAGCCTGCCGCCGTGGCCAAAGGCGCCTGTGCGGGCTCGCGAATATCGGCGTAGCCTTTGCGCATGGCCTCATCGCCGATTTTAGCATCAATATTGCCTGCGGTGCCGGGCATATATTGCGCGCCGACGGCTTCGACACGGGCGGTTTCCATGGCCTCATAAATATCGCGGGCCATCTGGCCTTGGGGCACATAGCGTGAATGGGTGGAACTGTCATGAAACTTGTGGCGCAACGCGTAGGCATCCGCTGTGCCACGCGCCAGCAAGACCTCGTTACGGGTCATCCGGCGGCTGACCTGAGGCAAGCGGATCGTCTCGGATGTCGCACCGGGGGGATCTACGGAATAGCTAATCGCCAGATCCGCATCATCGGCCATGACTTTCGTGGCCTCAGCCAAGGCCTTTTTGAACGGATCTGCGGGGTTGTCAGATGGTTTGCTCATGCAAAACCTATCCCAAGCTCATGCTGGCCGCGGATTCTGGCAGTTCTTCGTCAAAGCAGCGCTGATAGAATTCAGCCACAGTTTGGCGTTCCAGCTCGTCACATTTGTTGAGAAAGGACAGGCGGAAGGCATAGCCTACAGATTTGAAGATCTCGGCATTTTGCGCCCATGCAATCACAGTCCGCGGCGACATCACAGTGCTGAGGTCCCCGTTCATAAACGCCGTCCGCGTCAGATCGGCGACGGTCACCATCTGCTGCACGGTCTTGCGACCAGCTTCCGTGTTGTAGTTGGGATTTTTGGACAGAATGATCGCGCTTTCAGCATCTACGCTAAGATAGTTCAACGTAGCCACCAGCGACCAACGGTCCATCTGGCCTTGGTTGATCTGCTGTGTCCCGTGATAGAGACCCGTTGTATCGCCCAACCCCACGGTATTGGCCGTGGCAAACAGACGGAAATACGGGTGCGGGTTGATCACTTTGTTCTGGTCCAACAACGTCAGCTTGCCGTCTACTTCCAAAACCCGTTGGATCACGAACATCACGTCCGCGCGGCCTGCATCATATTCATCAAACACAATAGCCGTGGGCGTCTGCAGCGCCCAAGGCAAAATGCCCTCTTGGAAATCAGTGACCTGCTTGCCGTCTTTGAGTTTGATGGCGTCCTTACCGATCAAGTCAATACGGCTGATGTGGCTGTCAAGGTTTACCCGCACACAAGGCCAATTCAACCGGCTGGCGATTTGTTCGATATGAGTCGATTTGCCTGTGCCGTGATAGCCTTGGACCATCACACGACGATTGTGTGAAAAGCCTGCCAAAATGGCCAGCGACGTGTCCGGATCAAACTTATAGGTGCTATCTTCTTCGGGCACACGATCTGTGCGCTCGGAAAAGCCTTTGACGACCATATCCGTGTCTATGCCAAAGACTTCGCGGACCGAAACATCCATATCCGGTTTGGCGTTAATATCGATCGAGCCGTCGGCCATTGCAAAGTCCTTTGTCTTGGGGCCTGCGCAGGGCCCGTCAATGATCTGTGATTTGGTGCAACATATCTCAACCAGTGGCAAGGGGAAGGGGGGCAAAAGGAATAACTGGCCTTAACGAAAATTGCTTTTGCCCACAGGTGCTGCAAGCGAGGCCCAAGCGGGGCCACCGGGTCTCAAAAAGCGACTGTTGCAATGTCTCACGCGAATGTGCGCAACCGTTTGTTGATTGCAGACGTCCGCAACCGCTAGCGTCTCTTCAAACACCACGAAAAGGATGCGCATAATGGACCGCCGATTGTTTTTAACCACCTCTGCTGCTGCTCTAGGGGCCGCAGCCTTGCCCAATGCGGCGTTCGCTGCCTTTGAGGTGACGCGGTCCAAAGCGGAATGGAAGGCAATGCTGACCAACGCCCAATACCGCGTGATGCGCGAAGAGGGCACAGAACGGGCAGGGTCCAGCCCCTTGGACAAAAACTATGCCAAAGGTACATATCATTGCCGTGGTTGTGATTTGCCCGTTTATTCCAGCAAAACCAAGTTTGATAGCGGCACAGGCTGGCCCAGCTTTTACCAAAGCCTGCCAAATGCCGTCGGCACTAAGCCCGACCGTAAATTATTGCGTGTCCGCACCGAAGTGCATTGCCGCCGCTGCGGCAGCCACCTAGGCCATATCTTTGACGATGGTCCAAAACCAACAGGCAAACGCCACTGCCTGAACGGCGTCTCGCTGGTGTTCAAAGCGGCCTAACTGCCTTTGCTATGACAAGTATCCTCGCCAAAGGCACTTACTGGGTCTGAAAAGACCCAATAAAATCAAACGCGTCTGGACCCGTTAGGGTCCAGTCCGTTGGGTCATTTAAAGCTGCGGCTGTCTTTGATCTGATCCCAGGCCCAAACCACTTCTTGCAACTTGTCCTCGTCGGAACGATCCCCACCGTTCATGTCCGGGTGCAAAACCTTGATGAGTTTCTTATAGCTTTTGCGGATTTCAGCCTTGGTCCAATGATCTTTGGCTTCCAGAATTTCCACGGCGCGACGTTCCGTAGGGGGAAGTTTGCGCGTCGAACCGGTGATGGATTTACCGGCATTCTGCGTCGCATTTGCCCCCAACACCTGATGCGGATCATCGACCCCCAAACGCGCCCAAGCCCGCTGTTCGTCAGTTTGTTTGCCAAATGGCTTGGTCGGGCGGTCCCAAACACGATCCTTGTCCAGCTGCGCATTCAGCTCGGCCTCGGTTGTGCCGTCAAAGAAATTCCATTTCAGATTATACTCGCGCACGTGCTGCTGACAAAACCAGAAAAAATCGTCCAAAACGTCCGGGCTTTTGGGTGCGCGGTATTTTCCTGCTTCCTGACAGCCGGGATGTTCACAAATGCGGCGCGAGGTCTCGGAAGCGCCGGACATACCGCGCCGGCCGCGTGGGTTCTTTTTCTTCGCGGATGATACAGAAATATCGAAACCAAAGGGATCGTCTTTTTTCATTATCTTCGAACCTCACTTGCGACTCAGGCAATAGAGTTTAGTCTCTTGGCTGTCAGACGAAAGAGGCTTTTAAAAAAAATGTGTGGAAAACAGCCCATGGTCGCGCGGATTGAGGAAAAACTCAGCAGCGCCTTTGCCCCAAGTGTCCTAGAAGTGGTCGATGATAGCGAAAGCCATCGCGGCCATGCCGGATTTCAGGAGGGTGGGGAAAGCCACTTTAATGTAAAGATCCGCTCGGACGCGTTCAAAGGGAAAACACGCATTGCCCGTCATCGCGCAGTGCATGCAGCCCTTGGTCCCCAAATTATCGGGGAAATCCACGCGCTTGCGCTTGATCTGGACGTCTGATCCAGACGATCAGAACACGCCTTTGGGCCTTAGTCAGAAGCCGCACCCTCGCGGCTTTTAACCTGATCTGCGCGGGTTTTCAGGGCCGAGTTCAAGTCGGGACCGTCATAGTCTTTCGGCTCATCGGGGGAATTTGTGGCGGCCTCTTCCGCAGGATCTGTCTGCGTTGCGTTTGCGTCGTCATCGTGCACTTGGGGCTCAGCATCGTCCGCCGCATCTGGCTGCGGTGCTTCTTCGGTCTCATCACTTGCATCGGTGATCAAAGCCACGGGTTGCACAAATTCAACGTCCACCGGGCGATAAAACACCAGCATATTCTGAAAAACCGTAGTGCGTCCGGTCAGGCCCTGACGTTCCTCGGACGGCAAGGTGTCTGTGCGCAAATATTGCCAGCCCAACGCGCCCATATCGTTCATCACGGTTTCTAGGGCATTGGCAAATTTGCCTTCAGAGCCGCGCACACCCTTGCCGCGCTTGCCGCGTTTGGGGGCTGGCACCACTTTATATTCAAACTTTTCCATCACTTTACCCCTGACGCCCCGCAGGCCTTTATGCTCAACCGGTCATATCAACTTGGATGCCCCCCGCCAAGGGTGGCGCGCTTAGGTCAATTTGGCTGCGACCAATTCATTGACAACTTTGGGATTGGCTTTGCCGCCAGTTGCTTTCATCACTTGGCCTACAAACCAGCCTGCCAGTTTGGGGTTTTGCTGGGCCTTGGCGACTTGATCGGGATTGTCGGCGATGATCTGATCCAATGCTGCCTCAATAGCGCCGGTATCTGTCACTTGTTTCATCCCGCGCTCTTCCACAATGGCCGCGGGATCGCCACCTTCGGTGTAGACGATTTCGAACAGTTCCTTGCCGATTTTGCCGCTGATATCGCCTTTGGTGATCAACCCGATGATGCCCCCCAATTGTGCAGGGCTGACGGGGCTTTCGGTGATGTCTTTGTCATCTTTTTTGAGACGACCAAACAATTCGTTGATCACCCAGTTCGCACTCAGCTTGCCATCTTGACCATCGGCGGTGGCTTCAAAGAAGGTTGCGTCCTCAACGTCCGCCGTCAACACCGAGGCATCATAATCACTGAGACCAAAGTCAGACATAAACCGTGCCTTTTTGGCGTCGGGCAGTTCTGGCAGCCCCCCTGCAATGGCGTCGACAAAGCTTTGCTCGATCTCCAAAGGCAACAGGTCAGGGCAGGGGAAATAGCGGTAGTCATGGGCCTCTTCTTTGGACCGCATGGACCGCGTTTCGTTCTTGTCCGGATCATAAAGCCGGGTTTCCTGAACAACCTCGCCACCGTCCTCGACAATCGCAATCTGACGTCTGGCCTCTACGTCAATTGCCGCTTGAATGAACCGCATCGAGTTCATGTTTTTGATCTCGCAACGCGTGCCCAAATGGCTAAAGTCCTGCGTGGCTTGGTATTTTTCATAATCCCCAGGCCGACAGATGGACACGTTTACATCCGCGCGCAGGTTGCCGTTTTGCATGTTGCCATCGCAGGTGCCCAGATAGCGCATGATCTGACGCAGCTTAACCACATAGGCCGCAGCCTCCTCGGGGCCGCGAATATCCGGGCGGCTGACGATTTCCATCAAGGCTACACCAGTGCGGTTAAGATCCACGAAAGACATGTTGGGATCCATATCGTGGATGGATTTCCCGGCATCTTGTTCCAAGTGGATCCGTTCAATGCGCACAACCCGCGCCGTTCCATCGCCCAATTCGACCAAGACTTCGCCTTCGCCAACAATCGGGTGGTACAGCTGGCTGATCTGGTAGCCCTGCGGCAGATCGGGATAAAAGTAGTTCTTACGATCAAACGCCGAATAAAGATTTATCTCGGCCTTCAAGCCCAAGCCGGTCTTGACCGCTTGGCTGATGCAGCCCTCATTTATGACCGGCAACATGCCCGGCATGCCCGCGTCAACAAATGCCACGTTTGCGTTTGGTTCCGCGCCAAATTCGGTCGATGCCCCAGAAAACAGTTTGGCTGCTGTGGCCACTTGTGCATGCACTTCAAGACCAATCACCAGTTCCCAATCGTGCTTGGCTCCTGTGATGACTTTTGGTTTGGGGGCGTCGTAGGTCAGGTCCAACATAAGCTGCGGCTCCGCAATTGTAATCCGCCTGTCTTTTAGGTCACAGCAGCCCCTTAGACAAGGCATTGGCGCGGTAGTTTTTCAACGCCTCAGCGAATTGGGTCAAATCCCAGTTCAAGACCTGATCGGCCCCGTGTGGATCGCTGAAATCCAGCACCAGCGTTTGCCCCTGCGCCATGAGGCCCAGCAGATCTGCGGCGTCTTGGCCTGTGTAAGTGCACTGGCGCCCGGCCAAACAGCTACGGCGCTTGTTGGACCAAAGTATTGCGCCTGTCCCCGCCATGATCCGAAAGCCGTCAGGGGCAAACCGCGTGCCACGTTCAATGCCAAACTCAACCTCTTGCGGGGTTACGAAAAGATACATGGCGGCAAATTTCGGATGGCCCGAAAACACATCCACGTAACGCAAATAACAGCGTTCTTCCGTGGTCCCATCCGTGACGCGTTCGTCGCAGAAACTGTCCCACAGCCCGTAGGCATTATGGGTCGTGATCCGCCATTCCCCCGGTGTGTCATTGCCGTCGCGGTCTTGGGCGTGCCCTGCGCTGACCATGAAAAGTAAAAAGAGCAATGCGCGCATGATATCCCCTCACTCGTTGTCCTAAGACTGTGCAGACAGGCTGGATAAACTGCCAGTCACATCCGCGCGAGATAATCGGTTTCTTTTTTCCGCAAATACTCAAACCCTAGCCGTTCAAAATGCGCCCGACCATTTCAGTGGTGTCCGGCGACAGGTCTGGCGTGGCCAAAATGCGCTCCAATTGTGCCGCAATCAGCCCCTGACGATCTGCATCATAGCGTTTCCACGTCTGGAATGCTGCGGACATACGCGCAGTGGTTTGCGGGTTGATCGCGTCCAAGGTGATCAACCAATCCGCCAACATCTGATAGCCTGATCCATCAGCGCGGTGAAAGCCTGCGTGGTTGCCTGCCAACGCGCCAAGGGTTGCGCGGAACCGGTTTGGATTTGTCACGGCGAAATCCGGGTGCTGGGTCAGGGCCTGTGCCATGGCCACGGCCTTGTCTGGCGAGGCCGCCCCGATCCGGGCGCCGAACCATTTGTCGATCACCAGACGATCGTGCTGCCATTGCCCATAAAAATCTGACGTGGCAGCAGCATCTTTTTCCACACGCAACAGGCACAGCCAACTGGTGAACTGTTGGGTCATATCTGTGGCTGAATCGAATTGAGCCTGGGCTGCTTTGCCCCCATCCAACAGGGACAGGTAATTGAGCAGAGCCGCTCCAAAACTGCGTTTGCCCACTTGATCTGCATCCGGCGCATAGGCGGCGTCGATCTGGCAACTGGCCATCAAGCGGGGCAGGCTGTCCGACAGGGCCTCTGCGATGCTCAGTTTCAGTGTCTCCCGGGCCGTGAAAATCGCGTCTGGATCAGGGGCTGCACCGGTTTCAAACACCGCCTGTGCGATGTCATCATCGATGGGCAGTGACAGCGCCAGCTCGCGGAACGCGGGATCAAGGCTGTCGTCGCGGGCGACCTCGACCAATGCGTTGAGGAAGCTTTGGTCCGGTGTTGCACCCTCGGTGACCATGGACACCAACAGATCCTTGGCCAAGGTCTGGCCTGCTTCCCATTTGTTGAACGGATCGGTGTCATGGGCCAGCAAGAACACGCGATTGTCCGGCAGGGCCGCGGTGTCAAGAATCACGGGGGCTGAAAATTCGCGCAGGATGGATGCAATAGGTTTGGATTCTAAGTTGCTGAATTTAAATCTTTGTTCTTGTTTCGTCATCTCAAGGACCACCGTGGGCTGCACTGCAGTTCCATCTTCCGCCAAAAGGCCTACGGCAATTGGCAAGACCTGAGGCGCCTTGTCTGGCTGACCCGGTGTGGGCGGCGTCATTTGGGTAAAATGCAGGCTATATGTTCCCGCCTCATAGCTTTCTGAAACGGTCAGCCTGGGCGTGCCAGCTTGTTCGTACCAGCGTTTGAACTGGCTTAAATCGCGGCCTGTGGTGTCCTCGAACACAGTCAGCCAAGCCTCGATGGTTGTGGCCTCGCCGTCATGGCGTTCAAAATAAAGATCAAGCGCTTTCGCATAGGCGGCATCGCCGACCAGACGCTTGAGCATGCCGATGACTTCTGCGCCTTTTTCATAGATCGTAGCGGTATAGAAGTTGTTGATCTCGACAAAGCTGTCGGGGCGTACCGGGTGGGCCAATGGGCCTGCATCTTCGCGAAATTGACGGCCGCGCAGGTCGTTGACATCCGAGATGCGTTTGACCGGGGCAGACCGCAGATCCGAGGTGAACTGACTGTCGCGATAGACTGTTAGCCCTTCTTTCAGACACAGCTGGAACCAATCGCGACAGGTGATGCGATTGCCGGTCCAGTTGTGGAAATATTCATGGGCGATGATCGCTTCGATCCGTTCAAAATTGCCGTCTGTGCTGGTCTCGGGCGAGGCCAAAACGCAGGAGCTGTTGAAAATGTTCAACCCTTTGTTTTCCATGGCCCCCATGTTGAAATCATCCACCGCCACAATGTTGAAAATATCCAGATCATACTCGCGGCCATAGACATCCTCATCCCATTTCATCGAAGCTTTGAGCGCCTCCATCCCGAAGGCGCATTTGCCTTCGTCCCCGGGGCGCACGTAGATGTTTAATTCCACATCTTTGCCCGACATGGTTTGGAACTGGTCGGGATGGGCCACCAGATCGCCCGCCACCAAGGCGAACAAATACGCGGGCTTGGGCCAAGGATCGTGCCATTCGGCCCAGCCATCGCCCTGCGCGGTTGGATTGCCGTTGGATAGCAACACGGGCTCGGCGCCCTCAATGCGCACTGTAAAGACCGACATCACATCGGGGCGGTCAGGATAGAACGTAATTTTGCGGAATCCTTCAGCCTCACATTGGGTGCAGTACATGCCGTTTGACATATAAAGCCCCTCGAGGGCCGTATTGGTTTGCGGGCTGATCTCAACCTCTGCTTCAAAAACGAAAGGTGCGTCAGGAACATCCATGCGCACTCCGTCAGGCGAGACAGCCGGCGCGACCTCGGCCCCATCGATTTTAGCCCAGATCAGTTCGACCTGCTCACCATTAAGGAAAAACTCACGCGATGTGGCCTCTGGATTAGGCCGAAACGCGATTTTGCTGATGACCCGTGTGGCCGTGGGGGCCAGTTGAAACGTCAAATGCACGCTATCGACCAAATACGCGGGGGGCGTGTAGTCGGACAGATAGATGGTTTGGGGGGCCGCGTCGCGCATGTGTTTTCTCCTGCAAAGACCACCCAAGGGTAGCGGCTTGGTCCCTAAGTGCAAGACACGGATGCTGGAAAAGCCCGTACCACCGCCTATCTGTCGCCTATGACAGTTGTTGTTTGGTTTAAACGGGATTTGCGGGTGGTTGATCACCCTGCGCTGGGCTGGGCTGTGGCTCAGAACAAACCCATTTTGCCGCTTTATATTATCGAGCCGGACTATTGGCAGTTGCCCGACACTGCGGGGCGGCAATGGCAGTTCACGGCTGAAGCGGTGGAAAATCTGGACCAACAGCTGCGCAGGCTGGGCAGTGGCCTGTATCTGGCGCAGGGGCGCGTGCTGGATGTTTTTGCGGACCTCAAAGCGCAATTGGGCCATTTCGAATTGGTCAGCCACGAGGAAACCGGCAACAACTGGACCTTTCAACGCGATCGCGCTGCTCTGGCTTGGGCCACCGAAAATAGCGTGCCTTGGCTTGAATTGCCGCAATCTGGTGTTGTGCGTCGCCTTGCGGGACGCGACGGCTGGGCGGCTCTTCGCAATCGGTTTTTGCGCGAAGGCGCGTTGGATGCACCCGCGGCTTTGCCACCCCCCTCCTTAAACAGCACTGGCGGCCTGCCCACTGCGCAGGATCTACGCATGGCGCCCGACCCATGTCCGGCGCGGCAATTGGGCGGGCGCGATCAGGCGCTTTCACTGTTGGGCGGGTTTCTGACGGAACGGGGCCAAACGTATCGGCGCGCGATGTCCTCGCCGCTGGAAGGCGAAGTGGCTTGCTCACGCTTGTCGCCGCATCTGGCCTTGGGCAGTCTGTCGGGCCGTGAGGCGGCCAATGCTGGATGGGCCCGCGCGGCGGAAGTCAAAGGCACCCGCGATGGCTGGATCGGGGCGATGAAATCCTTTCAAAGCCGTTTGGCTTGGCGCGATCACTTTATGCAAAAGCTGGAAGACGAGCCGCGCATGGAATGGCAGTGTTTGCATCCCGCCTATGAGGGTCTGCGTCCTGCCCAAAGCGATACAAGCCGTCTGCAGGCGTGGCAGACTGGCGAGACCGGGCTGCCCTTTGTTGATGCCTGCATGCGTTACTTGGCCCATACGGGCTGGCTGAATTTTCGGATGCGCAGCATGGTGCAGGCCGTGGCCAGTTATCATCTTTGGCTGGATTGGCGCCCTACAGGTCAGCATTTGGCGCGGCGCTTTACCGATTATGAGCCGGGCATCCATTGGTCGCAGGTCCAGATGCAATCAGGCACCACGGGTATGAACACTGTCCGTGTTTATAATCCGGTCAAGCAAGGACATGATCAGGATCCAACCGGTGTATTTACCCGCCGCTGGGTGCCGGAATTGGCCGCTGTGCCCGATCAATACCTGCAAGAGCCTTGGTTGTGGGACGGGGCAGGGTCCTTGTTGGGGCGTCACTATCCAGAGCCCATTGTTGATGTCAAAGCTGCCGCCGCTGAGGCACGTGCGCAGGTTTGGGGTGTGCGTCGTGGCCCAGAATTTCGGGCCAAGGCAAAAGACATCATCGAAAAACACGCAAGCCGCAAGGACCCCCAAGGGCATTTCGTCAACGACCGTGCACCGCGAAGAAAAGCGGCCAAGCCTGCCCCCAAAGATCAGCTAAAGTTCGAGTTCTAGCCATGGCGAAGATGCGCAAAAAATCAGATCTGCCCAGCAAGCTGTGTACTGTTTGTGGATTGCCGTTCACCTGGCGCAAAAAGTGGGCCAAGGACTGGGATGCGGTTAAATACTGTTCGGATCGCTGCCGCCGCGCCTCAAAATCCGGCGATACATCCTGATTTGAGGGTCAATTCCATAAACTGGTAATGTTTATGGACCAAAGCTGTTGCCTATCGGAAACTTTTTTTCTAAATCGGGAATTGCAGCGGTGTGCCGTTGTGTACTGCCTCAGCCCCAGGAGCGTCTTATGTCTGATTATCAATCCCGCGCAGGTCTGTCTGTCGAAACTGTTTTGTGCGACTTCCTTGAAACCGAAGCACTGCCCGGAACTGGCATCCAAGCTGATGCTTTTTGGGCCAGCTTTGCACAGATTGTCGAGACGATGGGACCGAAAAACCGGGCCTTCTTGACCCAACGTGAGGATATTCAGGCCCGCATCGATGCATGGCATATCGAACGCAAAGGTCAGCCCCATGATGCGGCGGCTTATCATGCGTTCCTGACCGAGATCGGTTATCTGGTGCCTGAACCCGAGGCGTTTTCTATTGATACCAGCAATGTTGACGCGGAAATCGCACATACGCCCGGGCCGCAGTTGGTTGTGCCGATTATGAACGCGCGGTTTGCTCTGAACGCCGCAAACGCCCGTTGGGGCAGTCTTTATGACGCGCTTTATGGCACGGATGCGCTGGGCGATTTGCCTGAGGGACGGTCCTATGATGCAGACCGTGGTGCCCGGGTGATTGCTTGGGCCAAGGCGCATTTGGACAGCGCGGTACCCCTTGACGGGGCGTCTTGGGCGGATGTCACGGGAGTGCGCGTGGCACAGGGTGCGTTGCAGTTGGCGACGGCAAACGGCGTGGTGTCTTTGAAGGATGGTTCGCAATTTGTCGGCCAAGTTACCGCGCAAAGCGGGGCCTTGTCCGAAGTGATCTTGGCCAAAAACGCGCTGCATTTACGTCTGGTCTTTGATCCAACTCACCAGATCGGGGCAACGGATCCTGCAGGCCTTGCGGATGTCATTTTGGAATCAGCCGTGTCGACCATTATGGATTGCGAAGATTCTGTTGCAGCCGTTGACGGAACCGACAAAACACTGGCCTACCGCAATTGGTTGGGTCTGATGAAGGGCGATCTGGCCGAAACAGTCACCAAAGGTGGCACGACGTTTCAGCGCGTTCTCAATCCGGATGTGACCTTTGAAAAGGCAGACGGCAGCGCAGGTGTCCTCAAGGGGCGTGCCCTGATGTTGGTGCGCAACGTGGGGCATTTGATGACCAACCCTGCGGTTTTGGATGCACAGGGGCGCGAGGTTGGCGAAGGCTTGCTGGACGCAATGTTCACTACATTGATTGCGATGCACGACCTTAAACCGTCCAGCGATGCAGCCCATAGCGGAAATTCCCAGACCGGATCTGTCTACGTGGTGAAACCCAAGATGCACGGTCCCGATGAAGTGGCTTTTGCTGATGAAATCTTTAGCGCTGTCGAGGCAGCCCTTGGTTTGCCCCGATACACGGTCAAGCTGGGGATTATGGACGAAGAACGTCGCACCTCCGCCAATCTAGGCGCCTGCATTCATGCGGCCAAATCCCGTGTGGCCTTTATCAATACAGGGTTCTTGGATCGCACAGGTGATGAAATCCACACAAGCATGGAAGCGGGGCCAATGGTGCCCAAAGGCGAGATGAAAACGCTGCCTTGGATTGCCTCCTATGAAGATCGCAACGTTGATATTGGGCTGGCTTGCGGGCTAAAAGGCCGTGCTCAGATTGGCAAAGGCATGTGGGCCATGCCCGATCGCATGGCTGAAATGCTGGAGGCCAAGATCGGTCATCCTCAATCGGGGGCGACATGCGCATGGGTGCCATCGCCCACGGCTGCCACGTTGCATGCCACGCACTATCACCACGTTGACGTCTTGGCCTGCCAAGACAGGCTGCGGGCGGGTGGCGCGCGCGGCACGCTTGAGGATCTTTTGACGCTGCCAGTGGCGCAGGGGCAAAATTGGTCAACGGCCCAAATCACTCAAGAGATCGAAAACAACGCCCAAGGTATTTTGGGCTATGTGGTGCGCTGGGTGGATCAGGGGGTTGGCTGTTCCAAAGTCCCCGATATTCATGATGTGGGTTTGATGGAGGATCGTGCGACATGCCGGATTTCCAGTCAGGCTTTGGCCAATTGGTTGCACCACGGCGTAGTGTCTGCCGATCAAGTGCATGCAGCAATGCAAAAAATGGCCGCTGTGGTGGATGCCCAAAACGCAAATGATCCCACATATCGGCCAATGGCGCCAAGTTTTGATGGCGTAGCCTACCAAGCCGCGAGTGATTTGGTATTTGCAGGGCGCGTGCAGCCATCGGGCTATACCGAGCCTGTCTTGCATGCACGTCGGTTGGAACTCAAAGCTCAAAGTGCCGCAAGCGCCGCGGCTTAGTTGTTCTGACCCGTTTATACTAACAAAAAATCGACCCTAAGGGGCGTGTATTCTTAATGAACCCGTGTCCCTAAATGAAAAGGATGCCCTTATGGCGTTGAACTTGCGAAAAGCCCGACAAATTATCAAAGCCGCGATGAACAAAGGGGCTGAGCTACAGCTCAAGCCGCTCAGCGTGATTGTGCTGGATGCCGGTGGGCATCCGATTGCCTTTGAACGCAGCGACGGCGCATCGCCCGGGCGCTATGGTATCGCACATGGCAAAGCTTATGGCGCAGTCATGCTTGGAATGGCGGGGCAGGCACAAATGGCTCGCGCCGAACAGCAGGCCTACTTCATGGCCGCTGTGAACGGTGTCTTCGGCGGGGCCGTCGTGCCTGTTCCAGGCGGCGTTTTGGTGCGGGATGCCAAAGGCACGGTTTTGGGCGCTGTTGGCGTGACGGGCGATACCTCTGACAATGATGAGCTTGCTGCAGTCGCAGGGATCGAAGCGGCCAAATTGATCGCAGACGCCTAAAAATCTCCAGACATATTTCTGTGCATTTTTGCAAATTAATGTGCGTCTTTGTCGTATTTTAAGTCTTTCGTGCAGGTAATACAGTTACCTGTAAAGGAGAGTCTTATGGTGCGACCCGTTGTTGGAATTATTGGCAATCAACATCTGATCAATGATGAATATCCGGTCTTTGCGGCCGGGCAGATGAATTGCGCGGCTCTATCCCAGGTCTCGGGCTGTTGTCCTTTGGTTGTGCCAATAAATCCTTCTCTTGTGTCGACCGCCGAGTTGATGGAGGTCTGCGATGGCTTCTTGTTCACAGGCGGCCGCGCCAATGTGCATCCCGAGGAATACGGCGAAGTCGCAACCGAGGCCCATGGTACATTTGATCGTGACCGTGACGCGGTGGCTCTGCCTTTGATCCGCGCCTGTGTGCAGCGCGGCCAACCAATTTTTGGCATCTGTCGAGGGTTTCAGGAAGTGGCCGTTGCCATGGGCAGCAGCCTGTATCCAGAAATTCGTGATCTGCCGGGGCGCGACAACCACCGCATGCCGCCTGATGGCACGTTGGAAGAAAAGTTCGCCCTGCGCCACCCCGTGACCTTTAAAGAGGACGGTGTCTTTCACAAGGTTATGGGACGCCAAGTGGTGCAAACCAACACGTTGCATGGTCAGGGGATCAAAAAACCGGGCAGTCGGATCGTTATTGACGGGGTTGCCCCGGATGGCACGCCTGAGGCCGTCTACATCAAAGATGCCCCGGGCTTTACGTTATCGGTTCAATGGCATCCAGAATGGCAGGCCGATATCGATCCGGTCTCTAACCCGTTGTTCAAAGCCTTTGGTGCGGCCTGCGCTGCGTGGCAGCAAAAGCGCTCTAATCCTTTGAAATCAGTCTCGTAGGCCCTTAAGTTACAGCAGATTTTACCTTGTATTCTGGCAGGTCCCACAGCCTGTTATTCATAACATCTGCCATGATTGCGCAGGCTTGGGTAATGTCATCTGCATCGATAAACAGCGGTGTAATCCCAAATCGCATTATGTTGGGTGCGCGAAAATCGCCGACAACACCCCGGTCAATCAGGGCTTGGATGGCGGCGTAGCCTTCGGAAAAGGAAAACGACACCTGACTGCCGCGATGGGCTGCGTTGCGCGGGCTGACCAGACGCAGCATGGGGCAATTTTCCTCAACCAAATCGATGAACTGTTCGCTCAGGTCAATGGAGGCCTGGCGTAATTGGGCCAGATCCACGTCTTTCCAAATCTCCAAGGCGGCGGCAAGGCTGGCCATCTGGATCACTGGTGGTGTGCCCACGCGCATGCGTTCAATCCCATTGCCCGGGCGATAGTCTGGGGCAAAGTCAAAGGGCGCTGCATGTCCCAACCAGCCTGACAGCATGGGTTCAACCTGCCCGATATGGCGCGGCGCCACATAGATAAAGGCAGGCGCGCCGGGGCCGCCGTTGAGGTATTTGTAAGTGCAGCCCACCGCGAAATCGGCGTTACAGGCGGACACGTCCAAATCTAAAGCGCCCGCGGAATGGGCCAGATCCCAGATCACCAATGCACCGGATTGATGGGCCGTTTGGGTCAGGGATTGCATGTTGTGCATTGCCCCTGTGCGGTAGTCGACTTGTGTGAGCAAAACCACAGCCACGTCAGGCCCGATGCGTGCGGCAACCTCTGCGGGATCCACGATGCACAGCTCATAGTCTTGGTCTAGGGCTTCGATCAGGCCCTGCGCCATATAAATGTCCGAAGGAAAATTCCCGTTGTCGGTCAAGATCACTTTGCGGTCCGGTTGCAATCGCAAGCCCGCCGCAAGGGCCTGTACCACTTTGATCGATAGGGTGTCGCCAAGGGTTACATGGCCTGCCTCGGCCCCTATGAGGCGGGCCACCTGATCCCCTAGGGCCGTGGGTTGCGCCATCCATCCGGCTTTATTCCAGCCCCCGATCAGCATATCACCCCATTGCTGTTTCATCATGGCGTCCACCACGGCAGGGGCCGTTTTGGGGAGCGGGCCCAGCGAATTGCCGTCCAAATAAATCATCCCATCGGGCAAATGGAACTGGGCCTTGGTGGCTGCAAAATCGGTCACGACACTTGGCCTCCGGCGATTTGGATGGTCTGTCCGTTCACGCTGCGCGCCGCATCTGAGCACAGCCAAAGGGCAGCGGCGGCAATCTCATCGGTATCCATCAACTTTTTGTGGCGATTTGCGCGGGCCATGGTTTGGGTGGCATCCTCTTCGCTGAGACCTGTGGCTGCTGCAATGGCGGTGGCGTTTGTGGTGACAATGTCCGTGGCCACATAACCGGGACAAAGTGCGTTAAACGTGATGTTTGAGCCCATATATTCTTCGGATAACCCACGGATCAGCCCGATCAGCCCGTGTTTTGAGGCTGTGTAGGCGATGGCCCCGCGCAAACCGCGTACGCCTGCGATCGATGACATGCCGATCACGCGCCCCCATGCGTCAGGTTCCAACGTCTCCATCGCGGCTTGGATGGTCACAAATGCACCGTCCAAATTGGTGCTGAGGACATCACGCCAATGGGCGCTGTCGGTTTTGCGAAAACTACGGCCTTGGGCGATGCCAGCATTGGCCACACAAATGGCAACAGGGCCGCGATCGGCGGCGGCTGTCGCAATGGCGTCGCGGGTCTGCGCCTCGTCCCTGACATCCATAGTGGCGGCAAAAAGCCCGTGTGCGGCGGCGGCGTTTTCCAAAACATCCTGCCTACGCCCGGTAATCGTCACCTGTGCACCTTCAGCGGCGAGGGTTTGCGCGATGGCCAGTCCGATGCCGCTGCCCCCGCCGGTCACTAAAGCGTGTTTTCCCTGTAAACTCATAGCGCTGGTCCTCCTGATCCTAGCGTGGCAGTCTGGGCTGCAAGTGGCAAGAGTGGGCGTGGCTGTGATGAATTTGCCGTTGATCAAAATGATAGATAGTCCACCGGTCTGGTTGGCGGGGTTTGCTGCGGTGGCCTATGGGCAAGGGCGGCTGTTTCCGATTGAAAGCGATGCCGTGAGCCATGTGATCGGTGGGGCGCTTGTAGCCCTTGGGCTGGGCCTGATGGCCTTAGCGTTTGTCGAGTTCAGGCGACACAAGACAACGGTGATCCCGCACCAGACCGCGTCTGCCTTGATCACTCGCGGTATTTTTGCACGCACGCGCAACCCGATTTATTTGGGGGATGCTTTGGTTTTGGCGGGGTTGTGTTTGCGATGGGATGCAGTGATCAGCCTGATTTTGGTGCCGGTTTTTGTGCTTTTGATCACGCAGCGATTCATTTTGGCCGAGGAGATGCGCCTTGAATCAGGATTTGGCGCGGAGTTTAGGCAGTATTGCCAGCAAACCCGACGTTGGGTTTAGCGCAATCCACGTTAGCGTTAACATTTCCTATAATCGCTTACATTTTGGGCGAATGCCGTTCGCATACCTTTGCATGCCGTTTTTGTGTTAGCGCGCACATGTCGCGGGAGGGGTGTCCGCCCTTGTGAAACAATATTTCACACGGTAAGTCAGCGATGATTAATAATCATTTTTCCGACCTTAACGGATGATCAAAAGGGGGATGTGCTGTTGAAAATAGGAGCACCAAGAGAAGTTTTTGAAGGCGAAGCGCGGGTGGCGATGACACCTGACAGCGCGTTGCAGCTTCAAAAGCTCGGGTATGATTGCGTGATCGAAGCCGGCGCTGGCAGCAAAGCTGGCTTTTCCGATGCCGCGTACAAAGAGGCTGGCGTCAGCGTCGTCAAAACTGCCGCAGCCCTTTGGAAAGAGGCCGACATCGTCGTCAAAGTCCGTCAGCCAGACGCGACTGAGACTAAAAAGATGCGCGCCGAACAGACGCTGATCTCGTTCTTTAATCCTGCTGCCAACGAGGCTGGCATGAAGGCCGCCACTAAGGCTGGTACAAACGTGATCGCTATGGAAATGGTGCCACGGATTTCCCGCGCCCAGAAAATGGACGCGCTGTCGTCCATGGCCAACATCGCAGGCTACCGTGCTGTGATTGAGGCAGGTAACAACTTCCCACGGTTCTTTACTGGTCAGGTAACTGCTGCGGGTAAGGTCCCACCGGCCAAGATTTTGGTCATTGGTGCGGGTGTTGCTGGTTTGGCTGCGATTGGGACTGCGACGTCCCTTGGTGCGATCACTTATGCGTTTGACGTACGTCCCGAAGTGGCTGAACAGATTGAATCCATGGGCGCCGAGTTCGTGTTTCTCGAGTTCGAAGAGAGCAGCCAGGATTCAGCAGCAACAGGCGGCTATGCAGCCCCCTCCAGCCCTGAATTCCGCGAAAAGCAGCTGGAAAAGTTCCGCGAAATGGCCCCAGAGATCGACATCGTAATCTGTACGGCCCTCATCCCCAACCGCGAGGCGCCCGAGTTGTGGACGCCGGATATGGTTGAGATGATGAAGCCGGGCTCGGTTATTGTGGACCTTGCCGCTGAAAAGGGCGGCAATTGCAAACTGACCAAGATGGACGAGAAGATCGTCACGGATAACGGCGTGACCATCGTTGGCTATACCGACTTCCCAAGCCGCATGGCCACACAGGCCTCGACGTTGTACGGCAACAACATCCGTCACATGATGACAGACCTGACACCTGAAAAAGACGGTGTTCTGGTCCACGACATGGAAGACGATGTGATCCGTGGTGCCACTGTCACCTTTGACAAAGAAATCACCTATCCGCCGCCCCCTCCAAAGGTTGCAGCGATTGCGGCGGCCCCAAAAAAGGAAGCTCCGAAAGAGCTGACGCCAGAGGAAAAGCGCGCCGAAGAAGTGGCCGCATTCAAAAAGCAGACGCAAACACAAGTGGGCATGTTGGCCATTGGCGCGTTCTTGTTGCTGGCTCTGGGCACCGTCGCGCCGCCCAGCTTTATGCAGCACTTTATCGTGTTCGTGTTGTCGGTTTTTGTAGGGTTCCAAGTGATCTGGGGTGTTGCGCACAGCTTGCACACACCGTTGATGGCGGTAACCAATGCGATTTCCTCGATCATCATTCTTGGGGCGCTGATGCAAATCGGATCAGGCTCGTTCCTTGTTATTTTACTTGCTGCTGTGTCGGTCTTTATGACTGGTATCAACATCTTTGGCGGCTTCCTTGTGACACGGCGCATGCTCGCCATGTTCCAGAAATCTTAAGGGGGTAGGATCATGGAATTTGGTTTTACTACAGCAGCTTATGTGGTTGCAGCCGTTCTGTTCATCCTGTCTTTGGGTGGCCTTTCGGGACAAGAAAGCGCTAAACGCGCCGTATGGTATGGCATTGCAGGTATGGCCTTGGCTGTGGCTGCGACCTTGGTTGGACCCGGTGCAGGGTACTGGCTGCTGTCGATCCTGATGATCGCTGGGGGCGGGGCCATTGGCTATCAACTGGCCACGCGCGTTCAGATGACACAAATGCCCGAACTGGTTGCGGCCATGCACTCCCTTGTTGGTTTGGCGGCTGTGTTCGTAGGGTTCATTGCGCATTTCGAGATCGGCAACGTGGCCGCCATGTTGGCTGCTGGTACTGATCCCAAGGAAATGGGCACATTTGCTGCCCTGATTGCCAAGAAGTCGGTTGTCGAGATCAACATCCTGCGGGTTGAATTGTTCCTCGGCATCTTCATCGGTGCGATCACCTTCACGGGGTCTGTCATTGCTTACGGCAAGCTGGCGGGCAAAGTGGACAGCGCTGCGACCAAACTGCCCGGTGGGCACATGCTGAACATTGCAGCGGCTGGCGTCGCAGTGATCACGCTGATCTGGTACTTCAACACTGGTGGGTTCTTCCCACTGTTCTTGATGACACTGGCGGCGTTGTTCATCGGCTATCACTTGATCATGGGCATTGGCGGTGCGGACATGCCTGTGGTTGTGTCCATGCTGAACAGCTATTCCGGTTGGGCTGCAGCGGCGATTGGTTTCTCCCTTGGGAACGACCTGTTGATCGTTGTGGGCGCGCTGGTCGGCTCTTCTGGTGCGATCTTGTCCTACATCATGTGTAAGGCGATGAACCGCAGTTTCGTGTCTGTGATCTTGGGCGGCTTTGGTGGCCCGCAAGGCGAACAGATGGCTGTGGAAGGCGAACAGATCGCTATCGAAGCTGACGGCGTTGCCGCTGCTTTGAACGAAGCTGATAGCGTTGTGATCATTCCGGGTTACGGTATGGCCGTGGCGCAAGCCCAGCAAGCGGTGTCCGAACTGGTGCGTAAGCTGCGTGCCAAAGGCAAGAACGTGCGCTTTGCGATCCACCCGGTTGCAGGTCGCTTGCCTGGTCACATGAACGTGCTGCTGGCTGAGGCCAAAGTGCCCTACGACATTGTGCTGGAAATGGATGAGATCAACGATGATTTCCCTGACACAGACGTGGCGATCGTTATCGGTTCGAACGACATCGTGAACCCTGCGGCCCAAGATGATCCAAACAGCCCCATCGCTGGTATGCCGGTTTTGGAATGCTGGAAGGCGAAACAAGTGTTTGTCTCGAAACGTGGTCAAGGTGCGGGCTATTCCGGCATCGAGAACCCGTTGTTCTTTAAGGACAACACGCGGATGTTCTACGGCGATGCCAAAGAAAGCTTGGACAAACTACTGCCGATGATCGACTAAACGCAGTGAATGAACTGTTAAGACGCCCTGCCAATTTGGTGGGGCGTTTTGCGTTTAGGATCTGTCGCGCAGGCGTTTGCCGTAAAATTGTAGCATCTTAAACAACCCAAGCAGAACACCTGCCAGAATTGCGATGCTCATCCCATCGCGGTTTTCCATCGTGACATTCATAAAGCGTGGTAAGAACAGTTCCGCAAAGACCTGTCCTGTTAGCACAAACAGAGCACCAGAAACCGCAAGCGCCCCAAGAATGACCCAAGACTGCCTTTGCGGTAGGTTTGAGTTGCCACGCAAAATGCTTACAACGCTAGACAAAACACCGGGACGCAGGCTTTGAAAGAGTTTTAGCGTTGGGTTGAGGATGAAATAGGGGAACAGAGCACAGCCCAGACCAAAACCGGTCAAAAGCGTCACAACCAACGGGGCCTTAAGAAAAGCCAAACCTACTCCAATTAGGGCCATTCCAATGATATAGCGAATGTCTTCAACGGAGGTCATATTGGCCCATTCCTGATGTCGTTATGGCCTCCATATTTAGGGGGGCTTATGTTTTGGCGTTAAGGGGAATAGTCACGCTAATGACGCCTCTTGAGTCTTGGAAATTTCGTATAGGTGGAACCGCATACTGTTGCACACCGCTAAATGTCTGAAATTCTTGAGTTTTTATAGTTTACGTTAACCAAACTCGCGTTATTTATGCGATAAGTATAAAAAGGCATCCTTTTCCTATGACCGCCATCGAAGATCATCCGCTCCGCTACCCAATGGCCAACGAACTGCATGCGCGGCCGTTTCCGACGCTAAATGCACCTTGCACAGCGACATATTTGGCGATCAAGCAGCCGGTAGATGCGGCCAACCGCGACCGCAGTCAAGATATGGCCCATCTGGTGGATTTACTGGACCGCTATGGTGCTCCGCATCCACAGCCCGGCGCCACGCATTACTTTGGTAAAATCGGGCGGCATACGCTCAAATGGGAACAGCACACGGAATTTGTGACCTACACGGCATTTGAAGACGGGCTGTCGGATCGGCCTTTTGATCCATCGGAATTTGACGTCTTCCCGCAGGATTGGCTGCAAAAGGCCCCGGGCACACGGATGACATCGGCCTTGATCCGCGTGGCGGAACGGACGTCTGACGATGATATCAAGAAAAAGCTAGAGGATTGGTTTGTACCCGAAAGCCTCGCAGTAAGCCGGATTTTGGATGACTGCGCTGTGGCGGCGGGGGATTTCCGCATCGATCCGGCAGGGCATATGCGCTTTGCTGTTTTTGTCGATGGCAACACGGGCGAGCGGCGCATTGGCCGTATCGTGCAACGGCTGTGCGAGATCGAGACCTATAAGTCGATCTCAATGCTGGGGCTCAGCCGGGTGCGATCCATGTCTGGGCGTATGGCGGAACTGGAAACCAGCCTGACCGGGCTGATTGCCAACCTAACCGGCAATGAAAAGAATGCCGACGATACGTTGCAGGAACTTCTGGCAATTTCCGCAGAATTGGAGAGCCTCAGCGCACGGTCCTCATTTCGATTTGGGGCCACTGGTGCCTATCAGGCTTTGGTCTCGCAACGCATTGAGGTGCTGCGCGAGGACCGTTTTAACGGGCGGCAGACCTTTGGCGAATTTATGATGCGCCGCTTTGATCCGGCCATGCGCACAGTGGCCTCGGCTCAAGAACGGCTGAACGCTATGACAGGACGGGCGACCCGTGCGGGCGATCTGCTACGGACGCGGGTGGATGTGGAACGATCTGCGCAAAACCAAACCTTGTTGGAAAGCATGGACAAACGTGCCGATCTGCAATTGCGGTTGCAGCGCACGGTTGAGGGCCTGTCTGTCGTGGCGATTAGCTATTACGCGCTGAACCTTGTGCTTTATGTCGCCGAACCCTTTGGCAAAGAGATCGGCCTTGGCAAAACATGGCTGGGTGCAATTGCGACCCCGTTGGTCATTTTGGGCGTGTGGTTTGCGGTGCGCCGCATTAGAAAGGCAGTGGAGTAACCGCCAAAGGGGCTGCCTCATGCCGATTAAGAACCGTTTTGCCGAACTGCACGCTGATATCACGGCGTGGCGGCGCGACCTTCACGCCCATCCGGAACTGATGTTCGATACCCATCGCACGGCAGGTGTTGTGGCGGACAAACTGGCTGAATTTGGCTGCGATCAGATCAAAACCGGCATTGGGCGCACGGGTGTTGTGGGTGTGATCAAAGGCAAAACGGACACAGCGGGGCGTGTCATTGGCCTGCGGGCTGATATGGATGCACTGCCCATTTTAGAGGCAACGGGGCTGGATTATGCCAGCGGTGAGCCGGGCAAAATGCACGCGTGCGGCCATGACGGGCACACCTCCATGCTATTGGGGGCGGCGCAATATCTGGCTGAGACCCGCAATTTTGATGGTACCTGCGTGGTGATCTTTCAACCCGCCGAAGAGGGCGGGGGTGGCGGTCGCGAGATGGTCGAAGACGGCATGATGGAAGAGTTCGGCATTCAAGAAGTTTACGGCATGCACAATTGGCCGGGCATGCCATTGGGCGAATTTGCGATCCGCCCGGGACCGTTTTTTGCTGCTGCTGACCAGTTCGAAATCACTGTACATGGCAAAGGGGGGCATGCCGCCAAACCCCATGAGACCGTCGACAGTACTGTGATGGCCAGTCACATCGTGCTTGCCTTGCAAACCATCGCCAGCCGCAACGTGGACCCCGTTGAACAAGTGGTCGTCTCAGTCACATCATTCGAGACTGAAAGCAAGGCGTTCAACGTGATCCCGGCCTCTGTCACCCTAAAAGGGACTGTGCGAACATTGGATTTGGATGTGCAGGACTTGGCTGAAAAACGTGTCTCTGAGATCGCCGAAGGGATTGCCGCGACCATGGGCGGCACAGTGGATGTAAACTACCGTCGCAGCTATCCGGTGATGATAAACCACGAAGAACAAACAGAATTTGCCGCTGCGGTCGCCACCAAAGTCTCGGGCAGCTGTGACGAGGCACCGCTGATCATGGGCGGCGAAGACTTTGCGTTTTTGCTCAACGCGCGCCCCGGTGCCTATATCCTCGTGGGCAATGGCGACACAGCGCCTGTGCATCATCCCGAATATAACTTTTCGGACGAGGCGATTCCTGCGGGCTGTAGCTGGTGGGCTGAAATCATCGAAAGCCGGATGCCCGCTGCATGACCCAGACGGCCAATATCGCCTGCATTAAATGGGGCACGCTTTTTGGACCGGAATATGTAAACCGGCTCTATTCCGGGGTGCGGCGGCATCTCAAACGCCCTGTGCGCTTCTTTTGCATGACCGAGGACAGCGCAGGTTTTCATCCTGATATCGAAGTTCTTCCGCTGCCGGTCGAGCCGTTTTTGGACGAGATGAACGCAGCACTTGCTGTGGCCAACCGCCAAGGGGCCATGCGCAAGGTCAGCCTGTTTCGCCCCGGTTTGATCCCTGATTTGGACGGGCCGATTTTGGGCTTTGATCTGGATGTGGTGATCACGGGTGGTCTTGAACCCCTTTGGTCCCATGAGGCAGGCACTGTTGCTATGCGCGCCGACTGGGTCGAGGCGCGGCGGGGCAGGGCCACTGGCCATGGGTCTGTGTTTCGGTTTGATCCCGCGGTACATGGGTTTTTGTATCAGGATTTGGCCAAGGACGCTGGCCGCGAAGTGGAAATCGCCCGCGGTTCTGAGCAGCGCTATACCTCGACCAAGGCCCAAGAGCGCGGCGTGTTTTCCTACCTTCCGCCGGACATGGTGGTCAGCTTCAAACACGATTGTCTGAACTTGCCGCCGATGAATTATCTTAAGGCCGCGCAATTGCCCGCCAATGCCCGTGTGGTGTGTTTTCATGGCCATCCCAAGATGCCGGAAGCCGTCGAAGGTTATAGCGGATCATGGCTACGCTACTGCAAAGCCACCCCATGGTTGCAGCATCACTGGATCGACGAAAGCGTGCGGGATTTAGGCGCCGAGTTCGGATGATTTTGCATTGCGTGTTTTGCCAGTTCCGCGCTGAGGCGGATCAACAGATGCGCGATGGCGTGATGGGTGAGCTGGATGCGTTTGCGTCAGGGCTTGAGGGGGTTATCTCGTTTGATTTTGGCCCCAACCGCGATTTTGAAGGAAAATCAGTTGGGTTTACCGATGGCTTTGTGATCAGGTTTGCGAACAGATCTGCGCTCGACACCTATGCAGAGCATCCTACGCACAAAGCACTAGGGGCACGCTTATGTGCGCTTTGCGTCGGTGGCACGGATGGCATCATGGTGTTTGATCTCACCGTATAGCTTTTTTGGCCCGATGGCGTTGGTTGCCTTGCTGGGTTGCTATGCGATTTAACAAACGACAGTGCTTTGGGTTCGATAGCCAAACTCGGAGTGGTGAGGTCGTCTCGTTAGTGACCACTATGCGGACTTTCCTGCCGTTCGTTCTCGACAGTCCAATGTCCGCATTCGTGGTTCTAATGCTCGCGGTCGCACAAATTGTGGTCAGCTAGTGACGCTAACACGTAGCAATCTTCCGACACGCCTTCACCGTCGCAGCCCTTCGATATTCGACTGAGTTCTTTTTCAAGTGTCCTAAGACGTTTGATCTTTGCGCGGACGTCTTCAAGTTGCAACGTGGCGATCTGCGTCGCAGCCTCGCACGATCGGTCCGGATGATCTTGCAGTTCGATCAACGACGAAATCGCTTCAATCGAAAACCCAAGGTCACGCGCATGGCGGATGAAACTCAGCCGTTCTAACCCAGCTTTGTCGTATCGCCGTTGGTTCCCGGACGTGCGTTCCGCCTCGGCCAATAACCCCATTTCCTCGTAATACCGGATGGTCGGAACCTTGACCTTGGTGCGCTTTGAAAGCTCGCCAATCGAAAACATGAAAAAACCTCTTGAACCTCTAGCTGCTAGAGACATTACAGTATGAGCAACCAAAGAAGAAAGAGGATTCTCATGGCTGGTTGCTGCGGACATGACGCCAAGTTTGACGGCGTTTCAGATGACTACAAAAGACGGCTGTGGATCGTCATTGCCCTAAACGCGACGATGTTCTTTGTCGAGATGACAGCAGGCCATCTGGCCAAGTCTCAGGCGTTGCAAGCTGACGCACTCGACTTTGCGGGCGATGCGCTGACCTATGGTATTTCGCTTGCGGTCATCGGAGCCTCACTTCGTGCCCGAACGAATGCGGCATTGTTCAAAGGCGTCAGCCTTCTTCTCATGGGCCTTTGGGTCTTCGGATCAACGGTCTACCGCGTATTCTATACTGGCGTCCCCACGGCTGAAATCATGGGTGTTGTCGGCTTTCTCGCACTACTCACCAATCTGGCAAGCGTCATGCTGTTGGTCCGCTACAAGGATGGTGATGCCAATGTCCGGTCGGTCTGGCTCTGTTCGCGCAATGACGCGATTGGGAACGTGGCCGTGATGTTTGCAGCGCTTGGTGTGTGGGGCACGGCAACGGGTTGGCCTGACCTAATCGTGGCAACCATCATGGCCGGATTGTTTCTGTCATCGGCGTCCCAAATCCTACGCCAAGCCTTGGAAGAACGACGCGAAATGACCCAGCAGGAACATGAGGCGGTATGATGCTGACTATCTTAGTCTTCATCGGCCTTATGATCGCAGCAGCTACGTTTGCCGCGATGCTTTGGTCCATCGCATATCCTGCCCGCCGCCTTTGGCCGCCAAAGCGTTATACTATGGCCACTCCTATCTTGGTTTGGGTTCCGACATTCACTCTCTTTGGAATCCTGATCGTCCTCGGCGTTATTGAATGGGGAAGCCTGCCAATCCCAACTTGGTTGCGGTTTGGCGTAGGTGTTCCCCTGATTGTCGCCGGAAACGTGGTCGTATGGTCAGAAGCCGCACAGTTTGGCATCGCCCAAACCGGGGGCGCAAAAGGATCGCTCCGAACAAGCGGCATGTACCGCTATTCCCGCAATCCACAATACGTGGCAGATATTGCAATGATTTTCGGCTGGATCGTGCTTTGTGCATCGGCAGGCGCTGCGCTTGTCGGCTTTGCCGGAATAGCCGTTCTAATCGCTGCGCCTTTCGCCGAGGAACCGTGGCTCAAAGAGCAATACGGTCCCCCGTTCGAGAACTACAAGGCAAAGGTCCGGCGGTTCTTGTAGGCAATTGACCAAATGCAAAAGCAGACCTTCGCCATGGTGCGGCATCTTGGTAGGTCTGGGCTCTAAGCCGACATTCCTGCAATGCGAAAAAGGCTCATCCGGTGATACCTAACCACCTGTATGAGACATATGCCGTGACATTTGACCGCCTAGTTCTTGGCGGGAGTAGTCGAAATCATGGCCCTTGGGTTTCAGGCCGATGGCGGCGCGGATGGCGTCCTCTAGAGGGGCGTCATCATGCGGGTTGTCGCGCAGCGGGGCGCGCAGGTCGCTTTTGCCCTCTTGGCCCAAGCAGGTGTAAATCTCGCCGGTGCAGGTGATGCGCACGCGGTTGCAGCTTTCGCAGAAATTATGGGACAGCGGTGTGATAAAGCCGATCTTTTGTCCGGTTTCCTCAACGCGGACGTAGCGGGCAGGGCCGCCTGTGCGCTCGGAAAGATCGGTCAGTCTATAGGTCTGTGCCAGGGTTTCGCGCAGGTCATTCAAGGACCAGTATTGGCCAATGCGGTTCTCATTGCCGATATCGCCCATGGGCATGACCTCGATAAAGGTCAGGTCCAGCCCGCGTTCGGCGCAAAATTCGGCCATTGGGATCAACTCGTCTTCGTTGAAACTCTTGAGCGCCACAGCGTTCAGTTTGACCCGAAGGCCTGCGGCTTGGGCGGCGTCTATTCCGCGCAAAACTTGGGGCAGGCGGCCCCAACGGGTGATGTCCGCGAATTTTTGTTCGTCCAGAGTGTCGAGCGAGATATTGATCCGTTTGACGCCGCAAGCGGCCAGATCTGCTGCGTATTTTTCCAACTGGCTGCCGTTGGTGGTCAGGGTCAATTCATCCAGAGCACCACTATCGATATGGCGCGCCATGGATTGGAAATAAGACATGATCCCGCGTCTGACCAAAGGCTCACCACCGGTTATCCGCAGTTTTTTCACCCCAAGCCCGATAAAGCTGGTGCACAGTCGGTCCAGTTCCTCGAGGCTAAGTAGTTCTTTTTTCGGCAAAAATTGCATGTTTTCGGACATGCAATAAACGCAGCGAAAGTCACACCGGTCCGTGACGGACAAGCGCAGGTAGGTAATCGCACGTTGAAATGGATCGATGAGCATAAAGGGAGGGTAGGTCTTTGGTTGCGACCCTGCAAGGGTGATATTGCCGTTGAAGACGGCGGATAGGCATCATAGTCTAGGCCCCATGAGATATGGTATATTTTTGACGAGTGTTTTGGCGGTTTTGGCGAGCTGCGCCCAGATCGAGCCACAGGCGCAAGCCCCTGAAGTTAAACCGGAAACTGCGGAAGCTGTGCGACCAAAATCGCGCCCCAACGGGTTGAACACGCAAGTGACGGCCCCGCCATCCACGGCACGTACTGTGGACCAATTTGATACGACATCCTCGGCGGAAAAGGCGCAAGCGGTAGAAGTGGCAGCGCAAGATGCGGGCGGTTCAGCCACTCTTGGGCGGACAGTGGCCAGCCTTGGGTCACCGGCGGATCCCGGGTTTTGGCTGGAGACGCCATTGGTCGATGACGTGCAGATGGGACGCGTTGTGTATCTGGCCAATGGTCAGGCTGTCGCCGTGGAGCTGCGTCCTATCGAGGGCCCCAAAACCGCGGGCAGTCGCCTATCCTTACCCGCGATGCGCGTGATCGAAGCGCCTTTGACGGGCTTGCCGGAACTTGAGGTTTTTACCGAGAATTAGGGTGCCATTTTGCGGTGTCGAATTGCTGGCGCAATCTGACAGGGGCGGGGGCATGGCACGCCCCCCCCACGGATCTTTTCACAAAGAAAATGGCCTATTTGGGGAGTTTGCGCAGAGCTTCTTTGACGGCGAAGGGTTTCATTTTGTCGCCGTGCTCTTGGACAAAGCTTTTGGTGCGGTCTGGGTCGTGGCGTGACAGATCGCGCAGCCACCATCCGATAGATTTTTGGATAAACCATCGGTGATCAGTGGTGTAATCCGCAGCCCAACCCAAGATACGCTCGCGAGCTTGGATTTCTGCAGGTTTGGGATTGTTTTGTTTGGTCCAAGGCAAGGTCATCACAAGGGCTGCGCGTTTGGTCCAAAGGTGATCCGAGGTGGTCCAGACTTCGACCTCGTCCAGACGGCTTGGATCCCAGACCAGACGCTTGGCTCCGGCCCCGCAGACGTGATCTGCAATAGCCCAGCCGCAAAACTGGGGCACCCAGGTTTTGATCAGCTCCCAAGCGGCGGTGTCGTCCGGGCGGATCCGCGCCTGAGCCAGGAGTTTTGCCGCAGCGATGCGGGCCTCGAAAATGCCGCTGTCCCAAAGCTGGATGGCCAGATGCAACCGTTGATCAAGGTCAAATTCCTGACGCCATGCCGTGGCTGCGGCATCGATCGTGGGATTACTGATCCCCAGCACCGGGCGCTGGGTTTTATGGTATTTGCGCATCTCAATGGCTTTGACCGGATCTGCGGTCTCGCTGAGGGTGGCGATTGCGTCTTCGAGAGGAAAGAGATCAGCGTTCATTCTACGGTGACAGATTTGGCCAAATTGCGCGGTTGATCCACATCAGTGCCTTTGGCCACAGCCGTGTAATAGGCCAAAAGCTGCGCAGGGATCGCATAAAGCAAGGGCGACAAAATTTCGGGCACATCGGGCATGACAATCAGATCGGCAGCCTCGGATCCGATCATGCTGGCGCCTTGGCTGTCGGTGACCAGAACGACTTTGCCGGACCGTGCGATGACCTCCTGCATGTTGGAAATTGTTTTGTCGAAAAGGCTGTCTTTTGGGGCCAAGACGACCACGGGTGTCTTTTTGTCGACCAAGGCGATGGGCCCGTGTTTCAATTCGCCCGAGGCATAACCTTCGGCATGGATGTAGCTGATTTCTTTAAGTTTTAGCGCGCCTTCCATGGCCATTGGGTACATCAGGCCACGTCCCAAAAACAGCACGTCAGTAGCTGCCGAAAGGCGTTTGGCCGTCTTTTTCATCGCAGGCGCTGCTTCGAGGGCTTGGTTGATCAAACCGGGCAGACTGCGCATTTCGTTGCGGATGTTGGCGAGTTGTTCCGGGGTGCGGGTGCCGCGATCCTCAGCGGCGCGGATCGCCAGCAAAAGCAACACGTTAAGCTGGCACAAGAACGCTTTGGTGGAGGCGACGCCAATCTCGGTGCCCGCAAGGATAGGCAAGGCGCAATCGCTCTCGCGGGCGATGCTGGATTCAGGCACATTGACCACAGACAGGATTTTGTCGGCTTTGCCTTCGCAATACCTCAGGGCGGCAAGGGTATCAGCGGTTTCGCCAGATTGGCTGACAAAAAGCGCTGCGGTCTTGGGGGCTACGGGCGGTTCGCGGTAGCGAAATTCTGAGGCTATATCAACTTCTACAGGGATGCGCGCCAAACGTTCGAACCAGTATTTGGCTGTGAGGCACGCATAAAAGGCTGTGCCACAGGCAACGAGCGTGAGCTGATTAATCTCTTTGAAATCAGGCAGTTCATCGGGGAAGTTTATGCCAGTTTCTGTCAAGTAATGCGCGTTGGCATCACCCAACACGCTGGGCTGTTCTGCGATTTCTTTGGCCATAAAGTGTTTGTGGCCGGCTTTGTCGACGCGGGCTTGGTCGATTTGGATGACTTTCACTGCGCGGTTGGCCAGATCACCGTTTGCATCGCGAATTTCCAGCGACGTGCGGGTGACAATGGCGATGTCGCCCTCGTCGAGATAGGTGATTTTGTTGGTCATCGGAGCCAAGGCAATAGCGTCTGAACCCACAAACATTTCGCCTTCGCCGTGGCCGATTGCAAGGGGCGACCCTTTGCGCGCGGCGATGATCAGATCGTCTTCCCCATCAAAGAGAAAGCAGAGGGCAAAGGCGCCTTCGAGCTTGGCAATTGTGGCCTCGGCAGCGGCGCGTGGGTCCATACCCTGGCTCATATGCATTTGGGTCAAAAGCGCGACGGTTTCCGTGTCGGTTTCGGTTTCAAAGGCAAAGCCATGTTCGGCCAGTTCCGCGCGCAGGTCCTTGTAGTTTTCCACGATGCCGTTGTGCACCACGGCCACAGGGCCTGCCTGATGTGGGTGGGCATTGGTGACAGAGGGCACGCCATGCGTGGCCCATCGGGTGTGACCAATGCCGGATTTGCCTGCCAGCGGCGTGTGCACCAGCGTATCAGACAGGTTGATGAGCTTGCCCACAGCACGGCGCCGGTCGAGACTGCCGTCATTTACGGTCGCAATACCTGCGCTGTCGTAGCCGCGATATTCCAACCGTTTGAGAGCCTCGACCAAAATCGGCGCAACCTCGTTGCTGCCCAAAACCCCTACAATCCCACACATACCTTTACTCTGCCCCTTTGGTTTTTTCGGCTTTTATTGCCTTAAGCCGGTCAAACAGGCGCACAGCCAGTCCCGGTTTGTTAATCTGTTTGGCGCGCGCGAGGGCCAGTGCCTCGGGCGGGACATCTTTGGTAATGGTGCCGCCGGTTGCGGTCATGGCGCGGTCGCCCACGGTCACAGGGGCTACCAGCAGCGAGTTTGATCCGATAAAGACGTCTTCGCCAATTTCTGTACGGTGCTTCATCACCCCATCGTAGTTGCAGGTGATCGTGCCTGCGCCGATGTTGCTGTTTTTGCCGACGCTTGCATCGCCCACATAGGACAAGTGGTTGATCTTGGCCCCTTCGGCGATGCTGGCGTTTTTGACCTCAACGAAATTGCCGACTTTGGTGTCTTCAGCCAATTCTGTCCCCGGACGCAGACGGGCATAGGGCCCCACCACGGCACCGCGGCTGACATGGCAGCCCTCAAGATGGGAAAAGGCGCGAATGCGGGCACCGGATTCAACTGTGACATCGGGACCGAACACCACATTAGGTTCGATAACGGTGTCGCGGCCGATCACGGTGTCATGGGCAAAATAGGTAAGGTCGGGTGCGTTTAGGGTCACGCCGGTCTCTAACATTTCGGCGCGAGCGCGGGTTTGGAAGGCATCTTCGGCCTCAACCAATTGGGCACGGGAATTGACGCCTAGCGTTTCGGCCTCGGGGCAGCGCACAACGCCTGCACTCAGGCCTGATTGGCGGGCATGGAACACGACATCGGTCAGATAAAATTCGCCTGCTGCGTTGTCGTTGCCGATCTTGGTCAGAAGATCGAACAGTTTGGGCGCGTCCATCACCATTACACCGGAATTGCACAGGCGGATCCGCTGTTCGGTGGGGGTGGCGTCCTTGAATTCCACGATGCGCTCAAGGCTGTCGCCATCAGTGATCAAACGCCCATAACGACCGGGATCTGCGGCCTCAAAACCCAGCACTACCAGATCTTTCTTTTGGCGTAGCTCGGACATCGCGACCAGAGTTTCGGGCCGGATAAACGGCGTGTCGCCGTAAAGAACGATCACATCACCTTGGAAATTGGCCAGCTGGTCTTGGGCCATTTGCACCGCATGGCCTGTGCCCAATTGTTCGGTTTGCAACACGATCTGCGTGGACGGATCCCAAGCAGATGCTGCTTTTTCGACCAGTTCAGCCCCGTGGCCTGCCACAACAATCGTGTGATCCGGTTCCAAAGCCGCGCCTGATTTCATCGCATGAACCAACATTGGCGCGCCTGCAATTTCATGCAGAACTTTGGGCAATTCCGAATTCATCCGCGTGCCTTTTCCAGCGGCCAAGATAACAAGTGCAATCGGCATTTGCGGGCTGTCCCTTTCTTTCTGCTTGGGTTCGTTTTATCTGGCTGTGGCGTGGCTGCAAGGGGAAGCCCATCACAGCTTGTGTCTAAACATGACAGAAAGGGGCTTGGCAGCCATGGGAACAGTGATTTTTGATCTAGACGGCACCTTGGCGGATACCAGTGGTGATCTTATTGCGGCGGCAAACCATTGTTTTGAGGGGCTTGGCCTGGGTGCTTTGTTGGATCCTGTGGCGGATGCTGGCACTGCGTTAAAGGGTGGCCGGGCGATGCTTACTTTGGGATTCTCGCGGGTCGATGGCTTTGGATCTGAAGAGGACATTGCCGGGCAGTACCCGGTTTTGCTGGAGGCCTATGGCCGCGATATTGATCGCCATACGGTGATGTATCCTCATGCCATGGACACGGTCGAGGTTCTTAAATCACGCGGCTACAAAGTTGGCATTTGCACAAACAAACCCGAAGGTCTGGCGCAGACCTTGTTGACCCGGTTGGGTGTGCGTGATGCGTTTGGGTCATTGATTGGCGCCGATACCCTGAGCACGCGCAAGCCTGATGTAGCCCCTTATCGCGCAGCAGTAGAACAAGCGGGGGGTGTGATGGAAAAGTCGTGCCTGATCGGCGATACTTGGACCGACCGCAACACCGCCAAAGCCGCTGGCGTGCCGTCGATATTGGTCACATTTGGGCCCGCAGCCGAGGACGTTATCGCGATGGAGGCCGAGGGCTATTTCAGCGATTACCGCGATTTGCCGGACTTGGTCGCGCGTTTGATTGGCTGATAAATCAAAGTGGCCAACGGGGCGAGGCCGGTGGTGTCCAACCCCATAACGGCAGTTTGGATGTCGTGCGCTTGCGGGTGCAGGTCGGCGGTCCAATCGGTGAATTTTGCGATTATGTCTGCGGCCGATGGCGGGTTTGTGTGATCCCAGCGCGGCTCGAACCTCGCACTTTCACAGATCTGCCCCGACTTGAGGGTCAGCTGTACTTTGGCGTAGCGGCGGAGCGGAAAGGCTGCATTGGCGCTGGCGTCTTCGGACAATTCCATGGTTTTGGACAGGCGCAATATTTCGGGATCGTTCAGGGCCTCGTCGGCAATATCCATGGGCCCCACGGTGCCGCGTACCATGGCCACAGCGGTGGGAAAGCTGGTGGAATATTGCGCCTCTTCTGTGGTTTTGGGGTGGTTCGTGGCCAACCGGATGGATTCGTGAAAGGTGCTGATGCTGATCTTGGCCACGTCCAGTGACGTGAGATTGTTTTGGGCGCGCAGGTTCAGAACGGCTTCGATGGGGGCCTGCGCCCAGCGGCAGACGGGGTAGGGTTTAAAGTATTGTTCCATAATGCGCCAAACCTGCCCCAGATCATCCCACGCGGGGCCTGATTGGGTCAGGGCCGGTGCGCCGCTAAAGCCTTTGGCGGCCAGTTTTACCGCACTCACACCCGCCATTGACCCCCATCCGGCCCCATCCTTAAGCATGGTGGGGTGATCAATGCAGCGCATCATTTGACTGCGCGGGCCATGGTATTCTGCGATGCCCATGGCGTGGCCAGTTTGGACCGCGTCCAACCGATAAAGCCGCGCCCCAACCGCCGCCACAGCCACAGCGGCCCATGCACCAGAGGTATGATAATCGGGGGTCGTGTCATGCAGGGTGATCGCAAGGCGCGAGCCCACTTCATAACCAACTGTTAGCGCGGTGAGGATTTCTGCCCCGTCCGTGCAGCCGGTTTCATAGGCCATTGCAAGGAGGGCGGGCAAAACGCAGGCCCCTATGTGACCTTTGGCTGGATTAAACCCATCGTGCCCGTCCAAAGCATCGATTGTCATCCCTCCGGCAAGGGCTGCCCCTGCAGCGCTGGCGCATCGATGATCAAAGAGCATGGGCACGGTGCCGCCAAATTCCTCGTTGGCGTGATCGCGGATTATCTGGCTCAGGCGGGTTGGTGCCCCACCAATGCCGGTCCCGATCAGATCCAGCATGGCCAATTTTGCACGCCGTTGGGCAGGCTGGGGAATGTCGGCCCATTTGGTTTGATGAATGAACGATATGAGATCTGTCATCATTCAAGCCTGTGACGGATAAACCGATGCGGCATGGCCATTTGCGACATTTTGAGGGTGGTGCCCCTAGTTTCATCGAACCCAGTTTTTAGTCTTGGTGAAATGACGCCACAGGGCATTTCAACGCATTGACGGGGGCGGCAGTTTATCCCACGGTGCGTCCATGACAGAGATTTTTACCGGCAGTTTCACCCAACAAGAACCCATTCCTGATGCAGGAATTGCGGCGGCACTGGCTGTGCTGCAATCGGGGCGTTTGCACCGCTATAATGTGGCCGAGGGCGAATTGGGCCAGGCCGCAGAGTTGGAACAGGAATTTGCCGCCGCGATGGGGGCGAAATACTGCCTTGCGGTGGCATCTGGTGGCTATGCCATGGGCACGGCGCTGCGGGCTTTGGGCGTGCAAGCGGGTGACAAGGTTTTGTCAAACGCGTTTACCTTAGCCCCCGTGCCCGGTGCGATTGCCGCTGTGGGGGCGGTGCCGGTGTTTGTTGAGGTCGACGAGGGTCTGAAGATTGATCTGGACGATCTGGAGACCAAGATCGGCGAGGCGCGTGTTTTGTTGCTGTCGCATATGCGCGGGCACATCTGTGATATGGACCGGTTGATGGCGATTTGTGATGCCGCAGGGGTTCAAGTGATCGAGGATTGCGCCCATACCATGGGGGCCAAATGGGGTGATACGTGGTCGGGACGGCACGGTGTTGTGGGCTGCTATTCGACCCAGACCTACAAGCATATCAATTCGGGCGAGGGTGGTTTTTTGATCACCGATGATCCACAGATTGCGGCCCGCGCGATCATGTTGTCAGGGTCTTATATGTTGTTTGAGCGGCATCTGGCCGCCCCTCCGGTCGAGGCATTTGCCGATATCAAGTTGGACACGCCGAATGTGTCCGGACGTATGGACAACTTGCGCGCGGCGATCCTACGCCCGCAACTGCGCAATCTGACGGCGCAATGTGATGCGTGGAATGCGCGCTACCGCGTGGTTGAGGATGGTCTGAGCGATTGCGCAGGCCTGCATTTGATCACGCGCGGCCCCAAGGAACGGTTTGTTGCCTCGTCATTCCAGTTTTTGCTTAAGGATTGGCGCAAATCCGCAATTCGGGACGTTTTGCAGCGTTGTGCGGCGCGCGGCGTGGAATTGAAGTGGTTCGGCGCTGATGCGCCTGCAGGATTTACCAGCAAATACGACAGCTGGCGGTACGCCAATCCCCAGCCAATGCCAAACACCGACCGTATTTTGCGCGGTGTTGTGGACATGCGATTGCCGCTGACCTTCAGCCTTGAGGATTGCGCCCAGATCGCCCGGATCATTCGCGCCGAGGTTGGTGTGGTCTGGCAAGCTGGTGCTGCCGAACCGTGAGCGGATCATTTAGCGATGCCGAACTTGCACTGTACCTAGAAGGGGGCGCGCCTCGGGACCTTGCGGCACAGATAACCCAGGCTGTGGCCGTTGATCCTGCTGTGGCCTCCCGTTTGGACACTTTGAAATCCCAAGGCGATGCCTTGCAACAGGCCTTTGGACCGTTGATGTCTAAAGGTGTGGTCGAAATTGCCCAATCCGAGGACTATAAGCGGGTGAAAAAGACCCATTCCCGCATCATGGCAGGCCTGTGTGCTGCGTTTATCGCGGGCATTGCGCTGGGCTATTGGCTGGGGGCGGGGTAGGCGGTTGACTGCGCCGGTTTTGGAAGAATTAAGTCCAAATCGTTAAGTCGGCTGTGCGAACGTTGCCATTATCTAAAGTCACAACGCCTAAAAAGTCGTGGTTGGGTTATGCGGCCTTGATGGTGGTTTGGGCTGTGGCAAGCCCGGGCCAAAGCGCCCCTTAAGACTGGTCACAAAGAACCACTAAAGGCTTATGGTCACAGGCAGGCAGATCAAAGGCCACGTCTGTTCATTGGGGTGTCGCCTTAGTGAACTATTTTTGGTGTTTGGGCGGTCGCCTTTTCGATGTCTCTTGGCGCGCTCAACCGCATCCGCAGAAAGGCAAGGCCGACCTCTGCGGCCAATGACGCAACCAAAGGTGCCATGTCTGGCCGGACCAGAAGGGTTGCCATCAGCATGGCATCCTCCCGTTCGCCTGTGGCAGCGGTAGCGATAAAGTTGGCAAAGCAGGATTCGTCTGCGCCAAGACATTTGCATTGAACTGAATGGCGCATCAGCGGGCGTCGTCCGTGCCGGGCGCACATTCCGCAAAGGTCTTCGAATGACTTGCACGCCTTGCGACCTTGGTCCGCGCCAAGGCCGGATGCAAAATCGTTCCAAACTTGGGCCTGAGCGTCAGGACCATCGCACCAAAGGCGCAGATATAGGACAGAAGCCGCCTCGATACTGTCGAGTTCCGCGATCAAGCCAACGGGGGCACCGCCGCGATTTTTGCGGAGTTCACTCATTTGGTCAGGATCAATTTGCCTGCCCGCGTGATGCGCAGGGTGTAGGTTTGATCGCCCAGCATGATTTGAGCCAGATCGCCACCCTCGGTCAGATCGCGGGCAGAATAGACAGGCACCGTTGGCGTGGGAGCTTGTTTCGGCGGTGGAGAATGAAAGCTCATGACGTCGCCTCTTGATGGGTCCGTTGGTGATCAAAAAGGCCATGGGAGAGCCAAAAAGGAAAGAAATCTTCAACCTCTGACGCGGTGACCCACACCTCAAAGCGGTCTGTCTGTCGTGTGCGTCGAGGTTCATTTGCAGTGTTAGGTTGGATTTTTGGATTCGGGTGCATAGGCAAGACCTCACATGGACACGTGTCGGGCTTCCCTTGTTGGAATCAGGGTGGCTTGACTTACTTTAATCCTGATAGAAATGGTCAGATATGTCAATCCGGCATATTCAATCAAATGTGGGTGGGCTCGAGACGCTTGGCTGCACAGGCACATAGGGGAGGGGCATGGAAATTGAGGACATACAGCTAAATCTGTAGCGCATCTTTGAGAGCGACCGGCCCACAGCCGATGGATCACATAAGAAATCACGTAGCTTATCCGGCCGGGCCTGCACAGGACCAAGGCCGATCAGGACTGCACTCTGCCCATCCCCCTCGTAGGCCATGGTTGCGGCTTCGGCTACGATCTCGACCGGATCAGGTCCGGTTTGTGCGCACAACATTGCGCCGCCTGCCTAGCCACGCGCCGGTTGCAATCGTGATGCCTTCTTCTTTGGTCGTCAGCGCATTAGATGTCTCGTTTAGATCGGCGGTGAAGAGATTGATCAGCGTGGTGTGACCGGCGTCAGGCACATAGAACATATGGTCCACATTCGCCGCATCGTTAAAGGCAGCAGTCCCAGTGCGGGGTTTTAGCTGGATGTGGCTGTCAGGGGCGGGCAGGTATGCCACCCAGACGGATTTACTGAAATTCGCAGGCACCATGCTGACCCAAAGCGCGACGGACTTGGAGGACCGTGGCGTTTGGTCCGGTCCATTCAATTCCGATGAAGATCAGCCCTAAATGCCATTTAAATCCAGTATAGCTGATCAAAATGACTTGGTCTTGTGTTAGGGTTTGATGCTGCGTAGCACCAACCGGACACCCTTCTTTTGGAGCGCCTCTATGTCACTTGAGACTTACGACGATATTCGCGACGCGGTCGCAAAGCTGTGTGCCAACTTTCCCGGTGACTATTGGCGCAAGCTGGATCGTGAGATGGCATACCCCACCGAATTTGTCGGTGCGTTGACCAAGGCAGGATGGCTGGCTGCCTTGATCCCAGAAGAATACGGGGGCGCCGGCCTGCCTTTATCCGCAGGGGCCGCGATCCTTGAAGAGATCCACAAATCTGGGGCCAACGCAGGCGCCTGCCATGCCCAGATGTATACGATGGGCACGCTGCTGCGCCACGGATCAGAAGAGCAAAAGCAGCAATATTTGCCGGGCATTGCTGATGGGTCTTTGCGGCTTCAGGCCTTTGGCGTGACCGAACCGACATCCGGCACAGACACGGGCGCGTTAAAGACCACAGCTAAATTGGATGGCGACGACTACGTCATCAATGGTCAGAAAATCTGGACCAGCCGGGCCGAACATTCCGATCTGATGATCCTTCTGGCCCGCACCACCCCGCTTGGGGCGGGACTGAAAAAGACCCAAGGTCTGTCAGTTCTACTGGTCGATATGCGCCAAGCTGTGGGCAATGGTCTGACCATCCGCCCGATCCGCACCATGATGAACCACGCCACAACCGAAGTGTTCTTTGACAATCTGCGCGTGCCTGCCGTCAATCTGATTGGCGAAGAGGGCAAAGGTTTTCGCTATATTCTGTCTGGCATGAACTCGGAACGCATTTTGATTGCTTCTGAATGTATTGGCGATGCAAAGTGGTTGATCGAAAAATCGGTAGCTTATGCGAACGAACGCAACGTGTTTGGTCGTGCCATTGGGCAAAACCAAGGCGTGCAATTCCCGATCGCCAGGGCCTATGCCAATATGCGTGCGGCCGAGTTGATGGTCCGCGAGGCATTGCGCCTGTATGAGGCGGGCGAAAATCCCGGCGCAGAGGCGAATATGGCCAAGATGCTGGCGGCGGATGCTTCTAATGAGGCGGCCAACGCGGCTGTGCAAACCCATGGTGGCTTTGGCTTTGCAGAAGACTATGATGTGGAACGCAAGTTCCGAGAGACGCGGCTTTATCAAGTGGCGCCGATTTCAACCAACCTAATCCTGAGCTACCTGTCCGAGCATGTTCTTGGCCTGCCACGGTCGTATTAAGCGATGTGTTATAAACCTCTGAGTGGCCTGACCGTGATCGCCATCGAACAGGCGGTGGCTGCACCCATGTGCACCGTCCGTTTGGCCGACGCGGGCGCGCGGGTGATTAAAATCGAACGCCCCGAAGGCGAAACAGCGCGCAATTATGACACTGCGGTCCACGGCACCTCGGCCTATTTCGCATGGCTCAACCGGGGCAAGGAAAGCGCGGTTTTGAACCTTAAGACGGATCCGGATCGCGGGTTGTTAGACGCGATGTTGGCGCAGGCAGATGTACTTGTTCAAAACCTCGTCCCAGGTGCTTTGGACCGCATGGGTTTGACCAAAGACTACATTGCCCAGCATTTCCCAAGACTGATCAGCGTGTCTATTTTGGGCTACGGTCAGGAAACGGCTTATGCGGATATGAAGGCCTATGACATGCTGGTGCAGGCCGAAAGCGGGCTATGCGCCGTCACAGGCACGCCCGAGGTGCCTTCAAAAGTTGGCGTGTCGGCGGCGGATATTGCAACGGGCATGAACGCACATGCGCTGATCCTTGAGGCGTTGATTGCACGGGGCATAACCGGTCGTGGGCAAAGCATAGAAGTGTCGATGTTTGACGGGATTGCCGATTGGATGGCCGTGCCGCTATTGCACTACGAGCATGGGGGCATTGAAACCGGGCGCTTTGGTCTTTCCCATGCGTCGATCTATCCGTATCGGCCTTTTGCGTGCAACGACGGCACGGTTATTGTTGCGGTTCAGAATAACCACGAATGGGCACGATTGTGCGACAGGGTTCTGGGCCGTCCCGATCTAACCACACACGATGCGTTTAGGACCAATGCGGAGCGGGTCACAAATCGCGCGCTTTTGGATGCTGAGGTTGACCCCATTTTCGCATCTCGCAGCACTGCTGATATGATCACGGCCCTGACAGCCGGGGGCATTGCCTATGCCCGTTACACCGGTGTGTCGGACCTGCCAGATCACCCCGCCCTGCGTCGCACGAACGTGACCCTTGCAGGCGGGCAGGTTGTGACCATGCCCCGCCCGGCAGGACGCGGCCCGGCCTTTGCAACAGGCCCGGTGCCGGGTTTGGGGGAACACACCGATGCGGTGCGCGCGGAATTCGGGACAGTTTGACGAACGATCAGCAGGATTTTTCTGTCTGGATGGGACTGGATGGGGTAGACGGACAGCACGCAACCGATCACATCATGCCGCGTTTGAAGGACGGTTTTGGCGCGCCTTCGGATGGTATGTCCCCGACACCAGTGGGGCTGCGCAGAGCTGCGCGAGCGATTGCGTTAGAACGTCAATCCGCTGGATTGGCATTTTATGCAGTGCATTTGTTGCAGCGGCGCCTGCGCGATGCTGTGTCTCCGGTGGCACAGATCTGTTGTCCTGTCTTCAAACTGAGGCGTTCCAGAGGTCGTGGGGCCCATGGTCAGCCCCAAAATACCCCCACCTGCAATGAGGACGGCCCCAATCCTTTAGGCATATTTGTCACCAACGTCTTCGCGCACGGGGTGCGTATCGTAGAAGATCGACATAGACGAAAACAGACCGCTTGCACCAAATTTGAAATAGTCGATGCCCTGAAACACAAAATTGTCGCCGGATTTAAGGGTCCAGTCATATTCAAAGTGAGCTGCAGCGCTATCGCCGTTTTCTCCTAAAAGGACATCAAAAACTGTCAGCTTGCTGGCATTGGATGCACTGCCAAGTTTTTCAAAGAAGTCAGATGCCAAAACCTGTCCAAGGAAAGGAGACTGAATTTGTGCATCATTTTCGAAAAGCGCGATAATTCCGGGAATATCTGATTTCGTCATTAACGCAAAATAGTCGCGCACTTGGGCGATTTTGTCATTTGATGTCATCCTGGTGTTCCCTTTGTTGCTTTGGTTGATTGGATAGTCTCGGCCCGCTGCTTTGGCTAGACCAAACCTAGATGATATTGAAAGTCACACAGCGATGTCTTGAGCAGTGCATTTGCAGGGTATTTAACGTGTACTTACCACAATTCGCGGACGGTCTTGCGATTTGCGGCATCCTGCACTGTGGGTTTGAAGGTGCCATTGGCCGCAAGGACCAGACTGTTCGCGGGGCCCCTGTTTCAAGGAAAAGCCTTGCCGGTTCGGGGGCCGGTGGGGCGCCTAAGGCTGCGGTTTGGTTTTGGTGCGCTTGGGTTTGAAATCTTGATGGCAGAGGCTTTGGTCACGCCCCATTTTTGCGTGTTCATCAATTATTTCCAAATTCATCCCACCTTGCGACCAATTGGTGCACGAATGTGTGCCCAACTGCGGTTGACCCTGTGCGGGGTGCGTCGTAAACCGTCTTTAGCCAAAAGCGCCCCTTGCGGGTGCTGCCAAACACTAGGAGCCGAGACCCGTGGACCAGATCGCTTCTGACTATCTGCCTATTTTGATTTTCCTCGCTATTGCCATTGGGTTGGGCCTTGTCCTGATCCTTGCGGCGGTTGTCTTGGCTGTGCGCAATCCTGACCCTGAAAAAGTGTCGGCGTATGAGTGTGGATTTAACGCCTTTGACGATGCGCGCATGAAGTTTGATGTGCGGTTTTACCTTGTGTCGATCCTGTTCATCATCTTTGATCTTGAGGTCGCCTTCCTTTTCCCATGGGCCGTCGCGTTCCAGGACGTGAGCATGGTCGGGTTCTGGTCGATGATGGTCTTCTTGGGCGTGCTGACCATTGGCTTTGCTTATGAGTGGAAAAAAGGAGCCTTGGAATGGGAGTAGTTGCTGCCCCGAACGACGCAGGCATGGACCGCGATCACGCGACCCAAGATCTGAACCGCGAGCTGCAGGATAAGGGCTTTTTGCTGACCTCCACCGAGGATATCATCAACTGGGCCCGCACCGGGTCACTGCACTGGATGACCTTTGGCCTGGCCTGTTGCGCGGTTGAGATGATGCACACGGCGATGCCACGTTACGATATGGAACGGTTCGGCACAGCGCCGCGCGCCAGCCCGCGCCAGTCGGATCTGATGATTGTGGCCGGGACCTTGACCAACAAAATGGCTCCAGCACTGCGCAAGGTCTATGACCAGATGCCAGAGCCGCGCTACGTGATTTCCATGGGATCCTGCGCCAATGGTGGTGGCTATTATCACTATAGCTATTCTGTGGTGCGCGGCTGTGACCGGATTGTGCCCGTAGATGTCTATGTGCCGGGCTGCCCGCCTACGGCTGAGGCGCTGCTGTACGGCATCATGCAACTTCAACGCAAAATTCGCCGTACAGGGACGATCATTCGATGACAGCTGCTTTGGAAGAACTGGGCGCTCATATTGCCCTCAAGCGTCCTGATTGTGTGATTGGTCATTCGGTGGCTTTTGGCGAGTTGACGCTGGATGTGGCCCCCAACAACATTGCGGGTCTGGTGGATTTCCTCAAGCTTGACGGCACCTGCAAATTCAATTCGCTGGTGGATATTACAGCTGTGGATTACCCCAGCCGCCCCAAGCGGTTTGATGTGGTTTATCACTTTCTGTCGATGTACCAAAACCACCGCATTCGTCTGCGTTTGATGGTGGATGAGGCAGACATTCTGCCGTCCTTGGTGGATGTGCATCCGTCAGCCAACTGGTTCGAACGCGAGATTTTCGATATGTTCGGGATCCTGTTTTCTGGCCATCCAGATTTGCGCCGTATTCTGACCGATTATGGGTTTCGCGGCTATCCGCTGCGCAAGGATTTCCCAACCACTGGCTATACCGAAGTGCGTTATGACGAAGTGCAAAAGCGCGTCGTTTATGAGCCTGTAACGCTGGTCCAAGAATACCGCCAGTTCGACTTTATGTCGCCTTGGGAGGGTGCTGAATACATCTTGCCCGGCGATGATAAGGCCGAAGAAGCAAAGGGTTAAGCCATGTCAGAGGCGCAAATGCTCTATGTGGTTGGTGCACAAAAAGCGGGTACGACCTGGCTGCACCGCTATTTGCAAGATCATCCCGACTGCTTTGTGCCGCCCTCCAAAGAGGCGCATTATTGGGATGACCGGCTGAACGCGCAACCGCTGAACTTTCTGTCCAGACGTTTGACCAAACTGACCGCTGATCTGGAGCGCGCGCGCCAGAATGGCAAAAAGATCAACGCGCTGTTGCGTCGTCATGCTGATACAATCAGCGCGATTGGCATGCATGCAGGCCCCGGCCATGATGCCTATGTTCAGTTTATGAACCGTGGGCGCGCGGACGAGCCTGTGATGGCGGATATCACACCGGCCTATTGCACGCTGGATCGGGCCTCGTTTTCAGAAATGTCCGAGCTGCATCCGGACTGTAAGTTCGTATTTATCATGCGCGATCCGGTGGAACGTCTTTGGTCTGCGATCCGCATGTACTACGAAGATTTCATCGCTGAAACGGGTACGGATTTCTCGACCCATCTGGATGAGTTTGAAGACGGTATTCCGGGCCGTTTTCACAGCCGCAGCGACTACAAGCGCACGATCCAAGAGCTGGAGGCCGTGATCCCTGCGGACCGTCTGCATTTTGCGTTCTACGAGACGATGGTTTTGCCCAACGGGGTCACGCCAATTACGGACTTTATCGGGATCAAGGCCATCGCGCCGAACACCGAAAAACGTGTTCATACGGGCGAAAAACGCAACTTGCCCGGTGATTTGGAAGATCTCTTTCACCGCAAGCTGAACGGTCAGTACCGGTTCCTGCACGATAAATTCGGAGCGGAGATTCCTGCAAAATGGCGCGCGGCGCTGCCCGGGGGCCGTTGAATGACGGCGCCTGCGATCATGTATTGTGTGGGGGCCACCAAGGCGGGGACGTCTTGGTTGTACCGGTACTTGCATGATCATCCTGAATGCCATCTGCGTTCGGTCAAGGAGCTGCATTATTTTGATAGTTTCGATGGCGAGATGCGCGACAAGCAGATCAGTCAGTTCTTGACCAATCGCGACCGTTTTGTGCGTTGGCAGATCGAGGCGCAAAAGGCCAAGCAGGGCTGGAAAGTCGACAACATGCAACGCCGCATCGACGAGATGGATGCGCTGATCAAAGTGATCGGTGGGCCGCGCGTGACGGATCAAGCCTATCTTGAATATTTGACCCAAGGGGCAGGGGACGCCAAAATCGTCGGTGACATGACGCCAGGCTATAGTCTGGTGGATGAAAACATGTTGCGCCGCATGGCCGCTGTTGGGGAGACCACCAAATTCATCTACTTGATCCGCGACCCGGTCGAGCGGCTGTGGTCCCATGTGCGCATGCAAGCCAAGCGGTTTTTGCAGCCGGATGAGACTGTGGAACAAAAGGCAAAACGCATCCTGAACCGCACGGTTAACAAGGGAATGGAAACTCACATCCCTGCGCGCGGAGACTACCGGGGCACGATTATGCGCCTGCGGGCCACGATCCCGGCGGCAAATCTGTTGGTTGAATTTGCCGAGGCGCTGTTTTCGGAAAACGGCTTGCGCAGGGTCTGTGATTTTCTGGGGCTGGTCTACCGCCCTGCGGATGTGCGCGAGACTGTGCATGCTGGGACAAAAGTTGAAATGAACGAAGGCCAACGGGCCGCAACGGCGCATTTTTTGCGCCATCAATACGAATGGGTGGCCGATAATGTCGGCCCACTGCCCGATGCGTGGCAGTCTAATTTAGCAAAGGCACTGACATGATGGATGGTTCCAAAGGCTTCCAAGACGCCCAAACCGGCGAACAGAAAATCCGCAACTTTAACATCAACTTTGGTCCGCAACACCCTGCGGCTCATGGGGTTTTGCGCCTTGTGCTTGAGCTGGATGGTGAGATCGTTGAACGCTGCGATCCACATATTGGATTGCTGCACCGTGGTACTGAAAAGCTAATGGAAAGCCGGACGTATCTGCAAAACCTGCCGTATTTCGACCGGCTCGATTATGTGGCCCCGATGAACCAGGAACACGCGTGGTGCTTGGCCATTGAAAAGCTGACAGGCACGCAAGTGCCCCGTCGTGCCAGCTTGATCCGCGTGCTTTATTCCGAGATTGGCCGAGTTTTGAACCACCTGCTGAACGTAACCACACAGGCCATGGATGTGGGCGCGTTGACGCCGCCGCTTTGGGGTTTTGAAGAGCGCGAAAAGCTGATGGTGTTTTATGAGCGTGCCTGCGGTGCGAGGCTGCACGCGGCCTATTTCCGCCCCGGCGGTGTGCATCAGGATCTGCCCGATGCGCTGATCGACGACATCGAAGAATGGTCCCACGATTTCCCGCGTGTGTTAGACGATATTGACGGTTTGCTCACTGAAAATCGTATCTTCAAACAGCGTAACGCCGACATCGGTATCATCACAGAGCAAGACATTCTGGATTACGGATTTTCTGGTGTGATGGTGCGAGGGTCAGGCCTTGCGTGGGATTTGCGCCGCGCGCAGCCCTATGAATGCTACGATGAGTTTGAATTCCAAGTCCCCGTGGGCAAAAACGGCGATTGTTACGACCGGTATCTCTGCCGGATGGAAGAAATGCGCCAATCCGTGGGCATCATTCAGCAGGCCATCAACAAGCTGCGCGAAGAACCCGGCGATGTCATGGCCCGTGGCAAGATGACCCCGCCCACACGGGGTGAGATGAAGACCTCGATGGAGGCTCTGATCCACCACTTTAAACTCTACACCGAAGGCTTCCACGTGCCCGAGGGCGAGGTGTATGCTGCCGTTGAGGCCCCCAAAGGGGAATTCGGCGTCTATCTGGTGGCCGATGGGTCCAACAAACCCTACCGCGCCAAGTTGCGCGCGCCGGGGTTCTTGCACCTGCAGGCCATGGACTACATGTGCAAAGGCCACCAATTGGCCGATGTGGCCGCCATCATCGGCACCATGGATGTGGTGTTCGGAGAGATCGACAGATAACGCACCCGTCATGCTTTTTCTTTGTAAAAATATCCCCGCCGGAGGCTGCGACCTTCGCCATTGGGCCAAAGGACTAAAATAATGCTACGCCGCCTCCATGCAGACCAACCCGATACATTTGCTTTCACCCCTGCCAATCAGGCTTGGGCCGAAGCGCAGATCACCAAATACCCTGAGGGCCGTCAGGCCAGTGCTATTATTCCGCTGCTGTGGCGTGCGCAGGAACAAACAGGTTGGCTGACCCGTGCGGCGATCGAGCATGTCTCGGATATGTTGGGCATGGCCTATATTCGCGGCCTTGAAGTGGCCTCGTTCTATTTCATGTTCCAGCTGCAGCCCGTAGGTTCAGTTGCGCATATCCAGATTTGTGGCACGACGTCTTGCATGATTTGCGGGGCCGAGGATTTGGTGGCTGTGTGTCAGGACAAGATCGCCAAAAACCCCCATGATTTGTCTTCTGATGGCAAGTTCAGCTGGGAAGAGGTGGAATGCCTTGGGGCCTGTGCCAATGCGCCGATGGCGCAGATTGGCAAAGACTATTTTGAGGATCTAACGGCTGCTAAGTTGTCGGATATGATTGATGCGATGGCCGCAGGCGAGGTGCCTGTTCCGGGTCCACAGAACGGACGTTTTGCCGCCGAGCCTTTGAGCGGGCTAACGTCGCTGAAGGATCACGAAAGTGGCAAGTATCAATATAATGCCAGTGCGCAATTGGCGACGGATATTGGTGACAGCATCAAGCGGATCGATGGCACAGAAGTGCCTTTGCTGGCCCCGTGGCAGGGCAAAACCGCCCCCAAGGCCAAAGCGACGCCAAAGCCAAAAGCGCCTGCCAAGGCAAAAACGCCAGCGATACCCAAAGCAACTGCTGCCCCTGTAGAGGCCACCTCCAAGGCCAAACCTGCCGCAGCGGATAAAAAGTCTGCGACGGTGGGGAAAAAGCCGCGCACGATGAAAGAGCCTCGTAAGTCAGGCGCGGATGATCTGAAACTGATCAAAGGTGTCGGGCCAAAATTGGAAAAACTGGTCAACAGTTTGGGCTTTTGGCACTTTGATCAAGTTGCCAAGTGGAGCGGCGATGAGGTCGCTTGGGTTGATCAAAACCTTGAGGGGTTCAAAGGCCGCGTCAGCCGTGACGATTGGGTTGCCCAAGCGAAAGTTCTTGCGTCGGGGGGAGAGACAGAGTTTTCTTCCCGTGCAAAGAAAAAGTGAGTGTGGTAAATCGCTCGCAACGAACGGACAGGGGAGTTGATTTATGAATAACAATAGTTCCGACGGGATGATCTGTACGGCGACATGTTGGGGCATTGCAGCCCTTGCTGGCGTTTTGGCAGCTGCGGCCTTGATGGTGATGGGGGGCTGGAGTTTCCTGCAAGGGGCCTTCATCGGCTTGATGATTTTCGTCATTGGCGGGTTGATCATGCAATGGTCGTTTTGCCGCGCACTGCCTGCTATCGGCGAGGCCAGCGTTGGCGGCAATGAGGCGACAACAGCCAAGGCCAGCACCAAACCAACCACATCTGCTGCGGCAACCACTGCGGCTGCTGCGACAACGGCGGCGGGATTTGCTGCTGTTGGGGCAACCTCTTCCAAAGCAGCCCCCGTCCAACCCTCTGCACCTTTGGCTGGCGAAGCTGAGCTGGCGGATAAAAAGGGTGATTGGAAATACAACGGCTCCGACGCAGCACCTGCTGAGGCGGCTCCGGCAGCCAAAGCGCCTGCGAAAAAGGCCGCTGCCAAGAAACCTGCTGCGAAAAAGCCTGCAGCCAAGAAAGCGGCTGCAAAAGCCACGGACACAGGCGCAGATAAAACAGCCAAGGCGCCTGCCAAGAAAGCCGCTGCCAAAGCTGCCCCTGCGCGCAAACCTGTGGCCAAGGATGGCCAGCCCGAGTTGCTGAAAAAGCCCCGTGCGGGTGGTGCAGATGATCTCAAGCAGATCAAAGGTGTTGGCCCGGGATTGGAAAAAACCCTGAACGAGTTGGGCTTTTACCACTTTGATCAGGTTGCCGGTTGGCGCAAAAAGGAAGTCGAATGGGTCGATAGCCGCTTGAAATTCAAAGGCCGCATTGAGCGGGATGAATGGATCAAGCAGTGTAAGGTTCTTGCCAAAGGCGGCACGACAGAATTTTCCAAAAAAGTGAAAAAGGGCGGTGTTTATTAACCTCGTCCCTAGATAGACTAGAGGCAGGCTGACGCATGTTGGCCTGCCTTTTTTTATGCCATTGTGGTGGCATATCTGACTGATCGGGACGTGGAGGTCCCTAAGATGAACGAGCCAACGGAACAGGATATTGCAATTGCAAAACGGACGCGCACTGTGGCTTTGGTCATGGCTGGTGCCGGTTTATTAAGCATTGCTGCCCCATGGTTGGTGACAACATTTGGTTTGCAACCCCGCTTTGAGTTTCTTTTCTATATGATCGCCCTTGCTGCGTTCTTTTGGTCTCTGGTGGTTGTGGCGCAAATCTGGCAGAAGACGCGCAAATAGCGAAGGGAATCCGACGGTATGCTGAAAGATCAGGATCGTATCTTTACCAATCTTTACGGGATGCATGATCGTACGCTGAAGGGGGCCAAGGCCCGCGGCCATTGGGATGGCACAGCGAAGATCATTAAAAATGGTCGTGACTGGATCATCGACCAGATGAAATCAAGCGGTCTGCGTGGCCGTGGTGGCGCTGGCTTTCCGACCGGTTTGAAGTGGTCGTTTATGCCTAAGGAAAGCGACGGGCGCCCGTCCTATCTGGTGGTTAATGCAGACGAATCCGAGCCGGGCACCTGCAAGGACCGCGAAATCATGCGCCATGATCCGCATACTCTGATCGAAGGCTGCCTGATTGCTTCTTTCGCGATGAATGCCAACGCCTGCTACATCTATATTCGTGGCGAATACATCCGCGAAAAAGAAGCGCTGCAAGCGGCCATTGATGAGGCTTACGATGCTGGTCTGGTCGGCAAAAACGCGGCCAAGTCTGGTTGGGATTTCGATATTTATCTGCACCACGGGGCAGGGGCCTATATTTGTGGCGAAGAAACGGCGCTGCTGGAAAGCCTTGAGGGCAAAAAGGGCATGCCGCGGATGAAGCCACCGTTTCCTGCGGGGGCGGGCCTTTATGGGTGTCCGACCACAGTGAACAATGTGGAATCCATCGCCGTGGTGCCGACCATTTTGCGGCGTGGGCCGGAATGGTTTTCCAGCTTTGGTCGTCCGAACAATGCAGGCACCAAATTGTTTGCGATATCGGGCCATGTGAACAACCCCTGCGTTGTAGAAGAGGCGATGTCGATCCCCTTTGCAGAGCTGATAGACCGTCATTGCGGCGGCATTCGCGGCGGTTGGGATAACCTTAAGGCCGTGATCCCCGGTGGATCCTCGGTGCCGATGATCCCGGGCAAAACCATGCATGAAGACGCAATTATGGATTTTGACTGGCTGCGCGAGCAACGCTCGGGCCTTGGCACAGCAGCGGTCATTGTGATGGATCAGTCCACTGATGTGGTCAAAGCGATCTGGCGTTTGTCCAAGTTCTACAAGCACGAAAGCTGTGGTCAGTGTACGCCGTGTCGCGAAGGAACGGGTTGGATGATGCGCGTCATGGACCGCTTGGTCAAAGGCGATGCAGAACCCGAAGAGATCGACATGTTGCTGGATGTGACCAAGCAGGTGGAAGGCCACACCATTTGTGCCTTGGGCGATGCGGCAGCTTGGCCGATCCAAGGTTTGATCCGGCATTTCCGCGACGATATCGAAGAGCGGATTGCCCATAAACGCAAAACCCGTAAGCCCGCTGTGGCGGCTGAATAAGATGCGGGGATTGGGCGCGGTCTTGGTGATGTTGGTGTCTTCTGGCACGGCTTTTGCACAGGATCGTCCAGCGCCTGATTATTTCCTGCAGACGCTGACGGATCTTAATCTGGCGCAGGCGTTGGCCACGCAGTGCCAAGAGCTGAGCATTGATCCCGCAGCCGCACAGATGCGCACGGATGATGTGTTGGACCAGCTTGAAGCAGATGGGTTTGATCGCAATGATCCGGTCAGCCAAATGGCCGACGCATCTGTGGCACTGGGCCAATTGCAAGACGCGTTTGTGACACGGCATAGCTTGGCCGGGGCGGACCGGACGGCCTATTGTGCTGCAGGTCAGCAAGATGTGGAAGCGGCAATAGGGCCAGGTCAGTTTCTGGTGAAAATCGTTGCGCAAAACTAGGTTGATTTCCCCTAAAATCGCGCGAGTTCAGGGGTGATATTGCATAACAAAGGGGCAGATCCTTAGCTAAAGGGGATCGGGGCTTGCCAAAATGGCCTGCACCAAAGCCCCCCGTTAAGGAGTTGAGCAAATGAAATTTATAGCACCCATTGTCGTTGCGATGACGCTTACGGCCAGCCCATTGGCCGCTGCTACGCCTTTGAACCAAGACACTCATATTAAAAACTCGCTTTTGGCAGCTGCTGTGGGCGATGAAATCCGCAAAAACTGCGATGCAATTTCGGCGCGGATGTTGGTTGTGTTCAGCAAAACAAAGGCGCTTGAGCGCTATGCCTTGGATCAAGGACATTCTGAGGACGACATTAAGGCGTTCTTAAAGGATAAGACCGAACGTAAGCGCATGGAAGCGTTGCGCGATGCTTATTTGAAAAATGGTGGTGTGACCAAAGGAGATAGTGCATCTTACTGCGCTTTGGGGCAAAAAGAGATTGCAGCGGATAGCCTTACAGGGCAATTACTGCGCTCAAGATAGATCGGCCTCAGCCAGGTCGGTCAGGGAACACATAATGTGGATCGCAAGTGGGACGCTGCTTGTGGGATAAGGACGACAGATGACCGACCTGCGCAAAGTTATCATTGATGGAAATGAAGTTGAGGTAGACGGGGCTATGACCCTGATCCAAGCCTGTGAAGAGGCCGGGATCGAGGTGCCGCGTTTTTGCTATCACGAACGTCTTTCGATTGCCGGTAACTGCCGGATGTGTTTGGTCGAAGTTGTGGGTGGTCCGCCCAAGCCAGCCGCCTCTTGTGCGATGCAGGTCAAAGATTTGCGCCCCGGACCCGAAGGCCAGCCGCCTGTGGTGAAAACCAATTCGCCCATGGTCAAAAAGGCCCGTGAGGGGGTGATGGAATTTTTGCTGATCAACCACCCGCTGGATTGTCCGATTTGCGACCAAGGCGGCGAATGCGATTTGCAGGATCAGGCCATGGCCTACGGCGTGGATTTCAGCCGTTTCCGCGAACCCAAGCGTGCCACAGATGATCTGGATCTTGGTCCATTGGTCGAGACGCACATGACCCGCTGTATTTCGTGCACGCGCTGTGTGCGTTTTACTTCTGAAGTGGCCGGGATCACACAGATGGGCCAAACCGGCCGCGGTGAGGATGCCGAGATTACCAGCTATTTGGGCGAAACACTCGACAGCAATTTGCAAGGCAACATCATTGATCTGTGCCCTGTTGGGGCTTTGGTGTCGAAACCCTATGCCTTTACTGCGCGTCCGTGGGAGCTGACGAAAACAGAATCCATCGACGTGATGGATGCCCTCGGCAGCAATATCCGGATCGATACCAAAGGCCGCGAAGTGATGCGTTTCTTGCCGCGCAACCATGATGGTGTGAACGAGGAATGGATTTCGGACAAAACCCGTTTTGTTTGGGACGGCCTGCGCCGTCAACGCTTGGACACGCCTTATGTCCGCGAAAACGGTAAGCTGCGCAAAGCTGGCTGGGGCGAGGCCCTTGGGGCTGCTGCAGCTGCGATGAAGGGCAAGAAAGTTGCTGGTCTGGTTGGTGATTTGGCCCCTGTTGAGGCGGTATTTGCCCTAAAACAAATGGTTGAGGGGCTGGGTGGCACTGTTGAGTGTCGCACAGACAATGCCAAACTGCCTGTGGGCAACCGGTCGGCCTATGTGGGGACCGCTACGATCGAAGATCTTGATGACGCACAGAAAATCCTTCTGGTCGGCACAAATCCCAGAGTTGAAGCCCCTGTATTGAACGCTCGCCTGCGCAAGGCATGGACGCAGGGTGCTGATGTCACGCTGGTCGGTGAGGCCGTGGATCTAACCTATGACTATGAACATATGGGTACGGACCGGGCAGCGCTTGAACATGTGGCTGGCCTCGACATGTCTGACTTGAAAGACAAAAATGCGGTCGTGATTGTGGGCCAAGGCGCGCTGCAAGAGGCTGATGGCGAAGCTGTCTTGGCCTTGGTGCAACAGATTTGCGAAAAATCGGGCGGCAAGATGCTGGTGCTGCACACTGCCGCTGCCCGTGTTGGCGCAATGGATGTGGGCGCCGTCACCGAGGGCGGTCTGAAAGCCGCCGTTGATGGGGCCGAAGTGATCTATAACCTTGGGGCCGACGAAGTTGAGATCGAAAGCGACGCCTTTGTGATCTATCAGGGCAGCCATGGGGATCGTGGGGCGCACCGTGCTGACGTGATCCTGCCTGGGGCTGCCTACACCGAAGAGCAAGGCCTGTTCGTCAATACAGAAGGGCGGCCACAATTGGCCCTGCGCGCGGGCTTTGCCCCTGGTGAGGCCAAGGAAAACTGGGCGATTTTGCGCGCCTTGTCCGCCGAGTTGGGAACAACACTGCCCTTCGACAATCTGGCTGCGCTGCGCACGGCCTTGGTGGCCCAAGCGCCGCATCTGGCCAAAATTGATGATGTGCCAGAAAACCCATGGCAGGCATTGCCTGTGAAAAAGCCCGGGAAAGCGGATTTCCGCAATGCAGTAACGGATTTTTATCTAACAAACCCTATCGCTCGAGCGAGCCAGTTGATGGCAGAGTTGAGTGCGGGGGCAAAAGCCCGCAGTGAGACAAAGATTGCAGCGGAGTAAGGGCAATGCGGGGCATCACCCTTATGCTAGGAACAGTGGCTTTGGTCGGATGTGCGCCCGCTGAACCAGTGGAGGAGGCCCGTGCGTTTTCGCCGGTTTACCAAGGAATCAGTACGTCGCTTTTGGATGGGGATTTGGTGCAGTTTAACGTGGCTATGACCGGTGCGCGCGATGAAAGCGACGCTGCGGCCTACGCGGAATGTGCTGCCAGCCAATATGCCTTGATCCGGGGCTATGGATTTGCGCGATTGGTGCGCACAAACGTATACAAAGAGGGTGGTGTTTCGCGCGCAGATGCGGTTTACACCATATCGCCAACATTGCCACGCGGGACCAAGACAATTGACGCCGAAGTCAAGGTCGCGGACTGTGCGGCGCAAGGGATACCGACTGTGTGAGGATGAATGGCTGAGTTTTTGACAACGAACGCCGGGATCGCCCTGATTATTGCCGCGCAATGCTTGGCAGTGATCGCTTTTGTGATGATCTCGCTTCTTTTTTTGGTCTACGGTGACCGTAAAATTTGGGCGGCTGTCCAAATGCGGCGCGGTCCAAACGTGGTTGGGGTCTTTGGCCTCCTGCAAACTGTCGCTGATGCGCTGAAATATGTGGTGAAGGAAATTGTGGTTCCGGCTGGTTCGGACAAAGCGGTGTTCCTGCTGGCCCCCTTGATCAGTTTTGTTTTGGCCTTGATCGCCTGGGCGGTGATCCCGTTCAACGACACATGGGTTTTGGCCGACATCAACGTGGCCATTTTGTACGTTTTCGCCATTGGATCGCTGGAAGTGTACGGCGTGATCATGGGCGGATGGGCGTCAAACTCGAAATATCCGTTCTTGGGCTCGCTGCGGTCTGCTGCGCAGATGATTTCCTACGAGGTCAGCATCGGCTTGATCATCGTCGGCGTGATCATCTCGACCTCGTCGCTGAACTTTGGCGCCATTGTTGCAGCCCAAGACACCGCTTATGGGTTCTTTGGCTGGTATTGGCTGCCGCATTTCCCGATGGTGTTCTTGTTCTTTATCAGCGCCTTGGCCGAGACCAATCGCCCACCATTCGACCTACCCGAAGCGGAATCCGAATTGGTTGCGGGCTATCAGGTTGAATATTCATCCACCCCGTTTTTGCTGTTCATGGCTGGTGAGTACATCGCGATCTTCTTGATGTGCGCTTTGATGAGTTTGCTGTTCTTTGGCGGCTGGCTGTCACCGTTCCCGTTCTTGCCCGATGGCCCGTTGTGGATGGTCGGCAAGATGGCGTTCTTCTTCTTTATGATCGCCATGGTGAAGGCCATCGTGCCGCGCTACCGCTATGACCAATTGATGCGCTTGGGTTGGAAAGTGTTCCTGCCGTTCTCGCTGGCATGGGTCGTGTTTGTGGCGTTTGCTGCGAAATTCGGGTGGTTCTGGGGTATCTATGCCCGCTGGGTAGGAGCGTAAGAAATGGCTACAAACTATGTACGTCGCGCCAAGTACTTTTTGCTGTTGGACTTTTTCAAAGGGTTCAAGTTGGGGTTCAAATACTTCTTTGCGCCCAAGGCCACACTGAACTACCCCCATGAAAAGGGGCCTTTGTCGCCGCGGTTCCGGGGCGAGCACGCGTTGCGGCGCTATCCCAACGGCGAAGAGCGCTGCATTGCGTGCAAGTTGTGCGAGGCTGTCTGTCCGGCACAAGCCATCACTATTGACGCCGAACCGCGAGATGATGGCAGCCGCCGCACCACACGCTATGACATCGACATGACCAAATGTATCTATTGCGGCTTCTGTCAGGAAGCTTGCCCTGTGGATGCCATTGTCGAAGGCCCGAATTTCGAGTTTTCAACGGAAACCCGCGAAGAGCTGTACTACGACAAGAACAAGCTGCTGGAAAACGGCGACCGTTGGGAAGCCGAGATCGCGCGTAACTTGGAAATGGATGCGCCTTACCGATGAGCCCGGCTACGGATCATATCAACACCTATGCACGGGGCAAAGCCCTGTCGGAAGCCGTGAACCCCGGCATGGAGGACGCATTGCGCGGCCGCTATGACGCGTTGGTGCCGGGCCTGTCGGAAACGATTGTGGATGTGGCCTATGGCAAGTTTTATGCCCGAGACGGCGTCGATGAAAAGACACGTTTGTTGGCAACGATTGCTGCGTTGACAGCTTTGGGGGGCCAGACCCGTCCGCAGCTCAAGATCAACATTGCCAGCGCGTTAAGCGTGGGGGCAACGCCGCAAGAGATCTCGGAGATTATCTTTCAGATGACGCTCTACGGGGGCTTTCCAGCGATGATCAATGCGCTGAATGCGGCCATAGAAGTCTTTGATGAACAAGGAGTTGCCGCATGAGCGTGAACCCCTTCGAAGAGATGATGCGTCAAGCGCAGGAAATGATGGCCTCGGCCAATCCCAAAATGGCCGAGATGATGCCCAAGGGCCTCGAAGACTTTATGCCTGTGATGCCAAAAGAGATGCTTGAGACGTTCTTTGGCAAAGGCATGAACCCGGGTGGCTTGGACAGCAAGACCCGGTTGCTGCTGACCCTTGCTGGTTTGGTGGCCTCTGGTGCCGATCAGGAACTGGCGATCAAGATGGCGGTAAAACACGCGATCGAAGCAGGGGCCACGGGCCAAGAAATTATCGAAACCATCAGCCAAATGGTCGTGTTCGGTGGTCCAAATGCGATGACCACGGCCATGACCATTGCCAAATCGGTGATGGATGAAACAAAGGAAGATGACGCATGACAGTTGCTGCATTTGCATTCTACCTGTTCGCAATCACCACCGTTTTCGGGGGACTGTTCACAGTGATCAGCCGCAACCCCGTGCATTCGGTCTTGTGGTTGATCCTTGCGTTCCTGTCATCTGCCGGGCTGTTTGTATTGCTGGGCGCTGAATTTGTAGCGATGCTGTTGATCATCGTGTACGTGGGCGCCGTGGCGGTTTTGTTCCTGTTTGTAGTGATGATGCTGGACGTGGATTTTGCCGAACTTAAGGCTGAAATGGCTAAATATGTACCGCTGGCCATGCTTATTGGCGTGGTTTTGTTGATGCAATTGGCGATTGCCTTTGGCGCTTGGGAATTCTCGGAAGGCTTCGAGACCCGCGTTGCGGCCGCACCGGGGGATGCCCATAACACGGCCGCTTTGGGTTTGTTGCTTTATGATGAGTATATTTACCTCTTCCAAGCCGCAGGATTGATCCTGTTGGTGGCGATGATTGGTGCGATTGTTTTGACCCTGCGCCACCGCGAGGATGTCAAACGTCAGGATATCGTCAGCCAGATCATGCGTGATCCGGCAGAACAAATGGAATTGAAGGATGTCAAACCGGGGCAAGGCCTGTGATCTGGCTGATCATCGGGGTTGCTATGATTGTGTTTGGTATGCTGCTGAAACGACGCCTGAAGGGCAAAGATGACTAACCCTGCAAAGGGTCACTACCACTGCCTCGCTGAACCAGCTTGGGGAAGGATACGGGAACTATGATCGGACTAGAACATTACCTGACAGTGGCAGCGGCCCTGTTTGTGATCGGCATCTTTGGCCTGTTTCTGAACCGCAAGAACGTGATTATTCTGCTGATGTCGGTGGAATTGATGCTGCTGGCGGTGAACATCAATCTAGTGGCATTTTCCAGTTTCTTGGGGGATTTGGTCGGGCAGGTGTTTACCTTGTTTGTCCTGACGGTTGCAGCGGCTGAAGCGGCCATTGGGCTGGCGATTTTGGTCTGTTTCTTCCGGACCCGCGGAACCATCGCCGTCGAAGACGCCAATGTGATGAAGGGCTAAGATCATGGAAACCATCATCCTCTTTGCCCCTCTGGTTGGCGCGCTGATTTGTGGCTTTGGCTGGAAGTTTATCGGCCAAGTGGCAGCGCAATCTGTGGCCACGGGCCTGTTGTTTTTGGCCGCGATCTTGTCTTGGATCGTGTTCCTGACCCATGACGGTCAGACGGAAAGCATCCAGATCCTGCGCTGGATCGAAAGTGGCACGCTAAGCACCGATTGGGGCATCCGAATGGATCGCCTGACAGCGACAATGTTGATTGTGATCAACACTGTGTCAGCGCTCGTGCATCTGTATTCCTTTGGCTATATGGCCCACGACGAGAACTTCCGCGAAGGCGAGGTCTACCGCCCACGTTTCTTTGCCTATCTGTCGTTCTTTACCTTTGCGATGTTGATGCTGGTGACCTCTGACAACCTTGTGCAGATGTTCTTTGGTTGGGAGGGGGTCGGCGTGGCCTCGTATCTTTTGATCAACTTCTACTACCGCAAACCATCGGCAAATGCCGCCGCGATGAAGGCGTTTATCGTCAACCGCGTGGGTGATTTTGGTTTTGCCTTGGGGATTTTCGGCCTTTATTTCCTCGTGGATAGCATCAAGTTTGACGACATTTTCGCCGCTGTTCCACAGATTGCTGAGACGCAAATGACCTTCCTTTGGGGCGAATGGAACGCGGCCAATGTACTGGCCATCCTATTGTTCATTGGGGCCATGGGTAAATCGGCCCAGTTGATCCTGCACACATGGTTGCCCGACGCGATGGAAGGCCCGACGCCCGTGTCCGCGCTGATTCACGCGGCCACCATGGTCACGGCCGGTGTGTTCTTGGTTTGCCGCATGTCACCACTGATGGAATATGCGCCAGCCGCGACCAATTTCATTGTCATCCTTGGCGCCACAACAGCGTTTTTCGCAGCGACTGTGGGCCTTGTGCAAAACGATATCAAGCGCGTGATCGCCTATTCGACCTGCTCGCAGCTGGGGTATATGTTCGTGGCCGCAGGCGTTGGCGTCTATTCCGTGGCGATGTTCCACTTGCTGACCCACGCGTTCTTTAAAGCCATGTTGTTCTTGGGCGCGGGCAGCGTCATCCACGCCATGCACCACGAGCAAGATATGCGCAACTACGGCGGTTTGCGCAAAAAGATCCCGCTGACCTTTTGGGCGATGATGATCGGCACCTTGGCCATCACCGGTGTTGGTATTCCGCTGACCCATATTGGATTTGCAGGCTTCCTGTCGAAAGATGCCGTGATCGAAAGCGCCTATGTGGGCTCGCAATATGCCTTCTGGATGTTGGTGATCGCAGCGGCCATGACCAGTTTTTACAGCTGGCGTTTGATGTTCCTGACATTCTACGGAAAGCCGCGCGGCGACAAGCACACGCATGAACATGCGCACGAAAGCCCGTGGACCATGACAGCCCCCTTGGCAGTGTTGGCGGTTGGCGCGATTTTCTCGGGCATGGTGTTTTACAAGCCGTTCTTTGGCGACGAGACAGCCGTCAACAAATTCTTTGGCATCCCAACGGCCGAGGCCCATGCATCCGTTTCTGAGCCTGCGATTAAATTGGTAGGTACTGCCCATGCCGCGACCGAAACTAAGGACGACGACCACGGTGCGGACAAAGTCGCAGCCAAACCAGGGCAGGGCGCGATCCATATGGGGCCAGACAATCATGTGCTGCACGATGCGCACTATGTGGCCAAATGGGTCAAAGTGAGCCCGTTTATTGCGATGCTGCTTGGGTTTGCCTTGGCGTGGCTGATGTATATCCGCAGGCCTGATCTGCCCGGTAAACTGGCCGAAAGCCAACAACCGCTTTATCAGTTCCTGTTGAACAAATGGTATTTCGACGAGATCTACAATTTCCTCTTTGTGAACCCCGCCAAATCCCTTGGCCGTATCCTGTGGAAACGTGGCGACACGGCTGTGATTGACGGCGGCATCAACGGTCTTGCCATGGGTATCGTGCCGTTCTTTACCCGTCTCGCGGGGCGTGCCCAGTCGGGCTATATCTTTACCTACGCGTTTGCCATGGTCATCGGGATTGTTGTCCTGATCACTTGGATGACGCTCATGTCGGGGGCCAACTGATGGACAACCTTCTTTCCATCGTCACCTTCTTGCCACTTCTGGGTGCGTTGATTTTGGCTGTGTTGTTACGCGGCGAGGATGCGGCTGCCAATCGCAATGCCAAATGGGTGGCCCTGTGGACGACCTTGGCCACATTCCTGATGTCGATCTTTATTCTGACCGGGTTTGATCCAAGCAACACGGATTTCCAGTTCGTCGAAGAACATGAATGGCTGATGGGCCTGCAATATAAGTTGGGCGTTGATGGGATCAGCGTACTGTTTGTGATGCTGACGACCTTCTTGATGCCGATCACGATTGGGGCCTGCTGGACGGTTGAGACCCGCGTCAAAGAGTACATGATCGCCTTCTTGGTGCTAGAGACCCTGATGTTGGGTGTGTTTATGGCGCTGGATCTGGTCCTGTTCTACTTGTTCTTTGAGGCAGGCCTGATCCCGATGTTCCTGATCATTGGCATTTGGGGGGGGGCGAACCGGATCTATGCCAGCTTCAAGTTCTTCCTGTATACGTTCTTGGGCTCGGTTCTGATGTTGGTCGCTATGGTCGCTATGTATGCAGACGCAGGCACCACGGATATTCCAACCTTGCTGAACCACACCTTTGGATCCGAGACATTCAGCCTGATGGGCTTCCAGATTATTGGTGGCGCGCAGACCCTGATGTGGGTTGCGTTTTTTGCCAGCTTTGCGGTGAAAATGCCGATGTGGCCCGTGCACACATGGCTGCCCGACGCCCACGTGCAAGCGCCCACTGCAGGCTCGGTCGTGTTGGCGGCGATCCTGTTGAAGATGGGGGGCTACGGCTTTTTGCGCTTTAGCTTGCCGATGTTCCCAGTGGCGTCGGATCTACTGGCACCTTTGGTCTTGTGGATGTCGGCCATTGCGATTGTCTACACTTCGCTGGTGGCTTTGGTCCAAGAGGACATGAAAAAGCTGATCGCTTACTCATCCGTTGCGCACATGGGGTTTGTGACCATGGGCATTTTTTCCGCCAACCAACAGGGCGTGGATGGCGCGATTTTCCAGATGATCAGCCACGGCTTTATTTCAGGCGCCTTGTTCCTTTGCGTGGGCGTGATCTATGACCGGATGCACACCCGCGAGATTGACGCCTATGGCGGCCTTGTGAACCGGATGCCGGCCTATGCGCTGATCTTTATGTTGTTCACTATGGCCAACGTAGGCTTGCCGGGCACGTCTGGATTTGTCGGTGAATTCCTGACCCTTATGGGCGTGTTCCAAGTCAACACATGGGTGGCGGCAGTGGCCACAACCGGTGTGATCTTGTCGGCGGGCTATGCGCTGTGGCTCTACCGCCGTGTGGTCATGGGCGATCTGATCAAGGAAAGCCTGAAATCGATTACGGATATGGACCGCCGCGAGCGCATTATCTTTGCGCCTTTGGTCGTCATGACCTTGCTTTTGGGGGTCTACCCGGTGCTGGTCACGGATATCATCGGGCCATCGGTGGCCGCATTGGTCAGCAACTACGACACAGCTGTGGCGGCTTTCGAAGCCAGTACGCAGCTTGCAGAAAACTAAGGAATTGGGGCTATGATCCAAGCGGATATCAACATCATCCTGCCGGAACTGGCATTGGCTGTTTATGCGATGCTGGCCTTAATTGCCTTGGTCTACACGGGCAAAGACAGCATGGCGCGCTTGTCGCTTTGGGTGACCTCGGGCGTGTTTGTCGTACTGGCCGCATGGATCGGATTTTTGCCAGCAGGGACGAACACGGCCTTTAACGGCATGTTTGTCGATGATGGCTTTGCCCGATTTGCGAAGGTCGTAATCCTGTTGTCGTCGGCTGCGATTTTGCTGATGTCCGAAAACTATATGGCCCAACGTGACCTGTTGCGGTTTGAGTACCCGTTGCTGGTGGCCTTGTCGGTTGTTGGTATGATGATGATGGTCTCTAGCGGGGACCTTATGGCGCTTTATATGGGCCTCGAGCTGCAATCGCTGGCCTTGTATGTGGTGGCCACACTGCGGCGCGATAGTGCGAAATCAACCGAGGCTGGTCTCAAGTACTTCGTTTTGGGCGCACTGTCCTCGGGTCTGTTGCTTTATGGTGCGTCGTTGATCTACGGCTTTGCAGGCACCACGCAGTTTGCAGGCATTATCGAAACCGCCCATGAGGGTCACATGCCCTTGGGGCTGATCTTTGGCTTGGTCTTTTTGATTGCAGGGCTTGCGTTCAAAGTCTCGGCGGCCCCGTTTCATATGTGGACACCAGATGTCTACGAAGGCGCGCCCACTCCAATCACTGCCTTCTTCGCAACTGCGCCCAAAGTGGCGGCCATGGGGCTGTTTGCCCGTGTGGTGCACGACGCGTTCGGGGATGCCGTAGCGGACTGGCAACAAATCGTGGCGTTCCTCAGTGTTGTTTCAATGTTCTTGGGGGCTGTGGCCGCGATCGGTCAGCACAATATCAAACGCCTGATGGCCTATTCGTCGATCGCCCATATGGGCTTTGCCCTGATGGGTTTGGCGGCGGGCACCGCGTTGGGTGTCGAGGCAATGCTGGTCTATATGGCCATCTATGTGACCATGAACATCGGCACCTTTGCCTTTATCATGAGCATGGAAAAGGACGGGCAACCGGTCACGGATATCGCCTCGCTGAACATGCTGTCCAAACGTGAACCGCTCAAGGCGCTGGCGATGTTGGTATTGATGTTCTCGCTGGCTGGCGTGCCGCCTTTGGTGGGCTTCTTTGGTAAGTTCTACGTTTTGCGTGCGGCCTATGACGCTGGCCTTGGCTGGTTGGCTGTAGCCGGTGTGATTGCCTCGGTGATCGGAGCATTTTACTATCTGCGCATCGTCTACTTTATGTATTTCGGGACCGAGAACGACGGTTTGGACACTTCCAACAACCCTGTTTTGTGGGGGGCTTTGATGGCCTCGGCTGCAATCATGGTTTTGGGTGTGATCAACCTTTTTGGTGTCGATGGCGTGGCCCAAGTGGCGGCGGCCACACTTGTCAACTGATCCAGCGGCGTCGGCGCACTGGCCCCAAGGGGTTGATTGCGTTGTTCTGGACGAGGTCGACAGCACTATGGCGGAGGCACGGCGACGGGCCCCCACCATCACAGCCCCGTTGTGGATCCTTGCAAACGCTCAGACAGCAGCCCATGGGCGGCGCGGGCGGGCATGGGCCAATCCCAAGGGAAACTTTGCTGCGACTTTGGTGATGCCAGTCTCGGGCCCGCCAGCGGATTGGGCCTTGCGCAGTTTTTCCATGGCCATCGCCCTGCGCTATACTTTGGCGATGTGCGTGTCGCCGGACAGCCTCACGTTGAAATGGCCCAATGATGTGCTGATTTCAGGCGGAAAGGTGGCTGGTATCTTGCTCGAGACGTCGGGTACGCCACAACAGGGCCAGTGTTTGTCCATCGGTGTTGGCGTCAACCTGATTAAAGCCCCAATGCCCCAAGATGTGGAAGAGGGTGCCTTCCGCCCTGTGGCCGTTGCAGAGCATGGCACACCCCATGGACCAGAGGATTTTTTGATTTGGTTGGCAAACCATTTTGCAACCGCAGAAGATCAATTTAACACGTTCGGTTTTGACATCATCCGCAAACTTTGGCTGCGCAATGCAGCCCGATTGGGTGAGGTGATCACGGCAAGAACCGCCCGGGACCAGATCACTGGCACCTTCGAAACAGTGGACGCGGCGGGAAATCTGGTCTTAAAGACCTCCAAAGGGGTTCATGCGATCCCCGCAGCAGACGTTTATTTCTAAGGAACGCACCCTATGCTTTTGGCGATTGATTGCGGCAACACAAACACGGTTTTCTCGATCTGGGATGGCAGTGCCTTTATTGGCACGTGGCGCACCGCAACAGAGCATCAGCGCACCGCGGATCAATACTATGTCTGGCTGTCGTCCTTGCTGCATTTCCAAAAGATCGATGCGGATATTGACGAGGTCATCATCAGCTCGACCGTGCCGCGGGTGGTGTTCAATTTGCGTGTGTTCTCGGACAGGTATTTCAATTGCCGCCCGTGGGTTGTGGGCAAGCCGGACTGTAAGTTGCCTGTGGATGTGCGCGTAGATGAGGGGACGCAAGTGGGGCCTGACCGCCTTGTAAATACTGTGGCGGGCTATGATTTGTATGGGGGCGATTTGATCGTCGTTGATTTCGGCACAGCCACGACGTTTGATGTGGTGGCGGCGGACGGGGCCTATGTGGGCGGGGTGATCGCACCCGGTGTGAATCTCAGTTTGCAAGCCTTGCACGAGGCCGCGGCGGCCTTGCCCCATGTGGATGTCACCAAACCTGATCACGTGGTGGGCACAAATACTGTGGCTTGCATGCAATCAGGTGTCTTTTGGGGTTATGTCGGCCTGATCAATGGCATATGTGACCAAATTAAGCGGGAGCGAGATCGCCCGATGAAAGTGATCTCAACAGGGGGGCTGGCGCCGTTGTTTCAACAAGGCCACGCCCTATTTGACCATTTCGAAGATGATTTGACGATGCATGGCCTGACGGTCATCCATGCGTTCAACAAAGAAAGCTAAAAGCAAAAGATGAGCACGAGTAGATTAATGTACCTGCCCCTCGGGGGAGCGGGTGAAATTGGAATGAATTGTTACGTGTACGGCTATGGGCCTGCGGACAAAGAGCGGCTGATCGTCGTGGATTTGGGCGTCGCCTTTCCGGATATGGACAGCACGCCGGGGGTTGATTTAATCCTGCCCGATGTGGCGTGGCTTGAGGCGCGCAAAGCGCAGATTGAGGCGATTTTTATCACCCACGCCCATGAGGATCACGTCGGTGCCGTGGGCCATTTGTTCGAACGGCTCGGCGCGCCTATTTACGCGCGGGCATTTACGGCCAATATCGCGCGCCGCAAGTTGGATGAATACGGGGTGCCAGAGGGGGCAGTGACGACCCTATCGCCTTATCCCGAAACAGTTGAAGTGGGACCATTCACGGTCGGGTTTGTTCCAATCTCGCACTCGATCCCCGAAAGCAGTGGTTTGGTCATCGACACGCCCGAGGGCCGCGTGTTGCACACTGGTGATTTCAAAATCGACACCAATCCCATCGTGGGCGAAGCCTTTGATGCAGATCTTTGGGCCAGCTTGGCCAAGGACGGTGTGCGCGCCTTGGTCTGCGACAGCACCAATGTGTTTTCCAAGGCCGAAGGGCGCTCGGAATCCACTGTTGGACCCGAAATCGAGACTATGATGCGCGAAGCCTCGGGCATGGTCGTGGCCACGACTTTTGCCTCCAATATTGCGCGGTTGCAGACCTTGGCCAGTGCAGCCAAGCGGGCGGGACGGTCGGTTTGCCTGTTGGGCCGTTCCATGCGCCGCATGGTCGAAGCCGCCACCGACGTGGGCATCTTGGGTGATTTCCCATCTGTGGTCAGCGTTGAGGATGCCCGTGAAATTCCACGCGAAAACCTGATGCTGTTGGTCACTGGGTCCCAAGGGGAACGCCGTGCTGCCAGCGCCCAATTGGCGCGAGGCAAATACCTTGGCCTCAGCATGGCTGAGGGCGACACGTTCCTGTTTTCCTCCAAAACCATCCCAGGTAACGAGCGTGGCGTGATCCAGATCATGAATGCGTTTTCTGAAATGGGCGTTGATGTGGTTTATGATGACGAGGGCAAATACCACGTTTCGGGCCATGCGAACCGGCCCGATTTGCTGACGATGCATCAGTTGACCAAGCCGCAAATTCTGGTCCCAATGCACGGCGAACATCGCCATTTGCGAGAGCACGCCAAGCTTGGCAAAGCTGGTGGCATCGACAGCATTGTCGCAGTGAACGGGATGATGATCGACCTGAGTGGCAACGCGCCGACTGTCGCCGAGTACATCGAGTCCGGTCGCACTTATCTGGATGGATCAGTGCAGGTTGGTGCCTTTGATGGAATCGTGCGCGACAGGATCCGTATGGCCCTGAACGGTCATGTGGTGGCGACGCTGATCCTTGATGAAAACGACGATCCACTGGGCGATCCATGGTGCGAGATCAAAGGGATTGCCGAAATGGGCAGTTCTGACGCGCCGTTGGTCGATGTTTTGGAGCATGATTTGGGGCAGATGATCAATCGGGCCAATGACAAAACGCTGGCCGATGATGATAAGCTTGAAGAACAGATCAAACGCACTGTGCGTCAAACCACCCAAGCCGAGATCGGCAAGAAGGTGGAAGTGACTGTGGTGATCAGCCGCTTGGCTTAGATCGCCGAAAGCTGCTTTTGATGGCCGCGGTCGCGCGTGGTTCAAACCATAGTGCAATGGCTACGGCCAACAGGATCATGGCCAGCGTTGCCAGTAGCGTGGCGCTGGCTTGATCCAATCCACGTTCGGTGCCGATGTTGATTGCAAAATAACCAAGGTTTTGGTGCAGCAAATATAGCGGATAACTGGCAGCACCCAGAACCGTGGCAAGGTGGCCAAGACGGTTTGGAACCTTCAGACGGATGGCCCCTTGGAAGATCAGAATGGCCAGGCAGGGGATCGCAACTGCTGTCAAAATCAATCCTGTGGACAAAAACAGCACATCTTTGCTGGCTGCGATTTCGGTGAAAACTCCAAAGATCGCCAGTAGGCAATGAAGGCCAAAGACGAGGCCCAACCAAGTGGTCCAACCGGTTTCGCGCGCTTGATAAAACACCATACCGATTGCGAAAAACGGCAGGAAAGGGAAGAGCAGGATATCGAGTTTGAACAGCTCAAACCCCGCGATTTCCAACAGCGCCCCAGCCAAGGCGACTAAGGTCATGAACGGCAGGGCGGACTTGAGTTGGCCCATGGCGATCAGAAGGCCGATTGCGATGTAAAACCGCCATTCATAGACCAAGGACCAATAGCTGGGATCGATCAGGTTGCCGCCCCATGCGACCCCAATAAAGGAAATCGATTTGGCCCAGTAAATTGCGATCAATCCCATTGGGGCATCGCTGAAATTCAGAAACCCAAGAAATGTCAGAGTACTACACAGCGCCAGCGCGGGAAACAGGCGTGCAAAGCGCGCAAGGGCAAAGGCCCCAAGCGTTCGATTTTGCGCCGTCATAGCAATGACAAACCCGCTGATGATGAAAAAGACAGGGACGGCAAAGCGGCCAAAAACCAAAGGTTCGAACCAGACAGGGGTGCCATCAAGGTAGTCAAACCGCGGCCCATAATATCCGTAATGATACATCAAAACAGCCAGAGCCAGCACAAAACGGAGGATTTCCAGCCCTAAGGCCCGTTGTTGCGGGACCCTAGCGTCGGACGTACCACTCATCTATTGCGGCGCTCTTCAAAGCTGAAGGCGATAAAGCCGGGCAGGTGATCGCCCATGCCCACGGGTGTTTTGGAATTGCTGGCCCCGCGACTGCTTGAACTGCGCGAGCGGCTGGATTTCGCAGCGGGCTCGGTGCGCGGTTTCGCCTCGCGTTTGGGGTCTAAACTGGCTTCGGCCTTTGGTTCTTGCTTTGGCTCAGATTTTGCGTCTGCCTTAGGCGCTGTGGCGGCCTTTGGTTTCGGCTCGGCCTTTGGTTGAGGCGCGGGTTTTTCAGAGGTTTTGATAGGATTGTCGAGGCGTGGGATTTCGATTTTTACCAGCCGTTCCACATCAGCAAAGTTTTTTTCGTCACGTGGGCTGCAGATCATCATCGCAGTGCCCTTTTTCCCGGCGCGACCGGTTCGTCCGATCCGGTGGACGTAGTCTTCGGCGTGGCTGGGCACATCAAAGTTGAACACGTGGCTCACGTCAGGGATGTCGAGACCGCGCGCGGCCACATCTGAGGCGCACAAAAAGCGCAGGCTGCCATTGCGGAAGGCCTCGAGGGTTTCCATCCGCTTGCTTTGGTCCAGATCCCCGTGGATTGGTGCCGCGTTATAGCCGTATTTTTTCAAAGACTTAGCGGTGATATCCACGTCTGTTTTTCGGTTGCAAAAGATGATGCCGTTTTTGCAGTTCTCGCCCTCGGCCTCGATCAGGCCACGCAGGACTTTGCGCTTTTCGCTGCCTTCGCGATCTTTGCGCGAGGGTTTGAACATCACCACACCTTGGGCGATGTTTTCCGATGTGGTCGCGGCGCGGGCCACTTCGATTTTTTCTGGGTTCGACAGGAACGTGTTGGTGATCCGTTCGATTTCGGGGGCCATTGTGGCGCTGAAAAACAGGGTTTGGCGGGTGAACGGCGTCATTTGGAAGATACGTTCGATATCGGGAATAAAGCCCATATCCAGCATCCGGTCGGCCTCATCCACAACCATTACTTTTACGTCCGACAAGATCAATTTGCCGCGCTCAAAGTGGTCCAACAGGCGACCCGGTGTCGCGATTAAAACGTCAACACCGCGGTCGATGAGCTGGTCTTGTTCCTTGAATGAAACGCCACCGATCAGCAGGGCCTTGGTCAGTTTCGTGTATTTGGCATAAACGTCGAAGTTTTCCGCGACCTGGGCTGCCAGTTCCCGCGTCGGGGCCAAAACCAGCGAGCGCGGCATGCGTGCCCGTGCACGGCCACGGCCCAGAAGGGTAATCATCGGCAGGGTGAAGCTGGCGGTTTTGCCGGTCCCGGTTTGGGCGATCCCCAAAACATCTTTTCCGTCAAGGGCAGGCGGAATGGCCCCTGCCTGAATGGGGGTGGGCGTATCATAGCCCGCGTCAACGATTGCTTTTTGGACTTTGCTGTCCAATTTCAAGTCGGTAAATTTTGTCATTTGCGTCCATATACAGTGCAGCTGGGCTGCGAATGGGCGCAAGTCTGGCGCGCCCGCGGCGTCGGTGATATGGCCTTACCGGATCACGCTGCACGGGTCAATCAAAGCCCCCGTGATCCAGAGTATTTTCTCAACATTAACGGGTGTTTCGGCGTCTTTGTTTACGTTTGCGCAACAGTTGCATTCGGCGGAAAACATTTCGGTCATCTGCGTTCAGATCGTTGAGCAATTTAAGGGCAGCTGGGCCTGCAATTGGATCCGCTTGGGCGTCTTTCCACAGGCGCAACAGGACATTGCGATCCAGATCGCCTTTGGTCAGGGAATAGCGCCCCATATCTACCCCAAGGTTTTGACGTTTTTGAGGCTTGCCGTCCGAGGGCTGGTCTAGCGGTTGCCCAGTAAAACTGCGTTCGGCCTCGTAGAATTTCATCGTGCCCCAAAGAATTGTGATGCCATTGCCGAGGCGGCGCTGGCTTTCAGTTGCGCCGTGATCAGCAAAGGTCGTGAGCGCCGACAGGATCCAACGATTGGTGTGGTGGGTCAGAAGAAAATCGCTATGCGTGCGCCAAAGCTCGAGAAACATTTGTTGGGCTTTGGCCGGGGGCGCGTCACGGCGCAGGATCGCGATGACAAGCGCATGCAGCAGTAGCAGTGAGGATTGACCCTGAAATTCTGCCTCAAGCTCGTGCAATTTGTCTTGGATCGTTAGCAGTTTCTCGCCAGGTTGCCCTGTGATTTCAACGGTTTGCTGTGAAAGGTGCTGGAAGTCAGTGGTCACGGCGCCAAGGAACGCCTCGGCGCCTGCGTAGTGCTGCGAACGCCCCGATGCACGCTTTAGAAGCCGTTCGAAACCGCCTGAATAGGTATCTCGCGTCTTGCCCATGGGGTGCGTGCCTTAGACTTGATTAGACCATCATTTCCTTGGTGGCGGTCAGGCTTACGTCTGGGTAATCCCGCTCCACCCGGTCAATATCCCACTGCAAGCGCGTCAGGTAAACCGTGTCGCCGTCGTTATCTGTGGCGATGTGTTGTTTGTTTGCGGCGATGAATTTGTCTTTGGCCGCTTGATCGCCTGCAACCCAGCGGGCCGAAGTGAATTGCGAGGCTTCAAAGCGCACAGGCAGGCCGTATTCCAGTTCGATCCGGCTGGCGAGAACCTCGAATTGCAAGGCGCCTACAACGCCGACGATATAGCCAGATCCAAAGGTCGGTTTGAACACTTTGGCGGCCCCTTCTTCGGCAAATTGCATCAGGGCCTTTTCCAAGTGCTTGGATTTTAGCGGATCGCCTGCGCGGCAGGTTTGCAAAAGCTCTGGCGCAAAGGATGGAATACCCGTGACGCGGATTGCTTCGCCTTCGGTCAGGGTGTCGCCAATGCGCAATTGACCGTGGTTTGGGATGCCGATGATGTCGCCGGCCCAAGCTTCTTCGGCCAACTCGCGGTCCGAAGCGAGAAACAGCACAGGGTTGCTGACGGCCATCGGTTTTTTAGTGCGCACATGGGTTAATTTCATGCCCCGTTTGAAGTGACCGGACGCCATGCGCAAAAACGCCACGCGGTCGCGGTGCTTGGGGTCCATATTGGCCTGCACTTTGAAGACAAAGCCCGCGACTTTGCTCTCTTCTGGGGCAATTTTGCGTGGCTCGGCGTTTTGGATCTGCGGCTCGGGACCGTATGTGGCGATGCCGTTCATCAATTCCTGCACGCCAAAGCTGTTGATCGCGGAGCCGAACCAGATGGGTGTCATGGTGCCCTCGAGCAGGGCTTTGGGATCCAACGGCGGCAGTAATTCGCGCGCCATTTCAATCTCTTCTAGGAACGTTTCCAATAGATCCGCAGGCACCAATTCGGCCAGTTTAGGATCGTCGAGACCCTTGATTTTGATCGATTCCGCGATGGTGTTCCGGTCAGCGCGATCCATCAATTGCAGCTCATCACGCAGCAAATCATAGCAGCCGACAAAGTCGCGGCCACGGCCGATGGGCCAGCTCGCCGGCGAGACGTCGATCGCAAGGTTTTCTTGGATTTCGTCAATTATTTCGAAGGTATCGCGGCTTTCGCGGTCCATTTTGTTGCAAAAGGTCAAGATGGGCAAATCGCGTAGACGGCAGACTTCAAACAGCTTTTGCGTCTGGCTTTCCACGCCTTTTGCCCCGTCGATCACCATCACGGCGGCATCAACGGCTGTGAGGGTCCGGTAAGTGTCTTCGGAAAAGTCCGAGTGGCCGGGGGTGTCGACCAGATTGAAACGGTAGGTGTCGAAATCAAACGACATAGCCGACGCCGAGACCGAGATCCCGCGATCCTTTTCCATCTGCATAAAGTCCGAACGTGTCCGGCGCGCTTCGCCTTTGGCGCGCACCTGTCCAGCCATTTGAATGGCGCCACCGTAGAGCAAAAATTTCTCGGTCAGGGTCGTTTTGCCAGCATCAGGGTGGCTGATGATCGCAAATGTGCGGCGACGGGCAATTTCGGGCGGAAGTTCGGGTCGATTTGACATGAGGGGCATATAGGGCAGGCCGTAAGGCGGCGCAATCCTAGACGCAAACGCTAGGAAAGGGAGGCGCGGCGCAGAACTTCGGCAGCGTCGACCAATTTGACCTCACCATCGCTGATTTCATAGCCATGATCCGAGGCGTCGCGGCTGTTGAGCCGCGTGGCCAGCGCATTTTGGACGTCTTGGGGTAAATGCCTGCTGTTGAGGGCGTCGATGACCATGGTTTCGGCAGCGATCCCTTCGGCATAGATGATGTGATGTTCGTCAAACAGGATCTGGACATAGTCGATAAATCCACCGGGTTCCTCGATCACCGTGGTGCCGTTGACCAGATTTTGCGCCTTGACCAGAATTTCGGGACGGCCTGCGCCCACACGGTCGGTGCGTTGGTAGACAAAGAGCCGGTGATTGGGGCTAAGGATCAGATCGCCGAGGTTGTTCAAAGTGCCAGCTTTGATCCGAATGGGGCTTAGTGGGCCCACAGCGCGGGCGGTTTGCTTGCCGATCCAGCGTATTTCCTGTGCGCCAGCATCGCGGGTCAACACCCTGTCGCCGGGTTTGAGGTTTTCGATTTTGCGCTGCTCGCCTGAGGCCAATGTGATATGCGTGCCCGCCGCAAAAGCCACGGCCGAAACATCTGCCAGCTTGGCCGAGGGCGTGTCGGTATCGATGCCCACAAGGGTGTAGCGCGTGTGCACATCCAAGCTGCCCAAAGGGTGCAAATAGATCGCCTCGACCCCTTGTTCATAAAGCTCAACAAACAAAAGGATTTCGCGGGTGCTGCCGTCGGGGGCCATGAATGTCAGGCAACTGTCCACGTGGACTTCTGCGTTTGGCATGCCCAATTCGCTGTCTTGGCCGATGTAGAAATGGCTGGCTTGGGCCACGGCACTCAGCCCCAAACGGGCCGTGGGCGCACCTTTGGTCAGGCTGTAGATGTCTTCGACCTGCAATTCCTCGGCAAAGCTAATGGCGTCGCCCACGTTCACGCCTTCGATAGCGCAAAACGCTTCGGCCCGAATGACGGGAATGGATTGCAAGGCGGCGGGGGCAGGGTTTTGAGACATTCAATTCACTCGGCAACGCAACAGGATCACTGCGTCTGAGTTACATAGAATTTGGGCAGGTTAACGTCAACGGAAGGGAATTTTAGCGCCATTGTTATTTCTTCACAGTCTGGGCAGAGTGCGCGAGATCAAAGGAACCAAGCAGGGGAGAAAAGCGCATGGATTTAGGGATCTCGGGCAAAACAGCATTGGTGTGTGCCTCGTCCAAGGGGCTGGGATTAGGCTGTGCCGAGGCTTTGGCTGCGGCTGGTGTGAACCTTGTGATGAACGGGCGTACGTCCGAGACGTTGTTGGCCGCCGCCGATGCAGTTCGTTCAGAATTTAACGTGACGGTGAAAACGGTTGCCTGCGATATCACCACTGCCGATGGGCAGGCCGAGGCCATGGCGGCTGCGGATCAGGTGGATATCTTGGTCAACAATGCAGGTGGCCCGCCCCCCGGTTTGTGGTCGGATTGGGATCGCGAGGATTTCATCGCAGCCCTTGATGCCAACATGTTGACACCGATTGCCCTGATGAAAGCCAGCCTGCCTGCGATGATGGATCGTGGATGGGGACGGGTGGTTAATATCACTTCGCAATCCGTTCGCGCGCCGATCCCGCAGCTGGGTCTGTCGAATGCAGCACGTACGGGCCTGACCGGTTATGTGGCGGGCACTGCGCGGCAGGTGGCGGGATCTGGCGTGACAATCAACAACCTGCTACCGGGGATTCATGCCACGGACCGCGCTGATGCGCTGGATGGCGGCGTGGTTGCGGCCCAAGGCATCACCCTGGACGAGGCGCGCGCGCAACGGGCCGCCACAATCCCCGCGCGGCGTTATGGGACGCGATCTGAATTTGGCGCGGCCTGCGCGTTTTTGTGTTCCCAACATGCGGGCTTTATTGTGGGGCAGAATATTCTGATGGATGGTGGTGGCACGAATATCACCATGTAGGCCCCTGATATGGCAGAGAAATATTCGCTAAAGGACGAGTTGTTTAATTTGGAAAAGATCCGCTATTTAGAGGGGCTTTTTCATGCAGCTGATCCCAGTTTTCCAGCTGAGGCTTTTACCAAGCAGGTCATGTCGCAGCTGTTGGATCTTGAACTCAAGGCGCGGGCTGAATGGATTGCCGACTGCTTGGCCGAAGTCCTTCCACGTGATGTAGAGGCCCTTTTTACAGCGATTGAAAAGGCCTTGCCGCCACCTTTGGATCCCAACAGTCTGGATGATGATTTCGGTGATTTCATCTTTTGGCCCTTGGGCGAGGTGGTGGTGCGTGCCGGATTGGACGGCCCGGCGCGCCCGGTTTTGGATATGCTGGAGGCCCTGACACAGCGGTTCACTATGGAGTTTCCTATCCGTGCGGTTCTGAACCGCTGGCCGGATGCGACGCTGGCCCGGATGGAAGATTGGGCCATGCATCCCAGCAGCCACGTGCGCCGATTGGCCAGCGAGGGCAGTCGCCCAAAACTGCCATGGGGGCAGGGGATCGGGCTGGCTGTAGAGGCCCCTTTGCCGATTTTGGATCGCTTGCACGGGGATCGTGCCCGCTATGTGACGCGGTCCGTGGCCAATCACCTGAATGACATCACCAAAACCAACCCTGATCTGGTAATGGATCGTCTGGAGGCGTGGCAAAAGGCCAGCCACCAAACGCCCAAGGAACTGGATTATATGACCCGCCATGCCCTGCGCAGTTTGATCAAGGCGGGGCATCCGCGCGCTTTGGAAATTTTGGGATACAAACCAGATGCTGATGTCGTGGTCAGTGACTTGACCATCACGCCCAGCCCTGTGGCGATTGATCAAAAAGCGCAGATCAGTTTTTCGCTGTCTGCCTCGACCAAGACGCCAGTGCTTGTCGATTATGTCATTGATTTCATGAAATCAAATGGCAAGACAGCGCCAAAAGTGTTCAAGCTGAAACAGGCCGTTGTGGTGCCGGATCAGCCTCTTGTCCTGACCAAAGCCCATCTGTTCAAAGGTGGCGCCACGACCTTTCGCCTTTATCCCGGGGCGCACCGATTGCATGTGCAGGTCAATGGCCGCATCCGCGCCAGCGTCGATTTTGATCTCACGTCGGCGTGATTGTGTCGCTTTGAAATTGCCAGCGTAATGATCGCGCTCTAGCACCAAAGCAACGCAATAGAGGAATCCCCCATGAAGCATGAGAATGTCCAAGAGTACTACGGCAAGGTTTTGCAATCCTCCGATGATTTGCAAACCAACGCGTGCTGCACCCCCGCCGAGATGCCGCAATACGTCAAAGACGTGCTCAGCCAGCTGCATGATGAGGTTCTGATCCGTTATTATGGCTGCGGTTTGATTGCCCCTCTGGGTCTCAAAGGGGCGCGTATTCTGGACCTTGGCTGTGGCGCGGGGCGCGATGTGTATGCCCTTAGCGCGCTGGTTGGCGAAGACGGGTTTGTGGTTGGGGTTGATATGACCGACGAACAATTGGCCGTGGCCACGTCACACCAAGACTACCACGCCAAGCAGTTTGGCTACGCCAAGCCCAACACGGCATTCTATAAAGGGTTCATCGAAACTTTGGGTGATTTGCCGTTGGATCTGGGCAGTTTTGACATCATCGTCTCAAATTGCGTGGTCAATCTGGCCACGGATAAAAAGGCTGTTCTGAAGGGCGCCTTTGATCTGCTGAAACCCGGTGGCGAGATGTATTTTTCCGATGTTTACGCCGACCGCCGCGTGCCCCGTGCAATGGCTGAGGACGAAGTGCTTTATGGTGAATGTCTGTCTGGGGCGCTCTATTGGGGTGACTTTGACCGGATCGCGCGCGACGTTGGCTTTCTGGATCCGCGCATGGTCACCACGCGGCCTTTGACCATCGAAAACCCCGTGCTTGAGGAACGGGTCAAGCCTCTGTCGTTCCAATCGACCACTTACCGCTTGTTCAAACTGGACCAGTTGGAACCGGAATGTGAGGATTACGGGCAGGCTGTGATCTACAAAGGTAGCATCGAAAACGCGCCCCATGGGTTTGATTTGGATGACCATCATCATTGCGCCACGGGCAAAGTTTTCCCTGTTTGCGGCAACACGTGGATGATGTTGCACGACACGCGGTTCAAGGATCACTTTGAGTTCATTGGAGATTTCGACACCCACTACGGTGTGTTTGAAGGCTGCGGTGCGTCGTCGCCATTTGCCGCATCTGATGATGAGGCCCCTTGCTGCTAGGGGCTGGCATTGCTAAGGAACGGTGATTTCTGATTGTTTTGATCAGATACTTGGAACCCGTTGATGCCTGAGCCACGTCCCGACATACGTCCTGAGCCACGTCTACAGATCAAAAACCTGAGCCGCTTTTATGAAGGGCGCGCTGTGGTGAATGATGTCTCGCTCACTGTGCAGCCGGGGCAAGTGACCTGCCTTTTGGGGCCGTCGGGCTGTGGTAAATCCACGACCCTGCGATTGATTGCAGGGGTCGATCACCAAGATCAGGGTGAGGTCTATGTGGATGGGCAGCTGATTTGTGATGGCGCTTCGACCGTACCACCCGAGGCGCGATCCATAGGCCTGATGTTTCAGGATTTCGCCCTTTTTCCGCACCTGAACGTGGCCCAAAACGTGGGTTTTGGGGTCAGTGGATCCAAAGCGGACAAACGCCAACGGGTGCTGGCCCTGCTAAAGCGGATGGGGCTGATGCATCACGCCAAGGACTATCCTCATCAACTGTCGGGTGGTGAGCAACAGCGCGTGGCCCTTGCGCGATCCTTGGCCCCGCGCCCTAAGATTATGTTGATGGACGAGCCGTTTTCGGGCCTAGACAATCGGTTGCGTGACGGGATCCGCGACGAGACGTTGGAAGTGTTAAAGGAAGAGGGCGCGGCCGTTTTGCTGGTCACCCACGAGCCGGAAGAGGCCATGCGCATGGCCGATGAAATCGCCCTGATGCGCGATGGTCAAATTATCCAGCAAGGGGCGCCCTATAATGTCTACAACGCCCCCGCAGACAAGCAGGCGGCAGCATTTTTCAGCGATATCAACGTGATAACGGGGACTGTTCATGGGGCGTTGACCGATACGGCCTTTGGTCAGTTCCTCGCGCCGGGTGTTCCCGATGGCACCAAGGTCGATATCGTGATCCGGCCTCAGCACATTAAAATCGACTTTGATCGTCATGGTCGTGGCCCCAATCCCACGCCGCAAGATGGCACACCCGCACGCGGCGTGGTGGAGCGCGCCCGGTTTATGGGCAACGAAAGTCTGGTGGAATTTCGGATGGATTTTGATGGCTCTGTGATGAAGGCCACTATTCCGTCGGTTTTCTTGCCAAAGGCGGGTACGGCGCTGTGGTTAATGATCCGGCGCGACCGGTGTTTTGTGTTTAATCATTCAAAGACGCGCCCGGCATAGAGGGCCTTGCAAAGATAGGCCACACTAAGTTGGATCGTTAAAGTCCGCCAAGGTCTTTCCCGGTTCATCCACGAAAAGCTGGGGTAGAATGCTGAGTTTTTCGATGCGGTCGACACGCAGTACTTCGAAATCGTCCCGCATCTCGCACCAAACCGTCACAGTCCACACCCGGCCCCAGTATTCCAATTGTAGCGGACGAACGGTGCGGGGCAGGGTTTCGCTTTCGAGGGTTTTATAGAGCAAATCCAGTTTTTGCCGCGACCGGATCGCGCTGCGGATATTGGGCATAAACTGGAACCCCTTGGCAGCATCCGCAAAGGGATAAATGGCAAAACCCCAACCCGTGGGGGCGGCTTGTCGATCCTCTGGCAGGACGGCGTCGATCTTGGCCGATAGGCTGGCGGCGGCTTCTTTGAGTTCATCGTCTGCAGCCTCGCCTACGATAGACATGCCCAGATGGAGCGCCTCCAGTTCGGTTTTGGTCAGGTTCAAAGGGGGAAGGGTGATCTGTGCCGTGATAGAATAGCCCAAACCGCGCGTGCCCTCGATGGGAATACCCGAGGCCATGAGCGTATCCATGTCGCGATACACAGTGCGCACCGAAACCTGCAAACGTTCTGCGAGGTCTTCGGCGCGGGTCAAACGATCCCCGCGCATCAATTGCACCAATTCGATCAATCGGTCGGCGCGCTTCATGGGCTGATTCCCCTCTGTTTGGGCGTCTAAAATGCTGCTTACTGACAAAAAACTGTCAACTGACAGGATAGTGTCACAAATAACACCTGCACCAGTCCAAAACGTGGTTAATCACGGGTTTTTTGCCTTTTGCACCTGCGGCATTGGCCCTATCACAGCGGATGTAGCATGACGCGCGGCTGGTCGCGCCAAGGAGACTGACAATGTTGAACAATATTGGCCCTATGGGTTTTCTGCTGATCGCCGTTGTGGTGTTGGTTCTGTTCGGACGGGGCAAAGTATCAAGCCTGATGGGCGAAGTGGGCAAAGGCATCACCTCGTTCAAGAAGGGTATCAAAGAAGGCACCGACGAGTTGGATCAAGAAGCCGCTGAAGTGGCCAAAGACGTCACGCCTGACGCGGAAAAAGATAAAGCATAAGACGCCCCTTTTGTCCTGAGAGGACTTTGAATGTTTGGTTTAGGCTGGGGTGAATTGATGGTTGTGGGCGTTGTGGCCCTGATCGTGGTCGGCCCCAAAGATCTGCCGGTGATGTTTCGCACGCTTGGTCGGTTTACCGGCAAGGCCAAGGGCATGGCGCGGGAATTTTCCAAAGCGATGGATCAAGCCGCCGATAGCGCGGGTGTCAAAGACGTGGCCAAAGATCTCAACAACATCGCCAATCCGCGCAACATGGGCTTAGACAAGCTTAATGATGCGGCCACGGCGTTTGAAAACTGGGATCCTGCCGGCCGTTCCGAGGAAAAGCACCACACCAGCCAAAAGGCGATGGGGGCCGAGACCGCGAAACTGGCACAAGAACGTGCCGAGGCGTCACGCAAAATTCATCAAAAGACAGCCGAAGCCGAAGCCGGCAAGCGCGCCCGTGAGGCCCGTGCGGCCCTCGACAAAGCCGAAGCAGAACTGGCGGAAGTCACAGCAAAATCTGCGGACACCAAGCCTGCAGAACCAAAGGCAGATGGCGCATGAGCGACACGGACCAAATCAACGACAGTTCAGCCCCGCTGATTGAACATCTGGCGGAACTGCGCACGCGGTTGATCCGGTCTGTTCTGGCCTTTGTGGTGGCGATGGTCGCCTGTTTCACGGTTGCCGAACCGATCCTGAATTTTCTGGCCGAGCCGATTGCAGATATCTTGCGGCAACGGGGCGAAAACCCGCAGCTGATCTTCACCGCGCCTCAGGAAAAGTTCTTTGTGTTGATCCGCATTTCGATCATCATGGGGCTGGGTCTATCGTTCCCAGTGATTGCCTATCAGATGTGGCGGTTTGTGGCGCCGGGCCTTTATAAATCTGAACAAAACGCGTTCTTGCCGTTTATTGTGGCCTCGCCATGCTTGTTCCTGCTTGGGGCTGCCTTCGCGCATTACGTCGTGACGCCGCTGGCGATGAACTTTTTCATCGGGTTTTCCGATGCGATCCCTGCGCTGACCTCGATCCTCACGGGGGAGGAGCGGGTCACAGACGACAACGAGATCCGCACAGTGTTCTTGGGGTCTGTGCGCGAGTCGCTTGATGTCTCGCTCAAGTTTATCTTTGCCTTTGGCCTCTGCTTTCAATTGCCTGTGTTGCTGACTTTGATGGGTAAGGCTGGATTGGTCTCAGCCGACGGGTTGAAGGCGGTGCGCAAGTACGCGGTTGTTGGAATTTTGGTATTGGCTGCGTTGGTCACGCCGCCTGATGTGATTACGCAAGTCATTCTTTTTGTTGTGGTTTATGGCCTCTATGAAGTGTCTATTTGGTTGGTGAATGGCGTGGAACGCCGTCGCGAACGCAAGTTGCGGGCCGAAGGTCTTTGGGATGAAGACATCCATGGAACGGGCACCGAAGGCGATGACGATGAGGATGACAAGACGTGACCACGGACCCGATGGTGCGGATCGCGCAGGCGCTGGAACGTATCAGCCCGCCGCCGCAGGATGCCCCTGATTTCGATGTTGCTGATGCGTTTGTCTGGCATACGGGCCCGGACCGTCTGGCCCCTGTCGCCCGGGTGAACCGTGTGGATCTGGATCTGCTGGTGGGCATTGGCCGCTCCCGCGACACACTGCTGCAAAATACGCTGCAATTTGCCCAAGGGATGCCTGCAAACAATGCCCTGTTGTGGGGCGCGCGGGGCATGGGCAAATCATCTTTGGTCAAAGCGATCCATGGGGCCGTGGTGGCGCAGGGATACCCTTTGAAAGTGGTCGAGCTTCAGCGCGAAGATCTGCCATCTGTGGGGCGTTTGCTGACGCTTTTGCGTAGTTCCAAGGCGCGGTTTGTGTTGTTTTGCGATGATCTGAGTTTTGGCCATGATGATGAGCATTACAAATCCCTCAAGGCGGTTTTGGACGGCGGGATTGAGGGCCGTCCTGAAAACGTGGTGCTTTATGCCACTTCAAACCGCCGTCATTTGATGCCGCGCGATATGATTGAAAATGAACGCAGCAGCGGGATTAACCCTTCTGAGGCGGTCGAGGAAAAAGTGTCCTTGTCGGATCGCTTTGGGCTGTGGTTGGGGTTCCACCCGTGCAGCCAAGACGACTATCTTGCGATGATTGACGGCTACTGTACCGCCTACGGTGTGGTGATTGAGCCTGACGTCATGCGCGCCGAAGCGATTGAATGGCAGGCCACACGGGGCAGCCGGTCTGGCCGTGTCGCGTGGCAGTATTTCACCGATCTTGCTGGCCGCAAAGGCATCACGCTGCAGACCTAAGTGTTGCGCGGCAAGACAACCTGCCGCGCACCTGTTTTTAGCACTCGTTACGAACGATTTTGGCGACGGCGGGCAAGGCCCATGACGCCAAGCCCTACCAGCAGCAAGGGCATGCCTGCAGGCAATGGAACTGGGGCCACTTGGCTAAAGCTGATTGAGGCAAGGCGGGTTCCAACATCCGCACCATCCACAATAAATCCTGCCGCCGTGGGCTGCCCAAAGAGGAAATCCAGCGACGAGACGCTTGATACAGTGCCCGTGGTGTCTGTGGCGGTTCCACCGGCCGTAGAAAACGCAGCGCCTTGACCGTCGTTTTCCTCGGTTCCGCCGTCCCAAACATCGTCGATGTCCACAAAGATTGTCGCAAGGTCCGTAAACAAGCCCGCACCGTCAAAGAGTTCATAGGCGGTCGCACTACTGTTGCCGATAAACGTGTCGTTGGACGGAATCACCATCGATAGAAAGGAAAAGTAGCGGTTGCTGGTTGGGTCCAGATCGATGGTAAAGCTGCTGACCTCGCCTGCGTCCAAAACAGGGGGCTGACCGGGCATAGAGCCAAAGCCGGCAGGACCTGTCGCCACTGCGGTTTGCGCGCCAATGTTCAGGGCGTTGACGCGATCGATCTCGCTGCCAACCATGCCTTCTTCCGCGATGGCCTCGAGTTGCGTTGAGGCGGCTTGGCCTTCGGTAAAGCCCGCATAGGTGCCGTCATGAAACACATTGAGCAGCGGGGTTAGGTATAGCCCGTTTTCCTCGCTGAGGTTTTCGATCGTCACTTTTACAGATGCGGCCTGGGCACCACTTGTGGTCAGCGCCAGAGCGGCCCCGAGCACGCTGGCTTTTAGTATGAATGTCATTTGTAATCTCCATGTTGAACAACACCCCTGTCAGGTGTCGCAGCCATAGGGTTCAAGCCATTGATCACGTTCAACCCAACGGGATTTCACGGCTGCGAGAGGGGCCCGTAACACATTGAAATCATTGCCTCACGCAGGGATCACTTGGACGTTATGCAAAACGTGATGTGGCATCTGTTCAGCGCATCTGCGGCAGATGAGCAGGGACCCTTAGGGCGGTGGATTGTGGGCTGTTACTGTCCCAAGACCTTGAATATCGCTGCCGTCTTTGGGTCCATTGAATAGTAACGCTCGATTTTGAGGTCATCGCGCAACGCGTCTTCCGGCGTTCCAAATTGTGCGAGTGTCGCAAACATCGACAGCTTATATTCGCCGTTGTTGAAGACGGTTGGAATGAAGGGGCTGGATCCCAAGCGGTCACAACCTTCGACCTGACTAAGCTTTGCGCTAGCGTGGTCAAATTGAGGGATGCCGCCAAGGGCTGTGTTGTACAGTCGCAACCGTCTGGCAGCGTGATGCGCCACTTCGGGCCAGTTTTCGATAACATTTGGCGAGATATCAGATGTCATCAGTTCGACCAAACTGTTGCCTATTGTGACCCCCGATTGACCATAAAGCTGGGCCGGAGCTGCATTGAATTGGATGACGGTCCAATAACGATCAACGGCCAAACCCGGATATGGCATATAGGTCTATCGCATCTGCTCGATGGTCTGAGGGATCGGGTTCATTTCGGCATCGGAGCAATCAAGCGGAGGGTCCTGTGCTGCAAAGATTGCGTCGGATTTTCAAGGCGGGGTATCGCCGTGGGTCTGCTGGCGCCCAGTTTGGGGATTTTGTTCCTTGCGCCCTACCTGATCTTTCTGCTGGGCCAATCCTCCGGTGATCTCTGCTAGGTGCTGCTGGGCGCGCAAATAGCGCCAGCCCCAAAAGGCTGACAGTTAAAACGAATGTGTATGAGGTCGTAAAGCCTACTTCAGATAAGGGGCGGGGTTCACGCTGTCTGAGCCTTTATAGATCCCAAAGCGCATAAAGCTGGGGTCCTTGGCCGCAACTTTGGCGATGGTTTGGCCCCGGCGCACTGTGTCGCCTTTTTTGACCGAGACATCTGCTACATCAATATAGACGCTGAGCAAGTTGTCGGGGTGTTTGATCACGACAATGGCCACTTGATCTGCGCTGCGGGTCACAGCCCCCACGGTGCCACCATCGGCGGCGACCACGTTTGATCCTGCAGGGGCGGCGATTGTGATCTCGTCACTGCTGCCCTTTTTGTATTCGCGAATGATGTTGCCGCTGGCAGGAAAGACCATGCGTGCGCCAGATGTGGCTGCAGGTTTGGTCGCCTGCGCGCCCAAGTTTGGCGAGGCGGGCGCCTCTGCGTTCTGGGCTGCCGCTTGCGCTGTGGGGGTTGTCACCTCGGCGGGCAGGGCTTTGGTGGCTGAAGGGGGCGTTGGTGTGGCTGATCCTTGGCCTGGGGCTGTTGGCGCGGGGGCGGCAACGGGGGTGCCTGTGACAACCGGGATCAACAAGAACTGCCCTTCGCGCACATCCAGTTGCGCGTCTAGACTGTTCCATTCGGCCAAAGCCCGCACAGGCACGCCGTAAAGCCGCGCGATGGAATAGGCTGTTTCACCCCGCTCGACGCGGTGACGCACAGGTTCTACGCCGCTGGGTGATGTGGTGGCTGTGGGTTGATTGGCCTCAGCATTGTCAATCGCGCCGCTGGCAAGGGTTGTGACATCGACACTGGGCGATTGGATCGCCCCTGTGGCGGCAGAGGGTTCAGCCACACGTTTTGGCAGGGCGATAATTTCGCCCATGCGCAAATTATCGCCGGTTTGAATGCCGTTATAGCGGGCCAATTCGCTGGGATCTGCGCCAATTCGGCTGGCCAGGCTGGCCACTGTGTCGCCGCGTCGGGCCACAGCCACTTGATAGCCGGGGTAGGAAATGATGCCGCGATTGTCCTCTTTGGGGCGTGCCCCTGTGGCACTGCGGGCCGCTTGCGTGGTGTCAAAACCGTTGGTCGACAGATCCCGCAGATCAAAGTCAAAGGGCTGGGCGCAACCTGCCAGCCCCAAACCAGCAAGCAGGATCAAAGCAGTTTTGCCTTGCTTAACTGTCTGAAAACACGAAAAAAATCCCTGCGAAACTGCTGTGGGCATGCCTGTCATCCTCAATATGCGGCCCTTAGGGCTCTGCCTTTACTCTTTTGCCAGCCCCTCCAGAAGGGGCACGAACCGAACGGCTCGCAATTCGTGATAGTCAAACCCAACCTCAAGCCGGGTCACCTTGATCAAACTTTGGACCGCATCGGATTGGCCCACCGGTACGACCATAATACCGCCGATTTTCAATTGCGCCAAGAGGGGACCTGGGGGGTCCTCGGAGGCAGCGGTGACAATGATGCGATCAAAGGGCGCTTGGTCGGGCAGCCCGTGGGATCCATCGCCTGTGATGGCCGTGATATTTGTCAGATCCATATCTGTAAAAATGGTGCGCGCCTCGCGGACCAATTGCCGGTGACGATCCACTGTGTAGACGCGCCGTGCCAGTTTCGACAGAATTGCGGCCTGATAACCCGATCCGGTGCCCACTTCCAAAACCGTGTCGCGCGGCTGGATGTCCAAAGCTTGGCTCATTAGGCCCACAACCGAAGGCTGGCTGATGGTTTGGCCGCAGCCAATGGGCAGGGGCATGTCCTCGTATGCGCGATCCGCGAACAGCCCGGTGACAAAGTGGCCCCGGTCGATTTGCTCCATTGCGGTCAGAACCCGTGTGTCGGTCACGCCTTTGCTGCGCAATGCGTAGAGAAATTGCATCTTACGGGTGGCCAGCGCGTCCATGGGTCAGTCGCTGTCTAAGGCGGTTTTTAAGCCCGCCATCTGGTCATGTGCGGTCAGGTCCGCGCGCATTGGGGTGACCGATACGTATCCAGCGAGATTTGCATGGGCATCGGTGCCTGCATCTGTTGGCGTGTGTTGCGGCCCACCTTTGATCCACAAAAACTGACGCCCAGAGGGGGCTTTGTGCGGCTCGACCCCGAAATTGGTGCCACGCCGAAAGCCTTGGGTCGTCACACGCACGCCTTTGACTGCAGGTGCAGGGCAGGGGGGGAAATTCACGTTATAGAAGGTCTGATAGGTGTCTGAGGCGGGAAAACCATGGGCTAGAAGGCCGCGCACCACATCCGCGCCACGGGCGGCAGAGGCTTCAAACGGGTTCTCAAGCGACAGGTTGTCAGGCCCATAATATTGCGACAGTGCCACGGCCCGCACGCCTTGCAAAGCGGCCTCAATCGCCGCCCCAATGGTGCCGGAATAGAGGGTGTTTTCCGCCGAGTTGTTGCCGCGATTGACGCCAGACAGCACCAGATCGGGCGGTGTATCTTTCATCACGTGGTGCACTCCGGCCAGCACACAATCCGCCGGTGAGCCTTCGACGGCCACGCGCCGCGGACCATGTTCCGAAATCAGAGTTGGCCGGGTATAGCTGATGCAATGGCCGACGCCTGATTGTTCAAATGCAGGGGCCACGGTCCACACCTGACCTGTTGGTCCTGCGAGATCTTTGGCAATTTGTTCCAGCACAACAAGGCCCGGTGCGTTGATCCCATCGTCATTTGTGACCAATATTCGCATCACTTCAAACCCTTTAGGATTAATGCCGCCTGATCTGATGGATGGGCCAAGGGCGCACGATCTTCACCGGGATAAAACCGTGCCCGTGTGGATGTAGGCATAGGATCTGGTGTGACAATATGAACTTTTGGCCCGGTCTTGGTGGTTTCTGATTGCCACGAACGAGCAAGCGCCGTTTGCGCGGCCTTAGTGGCCCCGTAGGCCCCAAAGAACTTTTTGCCGTCTTGTGGATCTTCGAAAAACAGCGCTTGTCCAGCCTCAGAGACCAACAAGAGCGGCTCGATAAACGGGATCAAACGCCCCACGGCCGAGACATTGATGTCCACACTCTTTTGCCAATCTTTCGCTGCCAGACTGCCAGCAGGGGCCAAAGGTGCTGCGTGAACGGCCGTATGGGCCCATAAATCCAGTTTGCCCCAGCGATCGTAGATGGACCGGCAGAGCTGTGCCATGGCAGCCTCCACAGTGATGTCCATGGGGGCCAGCGTCGCCTCGCCGCCTTTGGCGCGAATGCGATCGTCCAACTCTTCCAAAGCGCCAACAGTGCGGCCCACGGCCACGATGTGGTATTCAGGCGCCAAAGCTTCGGCCAATGCAGCCCCCAAGCCGCGCGAGGCCCCAGTGATAAGGGCGATTTTAGATGATGTTTGCTCCATGGTCCCCATTTGGCCACCTATCGCGTGATTGGCAAGCACCGATGCTTGACTTTTCCCGGCAAACCTCAAAGAAAAGGCAGAACTTTAGCCACGAATAAGGGACAGTTCATCATGGCGACAACAGCAACACTTTCACACGCATTTCTAGGCCAAGACAGCCTGATCAAAAAAGTGGGTCTTGCCTTGGGTGGTGCGATCCTGATCGCAATTGCAGCCCAACTCAGCATTGGCTACCCCGTGCCGATTTCGCTGCAAACTCTGGCGATTTTGATGGTGGGCTTCACCTTGGGTGGACGTTTGGCGCTGGCCTCGATGCTGACATATGTCGGCATGGGCGCCATGGGCCTGCCAGTATTTTCAAACGGTATGGCGGCTGCGGCCCTGATTGGTCCAACGGCTGGCTTTATCTACAGCTTTATCTTTATGGGCTGGGCCGCTGGCGTTGCCTCTGATCGTGGCATCAAAACCTTTCTGCCGGTCACAATCGTTGGTTTGATCCTGTCTGCCGCGATCTATGTGCTTGGCGTCGCATGGCCCATGTATATCGCAGGCACCTTTGGGATCGAGGCCAAATGGGTTGGCAGCAGCGCTGATACAATCTGGACCTACTGGGTATCCCCCTTCATCTTAGGTGACATCATCAAAACCGTGATCGCTGCGATGTTGGTCACAGGCGGCTGGGCTGCGCTGAAATCCCGCAAGGGCTAACCGCCCCTGCCAAAGAAATTCAAAGGCCGCCCCTGTTTCCCAGAGGCGGCCTTTTTCTTTGTCTGAGGTGTTGGACGTTGGCTTATTCAGCGGCGGTCTTCATTTTAAAGCCTTTGTCCAGCATATCCGCAGGTTCGACCGGGTACTCACCGGAAAAACATGCGTCGCAATAGGCCGGGGCTGAGGGATCACGGCCTTTGGCCTCGCCCACAGCGCGATAAAGCCCGTCGAGCGAGATAAACTTGAGGCTGTCTACACCAAGATGATCACGCATCTCGTCCTCGGACATGGTTGCTGCTAGCAATTTCTCGCGCTGGGGCGTGTCCACACCGTAAAAGCAGGGCCAAGCTGTGGGCGGCGAGGCAATGCGGAAATGCACCTCTGCAGCCCCTGCATCCAAAATCATCTCTTTGATTTTGCGGCTGGTGGTGCCGCGCACCACGCTGTCATCTACCAAAATCACGCGTTTTCCACGGATCAGGGCGCGGTTGACGTTCAGCTTTAGGCGGACCCCCATGTTGCGGATCTGCTCGGTCGGCTCAATGAACGTCCGGCCCATATACTGGTTGCGGATGATGCCCATGGCATAGGGAATGCCACTTTCCAACGAATAGCCGATGGCCGCAGGGGTGCCGCTGTCAGGCACGGGGCAGACCAAATCGGCCTCAACCGGGTTTTCCTTGGCCAACTCGCGACCAATGTTTTCGCGTGTCTCATAGACAGAACGACCGCCAAGGATGCTATCCGGGCGGCTAAAATAGACATGTTCAAAGATGCAAAAGCGAGACTTGGCAGGGCGGAAGGGGAAATGGCTTTCGACACCCTTTTCGGTGATAACCACCATTTCGCCCGGTTTAATCTCGCGCACAAACTCGGCTCCGACGATGTCTAGCGCACAGGTCTCAGAACTCAGCGCATAGCCATCGCCCAGCTTGCCCAGAACCAGAGGACGTACACCCAATGGGTCACGCACACCGATCAGTTTGGTGCGGGTCATGGCCACGACGGAAAAAGCCCCCTCAACACGGCGCAGGGCGTCTTCCATCCGGTCGGGAATATTGCGCTGCATGGAGCGGGCCATAAGGTGGATGATACATTCGCTGTCCGAGGACGATTGAAAGATCGAGCCGCGTTCGATCAGTTCTTTGCGCAGGGAGTCGGCATTGGTGATGTTGCCGTTATGGGCAATGGCCGCGCCACCCATAGCAAATTCGCCAAAGAAGGGCTGTACGTCGCGGATCGCTGTGGCGCCTTTTGTGCCTGCTGTGGAATACCGCACATGGCCGATCCCGATAGGGCCGGGCAGGGTTTCCATGACTTTGTGCGACGTAAAGTTATCGCGGACATAGCCAAAACGACGGGCAGAGTTGAAACCTGCATCGCTGTCGTGGACCACGATCCCGCCGGCTTCTTGGCCGCGGTGTTGCAGGGCGTGCAATCCAAGGGCTACGAAATTAGCAGCGTCTGCGACGCCAACGACACCAAAGATGCCGCATTCCTCTTTTAATTTATCATCATCAAAGGGATGGGCAGGCGGCATAACGTGGGACAACGGGGCAGCTCCGAATCCAATAGTTGCAGTCAGGCCAACGTGTAGAACGTTAACGCCCAACTGTCACGAAACTATCACAATTGTTTGGGTACAATTGACGCAGGATTACTCGGCTGCGCCACAGCTGCCCACCAATTGCTCGTATTGTGTGGTAATCCAGCTGAGCGCCTGCTCAGGATCGCGGTTTTCGATGTTGCCAGTCATCTGCCCAAACACTTTGGCAGAGCGCGAATTGTCGACCATTTCGACGTTTTGCGAGGTCAGGACCACGTCGTAGACAAAGAAAGCCACCGCCACCAACAAAATGCCGCGCAGCACGCCAAAGAGGAATCCGATCCCCTGATCCAGCCCGCCCAAAACCGAGCGCTGCACAAGGGAAGAGAACAAAGGCGTGAAAATCGACATCACCACCAAAGCAATGGCAAAAACGGCGGCAAAGGCCCCGATAATGCTCAGCTCGCAACTGTCACCGATATAGTCGCCCACAACAGGGATCTCGCGCACAAGCGGTTCAAACTGCGGTGCAAAGAGGAACGCCAACACGGCGGCCCCAATCCAGCCCACAATGGACAAGGCTTCGCGCACGAAACCGCGCGAATAGGCCAAGAGCGCCGAGACGATGATGACAATCGCCACCACCCCGTCGATAATGGTGAAACCTTCCATGCGCTTGCTCCCTACTACCCTAGCTGTCGCGCGCGATTTGCGCACCGCCGAAAACTTCTGCCACGAAACCGGCCAAATCTGGCATCTGTCGCAACTGTAACCCGTGTGTTGCCGATTTTTTAGATGTGCTCGGCGCAACTGCGCTGGTGAAACCAAGTTTTTGCGCCTCTTTCAACCGATTTTCGGTCTGAGCGGCGGGTCGCAGCGCACCTGACAGGCTAATCTCGCCAAAAACAACACACTCTGGGGGCACAGCGGCATCTTCTCGGGCCGAAACAAGGGCTGCGGCCACGGCCAGATCAGCCGCAGGTTCAGACACGCGCAGACCACCTGCCACGTTCAAATAGACATCCAGCCCAGTGAACGGCACACCGCAACGCGATTCCAACACGGCCAAAATCATGGCCAAACGTCCGCCATCCCAGCCCACAACTGTGCGCCGTGCCTGCGAATGAGGCGAGGGCGAGACCAGCGCCTGAAATTCGCACAGCATCGGCCGCGAGCCTTCGATACCTGCAAACACCACGGATCCGGGTGAGGGTGTGCCGCGTTCAGACAAAAACAGGGCCGATGGGTTTTTCACTTCGGCCAGACCTTTGCCGGTCATCTCAAACACGCCGATTTCATCTGCGGGGCCAAAGCGGTTCTTTACGGCACGCAGTATGCGAAACTGGTGGCCGCGCTCGCCTTCAAAATAAAGGACCGTATCGACCATATGTTCGACCACGCGCGGGCCCGCGATTTGGCCGTCTTTGGTCACATGGCCCACCATAATCGTGGCAATGCCCTTGCGCTTGGCAAATGTGGTCAGCTCGTGGGCGGCCGCACGGACCTGGCTGACCGACCCCGGGGCGCTTTCGACGTTGTCGGCCCACATGGTTTGAATGGAATCGATGATCGCCAGATCGGGTTTTTCCGTGTCCAGCGTTGTTAGAATATCGCGCAGATTTGTCTCGGCCCCGAGCATCACAGGGCTTTCGGTCAGGCCGAGGCGCTGGGCACGCATTTGCACCTGTGCTGTCGCTTCCTCACCGGAAATATAGATGACTTTGAGGCCGTTACGGGCAAAGCGTGCTGCAGCCTGTAACAGCAGGGTGGATTTGCCAATGCCCGGATCGCCGCCAACCAACAAGGCACTGGCATCCACCAAACCACCGCCCAAAACACGGTCCAATTCGCCGACACCGGACAGGGTGCGCGATGGGGCAGGGCCTTGGGTTGCCAGATCAGTCAGATCAACGGCTTTGCCACGCCGATTGCCCAAGGATTTGGAAGACGGGCCCGAAGACAGCGGCTTTTCCTCGACCAGGGTGTTCCACTCTTTGCAATTTTCGCATTGGCCCGCCCATTTTGAGGTTTGGGCCGCACATTTTGAACAGACGTAGGTGGGTGATTTTGCCATGGGGCTTTACTGCCTTAGATGGCTGGGCAGGGCAAGCTACCGCTTGGTGAAAATCGATATGGCAAGGGACGCCACGATGCAGGTGGTGAACAAGTACATGCCCCATGCAACCTCGAGCCTGCCGATACCAACACCTTTGGCCACAACGATATAGACGGCGATCAAAAACACGTCGGCCATGGCCAGCTTGCCCATTACCCCAAGGATCGGGGTCAGGCGCGGCGACATTAGTCGAAAGTGGATCAGCGCCAGACCGATGGTTTTGAGATAGGGGGCAAACAGGGCAAAAACTGTGACAACAAGGGCCAAAAACACATCGCTGCCCCAAAGCGATTGCAGTCCGGAGATCACGCTGATCTCGGATAACTTAAAGAGCGGCAGCAGCCCTGCCTTCATCAATGGGGCAAACCAAGCAATGGGAAACAGCACCAACAACGACAGGTTCGCAAGGGCCAAAGGCCAACTGGTTGGGGCACGCATGTTAGGAATTATTCCGCAGGGGTAACATTGGCCGCTTCAAAATCATCCTCGCTGCGAAACCCTTTGCGCGGCCGTTTGGGCGCGTCATTGCTGGAAATTTGTACGATGTTTTCGCGGTTCGAGACAACGTCCAGACCTACCAAAGGCAAAACTTCCCGCAGATCATTTTCCAAGCGGTCCAATTGCGCCTCGACCACGTTTTTATCCAGATCAATCTGGGCGATCCATTCTTTGATCTCAGTTGTGGCGCGATGGGCGGCGGTGATCCGGTCTTGGTATTGTTCCAATTCCTGCTTGCGTTGACGCAGGAAGGTATGCGCGCGCTCGATCTTTTCGTTGGAATAAATCTGGGCCAATTCACGGGATTCAAAGCTGAGCTTGGCTGCCAGTTCCAACAGACCCGGTTCCAGCGTTTCCAAGTCTGGGTGATCGCGCAAATAATCCATTCGGTCGCGCATGCTGTCAAATTCGCGGGCCAGTTCAAAGGCGCCAGCGCGGTCTGCGGCATGGGCCACTTGGTAGGCGCGCGTCACATCATCCATGGTCATGCTAAAATCGCGATGGGATTGTTCGAGGGCAAAGATCCGCCCGTTGGTGGGCAGGAAAAAACACAGGCCTACCAAAAACGCGCTGACACCGATTTGCAGGTACATACCGGCGTGTTGGATCATCGAGCCGGCGACTGTGACCGTGATTGTGATCCAATCCAGCACCCCAAACGCCGCAGCCAAAGTGGTGCCGACAGACGCCAAGGTCAAAACCGTTATCGCGCCCAAAGCGCATAATTGTAGAAAGCGGCGTACTGCCGAAATTGTAAAACTCACCCTTGGTACCTCACATCCCCAACGACGTTAACCAATCTTTAATGGGAAAGAGCCTAGAGCCCAAAGTATTGAAGCAAAAGGGGAATATATAGCGATAGTCGTCATTGATACCCCAGATTGTTGACGGTTATGTTGATAATATCCGTCATATTTTGAGATCTGTGCCGAATCATTGCCACAAAAATCTAGCGCACGGCCTCGATCGGGCCGGTGGCGCGCCCGTTGATAAATTGCTGCACATAGGCGTTGTCGGTGACGTCCATTTGCGCAATTGGACCAGTCCATTGAATGACACCTTGGTGCAGCATCGCGACCTTATCTGCGATGGCGCGGACCGAACTCATGTCGTGGGTGATGGTCATTGCTGTGGCCCCCATTTCGACGACGATTTCGCGGATCAGATCGTTGATCACCCCAGCCATAATCGGATCAAGTCCGGTCGTTGGTTCATCGAAAAAGATGATTTCAGGCTCGGCCGCGATGGCCCGGGCGAGGCCTACACGTTTTTGCATGCCACCAGACAATTCACCGGGGAATTTATCGGCCACATCTGCCGTGAGGCCCACGCGGCGCAGTTTGTCGATGGCAATGTCGCGCGCTTCGTCTTTTGGCCGCTTCAACGGGCCGCGCAGCAAACGAAAGGCCACGTTTTGCCAAACCGTAAGACTGTCGAACAAAGCGCCGCCTTGGAACAGCATGCCAAACCGCGCCAAGAACGCGTCGCGGTCGACCTCCAGCACGTTTTGCCCGTCCACATGTATTGCACCGCTGTCCGGTTGGATCAGGCCCAGTACAGACTTTAGCATGACAGATTTCCCAGTGCCTGAGCCGCCGATAATGACCATGCTCTCGCCGCGTGGGATCTCTAGGGTGACGCCTTGCAAAACGGCGTTGCTGCCAAAGGACTTATGTACAGTGTCGAGTTGGATCATGAGCTGAAAAACACCCCCGTGAGGATGAAATTGGCGGCCAGTATCAAGATCGCTGCAGCCTCGACCGAGGATTTGGTGGCCGCGCCAACGCCCTGTGCGCCGCGTCCAGATCCCATGCCGTAATAGCATCCCATCAGGGCGGCGATCCCGCCAAACACTGCGCCCTTGGCCAAAGATGATATGATATCAATGGCTTGCAAGAAGCTGGCAGTGTTTTGCAAATAGGCGGCTTGGTTAAAGCCCAAGGTGCCTGTGGCCACCAGATAGCCGCCCATGATGCCGATGATGTCGCCGATGCCAACCAACAAAGGCACCACCAAAATGGCTGCCAAGACGCGCGGTGCCACGAGATATTTCATCGGATTGGTCGATAATGTGACAAGTGCGTCGATCTGTTCGGTCACTTTCATAGTGGCAATCTCAGCCGCAATAGAAGAGGTCACGCGCGCTGCAATCATCAGGCCCACCAATACTGGCCCCAACTCGCGCACCATTCCGATGGCGACGATTTGCGGCACCACAGCTTCGGCATTGAAACGTGCGCCGCCTGCGTAGATCTGCAAAGCCAAGGCGCCGCCAGTGAACAGCGCCGTCAGCCCCACCACGGGCAGGGAAAAGTAGCCTACAGACATCAGCGCCTGAGCGAATTCTTTGAAGTAGAAGGGTGGGCGGACCATATGGCTAAAGGTCTGGCCCGTGAAAATGCTAATGCGCCCAAGGGCTGCCAAAACGCCCAGAACGGCGCGTCCGATGGCGGCAAGAAGGCTCACCCGGCGTAGCGTCGCGTGTAGCGCGCGCCCATGTTGGTCAGGATTTCATATCCGATGGTGCCAGCCGCCGAGGCCAGATGTTCAACCGTTTGGGCACTGTTGAGAATGTCCAAGGCGCGGGGTGTTTCGTGCAGGTCTGTGATGTCCACAGTGATCAGATCCATCGACACACGGCCCACCACAGGCACCTTTTGGTCGCCAAAATAAACCGAAATGCCGCTGCCCATGGCGCGGATCAGGCCATCGGCATAGCCGGCAGAAACCGTGGCGATTTTACTGGGCCGTTTGGCGATCCACGCGTTGCCATATCCCACGGCCTCGCCTTCGACCAAGTCGCGGGTCTGGATCACCGGCAACGACAAATAGGCCACGGGTTTCGCCGCAGAAAACGGAGCCCCCCCATATAGGCCCACACCGGGCCGGGTCAGGTCGAAATGGTAGTCTTTGCCCAAAAGGGTGCCACCAGTGGCCGCCAAAGATCTTTTGACATCAATCCCTTGGGTCATGTCCTTAAAGTTCTGCAACTGAAAGGCGTTCATTGGGTGATCCGGTTCGTCAGCACAGGCCAGATGCGACATCACAAGAGTGATATTCTGGCTGAGGGCCACGTTTGCCACTGCGGCCCATTCGCTGGCCTCCATGCCCAAACGGTTCATGCCTGTGTCCAATTGAATGCCAAAAGGAGCGTTTGGCAGCGCTTCGATATGGCGGGTCAATTGATCCAAAGAATTGATCATTGGCGTCAGTGTCATATCGCCAATCATGTCTGTGTCGCCTGCCATATGGCCGGAAAACACATTGATCTCGGGCGTGGGGCCCAAGGCATCGCGCAGGGCGGCCCCTTCTTCGGCCACGGCCACAAAGAACCGTTTGGCGCCAGCTTTGGCCAAAGCCTTGGCCACGCGTGCCGCGCCCAAGCCATAGCCATCGGCCTTGACCACTGCAGCGGTTTCAGTGCCCTCACCCGAGAGGGCATCCAAGGCGCGCCAATTGGCCACCAAGGCATTCAGATCAATCGTAAGCGTAGAAGTCGACATGGCATGTGTTTTGACAGGGACAGGGCTGGGGTCAAGCCTTTGTTGCGTCTTGATGGGCCTCATAGCTGGCTTCCAGCTGGCTGCGCAGAAATGTGCCATAGGTGAGCGGCGCAAATTTCGCAGGCTCGGCTGTCATGGGGACGATTTCGGCAGTTACGTGAGGGTCAAAGAAAAACGGGCAGGAATACCGCTCGCGACCCGAACGGTTTATGACGCGGTGGGGTGTGGATTTCAGTTTGCCGTTCGACAGGCGATGCAACATATCCCCCACATTGACCACCAAGCTGCCGTCGATTTTGGGCACGTCAATCCATGCACCCTCGGGCGTTTGCACCTGCAAGCCGCCCACATCGTCCTGCGCCAGCAAGGTCAAACCGCCGAAATCTGTATGGGGCGCGGATCCATAAAGGTCGTCGGCACTTTGGGCCGGTTGCGGTGGATAATGCAGCAAGCGAAGCCAAGTGGTGGGCGTGTCGAACATCTGCATGGCGGCTGGATCGGTCATTCCGGCGGCTTCAAAAGCTATGGCCAGTAGGTGCCGTGCAAGCCGGGTCATCGCGTCGTTATAGCTTTGCAATGCTGTGCGAAACCCTGCCAGATCGGGCCATTGGTTGGGACCAGAGAGGTAGATGGAGGGGTCATGTACGGCATCCTCGCGCATCATCATAAAGCTGGCCGATTGGTTCGGCTTGGTCACTTTGGCAAGGGTGCTGGTCACATCCGTCGAGGTGTTGATCGGGATATACCCGCGGTGATTTGCATCAACCGCCACAGCCATTTTCTGCGCCATGGGCAGGGCATGGAAGCGCTTAGAGGCCTCAAAGACCTTAGCAAAAACGGTGCCAGGGATGTTATGCCCGATGATGTAGCCAAAACCGGATGTGCTGTAGGCATGACTGAAATCAGCTACGACCTGATTGTGCGACATGCGCAGGTCAATGACAGAAACCTCAGTCTGGTCTGACACTTAGAAAGAACCGCTGTCGTTGTTCTGCCATGGTTTAACCAGATTGCCAAAGCGCGTGAATTGACCCTCAAAGGACAACTCAACCGTGCCGATGGGCCCGTGCCGCTGCTTGCCAATCACAACTTCGGCCTTGCCGTGCAGGTTTTCCATCTCTTCCTGCCAGATCGCCATTTTGTCCAACTCGTGATCGCCGGGCTTTTCGCGTTCTTTATAATATTCTTCGCGGTAGACGAACATCACGACATCTGCGTCTTGCTCGATCGAGCCAGATTCGCGAAGGTCAGACAGTTGCGGACGCTTGTCTTCGCGGTTTTCCACCTGACGCGACAGCTGTGACAGGGCAATCACGGGGATCTGCAATTCTTTGGCGATGGCTTTCATGCCCATCGTGATTTCCGAGATCTCGTTCACACGGTTTTCCGAACGTCCCGTGCCGCGCACCAACTGCAGGTAATCGATGATCAGCACGTCTAATCCGTGTGTGCGTTTCAGGCGGCGCGCACGGGCTGCCAACTGGCTGATCGGCAGGGCAGGCGTGTCGTCGATGAACAACGGACAAGCCTCAAGTTCCTTAGCGGCTTCAACGAAACGCCGAAACTCGGCTTCTGTCATGTCGCCACGGCGGATTTGTTCGGATGGCACTTCAGAGGCTTCGGACAGGATCCGCGCGGCCAACTGATCTGCACTCATCTCGAGGCTGTAAAACCCCACAACACCGCCGTCCACAGCACCCTCGGTCCCGTCTTGGAGAAGGCCCTTTTTGTAAGCTTTGGCGATGTTGTAGGCAATGTTAGTGGCCAGTGAGGTCTTCCCCATGGAGGGACGGCCAGCAAGGATCAACAGGTCGGATTTGTGTAAACCCCCCAGCTTTTTGTCCATATCCACCAGACCTGTGGAAATGCCAGACATGCCGCCGTCGCGTTGGTAGGCGGCATTGGCGATGTTGACGGCTTCGGTCACCGCAGAGAGGAAACTTTGAAAGCCGCTTTCAGCTTTGCCAGCTTCGGCCAGTTGATACAGGCGCTGTTCGGCCTCGACGATTTGCTCGGCCGGCTCGCTTTCCACGTCGACCTTGCCTGCTTTGGCGCTGATGTCGCGGCCAAGGCCCATCAATTCGCGTCGGATGGCCAGATCATAGATCATCTGGGCGTAATCGCGCGCGGCAAAGGCCGAGATTGCGGAACCGGCAAGACGGGCCAGATACGCAGGGCCGCCCAATTCGGCCAGCCCTGCGTCATCTTCCATAAACGCCTTGAGGGTCACGGGCGAGGCGAGGTTGTTTTTGGCGATCCGGCTGGCGGCCACGTCGAAAATCCGCGCATGCACAGGCTCAAAGAAATGCTCGGCCGACACGATAGAGGCGACACGGTCAAAAATATCGTTGTTCGTAAGGATCGCACCCAAAAGCTGTTGTTCGGCTTCGGTGGAATGGGGCATCGCCTCGGCAATTTCCGCCTGCGCCTGCTCTATCGATGAAATTTCGTTCATGTCTGCCACCCCTGACCGTTTTTAAGTTTTTATCAGGCCCCCACGACCCTTTGAAAGGGGTGTAAAGCGCCAATAAACAGGGTGCAAATTGTATATCTATGGGGAAACCCTGTGGATAGAATTTCTACCACATCTTGAGGCCTGCGTCACAAAAATCACAACATCTATCAGCGAAAAGCCGCATATTTACCCTTTGGAAAGCTTATTTAACAAAGAAATCAGGGGTTTGTGTCGATAATATCCAGCTTTGTTTTGGGAGATGGGCAGATCGCGTGGAAACCTGCCGTGGGTCTTGGTTGGCGGCAAAGTTCAGCCAGCTGCAGCGCAATACCCCAGTCTCGATTAGCGTCAGCTCAGGACGCGGACACGTGCCAATGCAACGGATGTCCGGGATCAAATAGGGTCAAGGGCCCTTCGCCGGTCATCAGTTTGTCCGGGAATCGCACTGGATCGCCTTTGGTCAGAGTGATCGTGCTTTCGTTTGCTGGCAGTCGGTAAAAGGCAGGGCCGTTGAGGCTGGCAAAGGCTTCCAGTTTGTCCAAGGCGTTTTGAGCCTCGAACACGTGAGCCAGACAAGACATTGTATTTGTGGCGGAAAATACGCCTGCACAGCCGCAGGCGCTTTCTTTGTTGGGATCCGTATGCGGTGCACTGTCCGTGCCAAGGAAAAACCGCGCGTCGCCCGATGTCGCCGCTTGGACCAAGGCCAGACGGTGCTCTTCGCGTTTGGCGACGGGCAGGCAATAGTAATGCGGTCGGATCCCGCCCACGAGCAGATGATTGCGATTGATCATCAAGTGATGGGTGGTGATTGTGGCGGCCAAATCCGTATCATTCGCGAGGACATAGGCCGCACCATTTTGTGTGGTGATATGTTCCATGACCACCCGCAATCCGGGCGTGGCGCGGCGAATGGGATCCAGCACACGGTCAATAAAGACAGCTTCGCGATCAAAAATATCAACGTCTGCATCGGTGACTTCGCCGTGGACACATAGGTTAAGACCAATCTCTGCCATGCGTTCCAACACGGCGCGTACTTTGTCAAAATCGGTCACACCGGAGGACGAATTGGTCGTGGCCCCGGCAGGATAGAGTTTGACGGCCTTGATCAGCCCCGACGCATGGGCGGCTGCCACATCATCGGGATCGGTATCCTCGGTCAGATACAACGTCATCAAAGGCTGGAATTCGGCGCCATCGGGCATAGCGGCCATAATACGTTCGCGGTAAGCGATTGCATCGGCGCTACGCACAACAGGGGGCACCAGATTGGGCATAATAATCGCACGACCAAAATGGCGTGTGGTTTCGGGCAGAACGGCTTGCAACATCACGCCATCGCGCAAGTGCAGGTGCCAGTCATCGGGACGGCGCATGGTTAAAGTCTGGCTCATAGAATTGGGTTATACGCAGGGTAGGGCAAAGGCCAAGGGCCACTTTGCATAAAAAATAGGCAGTAGCCTTGTTTCTGCGGGTTTTTGAGAAAATGTGAGAAAGCTTCCCATTGTGAGCCTGCGATTAGATGAGATATCCAATTTCAGCATGACCGCCCACATGCTGCCATTTTGTGAATAGTGGGCCGCTACAGGAGTGTGATTATGATTTGGAACCTTGCGCTGGGACTTTTGGCTGGATTTGCTGTGCCGTTGTTGGAAGGCCGCCTGAAAACCGCAATGGAAAGCATCGCGCTGAAAGAAATGCCGCTGCGCGAGACAGAGATGGATCTGCTTGCCTTGCTCTTGGGGTTGATGATTGCTGCTGCTGTTGCGGCATTGTTGGGCATCGACAGCTCGGTCTTTTTGATGGCGCTTGGGGCCTTGGCGGGCCTTTTCGGCAAAAAGATCTGGGCCGGTGTGAAATCCTCTACCAGCACCGATTGAACCTAAGCCCCCTGCCGAGCTTTGGTGTCTGCCGGGGGTGCTAGACATTTGATTTAAATAGAAATTTAATCTAGCTATGCAATTGCTGCATTGCGGCAATGCATCTGCGGCACTACAAATCTGCGACCCTGTGATCTATCTTTGTTTCAACGAAACGGACCAACGCGGTCCTTTATCAGGAGCACTTTAGATGGCCTATATGTCAGGAAACCCTTCGAACGTCTCTTTTGTTGGCGCATTTCTCAACACCCTAGGCGACCGCCTGTTCAGCGCATTTAATGTCGCTGTCGAAGCGAATGGTCGGATGGCACGTGTAGAAGCCCTGCAAGCCCTGTCTGACGAACAATTGGCTGCCAAAGGCCTGCGTCGCGAAGATATCGCACGCCATGTTTTCAGCGACATCTTTGACGTCTAACCCACACGGGTTTAGCGAAACGTAGGCGGGGCCGACTTTTGGCCCCGTTGCTGAGACGGCGCTAGCCTTGCACCTGTTGCAAGATGCGCCGCACTTGAGGCAGGTTTTTGTCCTTGAGGATGTAGCGGCAAAGCGCTGCGGTCAGCTTGGGTTTGTTCTGTTCGTGCACATGCAACAACAGTCTGCGCAGGTAAGGTGTGTGTAGTCGCCGCGCCCGCAATATGCGAAATAGCGCCTGATCACTCAGTTTACCCTTGCCGGATTTGGCAAGGATCCGGTGCAGGATGTCCATCTTCATCATCTCATTTTCGATATCGCCACCCAGATGCGGGCAGCGGATCAAGGATACGTTTTTCTTTTTGAAAAGAGAGGCATGCATCGCATCCCGCTCGCGTTCGGTGTCGTAAATGACAAAGGCGTGGTGGCAGGCGTCCAGCATATCCGGCGCATATCCGTAGCGATCTGTAAAAGATGTGCGGCGCATCTCTAGATACCGTCTGTCCCATCCCGCAACGCGTGGGTCCAAACTGGCTTGCGGTTGGATAACCACCACTTGTGCACCAGGGGCCGCGACGGAAAAAGCGGCTGCGGCGTATCCGGCCATGGCATAGCCGTAAAAGACGATCTGTTCGTATTGATCAAAAAACCCGTCATCGGTCAGCTTGTCAAAAAACGCATAAACCCGGTCGGATCTAAACCACGTATCGCCGTCCGAGATCAGCCCAAGGTGGGAACATCCCGTCATGCGGACAAGTTCAAATCCCAGGGGTTCGCCAGATTCGGATCGCGCACGGGTATTTTCAATCGACTCAAAAGTGACCAACAAGGTGTCGCTACCTTCAATATGGACCGCAGAATGCAGCGGCCCCAATGGTTCGAAGAACCCATGGTCCAATGCAAAATCTTCCAGTTGGTCCAACCAGTCTTCTTTCGAAAGGTCGCCCAATTGTACGCCAAAGACGTTTTCTTCGTCCCGCATGGCATGCTCCGTTTTGTGGTCTTGCACGGCCGACGTGGCTGCGTAAGTTTGGTATATGCATGATGAATAGGGCGAAATTTAGCTATCGCCGCGCCGATTTATAGTCAGTTTTTGGCTGTTTTTCGCGCAGTATTGGCGTAGCGCATCATAAATGAGGCGGCTTTTTGCGGCACAAGCCGTGATGGCGGTGTCATCAACAACCTGCCAAAGAGGGCGCGAAACGGCTCTTGCAGCATCAACGCGTCAAAGCGGGCTTTGCGCCAGTTCACAGCGGCTGCGTGCAGCTTGGCCAAAGTGTCGTCCGTCATTAAACCCGCCGCAATGGCTGCGCGTTCAGGTTTCAGCGCGTCAATACTCGTGTCGGTTTCTTGGTTAAAGTTGCGCTCAATCCAATAGTCTACCCCCAGTAGATCACTGGAATGTACCGCGCGTCCGCGATCGGCCTTCAACACATAGCTTTCCATGGCGCCAAGTGGGTAGTGATTAAGCTGGACCAGCGCCGTGTTCGAGCGGCCGAAATTGGAGAAGATGCGTTTGGTTTTGTATTTTGCGTCCAACGCCCGGCCTTCTCCGTCAAACCAATTCTGGTCTTCGACACGGTCTGGATCTGGGCTGCGGGGGCGGTGGACCCCGAGTTTTTTATAGACGCCGGAATTACGATAGAGCGTTTTGAACATAGAGGCGCGCCATGGCCAAAACAAAACCTCGGGGGCTGCTTGGCGAAATTGATCGGTCACAGGCAGGTCGTCGTAGCGCACCTTTCCCGCATTCCCAAACAAACGCCACGTGAGGGCGATTGCATCTGCATCTGGCAAAGCGGCAAACAGATCAACCAATTGATGCCCACCGGTTTTTATGTTCACAAACTCATCCACATCCAGCGGCAAAATCCAATCGGCCTCTGCCACGATGGGAAGTTTCTCGGCGATTTTGAGGGCGGTAAATTGGATCCCACGTTTGTCGTAGGGGCCGTCGTTGCGGATGTGCTGGACCTCGCCCATGTCTTGCAAGCGATCAAGCAGGATATCTGTGCCATCCTGACAATCATTTGAAAACACTAGAAAATCTGTGAAACCAACAGCGCGATGATGGGCCAGCCATTCGATCAAAAACGCCGCTTCGTTGCGTACACACAGGACTGCTAAGGCTTTCACAGTGTCATGCGCCTTTGTGAAAGACCACAAGCTTGCCCTTGGACAGGCGCGGATAATAGATCAATCCGCTGCGTTCCATGGCGCCGAAAACTGTGGCGATCCCGCTAGATCCTGTGTTCAACGGGTTCAGGACGATAACCGCAGCGCGCAATGCGCTGAGATCGGCCGCAGCAAGGGCAGCCACTTCGCCACCTTCGCTGGACGAGACAAAAACACTGGGACGATGGGCTTTGAAAACCGTGTTGGTGTTTAGCACATCGGTGCTGGATTTTGCGGCAACTGCATCCTCTGGTTCGTCATCAAGCGGGCCCAACGAGCTGGCCATGAGATCCTTGCGCACAAAGACGTCAACCGGTTTGCTGCCCTTGCGCGGGCCAAACGCACCATGGTGCAGGGATACCGACTTAATTCCATTGGCATCCAGAAGCTGTTGGGCAGGGGGCAGTATGTCCGGATTGGCGTCATAGCTGACAACGCTGACGCCCTTTTTGGCTGCCATAAACGCTGCGGTAAAGCCAAAGCCTGTGCCCAATTCCAGTACTTTGTCATCCGTGTTCAGCAATCTGTTCAACGCACCGACCAAATTGCCGTCGTATTTGTTTTCTGACAACAACGTGCGGTGCCTTCGGGTCATTTCGGCGATATGCGGGATTGTGATGCCCCGGGATTTGATCGGGGCCTCATCGGAAAGAGGGAGGATTTTGGCGGTTGTTGCTTTGGTCATTTAACTCTCCATATCCAGAGCAAGGGCGTAAGCCACGCGCTCCATCTCGGTCAGGTCCACCTTAAGGGCTTGGGCATAAAGATCAGCAAATTCAGGCATTTGGTGTAGTTCCTCGGCCTTTGCGCGGTGCCAATCCAGCCCCGTTTGGTGCCACTTGCGCAGCGTTTGATTGGCCAGCAGCCGATCATATTCGGCGCGGACCCTCGGAATGTTACGCTTGATCGTGATGTCGCGATGTACCGACCAATCCATCCGCACCCAATAGTTGATCCCAATAGAGCGATCCACATGCAGTGCGCGTCCACGTTGCCGCTTGATTAGGAAGCTTTCGGCGGATCGAAGCGCATAGTGGTTCAATTGCAAAAGGTCGTAGCCGATGTTTTTCTTGCTGTTGCGCCACCCGTTGTCGCTGGCGTCAGCGGTCATGTCTTTGCCCGAGCCATTAACCCATTTTACCTCGCCGCGGCGGGCCTCATCCAGTTTGTTGGGGCGATGGCAGCTGATTTTTTCATATGCGCCGATGTTCTTGAACATGGTCTTGAACCCCCAAACAGTATGGGGTTTGGGGCAAAATTTCGGGGCGCAGGTGTCGAATTGATCAATGACAAAATCATCCGACAGCTTGGTGACCCCATTGTGCCCAAACAGCCGCCAGGTCATGGCGATATTTGTGGCGTCCCCGATCTGGGCATAGAGATCGCTAAGGGTTCCGTTGCCGCAGCGCACGTTCATGAACTCATCCACATCGATGTGAATGATCCATTCGGCGTTTTGGATCAACGGCTCTTTGAGGGATTGGTTGAGGGCATATTGCTGTGGCGAGTTGCCCTTCCAATTGTCGTTATTTCGGTGCTGAAGGATGCCCATATCTTGCAGCGTATCAAGCAGCTCGGATGTGCCGTCTTCGCAGCCATTTGTATAAATAATGAAATTATCCACGCCAATTGCGCGATGATACGCCACCCATTCGACGATATATGGGCATTCGTTTTTCATACAGCCGACGATGACATTGCCCGAATTTCCACCTGCCAGGGCCCGCGGGAGATCGCGTAAGGGGGCGGGTGTGTATGCTGCGGCCAAGGCTTCTTCGTTCACTGCACCCAGCTTGTTATGGGGGGCAAAGCTGCTGCTTTTGAGCTTTTCGAAGTTGGCTTTGGCCAGTGGCGGCATAAGGGATTTTGCAGCGTCAGAGAGGGTTATCTGATCCGATCCGGATGTGGTCTGTTTGGCCTCCATAGCAGCAAGGGCACTGGATTTTGTAGCGGCCTCTTGGCGGGTGCTACGCTCGATCCGGCCCATAAACACGGTCAAGTATTGCGTTGCACGAAACCCCCGCTCGGGCGCTGCTTCGGTCCACGGTTTCAATGCACGGTCGCGTTTAAGGCAATCGGGCGTGAGGGCAGGGTGGGCGGCCAGTAGTTTTTTGTTCTGCGCCTCGAAGCCTTTGGAAATCTCGACAAGGCTGCCGGGTGCGATGGCTGCACCATCTATGGCAACTTCGCGCACAAAGCTTTTCCAAAGGTTGCGCGGAATGATCCGGCCTGTGGCCAACACTTTGACCAAGACCTCATTCATCAACCGTCCACGTGTAAGGCTGGCAGCTGAGGGTTGATCTGGCGGTGTGGCCGCATATCCACGCCCGATACTTGCTGGCAGGTCGAAAGCCGCGCAGAGTTCTTGGGCCACATCTGGCCCGTAGAAAAGATCGGGGTCATAGGGCCGCAAAACAGTGACGCCTTGGCCAAATACGCTGTCCCAGTGGCTCACAAGCCCTTGATAGTCTAACCAAAATGGTGGGGCTTGCACTTCGGCAAAGCCTGAATTGCGGGGGTCAGTTTCGGGCCATTGGTCAAGGCAGGCGTCGCGCCAGTCCTTTCGCCCCGCCAAGGCTGCTTCGACGCTGAGAGACGCAGTGCGGCCTTCAGAAATTTGAGCCGCGTAATGACGCGCCAACATGCGCCCTTGTTCATCCACATGGGCGATGATGCGGATGTCGTCGGAAAACTGGTTCAAAAAGGTCTTGAGCCGTTGTAGTTCACTGTCGCGGGCCAATCCTGTAGCCAATTGCGAGCAGGACAGGATCATTGAGCGCGGTTTTTTTGCGTCAACTTCAACCTGCAATTCTTGTTCAAGGCGCTGCAGCAGTTGGGCTTGTTGCGCTGTATCAGTATAGCCACGATTATAGCGTAATGTGTCGACGTGATCGGGATCGGTCATGGCCATAAACAGGCGTGTATGGTTCTTATTTCCCGGCGCTTTGGGGAACAAAACGCCCTTTGCAGCCAACTGGTCGCGCTTTTGTGCAAGGGTTTCTTGCAGCTGCTGCGCGCCTGTGTGTTCGAGGCCGATGTGAAGGTAGATGCGCATTATTCGGCGGCCTCAGTATTTGGATTGGCGTTGGCCGTGCCCCACCACGGCAGATCCACGCCCAGAAATGCGCTGATCTTATGAGGGGCGTCGGGGTCGGCGATGTCGTATTCCAGAAAATCACTGTCTGACCCAAAAACCCTGCGCACAAAGCTATAGTGCCCGTTGATCCAGCGAACGCGATGGGCGTCTGTGGCGCCGTATCCCTCCGGCAGGCCGGGGATGGCATTGTTTGGTAGCCGTGTTTTGCCCAGATTGGACCAGCGTTGCATACTGTCGGACAGGGCGGCGGGATCGCGGTGGGTGAGGATGAATTTGGCGCCTGTGTGGTGCTGCCGGATAGCATCAATCAGGGCCCAGTCCATTTGTGGCCATAGATTCAATCCGTTACGGACGATATCAATCTCGGTATAGGCGTCAAATTCGGGCATCAAAGCCAGTGGGTCCCCTGTCTCGAAATAGCCCTGATACATCAGCTTGCCGACAAAGGCGCGCAGAATTTTGGGGTTCTCGCTTTGGCCTTGGCGGATGCGCCAATCGGCAACTTTCAGGCCCGCCTGTTTCAGAGCCTCGCCCAAGGTTGTGGTGCCAGATTTTGGCAGGCCGAGGTTGATGATTTTGAGCGGCGCACTCATGCGGTTAGCCCTAGTTTTTGCATCACGGCCTGCTCTTGTGGCGGGGTTGTGGCAAGGTCGCGCAATTGATCGCGCAGGGCCGCATAATCGGGGTTTTGCAGCAGACGGTCGCGCGTCGCAATGTGCTGTTTTACGCAGGCATCGTGCAAGTCCGCGATGCCGTCGATTTTCTTTAGCGTCGAAATTTCGCGTTTCAAAGCAGGTAGATAGCGCTGAATTGAGGTGTCTTCCCAAGCGTCGTCATTGCGTTCGCGCCAATAGGTGTCGTCAAAATTGCGATGCTCGCGGTTCACGTCGCCCCGGTCATTTTTCACCAAATAGCTGTCGAGGCTGCGCAGAGCATAGTGGTTCAAAGTGGCAAAGTCCCGGGCACCATGAGCAGGAAACTGGCGGATGCGCCGTTTGTTAGCCGCCATTTTAAATTTGAACTGGACATCTCGTCCCGATCCATCGGTCCAATGCGGGCGTTTATTCTTGGGCAGGGAGCCTTTGAAAAACGGCCGATGCGCCCCGAAATATTGCACTGGAAAATCCCGGCGGGTCAGCGTTTTGACCTCAATGGCCAGTTGATCGCACCATATGTCAGGATTATGGGTCTGGATGAATTGGCTTATAACGGGTTCATCGACAAATTCATCGATCCCACCGTTGGCAAAGAACTGAAATGTCAGGGAAATTGCCTGTGGGTCACCACAGGCTTCGATCAGGGCAGGGATCGTATGATCACCTACATGGATGTTCAAAAACTCGTCCACATCCGCAATCCAGACCCAGTCGGCATCATAAACCACGGGCTGTTTGGCGGCGTCTTTTAGCGCCTCCATCTGGTAATTGCGCCCCTGTGCGGGGTTGGGCAGATGCTGGACGATATTTGCTTGTGCCAACGCATCCAGCAGCGTGTCGCTTCCATCCGTACAGTCGTTGGAATAAAACAGAAAATCCGTCACCCCGATGACACGATGAAAGGCGATCCATTCCAACAGAAATGGGCCTTCGTTCTTGACACAGGTGGCCGCCGTGATGCGCATATTTCGCGCCTTTGCCTATTGTGGAGCCTGTTGAGACCCTTGGAAACGCTCGGATTGCGGCGTTGATACCGCATTATTGTTTCCAAAACCTATCCCATGACAGGGGAATTCAGTCAATATTGGTTCAAATTGGAAACAGTTTGTTCGGCTTACCTGCGGTATTTGATCTGAAAAGATGTACATCGATTGTCCCCCACAAATAGACATGCGAGGGTTTTGACCTTGATGAGCTTGACGATCCAACCGGCGTAAATATCGGTGGTGTGATCGGTGAATTGCCCGAGGGTGACAGTTTTGCGCAATGGCAATGGGCCAATCCAACCACAAGTGTTGTGGGCACGCAGACCAATGTTGAAGTGGTCCCAGAAAACCGGACAGTCGTCTAAGGTGTATCCCAAACCTTTTAAGGGATAGGAGACTGGCCAAGCGCCGGAATTTTACAGATCAGTTTAAGGCCAAGGTGGCGTTGGACGCGCTGCGTGGCGACAAGACCGTGCGGGAGATCGCAGCGGCGCATCAGTTGCCCACAAATCAGGGGTCAGCACTTGGAAGTGGCAGGCGATTGATGGGATGGCTGGCTGTTGAAAAGGGTGGAGAGTTTTGAAGCCGCCATTAGAATTAGTCGGAAGGTAACGCAGTCCTGCGGCTTTTGGATCCCAATCCCACGACCCTGGCGGTCAGATCGAGTACCGAATGGGGTAAATAAGATAGCAATTTAGACGCCTGTTACGTCCGCTCAGCAAATGCGTTCCAGCTTCACGCCGAACCTTACACCCGGATGTGATGCACAGTAGCGGCGGCCTGCCGGGTAATCCCAACAGGCCGGACCAAAACACCTATGTTTTGCGTGGCTGGATCCACCTTCGTTAACTGTCTACGCCAGTGTTAAACTGTGAAGAGGTCTTGGTTTGCCATTTTTTCGCGGTCCATTTTTTCGCTGTGCCGTTTTGAACCATGCGAAGATCCCACACAGCGATGAAAAGAACAAAAAAGCACTGGCTGGCAAGGGCACGGGCGTTACAGCGACCGGATCGCCAAAGGGCGCGTTTGCAAACATACTCAGGTCGCCATCAATAGCCGAAAAGACGGCGTTTTGGGATGGCCCACTTGTTTGGATCGATCCAAAATCGAGGCTCAGCGCATCGGTCAATTCATAGTATAAAATAGCTGCACCGGTGGCGTCCGCTTCGCCAAAATTTGTGCCGGGCCCGTTAAACAGCAAGCTGTTACCCTGGTCGGTAACCTGTAGGGCTTGGGGACTTGTCCCGGTTGCATAAGATACCAGCCCATCCGATTTTTGCGCGGTAAAGTATTCGGATTGAGAGGCTTCGCCATCAACGTCATAAACCGCAAGCTCGATGCTTTGCAGCAAAAGGGGCGTCAAGAACGTGCCAGACATCTGGCCTGTGCCTTCAAAAAACTCAAAGTGCATCGTAATCCCATCTTCCGCATTATCGATGCCATTGCCATAGTATAAAAACCCAAGGTCATCTTGAGGACCGCCCGGACTGTTGCGGTAATTGGGGATGTAGCCTGCATCACCAAAGTAATTCTGCGCCGCGGGATTTGTCTGGTCGGCGAAATTTGTATCGCCCTTGATCGTTGTCGTAATTTTAGCATCAACGGTTTGGCCATTCTCAGTCGCCACGTCTTTAAAATACAGGGTCCGTTGGGTCGCTGCGGCGCCAAGCAAATTCGATCCATCTGTGGCGCCTACCATTTTGTCGAAGGTCATTGTGGCGGAATTTGCCATGCCGGGCAGGGCCACAAGAATGCCAAATATCATGGTCTTTAGTAGGTTTGGGATGGTTTCTGGGCTGTGTGAAGTTGGGTGGTTAATCGAGGTCATCGTTACGCTCTCCATTCGGAAAAATGTGTTTCAATTGACCAAGTTTTTAAGGGATCACAGTGGTCGGCACATGCGAGCGCGTGGATAGTTCGGCTCTCTTTTGTGCAAAAGGTCGGGCGCAAAAGATCTGAAATGCACCAAAAGGATAGGTGTGCTATCCGGATCTGACGGGACTGAGCCAAAAGTTGTAAACGCTGGTCAATGCAGCGACCGGCGCGTTATAGACATCGTTGATGCGAACACAAAGGGTGACGCCATGCTTGATCTTACGGACACAGAAAAAGACTGCATCCGGGTTTCCTGGTCGAAGGTTATTTCGGCGCCCCAAACAGGTGCAGACTTATTTTACGGTCGCCTGTTCGAAGAAAGTCCTGAAACCCGCAAACTGTTCAAAAGTGATATGGCATCGCAGGGCCTAAAGCTGATGCAAACCATCAATGCGGTTGTCGATAATCTGGACGAGGATTTGTCGGAAACGGTTCTGCAACTGGGCACGCGGCATCAGGGATACGATGTCATGGAAGAGGACTATGCCAAGGTTGGGGCCGCATTAATCTGGATGCTGGACGCGATGGCCGGAAGTGATTTTGACCAATCTACTCAAGACGCTTGGGGTAAAGCCTATGGTCAGATTTGCACAGTTATGCTGCGCGGTTATGCCTGAACCTATACTTTAGGATATAAGTCTTCGCCTTTTGAGAGGATACCGATACGCCTTTGCGACTGTTATGCAGTGCGTATGCTCATCGAAACTCACGCCACGGCTGGAACGGATCGCGCGACGATTCAAAACCTTCTTGCGCCGCTTGAAGGACGCTCCCCTGATTTTTTGGTATTCCATTGCAGTTCGGCCTTTGATCTGGCTGATCTCAACACCCAGCTTGCACCAATCGCGGCCAATGCATTGCATGGTGCCACGTCGTGTTTGGGTGCGATGACCAATGCGGGGATGGCTGGAACACAAGGCAACGGAATTGGCTATTTTGCGCTTTGGGACGCGGACGGTTCGTTTGGCACCGCCGGTGCTAAAATAGTGGGCGATGCGGCGATTGCGGCCAGCACTGCTACGCGGACTGCTTTGGCGCGCGCTGATCGCTTGGGCGAGGCACCGGACTTGATATGGGTGTCCGCCAGTCCCGGTCAGGAAGAGGCGATTATTTGCGGCATCCAAGACGTTGTGGGTGCGGATATCCCCATTGTCGGGGGCAGTGCTGCGGACAACACTGTTGCCGGGCAATGGGCCATCTTTGGCTCTGATGGAATTATCGGTGATGGTGTGCAGATCTCGGTTTTGTTTCCATCCGCGCCACTGGCGGCTGAATTTCAAAGCGGTTACGCCCCATCAGGCCAATTTGCACACGCCACTCGGGCCAATGGGCGGCGTTTGTATGAATTGGACGGGCGTCCTGCGGTTGAGGTCTATCAGGATCTGACAGGCCTTTCATTTCAGTTGCCAACGGGGCCAGACCCGGTTTCGATCCTGTCGCACTCCAGTTTTCACCCGCTGGGGCGTAAACTGGGCGACGTGGCCAATATCCCGTATTACATGTTGATGCATGCTGCGTTCTTGCATGCGGACGGCTCGATCGAATTCTTTGCAGAGATCACTGAGGGCGCGCAGCTACATTTCATGAGGGGATCGCCACAAAGCTTGGTGGCGCGGGCAGGGCGCGTCGCGGCACAATCGCGCAAACAGCTGGATGCGGCACCCGCAGGCGCTTTGGTCATCTACTGTGCAGGGTGCATGTTGTCGATCACCGACCGCATGGACGAGGTTGCAGCAGGCATTGATCAAAGCCTCGATGGCGCGCCGTTTTTGGGCGTCTTTACCTTTGGTGAGCAAGGATATGCGCTAAACCAAGAGAATTCCCATGGGAACCTGATGATTTCGTGTGTTACGTTCTCGGCCTAAAGGCAGGGATCATATGGATACCGAAGAACAGTTACGCGAAGCCCTTTTTGAGCTGAACCAGCTGCGCAACAGCGAGTTGGCGCAGTTGTCACAGTCGCAGGCTGTTCTGGCGGGGTTGGAAAAGATCGCTGCCGCGGCAACACCAGATGCAGCGCTTGATGCCCTTTTGACCTCTGTGCGGGACAGTACGGACAGCGATGCGGCGTTGTTGTTGGAATGTGTGGACGCAAGATGCGAGGCCATCGCCAGCACAGATGCGGACCTTGGCGATTGCGCCTCGGTAGATGTGGATTTTATCACCAAACGTCCATTGCGGATCGTCGATTTGGCGGCTGTGACGCAGCATCTCGGGGCGCTGGGCGGCGATGGTCGCTACCTTTCGATGATTTCTGCCCCGTTTACAGTTCAAACTGGCGAGGTGTTGGTGCTTGTGTGCCTGAGCCATCAAAAAGCGAAACTGACCAAACGCGATCAACAGATCGCCGAACGCTTGATGTCCTTGGCCTCGCAGACCTTGGCAACAAAGAAATTGACCGACCAGAACGCGCTTTTGGCTAAAGTGCTTGATCGATCCTCGGCAAGTTTTTCGATTGCAGATGCAGATGATCCCGAATGCAGATTGATTTATGTGAATGAGGCGTTCGAGACCCTCACAGGCTATACCAAGGCCGATGTATTGGGGCAGAACTGTCGATTTCTCAGTGCTGAAGATCCCAAATCCGAGGTGCGCGGTAAAATCCGTGCGACCATAAAAGATCGTGTTGCGGGCGAGTTCGAAGTGCTGAACAAGCGTAAGGACGGCGTTTTGTTTTGGAACAACCTCAGTATTTTTCCTGTGGATGCAGGCAATAAGTCCTATTTGGTCGCAACCCAGTGGGATTTGACATCGCGGGTTGAGGCAGAACAGGATCGCGACCTGGCCCGCAAGCAGCTTGTTTCCGCCTTGGGCAGTGTCAAAGAAGGTATCGTTCTTCTGGACCCGTCTGATCGCATTGTCTTTGCCAATGATCAGTATCGCAGGTTTTATAACCTTGGCACGGATGCACTGGCCCATGGTGACGATTTTTGCAGGGCTTGGACCCAAGCCGGGTTGCGGCGCGGGTTAACCAAGTCAGAGGCATCCGCGCGGGCCATGTCCAAGTTGGCGGCACTCAAAAAACCCTGCAGTCAAAAAGAACGGACCCTCAAAAGTGGCTTTCAGGTCCTTGAAACGAATGCGGTGACATCTGTGGGCGGCATCGTTAGTGTCCTAAGCGATGTGACCGCGATAAAGGTCGTTCAACAACAGCTTTCCGAACGGGTTGCAGCCATCGATAGCGTGCAAGATGGTATCGCGATTACGGATGTGGAGGGGCGGTTTATCTACCAAAATCCAAGCCACATGCAGATGTTTGGCTACACAAAAGCGACTGAACTGATCGGGCGTAAATGGTCGGTATTGTATGAGCCAGAGCAAATGAAGTTTGTGCGGGATGTGGCCATCCCGACGATGATGGACACAGGCCAATGGCGTGGCGATGTGATGGGCCGGCGCAAAGATGGCAGCGCTATCGCCCAAGAAGTCACGCTGACCCAACTGGCAGGGTCTGGACTGATCTGTGTGACCCGCGATATCACGGACCGGATTCACAATGAAAAAGAACGCATAACATTGCGCGAACAGCTGCACACGGCCCAACGCCAAGAGGCGATTGGACAAATGGCAGCGGGATTGGCCCATGATTTTAACAATTGTCTGTCGGTGATCTCGGGCTCTGCAGCCCTTGCACTGGACGCCGTAACCAATGATGAACGCGTCCAGCACACCCAACGTATCATTGAAGCCAGCAAAAATGCCGCCGAACTGACCGGGCGACTGCTGCGCTTTGGGGGCCGTAATTCGCAGCGCAGTCGCTTGGATATACAAAGGCCAATCACCTCGGCCCTTGGGATGGTGCGTTCAAGTTTGCCAAGCCACGTGCAGTTGCTGACACAGTTTCCGGACACGCCGGTGATGTGTGAAATTGACCCAACAGATGTGTTGCAGGTGATGATCAATCTGGTGATCAACGCCCGTGATGCCATTGCCGACCAGCCGGGCATAATCCGCGTGGGCCTGAGTGATCTTGACGGTGCTGATATTGCCCAGCGAGGTATCCTTGGCGCGATCAACCCACAAAAGCGCTACGCAACGGTTTATGTCGAAGACGACGGCACCGGAATTTCTGACGACGATCTTAGCGCACTTTTTGAGGCGTATTTCACCACGAAATCGCAAAGTGGTGGGACCGGCCTTGGCCTGTCTGTGGTCCGCAGTTTGGTGCAGGCCAGCGGCGGCGTGATTGACGTCACAACACAGCTCGGCGCAGGCACGCGGTTCACGATATTCTGGCCCTTGGATGCTGCGTCGGTTGACGTTGAAAATGAGCAGGACGCAGATCCAGAAGTGGTCGATTTGTCTGGGGTAAAAGTGATCGTGGTCGATGATGATCTGCCTGTGGCAGACACCATTGCAACTCTTCTAGAAAAAGCCGGCTGCGAAACCATCGTTTGTGATGCGCCCGAGGATGCGCTTACTGTGATTGCAGACGATCCGGCCTACTGGGATGTGGTTGTGACTGACTACGATATGCCCGATATGAACGGCGCGGACCTCGCACAAAGAATTCGCAAAATTGCCGATAATCTGCCAATAATTTTGTGTACGGCTCTGCCAGTCTACATGGGACGTGCCCGTGATGGCGCCAATTTATTTGATGCAAGGCTGTCCAAACCAGTGAATGGCAAGCAATTGGTCTTTGAAATCGGGCGCACAATCGGAAAGTGAATGAATGAAGATTTTACTGGCAGATGACCACGATTTGGTGCGCGACACACTTGTGGCGTATTTTGAGCGCGACGCAGAATTCGAGGTGGTTCAAGCCCACGATTACCCATCTGCCTCGGTTGCGATGAAGGATCATGGCCCGTTTGCATTGGTTTTGCTGGACTACGGCATGCCAGGCATGCAGGGCCTGCGTGGCCTTGAAAAGGCATTGGCAGAAGGCGGCGGTGCGCCTGTGGCTGTTATTTCCGGCACCGCGGACGCCACAATCGCGACCAAAGCTATGGCGCAAGGGGCCATTGGGTTCCTGCCCAAAACGATGGCTGCAAAATCATTGGTGAATGCCGTGAAACTTATGGCTGCGGGCGAGAAATTCGCGCCTGTTGATTTTATGGCTGGCGGGAACGTGCCTTCAAACCCACTCGCAGACAAATTGACCAAACGGGAGATGCAGGTTCTGACAGGGCTGTCGAAAGGTCTGTCCAACAAAGAGATTGCGCGCGACACGGACCTACAGGAGGTCACCATAAAGTTGCACGTCAAAACACTGTGCCGCAAGTTGGACGCACGCAACCGTACCCATGCAGCGATGATTGCAAAAGATGCGGGGATCGTCTGAACTCTATCCTTTTGGATAGGCAAACGACCCATTGTTGCCCTCGATCATCCCTCTGATCACGCGACACGGATGGCTTGAATGGATATTTAGGGCAGGCACCATCACCCTATTTAACCAGTTCTCGGAGCATTCGATGTCCCACCGTCACGACCAAGTCCAAAAGCAGCGTTTTTTCTTAATGATGAACTGCGTTTGCTTGCTGAGTACATTTTTAATCGCGGCAATTACTTTGATTGTGGTGCTGAACCCCATCACAGATAGACGGCAAGTCAGCCCACAAACCCTTGAGAAAATCGACCAAGACGTTGCTCAGAAATATGAACATCTGTTGATCGAGGCCAAAGCCGCGATCCAACAAAAGGACCAAGCGCTGGACGCTATTCGGAGCGAGCTTCAGGCGGGATATGTGGTTGTCAAAGACTTTGAGGTCACCAGCCGCAACGAGGCGTCTTGGCTGTCCGAGCCAAAGTTGATGTTGGGGGTCAAGGCTTTGACGGGCGGGCGGTTGCACATTCAATTCGCCAACCGCAATGAATTTATCGCAGTGGGCGAACGCATCGATTTTGAATTTGAGGGGTGTGATTGTTTTATTCTGCTCAAAGCAAGCCGTCACGGACAAGCAAATTTTCGGTATGCCTGCACGCCAGTGGAGGGAAATGATGTCTCTAGTTCAGTTGCGTCCTTTGCCCAAGCACAGCTTCAGTAGGTTGACTGGCGGGATTGCCTCAAGCCGCGTGCGGGCGTGCATCGTGTGCCATGGCCAAAACAACGGCTTGCCACGATAAAAACGCCCTGATGACCGCGTTGTCAGCGTGGCAATAACCACTGCGCGATGGAACGGCCAATCCCGCTTGCGCCGACTGTTACTAATGTAACGTGTCCTGTAAACCGGGTCACCCTACAGGTTTCCCGCCAGTCACGTCCAACAGTTCCGCGCACATATGAGCTGCGTGATTGGGGCAGTATGAACACCCCAGCAGGACACCGTGTTGACGGTCGCGCCGACGCCAGTGGCGTAGTGGATGGCACGGGGTCTGCTAATGCGCCTTCCGGCAAGCCGCTAATGCTAATCCCCGCGGCGCCTCACCGGCCAAAAGGTTTGCGACCCGCAAAACCTCAAGGTTTGAGGAAAGTGCAAGAGGGGTGAACCCTTGGACCAACAAAAAGACGAACTCCTTTTTGGGGGGGGGGCGAATTTGGACGCGTTTCTTTCATTTATGGGATCAATTTTTCAGTGTTGACCTTGGTTGTGTCAAATTTGTATACAAAAAGTATAGGAGGGCGATAATGGCAAAACACAAAAAGGCACATTGTGCATCCGATTTACGTGCCCGCATTCTGACGCAAGACATTGCGCCGGGGTCCGATTTGGATGAAGCGAGCCTCGCTGAAACCTACGGCATATCCCGAACACCGCTGCGAGAAGTACTGCACCGCTTGGCGGGTGGTGGGTTTGTACGTCTTGAGGAAAATCGAGGTGCCAAAGTCGAGTCGATGGATTTCGCAACCATGCGGGTGTTCTTTCAAACGGCACCCTTGATTTATTGCTCCATTGCCCGTCAAGCCGCCGAAAATCGCACGTCCCGGCAGGTTGCCGATCTCAAGGAGACCCAGCGCGCTTTTGCCAGTTCGGCTCAGGACGGTGACGTTGGTGCGACAGCATTGCTGAACCATCAATTTCACGAACAGATTGGTGAAATGGCGCAGAACCCATATCTCATGGCAGGCCTTAAACGCATGTTGGTGGATCACACGCGCCTCAGTCAGACATTCTTTGCCCCGCAATCCGAAGCGGATCAAACGCGCGTCAGCAAGGCGATCGAACAACATGACGCGATGATTTCCGCAATTGAAGCGCAAGAAACGGCGCTCGCCATCGATCTGACACTGCAGCACTGGGATCTGTCGCGCGATCAGTTGGAAAAATACGTGCGCCCTGATCCCCTGCCTTTGGATGTCGTTTCTATGAAAGACCACCGCAATGCAATTTGAAGGTATCTACACGCCACTCGTCACGCCCTATAACGACGATTTTTCTGTCAACGAGGAGGCTTTGACCCAGACGGTCGAGCATCTGATTGCAGCAGGTGTTCATGGGATCATCGTGGCAGGATCCACGGGCGAATACTACGCCCAGACAGAAGCGGAACGCATCTGGATGATGAACCACTGTGCCGCTTTGATCGACAACCGTGTGCCCATGATCGTGGGCACTGGTGCCATTCGTACCGAAGACAGCATCGTGTTCGCGACGGAGGCCAAAAAGGCAGGTGCAGACGCTTTGCTGATTGCAACGCCGCCTTATGCCTATCCAACGGGGCGGGAGATCGCGTTGCATGCGCTGGCCATTGATCGCGCGGCAAACCTGCCTGTGATGCTGTATAATTACCCGGGTCGAATGTCAGTGAATATGGACGAAGAAACACTGGACCGGCTTGGACGTTCCCCCAACTTTTGCGCCATTAAGGAAAGCAGTGGCGACATCAATCGTGTCCATATGCTTGCCCGCGATTACCCGCATATCGCGCTGTCGTGTGGCATGGACGATCAGGCTTTGGAGTTCTTTGCTTGGGGTGCGCGCTCTTGGGTTTGTGCGGGGTCCAACTTTGCGCCCGAGGCTCATATCGCGCTCTATCAAGCCTGTGCTGTTGACGGCGACTTTACCAAAGGCCGTGCCATTATGTCTGCAATGCTGCCCCTGATGAGCGTGCTCGAGCAGGGCGGAAAATTCGTCCAATGCATCAAATATGGGCTTACACTGCGGGGCATCGATGCAGGTCCGCCGCGCCGCCCACTGCAGCCTTTGAACAAAGATGACAAACGCCAATTGGCTGAAGTGATCCGGACCATGAACGCCACGATTTCCAACATCACTGGAGAAGCCATATGAGCGACCTTCTGACCCAAGCCGAATATCAGGCTATAGCACAGGATCTGGATTTCCCGCGTACGGCCTTCATTGACGGGAAATATCGCGCGGGTTCTGGTGCCACATTCATGACGATCAACCCCGCCACAGGCAAAGATCTTGCCGAAATATCCGGGTGTAATACGGCAGATGTGGATTTTGCTGTCAGCAAAGCCCGTGAGGCTTTTGAGCAGGGGCACTGGTCGAAGCGTCACCCGTCCGAGCGCAAAGATGTGCTGATCCGCCTGTGCAAATTGATCACCCGAAATCGGCGCGAATTGGCGGTGATGGAATCCTTGGACAGCGGCAAACCGATCCTTGATTGCGAGACTATTGACGTTCCTGAAACGATCCATTGTATCAAATGGCACGCCGAAGCGATCGACAAGATCTACGACCAAACCAGCCCGACAGGTGACGATGCGATTTCTATGATCGTGCGCGAACCCATTGGGGTGGTCGGGGCGGTGTTGCCGTGGAATTTTCCATTGATGATGTTGGCATGGAAAATCGGACCTGCGCTGGCAGCAGGATGTTCTGTCATTGTCAAACCAGCCGAACAAACCTCACTTACGGCGTTGCGCGTGGCCGAACTGGCGCATGAAGCAGGGGTGCCGCGCGGGGTCTTGCAGGTTTTGCCGGGCGATGGGCCAAGCGTCGGGGAACCTCTGGGGTTGCATATGGACGTGGATATGGTCAGTTTCACCGGCTCAACGGAAACCGGCAAGCGGTTTTTGCGCTATGCGGCGGACAGCAACCTTAAGAAGGTTGTGCTGGAATGTGGGGGCAAGAACCCTGCGGTGGTGTTTGACGATGCGGAACACCTTGATCATGTGGCCGAACATGTGGTCAACGCGGCATTCTGGAATGCGGGGCAAAATTGCTCGGCCACGTCGCGGCTGATCGTGCATAAATCCGTCAAAGCACCCTTGATGGAACGGATCGAAGCGCGGCTGCGGGATTGGAAGGTGGGCGATCCATTGGATCCCGGCACGCATATTGGCGCGTTGATCGATGCAGAGCATTGCAAAAAAGTCCGTGGCTTTCTGGACAAGGCCGACCAAGGGGAGGGCGCGTTTGTCTTTCCGGTTATCTATGACGTCAGCAAAGATGATCCAAAGGCGCGCGACGAGATTTTTGGCCCCGTCTTGTGCGTCATTGAAACGGCCAGCAACGATGAAGCCATCGAGATTGCCAACCAAACCGACTACGGCCTTGCTGCCTCCGTCTTTACGGCCAACACGCGGCAGGCCATCCGCGCGGCCCGCGATATTCGGGCAGGCACTGTGACTGTGAATTGCTATGGCGAGGGCGACATCGCGACGCCGTTTGGGGGCTATAAGCAATCGGGCTTTGGTGGCCGGGACAATGGAATTCATGCCCATGACCAGTTCACCGAATTGAAAACAATCTGGATCGATCTGAGCGATCCCACAAGCGGAGATCATGTAGGATGAGTGTAGAAGCGGTTGGCACGACCCGTCGTGGGCGCGGAGCACGCAGGGCCGTGCGCCAAAAGCGCGATGTGGCGATGCTGCCTGCACTCAAGCGGGGCATACCGCTGACCGAACCCATGAGCGCGGAACAGGTCGAAAAGATCGACGCAGCGTCTTTGAGTATCCTCGAAGATGTTGGTGTGGTGTTTCGCGATCCGATTGCGCTTGAGGATTGGACGCGCGCAGGTGCGGATGTCCGCGGCGAAACGGTGCATCTGGATCGTGGTTTGGTACGCGAGCTGATCAAATCTATCCCATCAAGCTTCACGTACCACGCCCGCAATCCGGCCAATAACTTGCCCTTTGGCAACGATCATTCGATCTTTGTGCCGATGACGGGTGCGCCTTATTTGCGCGATCTGGACGACGTGCGCCGCAATCCCACGCTGGAAGATTTGGCGAATTTCCACAAGCTTAGCCATATGCTGCCTGCGATCCATTCTTCCGCGCACCATATCGTGGAACCCTACGATCATCCGATCAGCCAGCGGCATTTGCGCATTACCTATTCGTCGATGAAATATTCCGACAAGACGTTCATGGGGATGACGACCAGCCCCAAGAATGCGGAAGACGTCATGGACATGTGCGCCATCCTGTTTGGCAAAGAGTTCATGATGCAAAACCCGGTTGTGACAGGCAATTGCAATGGCAATTCTCCGCTGGTGTGGGATGAGACAATGTTGGGCGCCATGCGCGCTTTTGCCAAATACAATCAGCCTATTTTGTGTTCACCGTTTGTTTTGGGCGGGGCCAACACCCCTGCTGGGGTTGCGCCGACTGTGGCCCAGCTGAATGCTGAAGCTTTGAGCGGCCTTGCCTATACGCAGGTTGTTCAGAAGGGTACACCGGCGATCTACGGGCACTATTTGTCGACTGTCTCGATGAAGTCCGGTGCGCCGATGGCGGGCACGCCAGAGATCAGCCTGATGAACATGATGATCGGGCAAATGGCACGGTTCTATGACGTGCCTTGGCGAACTTCGAACACCTTAGGCGGCGCCAAGACCTTTGACGCGCAAGCGGGCTATGAAAGTGCCAGCACCATGATGGCCGTCTTGATGTCAGGTGCGAATTACATTTGGCATTCTGCTGGTTGGAACGAGGCGGGCATGCATTGTTCCATGGCCAAGTTTGTCGTGGATGCGGAACAATGCGCCATGGGGCACCGGATGGTCTCGGGCATCAAATGGGATGACTTTGACGAAGCACTGCAAGCGGTGCGCGACGTAGGCCCTGGCGGACATTACCTGGGCCATCCGCACACGCTGGAGAACTTCCAGCAGGCGTTTTTCATGCCCGAGATGTTCGACAATAATTCGATCGAGCAATGGCAGGCAGATGGGGCTGTTGAGATCAATGAACGTGCCTTGCAGCGGGTGCGTGATTTGCTGAACGAGTACGAAGAACCCAAGCTTGATCCCGGCGTAAACGAGGCATTGCTGGACTATATCGCGCGGCGAGAGCGCGAAATTCCAGCGGCAGACGCGCTCAATCAGGATTATTGACATGAGCAGGATCGAGGTCAGTAAACTGCCCATTGATCCCGGCCCTGCTGCCTGGAATGACCTTCTTGAGCCTGCTGCTGCGTCCCAATCGCTCGACGCCGAGCTGACGGCGGATTGGCTGGTGATCGGCGCCGGATTTGCAGGGCTGGCGGCAGCGCGGCGGTTGTCACAGCTTTGCCCGAGTGACCGGATTGTCGTGCTTGAGGCGCGACGGGTTGCCCAAGGCCCGGCGGGACGAAACTCGGGCTTTATGATCGATCTGCCCCATGATCTGTCATCCACTGACTATGGCGGGGCATTAGCGCAAGACAAGACACTGACAGCAGACAACCGTCACGCCATCGCATTTGCCGCTGACATGGCCCGTGACTTTGGCATGAGCGCAAGCGTTTTTTCCAAGAGTGGCAAGGTCAACGGCGCGGCAACTGCGAAAGGAGATGCGCACAACCGAGACTATGCAGCGCATCTTGCAGCTATGGGCGAGGCGTCAGAAATGCTGGACGGTGCTGGAATGGAAGCCCTGACAGGCACGACATACTATCGCAGTGGTCTTTACACAGCTGGCACCGCTATGATTCAGCCGGCTGCTTATGTGCGCGCTGTGGCAAAGGGCCTGTCTTCCAATCGGGTCCAAATTTTTGAAAACAGTCCGGTGACGTCCCTTTCGAACAACGGCACTTGGACTGCTCAAACACCTGCAGGACGGGTGCAAGCGCCAAAAGTCATTTTGGCGGTGAATGGCCATCTGAACAGTTTTGGTTTTCTAAAGAACCAGTTGATGCATGTTTTTACCTATGCATCCATGACCCGCCCGCTGACAACGTCGGAAATGGTTCGTCTGGGCGGAGATTCAGTTTGGGGGATCACACCTGCAGATCCGATGGGCACCACCGTGCGTCGTATTACAACCGCAGAGGGCGACCGGATTGTGATCCGCAATCGCTTTACGTTTGACCCAAGTATGGAAGTGGACCAGCGCCGTATCACCTGTGTGGCGCGCGACCACGACCGTGCTTTTGCCGCACGGTTCCCGATGCTGACCGGGGTTGAGATGCAATATCGCTGGGGTGGGCGGCTGTGCCTGAGCCGCAACAACGTCTCTGTGGTGCGCGAACTTGAAAACGGGCTGTTTTCGGCGTGCTGCCAAAACGGGCTGGGCACAACACGCGGCACCCTGTCGGGAATGCTGGCCGCCGAACTGGCGACAGGAACGAACTCTGAACGCCTCGATCGAGCGCGCGCGGCACCGCAACCTAGCAAACTACCACCGCAGTTCATCACAAAAACTGGCGCAACAGCGGTTCTCAAATGGCAGGAAATGAAAGCAGGCGCAGAGCTTTAGTTCCATTAAACGTCAGCCCAAGAGAGGAACAAAGGTCTATTAAACCACCTTTTTCAGATCTTGATATCCAGCCAGAAGACCGAGACTTTACAAAGACAACAGCCTTCCGATTGCTCTTATATCCAAAGGAATACGGTTGCGCTGGTCTTTTGGGCGCTGCTCTTGCCCGCTAACACCACTGGCACGTTGGGCAGCCTCAAGGGTCAACTGCTCGACGTCTTTAACGGCTTTTACGTCTATAGTATTAAGCAGAGCCTTCGATGATTGCCTCAGCTGCCACCAACCTGCCAAATATGCCAAGAGGTTCGCACCACTCTTGTCTTCGGTTGCTAAAAACAGACACTGGTTCGCCGCATGGCAACTTTCGGCTCAAGCGTAAAGCAGACCCTTAGCCCTTAGAAAAACGCCTGCAACCCTGTCTGCGCACGTCCCAAGATCAGCGCATGCACGTCGTGGGTGCCTTCATAAGTGTTCACTGTCTCAAGGTTCACCATGTGGCGCATAATCTGGAAATCCTCGGAAATCCCGTTGCCGCCGTGCATGTCGCGGGACATGCGGGCAATATCCAACGCTTTGCCGCAGTTGTTGCGCTTCATCAGGCTGATCATTTCGGGGGCGGCGCGGCCTTGATCCATCAGCTGACCCACGCGCAAGGCACCCTGCAAACCCAATGTGATCTCGGTCTGCATATTCGCCAGTTTCAACTGGAACAGCTGGGTTTGGGCGAGGGGCTTGTCGAATTGTTTGCGGTCCAACCCGTACTGGCGGGCGGCGTGCCAGCAAAACTCGGCAGCCCCCATAACCCCCCAAGCAATGCCATAGCGCGCGCGGTTCAAACAGCCAAACGGGCCCTTGAGGCCTTGCACACCGGGCAAAAGCGCGTCTTCGCCCACATCGACACCGTCCATCACAATCTCGCCTGTGACCGACGCCCGCAAGGACAGTTTGCCAGCGACTTTGGGCGCCGAAAGGCCGGTCATGCCTTTTTCCAGAACAAAGCCACGGATTTTGCCGCCGTGGGCTTCGGATTTGGCCCAGATCACAAAGACATCGGCAATGGGGCTGTTGGAAATCCACATCTTGGATCCGGTAATTTTATATCCCGTCGCGGTTTTTTCAGCGCGGGTTTTCATGCCAGCGGGGTCCGAGCCCGCGTCGGGTTCTGTCAGGCCAAAACAGCCAATCAAATCGCCCGCGGCCAAGCCAGGCAAATATTTCTGACGCTGCTCTTCTGACCCGTATGCATAGATCGGGTACATCACCAAGGACGACTGTACCGACATCATCGACCGATAGCCGCTGTCCACACGCTCGACTTCGCGGGCCACCAAACCGTAGGTGACATAGGATGCGCCAAGCCCGCCGTATTCCTCGGGAACCGTCAGGCCCAGCAGGCCCGCATCGCCCATTTCCTTGAAAATTTCGGGGGCGACAGTGGCCTCGCGGTAGGCTTCGACCACGCGCGGCTGCAATTTGTCTTGCGCAAAGGAAGCTGCCCCGTCGCGCAACATCCGCTCGTCCTCGGTCAACTGATCCTCGAGGTAGAACGCATCGGCCCAGTCAAAGCTGTTCAGATCCGGGGCGTCTTTGGTTTTGATGGCGGTTGGGGCGTTCATGGCGCAGTCTCCCTTTGGGTTTGGCCATAGCCTAAACCTGTCACAATGGACAGGCAATGGCTTGACCATTGGCTGCGACAATGCAGCTATGGGGCGGGGGAGGCATTACATGCACAGCATCGATCAGGTTCAAACCGACTTAGCCGCCGTGGATTATGTTTGCGGGCGCGATTTGGCGACACTGGTTTTTCTGGCTTTGAAACTGGGCCGACCATTGTTTTTGGAAGGCGAGGCGGGCACAGGCAAGACCGAGATCGCAAAAGCAATTGCCGCCAGCTTGGGCCGCAATCTGATCCGGTTGCAGTGCTATGAAGGCTTGGACGCGGCATCGGCGGTATACGAATGGAACTTTGCTGCGCAAATGGTGGCAATCCGTGCGGCAGAAGCCGGCGGTGACGTGGACGCAAAGGGCCTGCAAAAGGATCTTTTTGGCGAAGCATTCCTGACCGAGCGGCCGTTGTTGCAGGCGATGCGTCCAGATCCCAAAGGCCCGCCTGTACTTTTGATCGATGAGATTGACCGCACTGATGAGCCGTTTGAGGCATTTTTGCTAGAGGCTTTGTCGGATTTCCAAGTCACCATTCCCGAACTTGGGACCATCAGTGCGCCCGAGCCACCCATTGTAATCCTGACGTCGAACAGGACGCGCGAAGTGCATGATGCGTTAAAACGGCGCTGCCTCTATCATTGGGTGGACTACCCCGATTTTGATCGAGAGATCGAAATCCTGCAAGCCCGCGCGCCAGAGGCCTCAGCCGCCCTATCACGTGAAGTGGTGGCCTTTGTTCAACGTCTGCGTGGCGAGGATCTGTTCAAAAAACCGGGTGTTGCGGAAACGATCGACTGGGCGAAATGTCTGCTGGCCCTCGATATGATCAACCTGTCGCCTGAGGTTATCGCTGACACATTGGGGGCGATCTTGAAATACCAAGACGACATTCAAAAGCTGCAAGGATCCGAGGCAAAACGCCTGCTTGATGAGGTGAAATCCACTTTGGACGTGGCCTGACGCCATGCGCTTGCCCGAACTTCATCTGCCCGATGATCCGAAATTGGCTTATAACATTACACATTTTGCCCGGGCTTTGCGCGTGGCGGGTCTGCCCATTGGTTCTGGTCGTATTCTAGATGCGTTAAAGGCTATTGAGGCGGCAGGGTTTTCCCAAAAGCAGGATTTCTATTGGGTGCTGCATGGTTGCTTTGTTTCCAAGCCTGCCCATAAAATCATTTTTGCACAGGTTTTTCGGCTTTATTGGCGAGATCCGCAATATTTGGAACATATGATGGCGCATTTGTCGCCTTTGGTGCGTGGCGCCCAAGAAGACCGCACAGCCCAAGCTGCGGAAAAACGCGCGGCTGAGGCGCTGTTGCAAGGCGTCGATCGGGATATGCCGCCCGCGCCAGACGAGGCCGAAGACACAGAGGTGGAAATTGACGCCTCGCGCACGGTTTCTGGTGCGGAACGGCTGCGGCATTTGGATTTTGAACAGATGTCCGTGACAGAGATGGCGCAGGCCAAGCGCATGATCGCCACTCTGCGGTTGCCGGTACAGCCACTGGTGTCGCGCCGGTTTGAACGCACGAACGGAAAAGGACAAATAGACGGGGCCCAGACCCTGCGTGCTGCCATGCGGCGGGGCGGACAGATCGAGGATCTGGCGCGCAAAGCCCCCCGGAACCGCTGGCCCAATCTGGTGTGTTTGTGCGATATCTCTGGGTCGATGTCGCAGTATTCGCGGGCCGTACTGCATTTTTTGCATGCTGTCAGCAATGCCAAAGGGGCCGGCTGGTCCAAGGTACACGGCTTTACCTTTGGCACCCGTTTGACAAACATTACCCGGCATCTGGCCACGCGCGATGTGGATGTCGCCTTGGCCGCGGCAGGGGGCGAGGCGCAGGATTGGGAAGGTGGCACCCGGATCGGGGCCTGTTTGCACCAGTTCAACCGCGATTGGTCGCGTCGCGTTTTGGGGCAGGGTGCTGTGGTTTTACTTATCACGGATGGTTTGGACCGGGACGACCCTGCAGACCTAAAACGCGAGATGCAGCGGTTACGGCTGTCGGCGAAGCGGGTGATATGGCTTAACCCGCTGCTGCGCTGGGAAAAATTCGCCCCAAAGGCAGGCGGGATAGCGGCCATGATGCCCTATGTGGACACATTTCGCGCAGGCCATAACATCGCAGCGCTTGAAGGGCTTGCACAGGCCTTGGGAAAGTCTGAGGATGGCGGCGAAAAAGACCGTATGTTGGCGATGATGCGAGACGCTGGATGAGCCCTGATTTCAACGATATTCCCGCCATTGCTTTGGAATGGCACCGGGCCCGCAAGGGGGCTGCGATTGCAACCGTCGTGCAAACATGGGGCAGTGCGCCGCGGGCTGTTGGCAGCATGCTGGTGGTGTCGCGCGATGGAGATATGCAGGGATCTGTATCGGGCGGATGTGTCGAGGGCGCTGTAGTTGTAGAGGCCATGGAGGCGCTAGAGGACGGCACCCCGCGCTTGCTGGAATTTGGCGTCAGCGATGATGAGGCTTTTGCCGTGGGTCTTGCCTGCGGGGGCACCATCAAGGTTCTGGTTGATCCTGTGGGGCACGGTATGCCGTTGGATTTGTTGACAGAATTGGTGGCTGCACGCGCCGCCAAACGTTCTGTTGCACTGACCACGGATCTCAAAATCTGGGATCGTGGCCTGACCTATGGGCCGACGGGTCCTTGGGCAGATCGGTTTATGTCCGACAAAAGCGGGATTGAGCAGGATCTGTTTGTTGGCATCCACAATCCCCCGTTGCGCATGGCCATCATCGGCGGTGTGCATATCGCGCAGGCTTTGGTGCCCATGGCGCGGATTGCGGGTTTTGAGCCGATCGTCATTGACCCGCGCGAGGCATTTGCCCACCCGGATCGTTTTGGGGACACGCCGATTTCCAATGAGTGGCCGGATGATGCGCTGTTTGCGCTCAAGCCCGATCACAGAATGGCTGTAGTGACCCTGACCCATGATCCAAAATTGGATGATCCAGCCATCGAAATGGCGCTCAAAACCAAGTGTTTTTATCTGGGCTGTCTTGGGTCCACACGCACCCATGCAAAACGCTTGGATAGGTTGCGCGCCTTGGGGGTGGGTGAGGCAAATTTGGCCCGGATCAATGGACCTGTGGGACTTGATATTGGCGCTAAAAACCCATCCGAGATCGCGATTTCCATCATGGCCGAAGTGATCTCGGCATTGCGGCAAAGATGAAGTTTGGCCCCTGTCGCGTTGATCAGGCCAAAGGCGCAATTTTGGCCCATTCGGTCAGCCTGCCCAGTGGGGCGATCAAGAAGGGATCGGTTCTGACCGAGGCCCATGTGGAGGATCTGATCAAAGCGGGGATCGCCAGTATTGTGGTGGCCTGTCTGGCGCCCACGGATCTTGATGAAAATGCGGCGGCGGCGGCTTTGGGTGATGGGTTTTCGCCTGCATCAAACGGCCTCAGAGCCAGCGCTGCACATACGGGCCGGGTCAATCTGTTTGCCCAGATCCCCGGCGTGATCGAGATTGATAAAGAGGCCATCAACGCATTCAATCGGGTCAATCCGATGATCACTATCGCCACTGTGCCCGCGCATCAGCGGCTGGTGGCAGGCGACATGGTGGCCACGATCAAAATCATCGCCTACGGGGTGCCCAAATCAGATGTGGACCGGGCTGTGGATCTGGCCGGTGGTGCCTTGACGCTGCGAGCACCAATTTTCAACAACGCGGTGTTGATTGAAACGCTGGTGGCGGACCAGTCAATTGGATCAAAGGGCTATGATGCGTTGAGCCGTCGATTGTCCCGTTTGGATGTGTCCCTTGGGCAGCAGACAACCTGCGATCACACAGTGGATGGTTTAGCGGCTGCCTTGATGCAGACACCCGCAGAGGTCATTTTCATTCTCACCGGTTCTGCCACTTCGGACACAGAGGATGTTGGCCCATCGGCTTTGCGCAAAGCTGGCGGTGTGGTTACATATTTTGGTATGCCTGTAGATCCGGGAAACCTCTTGTTTTTGGGGTATTTAGGCCACCGTCCCGTGATTGGCTTGCCTGGGTGTGCCCGCTCCGTCGCCCTAAATGGGGCCGATTGGGTGCTGGAACGCGTGCTTTGCGGTCTGCCGGTTGGACCTGAGCAGATCCAAGCCATGGGGGTGGGCGGTTTGCTGAAGGAAATCGCCCAGCGGGGCCATCCGCGAAATTCCAAGGCGTAGGCAGTGGCATGGGCCAGAGCCAGGGCAGTCACAAAAAACCCGCCTCAAGGGCGGGTTCATCTGTGTGATTTGGCTTTGCTGTTATTTCGGCAATGGACCGATCAGCATGACCATTTGACGGCCTTCCATTTTCGGGAAGTTTTCGACTTTGCCGGCGTCTTTGGTGTCTTCGGCAACGCGCTCTAGCAGTTCACGACCCAAGTTCTGGTGCGCCATCTCGCGGCCACGGAAGCGCAAAGTGATTTTCACCTTGTCGCCGTTTTCCAAAAACTTGAACACGTTACGCATTTTGACGTCGTAGTCATTGGTGTCCGTGTTGGGGCGGAATTTGACCTCTTTGATCTCGATGGTCTTTTGTTTTTTCCGCGCTTCGGATTCACGCTTTTGCTGTTCGTATTTGTATTTGCCGAAATCCATGATCTTGCAAACTGGTGGGTTCGCGTTCGGTGAGATTTCAACAAGGTCAAGACCGGCTTCATCAGCCAGGGCCATAGCCTTTGCAGGGGATACAACGCCGCCGTTTTCGCCGTCGGCACCGATTAGTCTGATTTCCAAGGCCTTGATGCGATCGTTCACACGTGGGCCTGTTTCGCGCTGTGGTGGCGCGTTATGGGGTCTGCGAGCTATGGTTTTGTTCCTTTTGTCGTGACAGATTCTTGAGACGTGAACTTAGGCACAATGCCCTTTGGTTACAAGGGCCAAGTGTTGTCAATATAGATCGGCAAAGTGACGCTGCATCGCGGCAATTCCCCTTTAACTTACCCCATGCCACTGCCATATAGCCGTTCGATGGGGATGACCCCGTTCAATAGTTTAAAGGAGCAGACTATGAACAAGGTATTATTGGCTGGCGCAGCTGTGGTTGTAATTGGTGGTGGGTACTATCTGTCCCAAGGCGGCAGTGTCGAAGAGGCGATGGAAAAGGCTGCAGATGTTACTGAAACGGTAACAGAAACAGCGACAGACACAGCAGCAGCAGCCACGGAAGCTGCAACAAATGCCGTTGAAGCCACGACAGAAGCTGTCACCGATACAGCTGCCGCTGCCACAGAAGCCGCTGAAAACGCGGTAGAGGCCGCAACGGACGCCACAACTGAGGCCGTTCAAGAAACCGTAGAAGCTGTTTCAGAAGCCGCCGAGACAGCGACCGAAGCTGCAAATGCTGCGGTTGATACTGCGACCGAAGCGGCAAGCACCGCCGTTGATACAGCAACAGAAGCGGCTTCTGAGGCGGCTGATGCTGTGACAGATACAGCAACTAGCGCTGTTGAGGCGACAACCGAAGCGGCCTCTGACCTAGCGGATGCTGCGTCAGATACAGCTGCTGCCGCCGTTGATACAGCAACAGACACCGCTGCTGCCGTAACTGAAACAGCGACCGACACCGCTGCTGCCGCAACTGAAACAGCAACAGACACAGCCGCCGCCGTAACTGAAACAGCGACCGACACAGCCGCCGCTGCGACAGAGACAGCGACTGACACAGCCGCTGCCGCAACTGAAACAGCGACTGACACGGCCGCCGCCGCGACAGAGACAGCGACCGACACAGCCGCTGCCGCAACTGAAACAGCGACTGACACAGCCGCCGCCGCAACTGAAACGGCGACCGACACAGCCGCCGCCGCAACTGAAACTGCGACTGACACAGCTGCCGCTGCAACTGAAACAGCGACAGATACAGCCGCTGCAGCAACAGAGGCCGCGACTGAAAGCTCAGTTGGCATCGCTGATTTGATGACCGCCGATGGCATCAACTTTGACGCCGCAGGCGAAATGATCGACGGACTGGAACTGGGCGCTATGCAAAAAACGGCTCTGAAAGCGGCTTTGGAAAAAGCCAAGACAGATCCGTCATTGGTGCAAGGTGTGATCGATCAGATCAAAGCCGCCGCTGGCCTCTAATCCGCTGCGAATAAACAAAAAAGGCCCCGTGGATCACTCCGCGGGGCCTTTTTGCTTTTAAAAAAGAACAGTTAGTCCAGAAAGGCTTTCTCGACCACGAATTGCGCTGGTTTCGAGTTCGCCCCTTCTTCCAGCCCGTAGCCTTCGAGCAAAGCCTTGATGTCCAGATTGAAGTCAAGATTGCCGCAAATCATTGCACGGTCCGTCTCTGGCGAAATCTGGGGCACGCCCAGATCCGCGTAGACCTCGCCCGATCGCATCAGATCCGTGATTCGGCCCATCTTTGGGCTTTGCTCGCGGGTGGTGGTCGGATAATAGCGCAGCTTGGCCAGATTATCCTCTCCCAACAGTTCCACCAACATCTCGTCTTCCTTGATCCCGGCGATTAAATTGGCCCCATACGTCAATTCACCCAGTTCGCGGCACGTGTGCGTGATGATCACCTCATCATAATCCTCAAAGGTCTGTGGATCGCGCAACAAGCTGGCAAAAGGTGCAAACCCCGTACCCGTCGCAAACAGCCATAGCCGTTTGCCCGGCAGCAACGCGTCATGCACCAAAGTGCCTACGGGTTTGGGCCGCAGAATAAGCTCATCACCGGGTTGGATATGCTGCAAACGGCTGGTCAGCGGTCCGTCTTGGACCTTGATCGAATAGAACTCCAATTCCTCATCCCAACTGGGGGAGGCAATGGAATAGGCCCGCAGCAGCGGTTTTTGCTTGCCGGTTTCAGGATGCGGCTCGCCCATCAGGCCGATCATTACAAATTCGCCGGACCGGAACCGCAAAGACGCAGGACGCGTCACACGAAACGAAAACAGGCGATCAGTGTAATGCTGCACTGATGTTACGGTTTGGGCATCAGGCAAAGTGGGCGTTTTTACAGGGGTGGCATCGGTCACTGGGGTCATCTCGGTCATAGAATGTGTCTAGCTGGGTTTACACCCATGCTCCTTAGTTAGCTTGAATTTGCAAAGGGGGGAAGGGGCCTAACCGCGCATCCGTGCTTGATAATCATGGGCGCGCCAATTCGCGCGGGCCAACCACTGATCCACGGGCTGACGGGCGGCCAAATCATCGCTGATTTCGACTTCGTCAAATCCCGACCTGCGTGCCATTGGGTATTGATCGGCAATAACATGGCCCTTGGCCCGCAAGCGGCCCTGAAATCCCAGACGCCGCAACTGTGCCGCCAAGGTAAATCCGCGCCCATCCGCAAAGCTGGGAAAATCGATGCGTATGATATCTGCGCCAATCAAACGATTGCCCAGACTGGCCAAATCTGCGTCAGAGGGCAGGTCAACAGAGACAACTCCACCGCCTTCATTTGCAGGCAACGCGTCAACGGCCACGAACCCCCGATCCCAGTCATCGGCGTGAAAGCCGTCATCATTGATAAGAACACTCATGTTTCTTTAGTCCCTAAATACCTGAAATCCCATACAGCGCTTTACGCGCCACGTCGGACCATTTTGTTTCTGTCGAAATGAATTCCGCATTCCGTTTTGTCTTGCTCACGCCACCGCCCCGAGCGGGGATGTTCGCCAAATCCCACAGGGCTGGTGCAGGGCGCGCAGCCTAAACTGGGATAGCCTTTGGCCACCAAGGGATGGCGCGGCAGGCGGTTTTCATCCATGTACTCTTGCACATCGCGTGGGGCCCAATGGGCCAGCGGGTTAACCTTGATCCGGCCCTGATCGCCAACTTCAAAGAAATCCATCGCCACGCGACTGCCGGACTGAAAGCGTTTGCGCCCGGTAAACCACGCATCAAACGGGGTTAGGGCTGTATCCAACGGCTCGGTCTTGCGCAGGGTGCAACAGGCGTCGGGATCATGCAGGTGCAACAGGTTTTCATTGTCGCGTTCAAACAACGCGTCTCGCTGCGCCGAGACCACGCGCACATCGTTTAGCCCCAAGCGATCCGCGACCTCTGCCTGATAGGTCAAGGTTTCGGGAAACAACATTTCGGTGTCCAAAAATATAACTGGCGTACTGCGGTCCATGCGGGCCACCATGTGCAAAAGGGCCACAGATTCCGCGCCAAAGGACGACACCAAAGCGATGCGCCCGACTTCGGCGTCGCTTAGGGCATGTTCGACCACATGGATGGCCCCGTGGTGTTTGTAGCGGGCGTTCAAAGCGGCCGCGCGGGCCTTTGCGGGGGGAAGGGGGGCTTCAAGCGGCATCGGCTTTGACCTGTGGATAAAGGACAGCTTTGAAAGGGCCCATGCCAAGGCGGCGGAAGGCCTCGATGAATGTCTCGTCCGCATCTAGGCGCAGATCCAGATACCCCAGAACCAGACGTTCAATCGCTGGAATGATCTCTTCAGCACTAAAGCCCGGACCAGCCCGTTCCCCGACTTTTGCGGTTTCAGTATGATCGCCGCCTAGGGTGATCTGGTAGTTCTCTACGCCTGCACGGTCCAATCCCAGAATGCCGATGTGGCCTACATGGTGGTGTCCGCAGGCATTGATGCATCCGCTGATCTTGATCTTCAGCGCGCCGATTTCATGCTCCAGTTTCAGCTCATCGAACCGTTCGGCAATCTGTTGTGCAATCGGGATCGACCGGGCCGTGGCCAGTGCACAGTAGTCCATACCCGGGCAGGCGATGATATCGCTGATTAGCCCGATGTTGGCTGTAGCAAGTCCGGCTTCGCGCAGGCTGGCATAGATCGCAGGTAAATCAGATTTATGCACATGAGGCAGGATGATGTTTTGCTCGTGACTGACGCGCAACTCATCATGACCATAGCGTTCGGCCAAATCGGCCATGACCCGCATTTGATCCGACGTTGCATCGCCCGGTGTCGCGCCATGGGCCTTCAGCGAGATGCTGACAATTGCATAGCCCTCGGCCTTGTGCGCTGCCAAATTCGTATCCGACCAAGATCGGAACGCGGGGTTCGCAAGGCGTGCGGCCTCATAGCCCGCGTCTGATTTCTGCGCGAAGGTTGGAGCGGCAAACTGTGCCTCGATACCTGCAAGGATCTCTTGATCGATCCCGCCAAAGCCGCCGCGGATCTCGCCAAAGCGATCTTCGACGCGGCGCGAGATTTCCTCGATCCCGTTTTCATGCACTGTGATCTTGATCCGCGATTTATACTTGTTGTCGCGACGACCAAGGATGTTCCACACGCTGACCACGGCCTCAATATAGGGCAGCAGATCCGCCTTTGGCAGGAACTCCCGCAGGACCTTGCCGATCATCGGGGTGCGGCCCAAGCCGCCGCCCACGATCACTTCGAAACCGGCGTCACCGGCTGCGTTGCGCACCATGCGCACGCCGATATCATGGGCTTTGGTCACGGCGCGATCGTTTTCGGAGCCCGTGACGGCGATTTTGAATTTGCGTGGCAGGAACTGGAATTCGGGGTGATCCGTGGACCATTGGCGCAGCAATTCAGCCACGGGACGGGGATCTTCGATTTCGTCTGCAGCAGCACCTGCAAAATGGTCGGCTGTCACATTGCGGATTGTGTTGCCCGAGGTTTGGATCGCGTGCATTTCCACATCCGCTAAAGCCTCCAGAATGTCCGGCACATCCTTCAATTCGGGCCAATTGTACTGGATGTTTTGGCGCGTGGTGAAGTGGCCATAGCCTTTGTCCCACTTGTCCGCAATCATCGCAAGTTGCCGCATCTGACGGCTGTTGAGCGTGCCGTAAGGCACGGCCACCCGCAGCATATAGGCATGCAATTGCAGATAAAGACCGTTCATCAACCGCAACGGCTTGAACTCGTCCTCGGTGAGGGAACCGTCGATACGACGTTCCACTTGGCCCCGAAACTGGGCCACACGCTCGCGCACAAAAGCTGCGTCAAAGTCGTTGTATTTATACATGTGACAACTCCACCTGTTTGCCGTGGGGGTAATTTGAGGGGCCGCGGGTTCGGAAGGCTTCGCGAAAGTGCGTGGGTTCTGGACCATTTTTGCCCATGACCGCGTCCATCAGGTAGACGCCTGCCACAACGGACTGATCTGATGCGCCTAGGGCCAGACGTGCGTTGGCGCGTGCCTCGTCCTCGATCAACTCGGCGTGGCGCAGGTCGCGGGTCCATTGACCGTCGGTTTGCAAGTAGATCACATCGCCTTCGATCAGGGCGTTGGCGGTGACGACTTTTGGGGTAAAGGTGCGGCTCATAGGGCGACCTCCTTTGAAATTGTTTCGATCTGAGCGGCCGCTGCACGTGGGGCGAGCCCGTAAAAGGTCAGGGCAGGGCCGGTCAGATTGGCCGCGTCCAGATCGCTGGCAAACAGGGCCAATGTGGTAGAGACGATGCGCTGATCTGCGCGGCTGGCGTTTTCCACGATAGTGATGGGGGTGGCAGGATCTGCCCCGTGCATCAACATACGACCCTGAACAAAACGCGCTGCGCGCTTGCCCATATAGATCGCCGCCACTTCGCCGGACCCTGCCAAAGCACGCCAATCATGATCGGCAAACCCTTGCATGTCGTGACCTGTTAAAAACCGCACGGCTGAATTGCGGTCACGTTTGGTCAGGCTTTGACCGATACTGGCCACAGCAGCACTGGCAGCAGTGATTCCGGGCACAATGCGCCATTGGATATCAGCGGCCTCAAGCGCGTCGATCTCTTCATCCAAGCGACCGAACACTGTCGCGTCCCCAGATTTCAAGCGCACCACATGGTGGCCGTCTTGGGCGTGTTTGACCAAGCTTGCGTTGATAGTGTCTTGGCTGGCAGAGGGGCCAAAGCCGGTTTTGCCCACATCCACCATAATCGCCTCACGGCGCGCCAATTCTAGAATTTCTGGGCTGACCAAGCGGTCATAAACAACCACATCGGCTGCATCCAAGGCTTTGCGCGCCTTGAGGGTCAACAGATCGGGATCTCCCGGCCCTGCACCGACAAGATCAACATGTCCCGAACGGGCATCTTTGGCCAGATGGGACTGCAGCAGATCCTCTAGCGCCGCAGGAACGGCGTCAATTCCACCAGTTTCGACGGCTTTTGGTCCGGCCTGAAAATAATAATCGCCCCAAAATTCGCGGCGCGCGCGGCCAAACGGCAGGGCCTCGGCCATTTTGCGAAAGCCTTTGCCGATGCGGGCAAGAGGGCCGAGGGTAGCAGGCAGTTTCGCCTCCAGATCCGCCTTGATGGCGCGGGCCAAAACGGGGGCGGCCCCTTCGGTTCCGATGGCGATGGTTACAGGATCGCGGTCCACGATGGCGGGCGTGATAAACTGGCTGTCTGCCAAGTTGTCGACCACATTGACCAAAGCACCATCGCGGTGGGCCAGATCTGCCACGCGGGCGTCTTCTGCTTCGTCCTCGTTCGCGGCATAAAACAAGGCAGCACACATTGCGTCGCCTGCCTCAAGGGGGCGCGGATGCAGCGTCAACTTGCCCGTGGCGGCCCATTTGATGATCTGCTCATCGGCCTGGGCTGCAAAGACGTTTACGTGAGCCTCGGTTTTGAGCAACAGGCGCAGTTTGGCCAAGGCCGCTTCGCCACCGCCGCTGAGGACGATACGCCGTCCGGCCACAGCCATAAACACTGGGAAATGTTGCATAGGGTTCGCCTTTGTCATCCAATTGCCCGATCAAAATAGAATAAAGTTCTAAAAAATGCATGATCTGAGGGGTTGATAAGGACGCATGTCCTGATTTAGACGGGCGTCAGTCAGAATTTTCTGCAAGAGCGAGGATAAGCGAATGAATGTTCGGATCGACGATATGGATCGGAAAATTTTACGCAGCCTTCAGGCGGATGCCAGTCAGTCTTTGGACGAAATTGCCTCTGATGTCGGCAGTTCCAAGACGCCAGTGTGGAATCGTATCCGCAAAATGCGGGATGCGGGCATCATCGGGCAGCAGACCGTCGTGCTGGACGCAGATGCGTTGGGATTTGAGGCTTGTTTTTTTGTCTTGATCCGCACGTCGGAACATGATGCGGCGTGGCAAGCGAACTTCCTGAAGGCGTTGCAAGAGCGCGCAGAGGTTCAGGAAGCACACCGTTTGGCCGGTGATATCGACTATATCCTGAAGGTGCGTGTGCCCAATGCGCGGGCCTATGACGCGTTCTATCAAGCGCTGATTTCTGAAGTGCGCGTGCATAATGTCACGGCATTGCTGTCCATGGAGGAAATCAAATCCACGACGATGTTGCCGCTTTAGACTTGGACGATCAGCCGGTCTAACCCGTGGAAATGAAAGATATCTGCAAACTGTGGGGGCTGGACCAGTTGCAGATCGGGGCAACGCTGAAACAATACGCGCAGCCCAATCCCTAACTCGAGGCGGGCCAACGGCGCCCCAAGGCAAAAATGCCCGCCAGCGCCAAAGGCCAGATGCTGCTGTGGGACGCGACTTGGATCAAACCTGTGCGGTTGGTCCCAGCGGGCAGGGTCCCTGTTGGCTGCGGCAAGGAGCAGGGCAATCTGTTGACCTTTGTGAAAGGCAACACCGTCTAGTATGACATCCTCATAGACCCAGCGGGTAAACAGATGCAGTGGCGGATCAAAGCGCATTGCCTCTTCGATCGCTGGGTCACTGGCGGGGCATGCGTGGTTTATCAGCGCCACAACAGCATTGCCCATGGTGTGGACCGTGGCCTCGTGACCTGCGTTGAGCAAGAGGATCGCGGTCGAGACGATTTCGGGCCCCGTCAAAGCCTCCTCGGCGATCATCGCGCTTAACAGGTCGTCCGTGGCTGTGCATCTTTTGGCGTCGATATGGGTTTGGACATAGTTGCTAAACTCGGCCGCTGCGGTGTTGGCGGCGACCTCATCTGCATGGCTCCGTTGGGCCTGATACATTTTGACGATGTCATGGGACCATGCCAACAGCCGCGGCGCATCATGGTCTGGCACCCCCAGCAAACGGGCGATCACTATAACGGGGATCTGTTGGGCATAGGCCGTTAGCAAATCGAACGGTTGGCTGGGAAAGGCGTCAATCAATTGATGCGCCAAAGCGGTGATTTCCGGGGCGAGGTCCCGAACCCTGCGCGAGGTAAAGGCGCGCAAGACCTGCTTGCGCAAAACTGGATGGCGCGGGGCCTCAAGTTCCAGCATCGAATGATCCTCGACGGCCCAAAAGTCAGTTAAATGATCGGGCTTTTTTGCTGGATTAGGGTCGGCACGTCCAAAGGCGGGATGGCTGAAAATACGCCGCGCCAAATCATACTGAACCACGCAATCCATCTGGTACTCAGCCCAATGAAAGGCCGCGCCCAAGGCATGGGCTTTGGCATAGAACGGGTAGGGGTTTTGCACAAAGGCCGGATCTGTGGGCTGTTGATGCAAAAGGGGCAAAGGCTGGGTCATGACCCACGTGATAACGGCGCTGGCAATCTGCGCAAATGGTTTTTACACTTGCGCCCATGGCACGTACTTCACGACAACGATGGGCGACAGTAACAGCATTTGTGCTGACTGTTGCGTTGCTGGGCGCCAGTGTGTGGTGGATCAGCTACCGGCAGGCGCTGACGCAATTGGCCGCACGGGGGCAGGCCGATCTGAGCTTGGCCGCCAGCCGGTTGACCGGGCAATTGCAGCGATTTCAGGAACTGGCGGTGTTGTTGGCTGATCATCCTGACCTGACGCAATTGGTGTTTTCAGGGCAGCCGCAAGCTGCGCCAAATGTGTTGTTGCAAGAAATCGTCGACAAAACCGGATCTCTGGACATTCTGGTTTTGGACCGGCAGGGGCGTGAATTGGCCCATACCGCATCGCAAGAACTGACGTTAGATCACAACGAAAAGCCCTATTTCCAAAGGGCTATGACCGGAGCATTAGGCTTTTATCACGTGTTGACCACGCAAAATCGCCGGGCCTTTTTGGCGGCGGCCCCGATGTTCAGCGCGCAAGGGCCTGCCAATGGCAGCGTGGTTGTGGTGGCGGATATAGAAGGGGTCGAAACCGATTGGCGCGGCGACAGGCCGACCATTTTTTTCACCGATGACCTTGGGGTTGTCTTTGTCTCTAACCGGTCCGAACTGGCGTTGATGCGGCGCGATAGCGATGCAGACGGCGGGTTCGTGGCCTCGGTGAATGCAGAATACGACAGCGCTGCCTTGCGCCCGTTTTTCGATCACAGGATCCGGCGTTTGGCCGGGCAAAACCTGTGGCAGGCCGAAGGGGGGCCGTATATTCCGCGCAGGGCCCTGCACTTGACCCAAGACTTGCCCGTGATCGGGATGACCGGTGAGGCGCTGTTGGATCTGGCCCCAGTGGTGCGGATTGCAAATTTGCAGGCGGCCGTAGCGGCAGCTCTATTTTTAGCCTTTGGGGCGGTTTTGTTTTTGGCCACGGAACGTCGGCGCACCTTGGCCGATGCCAACACAGTGCTTGAAGCGCGCGTGGCGGCCCGCACAGCTGAGTTGCAAAAAGCTCAGGCTGATTTGGTCCAAGCGGGCAAATTGACGGCCCTAGGGCAAATGTCTGCAGGGATCAGTCACGAACTGAACCAACCCTTGATGGCGATCCGGTCGTTTGCCGAAAACGCAGCCACCTTTTTGGACCAAGGCAAGGCGGATGTGGCGGCTGATAATCTTGGGCGGATCTCGGATTTGGCCCGCCGCATGGGGCGCATCATCAAAAACCTGCGCGCCTTTGCCCGACAGGAAACGGAACCTGTCTCGGACGTGGATTTCGCCGAGGTCATAGATGCAGCCCTCGAGGTGACGGCCATGCGGGTGCGCGAAAGTGGAACCCAACTGCACTGGACACCGCCGCCACAGGCGATCTGGGTGCGCGGGGGGGATGTGCGTCTGCAACAAGTGGTGGTGAACCTGATTACAAATGCGATTGATGCCATGGACGGCCTGCCTGCCAAACGGTTGGATCTGGATCTGAGCGCAGAGCAAAACGTCGTGACGTTTTCCTTGCGCGATTATGGCCCGGGAATTGACGATGCAGAAAAGATCTTTGATCCGTTCTACACCACCAAAGAAGTTGGCCATTCCGAGGGGATGGGATTGGGCCTGTCGATTTCCTATGGTTTGATCCAAAGCTTTGGCGGTGCAATCCGTGGCCAAAACCATCCAGACGGCGGGGCAATTTTTACAGTGACATTGCAGCCAAGTCAGGCGCAGGCGGCGGCATGATGACGGCCTGTGAAACAGTGATCCTGGTCGACGATGATGAGGCCGTGCGCGTAGCCCTTGGGCAGACATTGGAGCTTGCTGGTTTGCAGGCTGAATTGGCCAGTTCCTTTGTGATGGCCAAGGATAAAATAACGGCAGATCTTGGGGGTGTGGTGGTCACGGATATCCGCATGCCAGGGCGCGATGGTTTTCACCTACTTGAATACGCGCAACTGCAAGACACGGAATTGCCGGTGATTTTGCTGACGGGTGAGGGCGATATTCCTATGGCGGTGCGGGCGATGCAGCACGGGGCCTTTGATTTCATCGAAAAACCCTGTGGTCCTCAGGATTTTGTTGCGGTTGTTCGGCGGGCCTTGGACCACCGGGCAGCCTTGCTTGCGACACGGCGCGAGCAAGCGTTGGCCGAGGCAGGCGATGCAGCAGCTAGGATGCTTTTTGGTACTTCTGATCTGGCGAATGCCTTGCGCAAACGCGTGCGCAACGCGGCCAAAAGCCAAGGCGATGTTTTGGTGACTGGGGCGCCGGGGACAGGGGCCTACAAAGTCGCCGAAGTGGTGCATTTGCTCTCGGCTGGGTCAGAGGCCCCATTTATCAAACGCGCGGCGGCAGGGCTGGATCTGGGCGGGATACAAGCGGCCCTTGATTTGGCCAAAACCGGTTCCCTTTTTATTGACGAAGTGGCAGTTCTGGACGCCGAGGCACAGTTTGCCCTGTTGGATCATACCAGCGATGTGCGCGTTATTGGCGGCAGTTACCGCGACTTGCCCAGTGAAGTTGCAGCGGGGCGGTTCAATCATGATCTCTACCTCAAGCTGGGGCTGCATGCGATCCACATCCCTTCAATCGCGGATCGTCCAGAGGATATTGCGGTGATGTTCCGACGCTATGTGGCGCAGGCTTCGGAACAGGCTAACCTGACACCGCCGGTGATCACGCCAGCCATCCTTGCGGATATGATGGGGCGCGACTGGCCCGGAAACGCGCGGGCGTTGATGAATGAGGCCATGCGCTTTGCCATGGGCCTGCACGAGCCTGCACAGTTGCCTCGCCTGTCGCTAGCTGAACAAATGGCGCAAACGGAAAAGGCCATTCTTGTAGCGGCGATGATCGAATATCAGGGCCGGGTCGCACAGGCCATGGAGGCGCTGCAACTGCCGCGCAAAACACTGTATGATAAGCTGGCCAAGCATGGGTTGCGCCCAGAGGAATTCAAAACCCGATGACCGCCCAACCGCCCCGTCGTACAGGCCGCAAGGCGCGCCAATCCCAAGCACCTGCACCTCGCGCGGACTACCGGCAACTGCGCAATCCGTTCACGCCGCAAAAGGCGGTGTCGGACGATGAATGTCAGGCCATACACGACACAGCCCTGCGGGTGCTCGAGGAATTAGGCATCAAAGTTTTACTGCCCGAGGCGCGCACACTTTTTGCCAAGGCGGGATGCCGTGTGGTCGATGATATGGTCTATGTGGGGCGCGATGTTGTTGCCGCCGCGGTGACGACAGCGCCCAAATCTATTCGGTTGCGGGCGATAAACCCGGCCCATGATCAAGTCTATGAGCTGGGATCGCTGATTTTCACGCCGGCGGGCGGTTGTCCCAATATGTTCAACCGCCGCGATGGGCGTGGCCCGGGCTCGCTGGCGGGTTATCAGGACGCTGCCAAGCTTACCCAGTTTTATCCGGCCATGCACAAAATGGCCCCGTCGCCTGAACCGCAAGATGTGCCGGTTCATCTGAGGCATTATGCGATGAACCTGACGCAAATGACGCTGGGCGATAAGTTGGCCTTTGTGTATGCGCGCGGGCAGGGGCAGGTTGAACAAACCTTCGAGATGCTGCGCTTGGGCTATGGCCTTTCGGATGCTGAGTTTGAAAACGGCAGTTGGGCCAGCACCGTGATCAACACCAACAGCCCTCGGATGCTGGATCGCCCTATGGCCCAAGGGATCATCGATTTTGCACGGCACGGACAGATGACCATCATCACGCCGTTTTGCCTTGCTGGTGCCATGGCCCCGATCACAGTGGCCGGGGCTTTGACGTTGCAGCACGCCGAGTGTTTGGCGGGCATCACATTGGCCCAGATCACACGTGCTGGTGCGCCGGTCAGTTACGGTGGCTTTGCCTCGAACGTCGATATGAAATCCGGCGCGCCTGCGTTTGGCACACCTGAGCATATGAAACTGCAACTTGGATCGGGGCAGTTGGCGCGGTTGATTGGTTTGCCGTGGCGATCTGCGGCAGGATCGGCCAGCAACGCCGCCGATGCCCAAGGGGCCACGGAAAACACCTGTGGCTTGATGGGGGCATTGATGGCGGGGGCCACCATGTGTGTACATTCTGCTGGCTGGTTAGAAGGGGGGCTGACCTACGGCTACGAGAAATTTGTGACCGATATGGAAGCCGTCCAAACCGTGGCCGAGATGTGCCTGCCGACCAAGGCGGATGCGGCCGAGATCGGCTTTGACGCCTTGACCGAAGTGCAACCGGGCGGGCATTTCTTTGCAGCGGCCCACACCATGGAACGGTTTGACCGCGCGTTTTATCCGCCGTTGAATGCGGATCTTAGCAACCATGGATCGTGGAAAGCCGCAGGGGGGCAAACCGCTGAGGAACGTGCTACACAGGTCTGGCAAGACGCATTGGCGGCCTACACGCCCTTGGCCCATGCAGGCGAGGTTGCCGAACGTCTTGCCCCGTATATTGAGGCCAAAACCAAGGCCGGTGGTGCACCGCCAATGGACTAAGCGGTTGTGCTGGTCGAAATTTATGTGAGCGGTAACAGTTGTGCGGATTTTCGCACAGAGGTAAAACGACCTGTGCGGAAAACCGCACATCGTGCGTGTCTGACGCCTGTGCGACCCTAAAGAACCACCACTAGAGCATTGAAAAACCGTCAAAAACAAAAAAAATTAGACGTTTCTTCATTCTTTGCTTGAGCCTGACGCGCGCTATCTGTCCACTATGGCCCAGCGGCCCATAGGGTTGCGGGAAAATAGTCTCAGGGAGGAGACCCCAATGAAATTTTTGACTGCTGCGGCAACGGCTGTTGCCCTTTCTTTCTCTGCAGGTTCAGCAATCGCGGCCTGTGACGATGGTGAAATCGTTGTAAAATTCAGCCACGTGACCAACACAGACAAGCACCCTAAAGGGATCGCTGCGTCTTTGCTGGAACAGCGTGTGAACGACGAGATGAACGGCACAATGTGCATGGAAGTGTTCCCGTCCTCGACACTTTACAACGATGACAAGGTTCTTGAAGCGTTGCTGCAAGGTGACGTTCAGCTGGCCGCACCGTCGCTGTCCAAGTTTGAAAAGTTCACCAAGCAATTCCGCATCTTTGATTTGCCTTTCATGTTCAAGAACATCGAAGCTGTTGACGCGTTCCAAGCCTCTGCAACAGGTCAGGCTATGAAAGACAGTATGCAGCGCCGCGGCCTGCAAGGCCTGACGTTCTGGCACAATGGCATGAAGCAAATGTCGGCAAACGTACCTTTGGTTGCCCCAACAGATGCAAACGGCCTGAAGTTCCGTGTCCAGTCTTCGGACGTTTTGGTTGCTCAGATGGAAGCCATCGGTGGCTCGCCCCAGAAAATGGCGTTCTCGGAAGTTTACGGTGCGCTGCAGCAGGGCGTTGTGGACGGTCAGGAAAACACATGGTCCAACATCTTTGGTCGTAAGTTCTTCGAAGTCCAAGATGGCACAACCGAAACAAACCACGGTGTGATCGACTATCTTGTCGTGGCCTCGGTTGATTGGCTGGACGGCTTGGACGCGCCTGTACGTGACCAGTTCCTGACAATCCTGAACGAAGTCACAGAAACACGTAACTCCGAAGCTTTTGCTGTGAACGAGAGCGCAAAACAAGCTATCTTGGATGCCGGTGGTGTGATCCGTCAGTTGGACGCCACGCAGCGTCAGCAATGGGTTGATGCGATGAAGCCTGTTTGGGCGAAATTCGCAGGCGATGTTGGCCAAGAAAACATCGACGCAGCGCAGGCTGTTAACGCAGGTTTCTAAACCGCGTTGATACCAAAGCCATTGGCGGGCTGGAGACGGCCCGCCTTTTTTATATCTACTCTTGGGGAAGGGGACGCACGATGAGCAGTGCACATTCATCACCTCCCAGCTTCATGGACACTTTGGAAGAGACGCTGATTGCCAGCCTTCTGGGGATCATGACGCTGGTTACATTTGCCAATGTTGTGGCGCGCTACGCTTTTAATGCGAACATTCTTTGGGCACTGGAACTGACAGTGTTTTTGTTTGGATGGTTGGTTTTGCTGGGCGCAAGCTATGCGGTCAAAAAGAACATGCATTTGGGCGTAGACGCGATTGTTAACCTTCTGGCGGCTCCCAAACGGCGCATTCTGGCACTGATATCTGTTGTTGCCTGCATGGTCTTTACGTTTTTGCTGCTGAAAGGGGCGTGGGATTATTGGGCTAATTTTGCTAACCTCCCTGGCACCGAAGGGCGCTGGTTCCCATTGGGGTTCGAGGAAAAATACCGCGATAAAGGCTGGTATGAGGTGAACGACATCCCGATGCCCGAAGTGATGCGTTGGATGGAAGACGTGTTCAATGAAGGCGAAGAATATGAGAAAATTCCGCGCCTGATCCCCTACATTGTCTTGCCTTTATCCATGGCCTTGATGCTGTTTCGGTTTGCCCAAGTGGCTGTCCGGATCTGGAAGGGCGAGCTGGACCGGATCGTGGCCAGCCACGAGGCCGAAGATGATATCGAGGCTGCAGCCGCGCACATTGAACGGAGTGCAAAATAATGGACGTCCTTCTTTTATTTGTCATGGTTGTGGGGCTGTTGCTGATCGGTGTGCCGATTGCGGTGTCGCTTGGCCTGTCATCGGTTCTGTTTCTGATCTGGTTTTCCGACAGCTCGCTTGCGTCAGTGGCGCAAACCTTGTTCAGCGCGTTCGAGGGTCACTATACCCTGCTGGCAATCCCGTTCTTCATTCTGGCCTCGTCATTTATGTCGACAGGCGGTGTGGCACAGCGGATCATCCGGTTTTCCATTGCTTGTGTGGGCCACTTGCGCGGCGGTTTGGCCATTGCGGGCGTGTTTGCCTGTATGATGTTTGCGGCTTTGTCCGGCTCAAGCCCGGCTACGGTTGTGGCGATCGGCTCAATCGTGATCGCGGCCATGCAACAGGCAGGCTACACCAAGGAATTTGCCGCAGGCGTGATCTGTAACGCAGGCACGCTTGGCATTCTTATCCCGCCATCCATCGTGATGGTGGTCTACGCCGCAGCCGTTGATGTGTCCGTGGGGCGGATGTTCCTTGCGGGGATCCTGCCGGGGCTTTTGGCGGGTCTGATGTTGATGGTTGCGATTTACATCATGGCCACAATTAAGGACATGCCCAAAGGCGACTGGGCCGGATGGGGTGAGATCTTTGCGTCGCTTAAGGACGCGCTGTGGGGCTTGTTGTTGATCGTGATCATCATGGTGGGCATCTACGGTATACCCGGTGTGACTTCGGCAATCTTTACGCCGACGGAAGCCGCCGCGGTGGCCTCGGTCTATGCGTTCATTGTGGCGGTGTTTATCTACCGCGACATGGGGCCTTTGGCTGAACGCGAGGGCCGGGCAAAAAAGAGCTTGCTGCAACGCCCTGATGCGCTGATCACAGCGTTCTTTCACAAAGATACGCGCGATACCCTCTTTGATGCGGGCAAACTGACGGTCACACTGCTGTTTGTTATCGCCAATGCGCTGATCCTCAAGCACGTGCTGACTGACGAGCAAATCCCCCAAAGCATCGCCAACGCAATGCTATCGGCAGGCTTTGGTCCAGTGATGTTCCTTGTGATCGTCAATATCATCTTGTTGATCGGTGGTCAGTTCATGGAACCGTCGGGCCTGTTGGTCATCGTGGCGCCTTTGGTCTTTCCTATTGCGATTGAACTGGGCATCGACCCGATCCATCTGGGCATTATCATGGTGGTCAATATGGAAATCGGGATGATCACGCCACCTGTGGGGTTGAACCTCTTTGTGACCTCAGGCGTGGCCAAGATGCCGATGATGGGTGTGGTCAAAGCGGCCCTGCCATTCCTAGGCGTGTTGTTCATCTTCTTGATCATGATCACTTATATCCCGTGGATCAGTACGGCGATCCCTCACGCGATCATGGGGCCAGAAACGATCATTAAATAGGTCCAGATCGTCAAAAAACAGCAAAAGACCCCTGATCTGGATGGATTTGGGGTCTTTTTTTGTGTGTAGGTATCGGTAAGCTGCTGAAACGAAAGCCAAACGAAGGAAAGCCATTGGACGCGCTCACACTAACATTTGAAATGGGCGCAGTTTTGGCAATATTGGCGTTTACGGTTTTCCTATTTGTGTCCGAAATTATCCGGATCGATCTGGCGGCGATCCTTGTGATGGTGCTGCTGGGGGTGCTCAGCTATGCACCCGGTTTGGGCAATTTGGCCGATGTGAACAGTCTCTTTGACGGCTTTGCCAGTAATGCTGTGATCAGTATTATCGCCGTGATGATCATTGGGGCAGGGTTGGATAAAACTGGTCTGATGTCCAAGGTGGCTTCGCTCATTATGAAAAAGGGTGGCACGACCGAAGGCCGCATCATTCCTATCGTGTCGGGCACCGTTGGTGTGATTTCCAGCTTTATGCAAAACGTCGGTGCAGCGGCGTTGTTTTTGCCTGTGGTCAGTCGGATTTCTGCACGCACGAACATCCCGCTTAGCCGTTTGCTGATGCCTATGGGGTTTTGTGCGATCCTTGGTGGAACCATGACAATGGTCGGATCAAGCCCGCTGATCTTGCTCAATGACTTGCTTGTGACGGCCAATGCGGGCCTGCCGGAAGGGCAGAAAATGGAACCTTTTGATCTGTTTTCTGTCACACCTGTGGGGGCTATGTTGGTGGTCACCGGGATTGCGTATTTTACCCTGCTGGGGCGCTGGGTTTTGCCCGGTGGTGGGATCCGCTCGGATGCCAGTTCGGCCCAGACCATGCGCGAGTTCGTCAAAAAGACTTACGGGTTGCGCGCGGATGTGTTCGAGGTCGAAGTGCCTGCAGGCAATATCCTTGTGGGTCAGACCATTCAGGATCTGATGGACAGTCACCACCTTTATATTCTTGGGACCGAATACAAAAACAACCGGGTCATGGCCCCGCAGGTTCTGACCGAAATTCAGACACCGTGCCGTTTGGCCGTGCTTGGCCTGCGCCGGGTGGTTCAAGAGATGGCAGATGATTTTGGCCTGACCGTTTTGCCCGGTCTTGACGTGTTTCAGGAAGATTTCTCCCCCCTAAAGGCGGGTGTGGCCGAGATCGTTATTCCACCTGGCTCCAGCATGGTTGGGCAAACGGCGCAGGATGTGAAAATCCGCAAAACCTACGGTCTGTCTATGTTGGCCATTCACCGGGTTGAGGAAACCCTAAGTCACGTTGAAACCGAAGATCACCCGGCCACACCCTTGGGCGAAGTGGCCTTTCAGACCGGCGATACCTTGGTTGTGCACACTGCTTGGGAGCGTTTGGCGCGCCTCAAGGAAAACCGTGACTTTGTGATCGTGACTTCGGATTTTCCGCAAGAGGAACTGCGCCCGCAAAAGGTCAATTGGGCCTTGGCGTTCTTGCTGATTGCGCTGGTATTGGTGTTGTTCACTGATTTGCGGTTGTCACTGTGTTTGTTGGTGGGGGCTGTTGGCATGTTGCTGTCCAAGGTTCTCAGCCCCGATGAGGCCTATTCTGCGGTAGGGTGGAATACCGTGTTCTTGTTGGCCAGTTTGATCCCCTTGGGGCAAGCGGTGCAAAACACTGGCACGGCGGCTTGGATCGCCCAGCAGATTCTGACTTTGCTGGATGGGTGGCCGTTGTGGTCATTGCAGGCTGGTGTTGCGGTATTGGCGACAGTGTTCACGTTGGTGATGTCCAACGTTGGGGCCACGGTTTTGCTGGTGCCCTTGGCGGTTTCGATCGCTGTGTCTGCGGGCGGGGATCCGGCGATTTTCGCGCTAACTGTCGCGATATCAACATCAAACAGCTTTTTGATCCCGACCCATCAGGTCAACGCCCTGATCATGGGGCCAGCAGGCTACAGGGTTATCGATTTTGTCCGCACGGGCGGGATCATGACCGTGCTGTTTTTGGTGGTGTCGTTGACAGGCCTGAACCTGTTTTTCTAGACGCTGGCCTCAAGGGCCGTGATGATCCCGGAAAAATCTGCAGCCTTCAGCGAGGCACCGCCAACCAATGCACCGTCCACGTTTGAGACATCAAAAATCTCGGTCGCATTGGCAGGTTTGACAGAGCCACCATAAAGCAGGCGTATGGACTGGCCCGCGTCCTCGCCAAAGCGGCGGATCAACAGCGTGCGCATAAAGTCGTGTACTTCGCCAATTTGATCCAGCGTTGGTACCAATCCGGTACCAATGGCCCACACGGGTTCATAAGCCACCACAAGGTTAACCCCAATTGCCCCATTAGGAATACTTCCCGACATCTGGCCTGCGATGATATCCAACGTCTTGTCAGCGGTGCGTTCGGCCTCGGTTTCACCGACGCATACAATAGCGACGAGCCCTGCATCCCAAGCAGCCTTGGTTTTGCTGTGCACCATCCCGTCGCTTTCGGCGTGATCCGTGCGCCGCTCGGAATGGCCAAGGATCACATAGCCTGCACCTGCATCGGCCAGCATCTGTGCAGATGTGTCGCCTGTATGGGCACCGGTTGTGGCCATATGGCAATCCTGCCCACCGGTTTTGATCGCGCTGCCCGCGCAGGTGGCAGACATTCGGTCCAAAAGGGTCGCAGGCGGGCAAAGGAGTATATCAACCGTGTCGTTTGGATGTGTCTGCGCCAAGGTTTGAACTTCGGCAAGGCCTGCCGCCAGGCCGTTCATTTTCCAGTTTCCGGCTGCCAGTTTGCGACGCATGTGAACGTTCCCTCAATTTTTCCCTAAAAATCCCCTGGCACAAATCGCAACTCAGGCGGCGGGGGTCAAGGGGCTTGCAATGTGAAGCGGGCGCAGGCATCACCCCTGCAGCCAAAAAGGACCCTGTTATGATCCCTCGAATTGATGCCGCTGTTGCTTTGGACCCTACCCATCCTGAGCACGACAAAACCCTGCAAGCCATTCACACCGGCGCCAGCGACATCGGGTTTTTGACCGTGCACAACGGGCCGATCAGCGCCCACGATGTCAGCACCGTTATTGATGCCTACCACCGGTTTTTCCTTTTGCCCCCCGAGGCCAAGGAACAGGTCAATATGGCCACGACCAAGTCCAATCGCGGATGGGGTGGGCCGCAGTCGGAACAAGTCGACCCAGATGCAAATCCAGATTACAAACAGGTGTTTGATTGTGGCTTTCAGTTGAATGCAGAGGATCCGCTGCGTGCAGAGAACCTCAGCTACTATGCGCCAAACCTGTGGCCAAAAGATCCCGCAGATTTCTTTCCGATCATCCGCGACTATTACGATAAAGCCTGCGCTTTTTCCTTGGATCTGCTGAAGGTGATTGCCACGGCCATTGGCGAGGACGCCTCGTTTTTCGACGATAAGTTCACGCGCCCCATGGCTTTGCTGCGGGGCAATTATTATCCCAAACGGCCCAGTTGGGCCACGGCCAAAGATTTTGGTATCGCGACACATACGGACTATGGCTGCCTGACGCTGTTGGCCACGGATGGCACACCGGGATTGGAAGTCCGCAAGCGCGGCGGCGGATGGATCCCTGTCACGGCACCCAAAGGCGAGTTTGTGATCAACTTTGGTGAAATGATCGAGTTCTGGACCCAAGGCCGCGTCAAAGCCACGCCGCACCGTGTTGTGGGCGGCAAGGACGAACGCCTGTCCGTGCCGCTGTTCTTTAATCCAAACCACGACACCAACGTGGCCCCGGTCGGGTCAGGCGAGGTGATCCGGGCAGGGGACCACATGGAGAAACGGTTTTCAGAGACCTACGTGCATTTGAAGAGTAAAGGATAGGCTTGGTGGAGGGTGTCTAAGTCCGCTTTGCGGGACGAAGTGAGCCTTCGCTTCGGCTGTGCCAAGGTCGGCTTGCGGCGCGGATTGGGCCGAAGTGTTAGTCTGCAGATTGCTCAACAACAACTTCTATCACACTGAAGATTGGGCCGCTCTTCCTTCTAAACAGGTTGCGTAGCCCAATGTCCTTTTCTCCATCGTATGTGTAACCCTGGTTACATTTGAGGACATCTACGAAAAAGTCCGCCAAACTGTGGCCAAAGACAAATTCTTCCTCGGCTTTCCCAATGTCAGATATTTTGAGTGCTCCCGAACCATCCGCAAGCGCGCCATGAACTGTATCCATTTCGATGACTCGAGTTCCAAAACTCCGTGACGGTAGCTCAGGATGACTACCGACCGGATACGAAAACTCCCACGGCAAGACCAAGGGGTTATAAAACATATAGTGCACAGGAATTTTGGTGTGTTCAAAATGATCCTGAATTGTCTGGCATTGCCGACTATTCGTCCGGAGCGCGCCATATGCCGATGTACTATCAAATTCGAACAAGATGCTTGAAAATATGGGGGTTTCATGTGGCTCTTCTCTAGTGACCATAGCAAGTCCTAGTTCATAATCGAACTCATCAAGCTCCGTAACGCGGAAATTGTTGGGATAAAGGCGCTTTGATTGGAGAAGCACAAGTTTTCTCTTGAGAACCTTCGTCCCGCGTTTGAAAACGACAACAACTCCAATGTCTGCAACTTCGTAACGTCTAAAGTGCCTGATACTGCCAATGAAGTGCGACGAAATTCGCACCGCCCAGCCTGGACAAACAACCTTCGGAGCAGCGTAGCCCGACAAACTCTCGATGAAGGCTATATCCAGAGACTCCTCTGGCGTGTTGGGTGTTAGCGAGATTTTCTTCGAGACGGCATCGTCTACCGAACCAAATAAACTCCGAACATATTCAAAAACCTGCGGCGGTAGTTCCATCCTATAGTTATCCAATAATGAACTGCATTCTAATTTCTTGAGTAATGCATAACAGACATTGGGGACAAATGCAGCATCGGTCTAAGAAGGCTCAAAGCGCCGTTTCGCGGCAACGGTCAAATTGTTGTGCCTTTGAAGTGTTGTTCACCTCAGACCAATTCCGGACCTATGCCAACCTTCAGAGGTGAGCCAAAGCACGTCGCGCCCAGGTGCAGGCCTCTTGCGGGTCGTCCAGCAATGCTTCGGGCATATCCCAATATGGCATCGCACTGGCTGTGCCGTCTTTGCGCGTGTAGGTCCATCGCAGCCAGCCTTCCGCCTCGAACACTGCTATCATATCGCCTGCACCTTTCAGGCGGTATTGGTCTTCAACGATAATGGCAAAGATTTTGCCGTCGCAATAAATCGACAAGCCGCCAAACATTTTTCGAGTGGAGATGGTGCCAAGATCCGCAAAGAGATCCTTGGCAAAGGCGATATCTTCGGCCGTGACGGCCATTAGCCTGCTGACAATGTCTCGTCGAACTTGATGCTTTCGCCGCAACCGCAGGCCTCGGTCACATTCGGGTTCTTGAACTTAAACCCAGCCTCAAGAAACGAGACTTCATAGTCTATTTCCGTGCCAAAAAGAAACATTTGCGCCATGGGGGCGATCATCACCCGTGCGCCGTCTTGTTCGACGACCTCATCCAAAGGATCAACTTCAGTCACATATTCCATGGTATATTCCATGCCCGCACAGCCGCCTTTTTTGACGCCGATGCGCAGACCTTGGTGGTCATCTTTGTCCATCAGTTTGGCGATTTGCGCCGCTGCTGCTGGAGTGATCGAGACTGCGTTTTTGCCGGGGATCGAAAACATGGAGGGACTGCCTTTGCGCGCTATACCTTCAATTTAGGGGCGTGGCGCAAAAATCTCAAGTGGGGGCAGTTGTCCCAGCCACCAAACTGTTGCTGTGGCTGCCACAAAGGCCCATCCGAACGAAGCCAGCGTGCCAATGATCACATATTCAGCAGTTCGTTGATCTTGCGAGGCCGTGCCAAACCTAAGGATCGATTTCGCAGCGATCAAAAACCCAACGGCCAGTGGTTGGCTGGACAGAACAAAAAAGAAGATCAGGCCGCGTTCCAGAAGGCCGATTTGGCGCCCGCCGTTGCGCAATCCCCGCCCGCGCAAACGCACCGTATGGGATTGCATCATGATCCCGATCGCATATTGGCCTGCCGACAGTGTCAGGATCAGCCCTGCAGCCAACGCCATTACCGGCAGGGCAAGCGTGGCGATTTGGGTATGTTGCGTGGCCCAATAGCCCGATTGCCATAGATCGGAGACAAAGAAGGCTACGATGATAATCGTCACGACGTGCAGGGCCTGATCGATGACAAAGGCCGTGAAATTGCGAAAGCCGCCAAAGGTTTTGACTGCATCAATGGCAATGTGCACTGCAGCAAGACCCAGCACAGCCGGTGCCGCCAAATGCCCAACGGCCATCAAGGACAGGACCAAAACAATTGCGCCATGCAACAACAAAACAGTGACACGTGTTTTGTTGCGATTGATCCAATCGGTTTGGAACATGAAGTCGGCCAAGGCATGGGCAAAAAGCAGGGCTGTGAACGTCTCAATCATTCTGGGTCTGCCTCAAAACGCATCTCTTTGATGGCTTTGCGTAGGGCCTTTAAGGCCGGAAAGCCGGAACTGTTGAACCGCGCTTCATAGGCTTGCCTGCTGATCCCCAAAGCCGCAGCGCGGGCTTTGTTTGTGGCAAATTCCGGTTGCAAAAGAAAGACAGCGATGGCTTCGGACTGATGGGATGTCCATCCCTGTGCCATCCAATCCACAATGTCGAGGCTGCCTGCAAGGGTTTGCGGTGCTGCTGAGCCGCTTAATCCAAGGGTGCGTGATGTGCCGGTGAGTGCATCCAGTGTATCCCCGGCTGCCAAAAACGCCTCACCCATAGCGTCAGACAGGTTTTCGCTGCCCAAATGGGTCACACTGCCGACCCCGATCCCGATGCGGGTGTCTAGGGCTTGGGGTAGGGCCCTTTGCGCGGACAACAGGGCCAGACTGGCCTCCAGCAGCAGGTGTGCGGGCAGAATGATTTGCCATCCGTCCCCGCGATATCGGGTAAAGCGCAAATCCAGCTCAAACAGACGGCCTAAAGTATCACAGGTTTGGCTAAGGAGCCGCATTGTGGCCTCTAGTGCAGAGGCATTGTGGCGCGAACCTGTAAGATCACCAGTGAAGACAGCATAGATTTGGGTCATGAAATGCAATCTTTAACGCTTGCTTTTGAAGAGTGCAACCATTTTTGCTTGCTTTGGTTTAATGCAACCCCTTTAGTATGCCGTTTGGATGCAAGGATATGCGCCTTTGACGTCCTCCAATTCAAAAAATGGGAATTGTGCTGAATTTAAAGTGGGCCCCCTCAAAACCTGAAAGGGCTTCTACATGAACCCCAATTCAAGACGGGCCTCATCAGACATCATATCCATGCCCCACTGCGGCTCCCAAACAAGATCGACCTGCACTTGTTTGACGCCCGCCAAAGGTTCAACCGCATCTGCAACCCAGCCCGGCATCTCACCTGCCACAGGACACCCCGGTGCTGTCAGAGACATCAGGATGCTCACATCATTTTCCGACGTAATATCAATGGTGTAGATTAGACCCAGGTCGTAGATATTCACTGGGATCTCGGGGTCGAAGACTGTTTTGCAGGCTTCCACAATGTTGTCGTACAAAGGGTGGTCTGTGCTGGATGGCTTGATCAGCGGCGTGCCTTCGATGGGGGTCGCGTCAGTCATGAAGTTGGTTCCCGTGTGTTCCTGAGTGTTTATATAGGGTTTGCCTTGGTCTGCGTCCAGTGCACCAAGCCCCCTTGGCAAATTTGTTTTGCTGGGCCATGAGGCTGGCATGAGTAAATTTCAGTTCGATCTGCACAAAACCGATGGCCGCGCCCGTACTGGCACGATCCACACACCGCGTGGCGAAATCCGCACCCCGGCTTTTATGCCTGTGGGCACAGCGGCCACGGTCAAAGCAATGCTGCCCGAAAGTGTGCGCGCCACGGGGGCTGATATCTTGTTGGGCAACACGTATCATCTGATGCTACGTCCCACGGCAGAACGCATCGATCGCTTGGGCGGGTTGCACAGGTTTATGAATTGGGAGCGTCCGATCCTCACCGACAGTGGTGGTTTCCAAGTGATGAGCCTTGCTGGCCTGCGCAAACTGACCGAGCACGGGGTGACGTTTAAATCCCATATTGATGGCTCAAAGCACGAGTTGACGCCTGAGCGGTCCATGGAAATCCAACGTCTTTTGGGCAGCGACATCGTTATGTGTTTCGATGAATGCCCCGCGCTGCCTGCGGACAAAAACCGCATTGCCGAAAGCATGGAGTTGTCCATGCGTTGGGCCAAACGCTCGCGCGAGGCTTTCGGGGATCGCCCGGGTCATGCGCTCTTTGGGATCCAACAAGGCGGTCTGGAGGAAGACTTGCGTGGCCAGAGCGCGCAAGCCCTGCAAGACATTGGATTTGAAGGCTATGCCGTTGGGGGCTTGGCCGTGGGCGAGGGGCAGGAAGCGATGTTCGGCTGTCTGGATTACGCGCCGGAACAACTGCCCGTGGACAAACCCCGCTACCTCATGGGTGTGGGCAAGCCCGATGATATCGTGGGCGCGGTCAAGCGCGGCATCGATATGATGGACTGCGTGCTGCCGTCGCGGTCGGGGCGCACAGGCCAATGTTTTACCCGACACGGGGTGGTGAATATCAAAAATGCCCGCCACTCTGATGATCCACGCCCGCTGGATGCGGCCTGCACCTGTCCTGCCTGTTCAAACTACTCGCGTGCCTATCTGCACCACGTCTTTCGCGCGCAGGAGATGATTTCCGGCATGTTGCTGACGTGGCACAACCTGCACTATTTTCAGGAACTTATGTCAGATATGCGCGCGGCCATCGCAGCAGGTACTTTTGCCCAGTTCGAGGCAAAATTCCACGCAGATCGGGCCCAAGGCGATATCGAGCCTCTGTAGGGTTTTTTGGGAAAATATCCCGGGTCGGATCTGCCAGCGCCTGAGGCAACGCCGCTATCTGTTGTGGATCATCCCGTGCATCCGTTCGATCAGCCGTCCTGATGTTTTCTCAAACGCAAACGGCAGGATGGCATGGACCAGCGCGCAAAATCCAGCCGCAAACAGCATCACAGAAAACCGTCCCGCAAAGAGTAAATGTTCGAAATAGGTTTCATCAACGCTTTGAGGATGGGCCGTGAAAAGGCGGGTAATCGATTGCATCTGAGCACTCCAAATTCTGAGGGTGGCGTCAGTATATGCAGCGCAGTACTGGATTTTATCCCATAAATTTGGCTATGTAGCAAAACTATGGGATAAAATCACAAGGATACCCAAATGGATGTAACTTACGATGCGCTGGATGCCAAAATCCTGCGCAACCTGCAACAAGACGCGCAACAAACTGTGGATCACTTGGGCCAAAAGATAGGTCTGTCGCGCAACGCAGTTTGGCGTCGAGTAAAACGCCTGGAAGACTCAGGCATCATCCGCGCCCGTGTGGCCGTTCTGGATGCCGAGGCGCTGGGTTTGGGGCTAAGCGTGTTTATCTCGATCAAAACAGCACAACATGACGCAAAATGGGCGGCAGCCTTTCTAAAAACCGTGCGGGCCTTGCCTGAAATTCAGGGCGCGTATCGCACGTCCGGCGAACAGGATTATTTGCTGCAGGCCCGCGTGCGTGACGTCAAAGCCTATGATCATCTTTATCAACGTCTGATTGCGCAGGTGGATTTGCAGGATGTCAGTGCAAGTTTTGTAATGGAGGAACTCAAGGAAACCACTGTCTTACCGGTTTAAGGCAAAATCCTCAGCGCAGCCGCAAAAGACGACGCACCCAAGGTCGCAAACGGATCCGGCGTCGTCGTGGCACATAGATTTTGCGGGTTTCAACGACCGGGGATTGAACAGTGTTGGAGGCGTAGTCTTGTGGGGTTTCGGCAAACAGGCGCGCGTTGATCACTGCCTCAATATCAGCCGTAGTGAAGCTATCAGAGGGGGTCCATTCACCGCCTTGATCCAAGGCATCGATCCACTGCGCCACATCCGGGGCATAGCCGCGAGACGCTGAAAAACTTGGGTCATGTGCCTCAAAACTGCGCAAAATTTTCTGTCTTGCAGCAGGGGAAAGGCCACTTTCATCGCCAGTGCCTTTGGGCATTGATTGATAGAGTGTCGCCAGTACCGCTTGCCGCTGGGCCATTGGGCCGCCCATTGCCGTGGCCAGCTGCGCCAGCTGGGTGGTGCGCCGATCAGGTGTTGGATAACGCGGCGCAGCTATGGCAGGCATCGATAAATCTGTGCCAACAAGTTTCAAAAACGCGGGCCATAGTTTGTCTTGGGCCGTGGCATCTGCATAATCCAAAAGCCGCACCGGCGTGCCAAACGCGGCCTCAAAGGGTGCAAAAAGGCCCTCCAGATCCGTTAGGCGCGGTGCAGCATCATTGATGAATTCACCAAGACTGCGCGCGCCCATCGGGTTGCCGTTCGAGACCAATTCGCGCCAGAAGGCTTCGATTTGAACATCTGGACGGCGGATAACAGCGACGGCTTCAGCCGCTTCGAAAAAGCCAAGTGCAGAGGTCAGCTTGGCCAGCGCTGCATCGCGGTTTTCATGCATAGGGTACAGCATGTTTTCACATGAAATCAGCACCTTGCTGGCAGGACTTTGTGCAATCTCACGATGCAGTTCCTGCCACACCTCCATCTCGCCCCGGCGCAGCGCATGCAGCAATCCTTGGTGCCCGGGAAAGCTGCCGACGCGACTGCCGCGCCCGATCTGGTCGTCAAACCCTGTACGCGGCACCAAAACCCCGCGCCGCAACAGGGCGTCGCGATGATGATGCAGATTGTGTTGAATAAAGGTCGTGCCAGTTTTGTGCATCCCAAGATGTAGCACCAAAGTTTTTCGCAAAGGTGTCATTGGGACCATTGGCTTTGCCGGTTTCGGGGCAGCGGCCGTCAGCACCTCAAAGGCCTGCGTAAATGCGCCTTCGCGCAAATACTTGTGCACTGCAAAAAACATCTCGCGAGAGATAAACCCCTTTTTGGTTTTCATTCCGATGCGGCTGATATGGGTCAGCATCGGGTCATCGAATATTTCGTGCCCAAAACTGTCGTCGCCCAAAAGTGTTTGGATCCGCTGCCCTAGGTCTGAGTAGTGGGCATCGGGGTTGTGGGCCAAGGCAGGCAAAATATCCATGTCCCAAATCAACCGACCAACCGAATTGAACAATTCGCGTTTTTCAAACCGTGGGGGCAGGGCACCACTGGCCACCTCACGTCGGATATGACCAAGACATTTTTCCAGCAACTGGACTTGCAATTGATGGATGTAAGGGTCTGTTTTCGTGACAGAAATACTCCCTGCGCGTCTGCGCCAAACCCGGGCTGGGGTGCCCAAATAGCTGATAGACTTTGCAGCCGTGATGGTTTGCAAAACGAACAGTCGGTCCTCAAATTTTTGCTGTTCCTCATCAAAGGCGAGATCATTGGCCAACAGAAAGTCGCGTCGGTAGAGGCTGGACCAAGATGAAGTGATAAATTGCGCCTCTTCGCTGCTCAGCAGGCCCTTGCTGGATTTGGCCGTGGTGAAAAACAGCCTGTCTCGCAGCAACATCTGAACTGCTGGTGTGCCGAAATTCGACAAATAGCAGGGGGCGTGCGTGATATCGGCGTGGGTTTCTTGGGCCATGTGCAACTGTTGGGCCAGACCATCCGTGGTGTAGTAATCGTCTGCGTCGAGAAATCCGACGAACTCGCCAATGGCTGCAGCAAGGCCAGTGTTGCGCGCCGCCGACAGGCCCCTGTTATGGGCATGGTGCAGGACGGTGACGTCACGGGGCAGGGAATAGCCATCAAACCAATCTTGGGAATAGGTTTCAGGGTTGTCGTTGACCACCAGAATTTGAGTGTTGTCCAAACCCTGCGCCTTGATCGATTGCACGGCCATGTGCAGATAGGCCTCTTCATTATAAAACGGAATGATGAGGGTCAGATCAGCCATAAGACGGCAGGATTACATGCTGACGGGATCGTCTGCGGGTTCGGGGTGATCTGTGTCGGCTTGGGTGTCGGCCTGTGCCTGTGACGTGGCCAAAATATCGGGGGGTGAGGCCTCGGTCGGGGTGTCTGAACCAGTGGAGGCCGTGTCATCCTCGTCCTCGTCTTCGGACACCTCAAATATCCCCGCAGCGGCACCTGCGCCAAAGCCTGCAATCAAAAGATAAAAAAGTAATTCTAAGCCCACAACTGATACTCGAATCTAAACAACACTTGCTTGGACAATAACAGTTGACAGCTGAGCCGCCAAGAAGCGCCGCAAATTTAAGTTAATTTCCAGAGTGTTGGCTGAAACAAAAGCGGCGAAAACTATGGTCTGTACGTGTTATGATTAAGCCGTGGCGGAGCCCGCATTGCCGACATTGGGCCAAAGCCCCTCCAATTTTTGACAATGTCTGCTTGAAACCCTGCCCCCTGTGGCCCATTTTGAACCCAGAGAGGAAGCCATCCGTGTTGCTGCCCAGCGGGACACATAAGGCTTTGCCATCATAAAGGTCGAAATCGACCAGTAAGGAAAAGAGCATGAACGAGCCTCTGAGCCCATCCTACCCCGTATTGCCTTTGCGCGATATCGTGGTGTTTCCCCATATGATCGTCCCCTTGTTTGTTGGTCGCGACAAATCTGTGCGCGCCCTTGAGGACGTGATGAATGACGATAAACAGATTTTGTTGTCGTCGCAGATCGACCCTTCTGAGGATGATCCGGCTGCCGAAGGCATCTACAAGGCAGGTGTTTTGGCCAATGTGTTGCAATTGCTGAAATTGCCCGACGGCACAGTCAAAGTACTGGTTGAGGGAAAAGCCCGTGTTCGGATCACGCAATACCACGACAACCCTGAGTTTTTTGAAGCCTCGGCCGAGTATCTGACCGAAATGCCCGGCGATGACGACACGATGGAGGCGCTGATGCGCACGGTGTCGGCGGAATTCGAACGCTATGCCAAGATCAAAAAGAACATTCCCGAAGAAGCACTGACCGCAGTGTCCGACAGTAATGAGCCTGCCAAACTGGCGGATCTGGTGTCTGGTCATTTGGGTGTTGATGTGGCTCAAAAACAGGAACTGTTGGAAACCCTGTCCGTCGCCGAACGCCTTGAAAAGGTCTATGGCCTGATGCAAGGCGAAATGTCCGTGATGAAGGTCGAGCGCAAGATCAAGACACGCGTGAAATCCCAGATGGAGCGGACCCAGCGCGAATATTATTTGAATGAGCAAATGAAGGCCATTCAAAAGGAACTTGGTGATGGTGAAGACGGCCAGAATGAAGTGGTCGAACTGGAAACCAAAGTCTCCGAGACCAAGCTGAGCAAAGAGGCTCGCGAAAAGGCTGATGCTGAGATCAAGAAGCTCAAGAACATGTCGCCCATGTCCGCTGAGGCCACTGTGGTGCGCAACTATCTTGACTGGATGCTGTCTATTCCATGGGGCAAAGTCAGCCGCGTGAAAAAGGACCTTAACAAGGCGCAAGAGGTACTGGATGCGGACCACTATGGTCTGGAAAAGGTCAAAGAGCGTATTGTCGAGAACCTTGCTGTGCAGCAACGCTCCAAAAAGATCAAAGGCCCGATCATGTGCCTTGTAGGGCCTCCCGGTGTTGGGAAAACCTCCCTTGGGAAATCTGTGGCAAAAGCGACGGGTCGTGAGTTTATCCGCATCTCCCTTGGGGGTGTGCGCGACGAGAGCGAGATCCGTGGCCACCGCCGGACTTACATTGGCTCGATGCCGGGCAAGATCATTCAGGCGTTGAAAAAAGCGAAAACCACGAACCCGCTTATCTTGCTCGATGAGATCGACAAGATGGGGCAGGATTTCCGTGGCGATCCAGCCTCTGCAATGTTGGAAGTGCTTGATCCGGAACAGAACTCTACCTTTGTGGACCACTATCTCGAGGTCGAATATGACCTCTCGAATGTGATGTTCCTGACCACGGCGAACTCCTATAACATGCCCGGCCCATTGCTGGATCGGATGGAGATCATCCCACTGTCGGGCTACACCGAGGATGAAAAACGCGAGATTGCGAAACAGCATCTTGTGGCCAAACAGGTTAAAAACCACGGGCTGAAAGAGAAGGAATTCTCGCTCACCGATGGGGCTTTGACAGGAATCATCCAGACCTACACACGCGAAGCTGGCGTGCGGAACCTTGAGCGCGAGATTGCCAAGGTGGCGCGGAAATCCTTGACCAAGATCGTCAAGAAAGAAGCCGACAGCGTGGAAGTGACCGCAGATAATCTTTCGGAGTTTCTCGGCGTGCCGAAATTCAAGCACGGTCTGGCCGAGAAGGAAGATCAGATTGGTGTGGTTACAGGGCTTGCCTATACCTCGGTTGGTGGGGAATTGCTGTCGATTGAAGCGCTGCGCCTGCCGGGCAAAGGCCGGATGAAAACGACGGGTAAGCTGGGCGATGTGATGAAGGAAAGCATCGATGCTGCCTCGTCCTATGTCCGCTCGGTCAGTCCGAAGATTGGTGTGAAACCGACGCAGTTCGACAAGATCGACATCCACGTGCACGTGCCAGAAGGGGCCACGCCCAAGGATGGTCCGTCGGCTGGTTTGGCCATGGTCACGTCGATTGTGTCTGTGCTGACAGGTATTGCCGTGAAGAAAGACATCGCCATGACAGGGGAAGTTACCCTGCGCGGCAATGCCTTGCCTATTGGCGGTTTGAAGGAAAAATTGCTGGCTGCGCTGCGTGGTGGGATCAAAACCGTCCTTATTCCACAGGAAAACGAAAAAGATCTGCCCGAGATCCCTGACAACGTGAAAGAGGGTCTGACGATCATCCCCGTTTCGCATGTGTCAGAAGTTCTGGAGCATGCGTTGGTCGGCACACCAGATGCGATTGAATGGGACGAGGCGGCAGAAGAAGCCGCACTGGCCCAACAGGCCCTGGACGCAAATGCAGCGGGTGCAACAGCACATTAGCCCGCTGCATTTAAATGATATAAAAGGGGCGTCCTTGGGGCGCCTCTTTTTTGTTCAACGACCGTGCTAAAGGTGGCGGATGTTTACCGGTTCAAGCTAACCTATGGAAATTCCTAAATTTTTGAACTATAGTTGCCCAAACAGAAACAATCCAATGAGGGGTTCCTCCAATGGCGACTGCCAAAAAAACGACATCGACCAGTAAGACAACAGCGAAAGCGGCGACACCTGCAGCGCCGACCCCACCAGTTGCAGAGCCTGCGCCTGCACCCGCTGTGATCAGTGCTGCTGTGCCGGTCGTCGCTGGTCCCATGTTGAAAAAGTCTGAACTTATTGATCGGGTTATGGAACGCTGTGGTGCCAAGAAACGCGACGCCAAACCCGTGGTGGAGGCCATGCTGGCGGTTTTGGGCGAAGCAATTGCAAGTGGCGAAGAGTTGAATTTGCAGCCCTTTGGTAAGTTGAAAATCAACAATGAAAAAGAACTGGCCAATGGCAAAGTGCTGAACTGCCGGATCCGCCAAGCCAAAAAAGCGATTGTTGAGCCACCTGTAGTCTAGGAGCAATTGACGCGTAGCGGCAGGTGCGCCACTAAATTTTACTCAAGATGCACTTTGCCTCTTGCAGTCTGCCTTGGGACTGCGTTAAACGGCGCGGGTCGGGTGATTAGCTCAGTTGGTAGAGCGCTTCCTTTACACGGAAGATGTCGGGAGTTCGAGCCTCTCATCACCCACCATTTTCCTCACATTTTCGGCGAAACCTATAGCGCAGATCGCGGATATTTTGGTCCGTCGCGACATTCGCGTAAGTTTTGCATAAACTGACGCTTGACGCGCCACTGGCTTGGCCTTAGACGAACAAAACGCAGAGGGCGGTTGTAGCTCAGTTGGTTAGAGTACCGGCCTGTCACGCCGGGGGTCGCGGGTTCGAGTCCCGTCAACCGCGCCACTGCTTACCCTTGGATCTTGGGGCAAAAGATCCTGATGCGCGGTTGTAGCTCAGTTGGTTAGAGTACCGGCCTGTCACGCCGGGGGTCGCGGGTTCGAGTCCCGTCAACCGCGCCACTTTTCAAATCAGACCTGATCCAAATGGGCGCCTTGCGGCGCATTACATTTTTTATTTGGCGCCCCTTCGCAAAGGGCTGCTCGTTGCAGAACAGCCCCTTGTTTCTTTTTTCCAGAAATACTCAAAATCCCACAGTTCAAATTAGGCGATCGCATGCAAGATACGCGCCCAACTTCTGATGCCTTTGTGGAAGCTTTCCAGATCGTATTTTTCGTTGGGCGAATGAATTGCGTCGTCGTCCCGGCCAAAACCAATCAGCATGGCGTCTGTGTTCAAATACTCCTTGAAATGGCCGGCAATTGGGATGGACCCGCCGCAACCGACAAAAGCGGCGGCATTGGGCCATTCGTCCGATAGGGCTGTGCGTGCCGCCTCAAACGCGGGGTGCGTCGTTTCCATTTGCACACCTCCCGAGGCGCCGTGATCCTGAAACTCAACTGAACAATCCTCTGGCAGCATCTCTTGCACCATAGTCCGGAAGTTCTTGCGGATCTCGTGGGGATCTTGTTGCCCCACAAGGCGAAAGCTGACTTTTGCGCTGGCTTTGGAAGGCAGTACGGTTTTGAAGCCATCCCCGGTATAGCCGCTGATCATCCCGTTGATCTCGCATGTGGGGCGTGCCCAGAGCATTTCGAGAGCAGTTTTACCATTTTCGCCCGCCAGTTTTGACAGACCCACTTTGCCCAAGAAGCCTGCGTCATCAAAGCCTAGCCCGTCCCATTGTGCTTTCAGCGCGGGATCCATTTGTGGCACGCCTTTGTAGAAATCTGGGACAGTTATGCGCCCCTTGCCGTCGTGCAGGCTGGCAAGGATTTTGACCAAAACGCGGGCCGGATTCATAGCAGCACCGCCATACATGCCCGAATGCAAATCAATGGAGGGGCCAGTTATGGTGATCTCTTCGCCCAGCAGGCCGCGCAATTGTGTGGCAATTGAGGGGGTTTTCGGATCGAACATGCCGGTATCACAGATCAGCGCCAGATCGGAGGTCAATTCGTCCTTGTTGTCCTTCATAAAGGGCACCAAGGAGGGGGATCCGCTTTCTTCTTCTCCCTCGAAGAAAAAGCTGATTTTCGCGGGCAGCTTGCCATGTACGGCATGATAGGCGCGGCAGGCCTCGACAAAGGTCATCAACTGGCCTTTGTCATCAGCCGCACCGCGGCCGCGGATCACTTTGCCGTTTGGCGTCTCTTCAATAGCAGGGTCGAAGGGGTCGGAGTTCCATAGATCCAACGGATCCACGGGCTGCACGTCGTAGTGCCCGTAAAACGTTACATGGGTGCCACTACCCTCTGCGTGGCCCACGACCATGGGATGTTTTGGTGTGGTGCGTTTGGTTGCTGCGACCCCCATGGATTTTAAGTCGTCCACCAGCCAATCAGCCGCCGTATCGCAATCGCTGGCATAGGCGGGATCCGTAGAGATCGAAGGGATCCGCAGAAAGGTCATCAAACGCTCAAGTGCGTTGGGAAGGTCTGCGTCAATACGTGCAAGTACCGGATCAAGATCCATGTTTAGGGTCGCCTTTCGAAACGTTGTTTTTCCAAAAGAGCCTAACAGGCTGACTTGAGCTGTCCAATGGGGCAGGGTATCGTGGCGGCAGTTTTTTGGTCTCGGGACGTTAACCATGAATGTAATGACTGTGCGAAATCTGGTTTTGGGCTGTTGCGCAATTGGTCTGGGGACCGTGGGCCATGCTGAGCCTGTTGATGGCAAGGTGGCCAAATCTGCCCTGTTCAAACCCAAAGGAGCTGAGGTTGAGCTGATCGAGCAGGACTTTTTTACGGACCAAGATCGCGACATCCTTGGTCAAGTGGCCCTGCAGCAAAGCTACTACGGTGCGATTGCCGTGTCTCCTGATGACGGGGTGATCTCTAACGCAACTGTGGCTGCGGCCAACTATCATGCGGTCCCTCAAGCAGAGATCGCGGCATTGGCGGCTTGTAATGACGCCAAGGAAGGGGTCGCCGATTGTGTGATTGTGGCCCAGATCCGTCCCAAGGGGTGGTCAGAGCAACCAGTGCAGCTGAGCGTCGATGCCACTGTGGCCTACCGCAAGGAATACCGGCGCGGCAAAGGTCCCAAGGCGTTTGCTATTTCAGCTTCCACTGGCAAATTCGCTGTCGCCAAAGGCGAGGGCGCCCAAGAGGCTGCTGTTGAGGCCTGTAATGAACGCGCTGACGCCAGTGATTGCACAGCGGTGATTTTGGACTAGGCGCAGCGACCCGATGGCGACCAAACGGTAAAAGGCATCTAAGCAATGGCAGGATTGGGGAATTCCACGGTTTTTTCGCCGGCCACTGGCGATGCCAAAATCGACGGTATCCTAAGTGCACGCCATTGGGGGGATCCCGTGGTGACGTATTCGTTTCCACCTGACGAGAGCTTTCTGGTGGATTACGACGCGAGTTACGATGATACGATTGCGACGTTCCAGTCTGTAACCAGCGCTCAGGAGGCTGCGATCCACTTTGCCCTGTCGGTGGATCAAGGCCCAGCTGCGGCCTCTGGGTTTGCAATAGAGGCCTTCACAGCACAGGACTTTGATTATGTGGCGCAGGCTTCGGCCAGTCAGGTTGAACATTTGCGGTTTATGCGACTAGATCAAAGCTTTGTCCCCACTGCCTTTGCGTTTTTCCCATTTTCCGATGCCTACGGGGGCGATGTTGCGTTTAACAACGTGGATTTTGATGCGCCGCAGGCGGGCGATTATGGCTGGTTTACCCATCTGCACGAAATTGGCCATGCGTTGGGTCTAAGCCACGGACATGAAGGCAATGGCGGCAAAGGTCTGCAGCCGATAGAATTTGACGAGATGCAATTCACTGTCATGAGCTATCGGTCGCACAGTGACAGCGCGCGCCCACCTGCCGCTTATGAAAACTATTCAAGTTCTTATGCCCAGACCTATATGGCCTTGGACATTCAGGCGCTGCAGCACCTTTATGGTGTAGATTACGGATCCAACAGCGGTAACACGGTCTACAGCTGGGATCCCAATTCTGGTGATACGTTGATAGACGGGGCTTTGGCGATTGATGCGGTCGGGGATGAAGTGTTCATGACCGTTTGGGATGGCGGCGGCGTCGATACCTATGACCTTGGGGCCTACAGCGATGCAACGGACCTTGTGATTGATTTGACGCCGGGCCTGGGGACGACTTTGGCGACGTATCAACGGGCGGCTCTGGGGTTGGATGCGCAAAATCAGGAAATCTTGGCCAATTACAGCGTCTATAACGCCTATATGTTTGCAGATGATCCAAGATCATTGATCGAAAACGCCATCGCTGGCGCTGGTAATGATGTGATGACGGGCAATCAGGCCGACAACCAACTGACTGCGGGGCTGGGGGCAGATACGCTACTAGGTCAGCATGGCAAGGATGATCTGATTGGCGGCCAAGGCTATGACCTGCTGTTGGGCGGTATGAACGCAGATGTCTTGTCCGGTAACAAAGGTTGGGACATCCTCAAAGGCGGGCAGGGGGATGACATCCTCAATGGTGGCAACGGCAATGATGTTCTGCGCGGCGATGCAGGGGCAGATCGGCTTAAAGGTGGCAATGGCAGCGACCGATTTGTGTTTGCAGCCAATTCAAGCGATGGCAATATCATCCGCGATTTTGAGGATGGTTTGGACAGCATCAAATTCAGTGGCTCGGGCGTCACGTTTGCCTCGACAACCCTGACCCAACAAGGGGCGGATGTGCTGGTCGATTTTGGCAGCAGTTCGGTTTTGGTCCGGCGGATTGATGTGGCTGACCTGACCAGCGCAGACTTTGAGTTTAGCTAAAACCGGCGCTATTTTTAGCCCTGTGTTTGGGGCCCATGCGGCAATGCGTTGCATGGAGATCGCAGACGCGCCACCCTATTTGATACGGTAAGAAACCCTTGAGGCTTGAACCATGCTTTATGACGATTATCTGGATGCCGCTCTGCAACGCTTGCATGATGAAGGCCGCTATCGGACGTTCATCGATATCGAACGTAAAAAGGGGCAATTCCCTCATGCGGTTTGGACCAAAGATGACGGCAGCCAAAGCCCAATCAGTGTTTGGTGTGGCAATGACTACCTTGGCATGGGACAGAACACAGCAGTTCTGGACGCTATGCACGAGGCTGTGGATGCAACCGGCGCAGGCTCGGGTGGGACGCGCAATATCAGTGGAACCACGGTTTATCACAAGCGTCTTGAGGCGGAACTGGCGGATTTGCACCAAAAGGAAGCGGCGCTGATTTTTACCAGTGCCTATATCGCCAATGATGCGACCCTTAGCACGCTGCCAAAACTGTTTCCGGGCATGGTGATTTTGTCCGACAGTCTGAACCACGCCAGCATGATCGAAGGCATTCGGCGCAATGGCGGGGACAAACGGATTTTCCAGCACAATAATTTGGATGATTTACGGGAGCAGTTGGTGGCTCTGCCGGCCAACTGTCCGAAACTGATTGCGTTCGAGTCGATCTATTCTATGGACGGGGACTTCGCCCCGATCGAGGCGATTTGTGATCTGGCTGATGAATTTGGTGCGTTGACCTATATCGACGAAGTGCATGCTGTTGGCATGTATGGCCCGCGTGGGGCAGGGGTTGCCGAACGCGACGGCCTGTTGGACCGCATCGACATTATCAACGGCACGCTGGCCAAAGCTTACGGTGTGATGGGCGGCTATATCGCGACCTCCGCCAAAATGGCTGATGCGATCCGCTCTTATGCGCCGGGGTTTATCTTTACCACATCGCTGCCACCTGCCGTGGCAGCAGGCGCTGCGGCTTCTGTTGCGTTCCTGAAAACGGCAAATGATCTGCGCGAGGCCCACCAAGCTGCTGCCGCCAGTCTCAAGATCCGCCTCAAGGCGCTGGGCCTGCCGATCATCGATCATGGCAGCCATATTGTGCCCGTTCATGTGGGCGATCCGGTCAAATGCAAACTTTTGTCGGACCGGTTGCTTGAGGATTTTGGGATTTACGTCCAGCCGATCAACTTCCCCACAGTGCCGCGCGGCACCGAGAGGTTGCGATTTACCCCATCCCCCGTGCATGGCGCCAAGGAAATGGATGCGTTGGTCGCGGCGATGGACCAGCTTTGGTCCCATTGTGCGCTGAATCGTGCTGATCTGACGGGATAATTCCCCTGTCCTAGTGCAATAATTTTTACATTATGCTATCCACTGGCCACGCATGTGGGGACAGCGCGAATCGACAATTCGTTTGAAGATGTGAGGCATCAATAATGATCGGGCGTAAAAAAACATCTGCCCCTTCGGACGACAGTGCAGGCAAAGTCAAAGGCTTTGACCAATATACAGTGTCGCTAGGGGATGTGATGCGCGGCGAGCGCGCCACGCTGGGCAAGTCCCTGCTGGATGTTCAACGCGAGCTCAAGATCAAAGCAACCTACATCTCAGCTATTGAAAACGCCGATCCCACTGCTTTCTCCAGCCCTGGATTTATTGCCGGTTATGTGCGGTCGTATGCGCGGTATTTGCATTTGGATCCCGAATGGGCCTTTGGAGCGTTTTGTGCCGAAAGCGGCTTCACGACAGCCCACGGCATGTCTGCTGCAGCCTCTTCTCCGAAACCACAGCGCGGCCCAGTGGCGGCGGCAGCTGGCACACGGGACTTGTTTGAAAATCCAAACACGCCTTTTGTCGCCTCTGGCGAAAGCATCTTTTCCAAGATTGAGGCGGGCGCGCTGGGCTCGATGACTGTGTTGATCGCTCTAATCGCGGGCTTGGGCTATGGCGGTTGGACTGTGCTGCAAGAAGTGCAGCGCGTACAGTTTGCCCCGGTTGATCAAACACCTAATATTGTGGCCGATATTGACCCCTTGGCACCTCAGGCGCCAAGCTCGGATATCGCTGGCCCTCAAGTGACCTCTAGTGCGGTTGTGCCATCTTCCGAGGCGCTTGATCGTCTGTACCGCCCCGAGGCTTTGGATGTCCCTGTTTTGGTGGCACGCGACGCGCCGATTTCGACCATCGATCCTAGCTCCGTTGGGACATTTGCAACAACCCCTGACAGCATCGTAGCCTCGGCCCTCTCTGAGGCCTTGGAAGGCACGATTGTTCCGCAACCACAGGTCAACGAAGGCCCCATTCCCGAGGTCGTTTTGTTCGCAGTTCGCCCCACATGGGTGCGTGTGCGCGCTGCGGACCGGTCTGTCTTGTTTGAGAAAATTCTGGAAACGGGTGAAGAGTACGTGATCCCCGTGACTGAAGAAACACCGGTTCTGCGGGCTGGTAACTCGGGATCGTTGTACTTCAAGGTCAATGGTCAGATCGTTGGCCCCGCAGGGCCTGGCACCTCAACGGTCAAAAACGTGGCCTTGGCCTCAACCGATCTGAGTGCGGCCTATCAGCCAGCGGATCCTGCCAAAGACGAGGCTCTGTTTGAGGTCTTGAAAAACCTCAACGCGCCTGCCGTTTTGCCGGGCTCCAACACCCAGTAAAAAACACACCAAAATTGCCGAAAAACCTATGGCGTGCTGCGCTTTTTCTGCGTTTTCTCCCGCAGTGGAGTGGTGTAATCTTGACCCAAGCCTGATATTCGGGAAGTGTAAACATAGATTGACAGATAGGTGTCTCACATGTCGTTGAACCACGTACGTCCTTGGCGCAATATTTACCGCCGCAAATCGCGCCAGATAATGGTGGGGTCGGTGCCTGTTGGGGGGGATGCGCCTATTGCTGTGCAGACCATGACCAACACCGACAGCAGCGATGTGGCCGCGACCTTGGCACAGGTGCAAGCCGCCGCTGATGTGGGTGCGGATATTGTGCGCATCTCGACGCCTGATCAATCCAGCACCCAAGCGCTCAAAGAGATTTGCCGCGAAAGCCCTGTGCCCATCGTGGCTGACATTCATTTTCACTACAAACGCGCGATTGAGGCCGCAGAAGCTGGGGCCGCGTGCCTACGTATCAACCCCGGCAACATCGGCGATGAGGCCCGCGTTAAGGAAGTGATCAAAGCCGCCAAAGACCACGGCTGTTCGATCCGCATTGGCGTGAACGCAGGTTCGCTGGAAAAGCATTTGTTGGACAAATATGCCGAACCGTGCCCGGAAGCGATGGTCGAAAGCGGTTTGGACCATATCAAGATTCTGCAAGACAACGACTTTCACGAGTTCAAAATCAGCGTAAAAGCCTCAGACGTTTTTCTGGCTGCAGCAGCCTATCAGGGTATCGCTGAGGCCACAGATGCCCCCATTCACCTTGGAATTACCGAAGCAGGTGGGCTGGTCAGTGGCACGATCAAATCGGCCATTGGGCTGGGCAACTTGCTATGGATGGGCATTGGTGACACGATCCGGGTCTCGCTCAGTGCGGATCCGGTGGAAGAGGTCAAAGTGGGTTTTGAGATCCTCAAATCCCTAGGTCTGCGTCACCGTGGGATCAATATCATCAGCTGCCCTAGTTGCGCGCGCCAAGGCTTTAACGTGATCGAAACCGTGGCCGAACTTGAAAAGCGGCTTGAGCATGTCAAAACGCCCATGTCCTTGTCGATCATTGGCTGTGTTGTTAACGGACCTGGCGAGGCTCTGATGACGGACGTGGGCTTTACCGGCGGCGGTGCAGGGTCTGGTATGGTCTATCTGGCCGGTAAGCAGAGCCATAAACTCAGTAACGATGAAATGATCGATCACATCGTGGAACAGGTCGAAACCCGCGCTGCCGCGATTGAGGCGGAAAAGGCTGCTGCAGATCAGGCCGCTGAATAAAGCAGGGGCTTAGCCCTGCTGACGGATCTCGGCGATCATGTCACGCATACCATCCAAAGGCACATAGCCCCGCACCATTTCGTTTTGCATGACGAATGTTGGTGTCCCGTTGATCTGCAATTGCTGGCCCAACTGGCGGTTGGCAGTGATCACGGCACTAACCTCTGGGCTGTTCATTTTGGCGACGATAACATCGGCATCCAAGCCCAAACTGCGTGCCAATTTACGCACCGAAGCTTCGTTAACGTCTGCGCGCATGCTGATCAATGCGTCATGGGCTGCCTTGTAGGCGTCGTCGCCGAGGGTCAGTTTGGTCGCAATCGCAAAACGGGATGCCACGACTGAGGCCTCTCCAAGGATCGGGAATTCTTTGACGATCAGACGGATGTTGCCATCAGTGCTGACCAACTCCTCCACTTCGGAATGGGCTTTGCGGCAATAGCCACAGCGGTAGTCAACAAATTCCACTAGCGTGATGTCGCCTTCGGGGTTGCCGCCTTCCCAACTGTTGATGTCGGAATACAGCGCATCCGCCTGCGACAGAACCATCGCGTCATCAGCAACGGCTTGTTGTTGGGCCTGACGTTGTTCCAGCACGCCAATCGCCTCCATCAAAACCTCCGGGTTTTCCATGAGGTATTCGCGGATCTCCGCGCGGAAATCTTGGCGTTCTGCGGGGGTCATGGCCCCCATATCAAAAGCCGCAGCAGGGGTTGCCATCATCAGGCCCAAGGCCAGAGGTTTTACAAAAGTCATCATCATTTCCTTTGTTTGCAGCTTCGTTTGTGAGTTTGGACCACATCCATCGCCCGTTGCCAAGGGGCCGATCCGCGCTGTAGCAAATCTGACGCCCGCCGCGCATGCACGCCAGCATTACACAGTTGGCCGAAGGTTGCATAGCGCTCGGCGGTGACAAGGCTGGCCATTCCGTTCTGGCCCAAGCGTGCATAAGCCACGCCAAGATCGCGCATCACTTTGCTGTCCAAGCCATCGCGCGCGCGGGATTTTTGCAAGGCGGTGAGGGCGCGCTTGGTATTGGCACTGGTATTGGTGGCCAGCAGGGCGCGACCATACCCTCCTAAAATCAAAGGGTTATTCGGCGCCAGTTGCACGGCCTTGCCGTAGGCGTTGGCAGCCCCCCCAAAGTTTCTGTTTTCCAGTAGGATCTGGCCCCGTAGCTCGTGAACATAAGGGTTATTCGGTGCTTTGCGCACCAGCTGATCCACAAATTGGCTGGCCTTTTTGACGTTGGGTTGGCGATGGTATGCCACGGCCTGCCGCATCAGAGAGACCTGATCCGTTTTACCACGGGTCTGGCGCAGAGTTTCGCGCGGTGACAATTCAAACGCAGTGAGCTTGCCTTTCACGATCTCAAACCACTGATCCAGCTTAGGATTGGGGGTTTCGCGGCCACGGTTGGCCTCGGCCAAAGAACGCATGCGACGAATACGATCCCGTGTCAGGGGATGCGATTGCATGTAGGGGTCTTGGCGACCAAGGTTCAGCGCGATTTTACCGGCAAAAAATTCCTGAACTTCGGCAGCGGCCATTGGATCTGCGCCTGCACTGATCATAAAGCGGACGCTGGATTGATCAGCACTGTTTTCTTCGGACCGAGTGTGGCCGAAAAAGACCCGTTGCGCCGACGACCGGCTGCCAATTGCGCCACCCGCCGCGATGGCCGCATTGCCCGTCGCAGCCCCCGCGGCAATCGACAGCGCCAAACCCACAGCCGAGGCCGTGCGCGCGTTTCGGGCATTTACGGGGCGTCGGGTCAGGTGGCCATTGGCGATATGGGCGGCTTCGTGCCCGATGACGGCTTGCAATTGTTCGCGCCGTTTGAGTTTCATAATCAGGCCGGAATTGATGAAAATCGCGCGTGAGTTCACCACAAAAGCGTTCAACCTGCGATCATCGACCACAAGAATATTGATCTGCGACGTGCTGAGGCCTGCGGCACGCAAAATAGGGGCGGCGATCTCGCGTAGGCCACGTTCCACTTCGGCATCGCGCAGCAAACCAATCGCCTGTGCACTGCTGGCAAAGAACGTAAACAGCAGCAAACATGCGGTGGAAATTCTGCGTTGCATTGACCTTACCTGTTGTGGCTGCTTTGACGACGTTGGACGTAGAGTATGGAGTTATGAATGCGAAACTCAACCCGTGGCGTGGTCGATCCCTTCATTGTGATGGATGTGATGGAGGCTGCGGCAAAAGCTGAAAGTGCCGGGCGTCACATTATCCATATGGAAGTGGGCCAACCGGGTACGCCTGCGCCGCGCGGGGCGACGGATGCTTTGGCCGCTCAGATGCAAGAGGCGCAATTGGGTTATACGGTGGCCTTGGGCCTGCCTGCGCTGCGCAGCCGGATCGCCCAACTATATAAGGACTGGTACGGTGTTGATCTGGATCCGGCCCGTGTGGTCATCACGCCGGGATCCTCGGGGGCGTTTATTCTGGCGTTTACGGCACTTTTTGATGCGGGCGCTCGTGTAGGTATCGGCGCACCGGGCTATCCCAGCTATCGCCAGATCCTAAAGGCCCTGAATTTGATACCGGTCGAGATTGAGGCAACAGCGGAAAATCGCCTGCAACCCAGTGCGGCACAATTGGACGGCTTGGATTTGGACGGCTTGATGGTGGCAAGCCCTGCGAATCCATCGGGCACGATGCTGGATCTGCCCACTATGACTGGCCTGATGGAGGCCTGTGCTGCGACAAACACGGCCTTTATCAGTGACGAAATTTACCACGGCGTGGAATATGAGGCCAAAGCGGTCACGGCCCTGCAAGTCAGCGACCAGTGCTATGTGATCAATTCGTTTTCCAAGTATTTCAGCATGACCGGATGGCGTGTGGGCTGGATGGTTGTACCGCCCGATCATGTGCGCATTGTTGAACGATTGGCCCAGAACATGTTCATTTGCGCGCCCCATGCGGCACAGGTCACGGCCCTTGCGGCGATGGAATGTGAGGATGAGTTGCAATCGAACATGGCGGTCTACAAAGCGAACCGTCAGCTTATGTTGGATGGCTTGCCCAAGGCAGGCTTTGACAAAATCGCCCCACCCGATGGGGCGTTCTATATCTATGCGGATGTCTCGCAGTATACCGATAACTCGCTGGAATTTTGCGCCCAGATCTTGCAAGAGGCCGGTGTTGCCGTGACCCCCGGTTTGGATTTTGACACCCGGCGTGGCCATCAGACTATTCGGTTCTCTTATGCGCGCAGCACCGAAGATATTCGCGAAGGTTTGGCGCGTTTGACCCGGTTTATGGCCCCCCGGCTGCGTTAAGATTGGCCATGTACAGGCGCAGGTCCTATAGTGGTCGCAACAAAAAAGAGCAGTGCGCATGATCCGGGGTTTGATGGTCGCCGTCTTGGGGCTTTGGATGATATCCGTGGCAGGGACGGCGCAACAGTTGCAAGGTTTGGCGCGGGTTGATCCTGCGCAATCCATGGTCGTGGACGCGGCGGATGGAGGCGTTGAATTGCGGCTGTACCTCAGCCAAGGCGTGCCCTTTCGTACCTTTACAGTCAAAGATCCCCAGCGGTTTATCGTGGAATTTCAGGAGGCGCATTGGGACGGGGTGACACCTGATGCCTTGCTGAACTCTGATCGCATCGCCGCCGTGCGCTTTGGCCGGATGCGTCCGGGGTGGTCGCGTTTGGTGCTGGATTTGACCCAACCTATGGCCGTGGAATTGGCGGACATGCAAATTGATCCCGGCACTGGCACGGCCCTTGTCCGGATCGCGCTTGCGCCGACCTCGCTGGCCGCCTTTGAGGCCACGGCGATTGCGTCGCCACCCCTGCCTGACGCCGTGGAAATGCCTGCTTGGCCAGAATTGCGCGTTGTTTTGGATCCCGGTCATGGGGGCATTGATCCCGGTGCAGCGGCAGACGGTCTGAAAGAGGCTGACCTGATGCTTAGCTTTGCGCGGGAATTGCGGGATGTTTTACGGGCGTTAGATATTGAGGTGACCCTGACACGGACCGAGGATGTTTTTGTCTCGCTCAGGGATCGAATTGCGATCGCCCACAGGGCCGAGGCAGATGTATTTGTGTCGCTGCATGCAGATACAATTGCCGAAGGCAACGCGCGCGGTGCCACGGTTTACACCCTGTCCGAAGAGGCCAGTGATCGTGCCTCGGCAGAATTGGCGGCGCAATTGGATCGGGCGGATTTGTTGGTTGGCGTTGACTTGGCCGGTACCGATGATGCGATTGCGCAAACCTTGATGGAATTGGCGCGTCTTGAGACCGGGCCACGCAGTCAAGCACTGGCTGAGGCTGTTGTTGGTGGATTGAAAAACGGGGTGGGGCGGATCAATTCACGACCGCTGCGGCAAGCGGGGTTTAGCGTATTGCGGGCCCCTGATATTCCGTCAATTTTGCTGGAACTTGGGTTTTTGTCCGACGGGCGCGACTTGTCTGATTTGCGCGATCCGGCATGGCGGGCCAATGCGGCACGGGCCGTGGCCGAGGGCATTCAATTGTGGGCCATGGAAGACGCCGAAACCAAAGCCCTGCTGCGACAATAACTTTGCGTGATCGGCGCTGAAATTGGGCTGAATTCGGCGCATTCCCCCATATTGGTGTTTTGACCCTGTGCGACGGGGCGGGTATAACCCTTGCAAAAGCAGTCAGGCAGGAGCCGTTTAATTGACACGGGTCATTTTTTCCTTTTTCGGGGCGATCTTTAGTTGGGTCACTTTGGCAGCGTTCTTTGGGGCGATCACCATTGGGGCGATCTTTTGGATGTATGGCCGCGACTTGCCCGGCCATGAAAGCCTTGCGCAATACACCCCGCCGACGATCAGCCGGATTTATTCTGGCGAAGGGCGCATCATTGATGAATTTGCCCAAGAACGTCGGCTGTTTGCACCTGCGGATGAAATTCCTGATTTGGTGAAGGCTGCTTTTGTGTCCGCCGAGGACAAGAATTTCTACACCCACCAAGGCTATGACACGCGCGGTATTGCCGCGGCGGCTATTGATGCAGTGCGCTCGCGCGGTGAAGATCTGCGCGGGGCCTCGACCATCACCCAACAGGTGATGAAGAACTTTCTGCTGTCAGGTGACAGATCCGTCGAACGTAAGATCAAGGAATTGATCCTGGCCAGTCGGATTGAAGACACACTGGACAAGGAACAGATCTTGGAACTGTACCTGAATGAGATTTTCCTGGGCCAAAATTCCTACGGTGTGGCCGCAGCGGCCCAGACCTATTTCAACAAACCGCTGGCTGATTTGAACGTCGAAGAGGCGGCTTATCTGGCTGTTCTGCCCAAGGCACCCTCAACGTATCATCCCGTGCGCCGCAAGGAACGCGCTGTGTCGCGGCGCAATTTCGTGCTGCGGGAAATGTATGAAAACGGCTATATCACCCAGCCGCAATACGATGCTGCCAAAGCGGCCCCGCTGATGTCAGTTCAGAATGGCGATTATGAAGGCTTTAAAAAAGCCCTGCCACCGCGCGATTATTTTACCGATGAAATCCGTCGACAATTGTCCCGCGATTTTGGCGAGGATGAATTTTTCACTGGTGGCATGTCCGTACGGGCCACTGTTGATCCAGATTTGCAAGTTGAGGCGGCTGATAGTCTGCGCCGCGCGCTTGAGACCTATGATCGGGGAACGGGCATTTGGCGTGGGACGCGCAAGACCATCGATGCCGACAAACTGGTCGATGAGGCCACATGGCGCGAGGCCTTGTCCGAGGTCGCGATTGCCCGCGACATCCATGTTGAAAATAAATGGCACCCTGCCGTTGTGCTTGAGGTTGGGCAGAACGAGGCCCGATTGGGCATTGAGGGCGTGCCGGAAGACGACGATGGCCACTGGGTGCCTGCCAAAGATGTGCAATGGGCGCGCAAGCGGTTGCCCGATGGCAAATTGGCCAAGCAGGCCCGGGTTGCTGGTGATTTGGTTGATGTGGGCGATGTGGTCCATGTGCGCAAAATGACCGCAGATTCCGATGGCAGCTTTATCCGCTGGACCCTGCGGCAAGTGCCCGAAGTGCAGGGTGGCTTTATGGCGATGGATGTGAACACAGGCCGTGTGCTCGCCATGCAAGGTGGCTTTAGCTACCAAAATTCGGTCTTTAATCGCGCGACCCAAGCACGTCGTCAGCCCGGATCCAGCTTTAAACCCTTTGTTTATGCAGCGGCCCTCGACAGTGGCTACACGCCTGCCACGATTGTGGTTGATGCGCCCATCGAAGTGAACACGCCGCAGGGCCTTTGGACCCCGCGCAACAGCTCGAACAAGTTTTATGGCCCGACGCCCCTGCGCACCGGGATCGAGCAATCGCGCAACCTGATGACGATCCGGCTGGCTCAAGAGGTTGGGATGGACACGATTGCCAACTATGCCGAAGATTTTGGCGTCTACGACAATATGAACCGATTCCTGTCGAACTCTCTGGGGGCCGAGGAAACCACGTTGTTCAAGATGGTTGCAGCCTATGCGATGTTTGCCAACGGTGGCGAACGGGTCGTGCCGACCTTGGTCGACCGTGTTCAAGACCGATTTGGCCGGACGATCTTTCGCCATGACCAGCGCGAGTGCGAGGATTGTCGCCTGGCCAGTCTGGAACCCGGCATGGCGCCTCGGATCAAGTCCAACCGCGAGCGGGTGATGGATCCGATCACGGCCTATCAGCTGACATCGATGATGGAAGGCGTGGTCGATCGCGGCACAGCGCGCAGTTCTGTGAACCTCAGCGTGCCAGTCGCCGGCAAGACAGGCACCACCAATGACGCCAAAGATGTTTGGTTTGTGGGCTTTACCAGCAATATCGTGGCGGGTTGCTACATCGGATACGACAATCCACGGGCGATGGGCAAAGGCGCCTCGGGCGGTGGCATGTGCGGACCAGTGTTCAACCGCTTTATGGAAAAGGCAACGCAGCGATTTGGCGGTGGTGAGTTTATCGTACCAGAAGGCTGCGAGTTCCTTAAAATCGATCGCTTTACCGGGGCGCGTCTGCCTGCGGACGCGGAGGGCGAGTATGTAGTGTCCGAGTGTTTCCGCGAGGGTGAAGAGCCAGTCTTTGGCATTACCTTCGATGGCGGCTTTGCTATGGGCGCGGATTTACCAATGTTTGATGTGCGCCAGTCAGCGGCCAAAGAAGTCACAACGGCCACGGGCAAAAAGGTCAAACTGGCGCCCAAAGCAACCTTTGGAACGCTCTCCTCTGGGGGCCTCTACTAACTTGCACCGCTCTCTTGGGGCTTTTATATCATGTAGACCGCTCTCGATTTTGGGGGCGGTCTTTTCTTGACGGGACCACAGCAATGCGTGCGGAAATTCAGACACTTGTAGATGAGATTGAAAAATCTCTGGACCTGCTGCGCCAGCGCATGGATTTTGAAACGGCCCCGCATCGGTTGGAGGAATTCAACGCGCGAACTGAAGATCCTGATCTTTGGAATGATCCTGAGGCGGCGCAGAAACTGATGCGTGAACGGCAAACCTTGCTGGATAAAATGGAAACGGCGCAGGCCATCGCCCAAGACTTGTCCGACAATGTTGAACTGATCGAATTGGGCGAGATCGAGGATGATGCCGAAGTCATCGCCGAGGCTGAGGCCGCGATCATTGCTTTACAAACCCGTGCTGCCGAAAAGGAACTGGAGGCCCTGCTGGACGGTGAGGCTGACGCCAATGATACTTTCCTCGAGATTAACTCGGGCGCCGGCGGGACCGAATCCTGTGATTGGGCCAACATGCTGGCGCGGATGTATGTGAGATGGGCCGAAAAGAAGGGCTACAAAGTTGAACTGCAGGCCGAGACCGCTGGCGAAGAGGCGGGCATCAAATCTGCAGCCTATAAGATCAGCGGGCATAACGCCTATGGTTGGCTCAAGTCGGAAAACGGTGTGCACCGCCTCGTGCGTATCTCGCCTTTCGACAGTGCTGCCAAGCGACACACCAGTTTCACGGCTGTTAAGGTTTATCCGGTTGTCGACGACAACATCGAGATTGAAGTGAACCCGGCCGACATTCGCATCGATACCTACCGCTCCTCAGGGGCAGGGGGGCAGCACGTGAACACCACGGATTCTGCCGTGCGGATCACCCACGCCCCCACAGGGATCGTTGTGACAAGCTCGGAAAAATCCCAACACCAAAACCGCGATATCGCGATGAAAGCTTTGAAATCGCGGCTTTATCAAATGGAATTGGACAAACGATCTGCATTGGTCAACGAGGTGCATGAAAACGCAGGGGATGCAGGTTGGGGCAACCAGATCCGGTCCTATGTGTTGCAGCCATATCAGATGGTCAAGGATTTGCGCACTTCGTTTGAGACGTCCGATACCAAGGGTGTTTTGGACGGTGATTTGGATGGGCTGATGGCGGCAACACTGGCGATGGAGGTTGCCGGGAAGTCGCGGGCCGAGGCCAACGCCGAGGACTAAAACCCAACACACATGTGTCCAACAAAAAAGGCGCCTATAGAGGCGCCTTTTCCGTATTCGAATAGTGATCGGTTCATTCAGACTTGGATCCCGTTGGCACAGGCTTGCTGCCGCCCTTGGACAATGGATCGTCCTGACGCTGAACAGACCCTTCAAAATGAGCACCGGATTCAATGGCGATTGTTTTGTGAACAATGTCCCCTTCGACCCGTGCAGTCGATGTCAGGCGCACTTTCAACCCGCGCACGCGGCCGATGACATGGCCGTGGACAACAACATCGTCAGCGATGCATTCGCCTTTGATGGTCGCACTTTCGCCGATGGTCAGCAGGTGGGCGCGAATGTCGCCTTCAACCTCACCCTCAACCTGAATGTCGCCAGATGTCTTGACGTTGCCTTTGATGTGCAAGTCTGTCGACAACATCGATGCAGGGGCCTTGGCCTTGGGCGCGCTGGGGCGGAAATCACCGGCGGGCGCTTTGCTGGCCTCTGGCGCTGCGGGTGTCGCAGGGGTTGCAGGTTTGGATGCATCCGCTGGATTGGCGGGCGCAGGATCATTGATTTTGCTTTTAGAAAACATTTTTCGCTGCCTTGATATAGATCATTGGGTTCACAGGTTTACCGCCAACACGGACTTCATAGTGCAGATGGGTGCCGGTGGACCGTCCAGAATTTCCCATATCACCAATTCGCTGCCCACGCGAGACCCTTTGTCCAACTTTAACGCGAAGGCGGGCCAAGTGGGCGTAGCGTGTCTCGATGCCGAACTCATGTTGGATCTTGACCAAACGTCCATAGCCTGAAGACCAGCCGGAATGGATAACAACGCCATCGGCAGTGCTGTAGATTGGTGTGCCGTAAGCGCCAGCAAAGTCAGTGCCATTATGCATCCGGCCCCAGCGCGGGCCAAAGCCCGAGGTGTAGCGAAAGCTGTCTTTGATCGGCAGGGCGAAGGGGGCTTTCTGGGCGGCGATCCGGTAAAGGTTCAAGCGGTCCAGCTTGCTTATAATGCCGTTGGCGCGTTCTGCATCCGGGTCAGGCTCGGACCCACGTGTGGAAAAGGACAGGGGCGTCAGGGGGCCACCTTGGCCGGAATAGCCGCGTTTGACTTGGCGTAGCAGGTTGTCTGTGTTCAGACCGGCTTGGCGGAACATTTTATCCAAAGGTGCGACCGAGACTGTCATGGCCTCTTCAAGTTGTTGGAATATCTCGTTGTTTTTGGCTTCTAAGGCGCGCAGACGGCTGGCAATTTCATCGGCTGCATCCAAAGCCTGGCTGGCGTCGGCGGTGACTTGATCGCGCTCGCGGGCCGTAGAGGTCAGCGCACCGGTCACAAATTCCAGCGTTCTTTCCATGTCGTCGGCTTTGGCCACTTTACGCTGCGAGGCGTCGCCCTCGACTTGGGTTGTCAGCTCAGCCAGCTCGGCTTCTGCCGCGTCGCGTTCTTCTGCAACGGATCGCAGCGTTGCTTGGAAGGCATCCATGCCTTTTTCCAACTCACGGCGGCGTTCTTCAGACGCCAGTAATTGCGTTTGCATCACTGAAATTTGGTCCAGCGCTGCGGTAAAGCGTTCTTGGGCGGCAAGCGCCTCGGATGCGCGGGAATCGCGTTCAACAGCGAGGGCGTTCAAACGGCCTTGATAGGTTTGCTGTTCGCGCTTGGCTTGTTCACGAAAATTACCGGCGCCGATGCTGTCCATCAACAAAATGGCCGTGGCCACAATCGTCCAGCTGACCAGCAATGCACTACCAGACCACGCCACCAACTGGGTCAGCGGTTTGAGACGGATAAAACGTGTTTCCGTTTCAGATCGTAAAAACAGCCGTTTTTCGGGCATAACCCGTTCTAGGCTATGGTTGATACGATTGACCAAATTTCCTGCCACGATACCTGTCCTATCCCCAATCAAACCTGCGCGCAGCCCATCCCCAAAGACTGCCCCCAAGTGCTTATCCAGTAGACACCCGTTTGCCAAGATTATTGAAGTATTTGAAGCGCCTGTGAGGTATTCTTGCAATATTGGGCAGGAACTCGCCGAAACGGGTCAGCGTTGGTCGGCAAGGGGCCAATAGAAGTCTGGTGGGATGCCAGCTTCGGCGCGTTTTTCTTCGTTAAACGGGGGCTTCAAACCGCCGTGAAAGTAAGTTTTGACCAGTTTATGAAATAGCGGCGTTGGGTCCAGATTGTCGCGGCCACATAAGAAATGAAACCATTTTGAACCGTAGGCCACGTGGTGAACTTCCTCGGCATAGATCACATTCATGGCCTCTACGGCCTGTGTGTCCTTAGCGTTTTGGAAGATTTTGATCATGCCTGGTGTGACGTCCAATCCGCGCGCTTCCAAGACCATAGGCACCACTGCAAGACGCCCCATGAAATCGTCTATCGTGTCTTCGGCGGCACGCCACATTCCGGCATGCGCTGGCATCGCCCCATAGAAACTTCCCGTGTTTTCAAGGCAGTCACTGATGAGGTTAAAGTGTTTACTCTCTTCATCTGCGGCTTTGACCCAGTCGTCGTGAAAGCCAATAGGCAGATCCAGATGTCCAAATCGCGCCAATAGATCCCAATGTAGATCGACCGCGTTCAATTCAATATGGGCCACCGCATGGAGGATCGCTGTGCGCCCTTCTGGGGTGCCGGGTTTGCGTTTGGGCACGTCGCGCGGGTCCAGTAACTGCGGCTGGTCCGGGCGGGCCGGACGCAGCGGTGGCGCGCCCTTGCCAATATCAGGTACTGCGCCCTCTGCCCGGGCGGCCTGCCATTGGCTGGCATATCGGCGCGACAGGGCAGTTTTCTCGCGCCCATCTGCGGTGTTGAGCACATCGCAGGCCATTTCGGTCAGGGATTTCATAGGCCCTGCACCGCCTCCAGAACCGCCTCGGCATGACCGGGGACTTTCACTTTGCGCCAAATCTGGGCAACTTTGCCATCCGGGCCGATCAAATACGTCGCCCGTTCGATCCCCATATACTTTTTGCCGTACATGTTCTTTTCGACCCAAACTCCGTAATCCTCACAAATCGTGGTGGCCTCGTCCGAGACCAAAACCACGTCCAACGCGTGCTTAGCGCGGAATTTATCGTGTTTGGCAACAGTGTCTTTGGACACGCCCAAGACGGTACAATTGGCCGCCTCGAAGTCAGCAATCATGGCGGTGAATGCGATGGCTTCTTTGGTGCAGCCGGGTGTGTCGTCCTTGGGATAGAAATAAAGGACAACAGATCGTGGTGGCAGGTCAGACAGGGTTATGGACCCTGCGTCATTGGTGGGGGCTGTGAAATCCGGGGCAGTATCGCCAATGGCAAGCATGACATCATCCTGTTTTAAACAATTGGTGACTTTTGTTTTAGGGCCAAAGTTGCGAAGATAAAGCCGATACCGCACAGATGATGGCACGCAGCTGCCCGAGACACACAGCACCTATGACCACGCCCAGCGATCCGCCCCCTCAAACCCAGCCGCCTGCGCCCAAGCGCGCGCGGCGCAAGTGGCTGTGGGCGCTGCTGATGATTATAGTGGGGCTACCCGCAGTTTTGGCCGTGGCCGGCTATACGATGCTGGGCCGTGAAATGCAGGCACCGGACTGGGTTTTGGTGCGTCTGGAGGACCGTGCATCGGCGATGATCCCGCAAGGTCAGTTGAAAATGGACGACGTACGATTGGTTGTCGAGCCGGATCTGAGCGCCACAGTGCGATTGCGAAACGTGGGCCTGAGCGATGGCACTGGCAAGGTTTTGGCCGAAGTGGGCGAGGTTTCGGCCAGCCTTAGTCGTAGTGCCGCCCTGCGCGGCGAGCTTGAAGTGGCCCGCGTAGATCTGTCCGGGCTTTTGGTCAGTCTTTTGCGCAATGCGGATGGAACATTGGATGTTTCGTTAGGGGATGGGCAAAATGCGTTGGGGGACAATGCCAGTCTGGCGCAGATCCTGACCCAAATTGACCTCTTTTTTGCCCGCCCCGAATTGGCGCGCCTTGAGGCTTTTGTCGCGGACAGCGTCAGCCTGAGCTACACAGATGTTCAATCGCGCCGCAACTGGCTGGCGGATGGCGGGCGAATGGAACTTAGCCGTTCAGCGGATGCCATGCGGCTGCGCACAGACTTTGCAGTTTTGGCCGGGGGCGCATCAATTGCCACGGTCGAGGCTAGTTTTGACAGCCCCGATGGGCGGACCGGCGGATCCGTTGGATTTACCATCACTGATATGCCTGCCGCTGACATCGCAGTGCAATCGCCTGCGCTGTCGTGGCTATCGGTGCTGGACGCGCCCATTTCTGGTGCCATGCGATTTGATCTGACCGATGATGGCACCTTGGGGCCACTGTTTGGCAAGCTGGAGATCGGCGAGGGGGCTTTGGCCCCTCGGGATGCCGTGCGGCCGATCCCATTTTCATCAGCGCGCACCTATTTCACCTATAATCCGGTCAAACAGCAGCTGCGGTTCGATGAAGTGCGTGTGGCCAGCGATACTGTGTCGGCTGTGGCCTCGGGACAGGCCTATTTGCGAGATGTGGCGCGGGGCGTTCCAACAACTCTGTTGGGGCAGTTTCAGTTTAGTGAATTGTCCGCCAACCCGGAAAATCTTTATTCGGAGCCACTGGAATTGGGACCGGCTGCATTGGACATGCGTTTGGGGCTTGCACCGTTTCGTGTGGATGTGGGGCAATTTACCCTGCGACCCAATGGGGCGCCTGTTGTTTTGTCCGGCGATGTTGAGGCCACTGACGCAGGCTGGAACATGGCCGTTGATGCGCAGATTGGCGAAAGCTCGGTCGCCCAGATCCTGACCGCATGGCCGCAAACACTGGGGGCCAAAACCCGCGACTGGGTGGTCGAAAATGTCAAGGAAGGCACGATTACTGACGGCACAGCGGCGCTGCGCTTGCGCGGCGAGGCCTCTCCCAACGCAGCCCTGTCGTTTTCCTTTGAGCAGGCCAAGGTTCAGATCATCAAGACCCTGCCGCCTTTGGTGGATGCGGCCGGATATCTCAGCATTATCGATAACAGCCTGAGCATTGTTGCCCAAAAGGCTGTGGTGGATGCACCCCAAGGGGGGCGGATCGATTTCAGCGGATCTAGTTTCATTATCCCCAAAATGGGCGGGAAAAACCCGCAGGTCGAGGTTGCTCTCAACACTGACAGCACAGTGACAAGTGTGTTGTCTTTTCTGGATTTGCCGCCGTTCAATGTGATGTCCAAGGCCAAACAGCCCGTCAATCTGGTTGATGGGCGCGTCAGCGGACGCACCACCCTTGGATTTGCGTTGCAACAAAAGCTGACCTTGGCCGATATCGATCTGTCTGTGGCGGGTGTGGCCACTGGGGTGCGCAGCGATACCTTGGTCAAAGACCGCGTTCTAAGCTCGGATCGGCTAGAGGTCGCAGTGGATAACGAAGGTCTTGCACTGACGGGGCCTGTGATGTTTGGCCAAGTCCCTGCAAGCGGGACCTGGCGTCAGCCGTTCGGGTCAGGTGCGGCCAGCCAAGGCAGCCGCGTTACCGCCGAAGTTGCCCTGTCCAACGCGTTTTTGAGCGAGTTTAACGTGGCGTTGCCGCCGGGTACGATCAAGGGTCGTGCCACAGCGGATCTTGATTTAGTGTTGCGGCCTAATCAGCCTGCGTCCTTTGATCTGCGCTCGGATATGCGCGGAGCCACTGTGTCTTTGCAGGATTTAGGCTGGATCAAACCGGCCAATGGGCGTGGATCCCTCAGACTGTCGGGGCAATTGGGCACGCCGCCCAAAATTGACCGCTTTGAATTGGACAGCGCTGGCCTCAGCGTGGCGGGTAGTTTTGAACTGAATGCGGGCGGCACTTTAAAACGCGCAGTCTTTTCCAACGTCCGTGTGGGGCAATGGCTGAATGCGCCAGTGACACTTACAGGACGGGGCCGCGATGTCCCTCCGGCGATTGCGGTCTTAGGGGGCACGGCGGATCTTTCGAAAACTGAATTTGGCCGTGGCGGCGGTAGCGGGCAGGGTGGTCCAATCGATCTAAGGTTGGATAGCTTGCGTATTTCCCAAGGGATCCGCCTGACTGATTTTCGCGGCAATTTCCAAACCCAAGGTGCGTTTAATGGCGCGTTTACGGGATCGGTCAACGGCAGAGGCCCGATTACTGGGGCCTTGGCGCCGGGGCGCAACGGAACGGCCATTCGCATCCAGTCGGAAGACGCGGGAAAACTGTTGCGTGCCGCGGGCCTCTTGCGCAATGCCCGCGGCGGACAGTTTGATTTGACGCTTCAGCCCACAGGGGCCCAAGGCACCTATGATGGCACGCTCAAAGTGGTCGAAACGCGGATCCAAGACGCGCCGTCTTTGGCGCAGATCCTTAGTGCTGTCAGCATCATTGGCTTGCTGGATCAGATGGCCTCGTCCGGAATTCTGTTTGGCGAAGTCGACGCCAAGTTTCGATTGACCCCGAACCAAGTTATTTTGGCTCAAAGCAGTGCCACAGGCCCGTCCATGGGGATTTCGATGGACGGGATTTATAATCTGGTGAATGGGGCGATGGATATGCAAGGCGTCCTGTCGCCGATCTATGCGGTGAACGGGATTGGACAGATTTTTACCCGCAAAGGCGAGGGTTTGATTGGGTTCAACTTCAATTTGGGTGGCACGGCAGAAGACCCGCAGGTACAGGTCAACCCGCTGTCGATTCTGACCCCGGGCATGTTTCGCGAGATCTTTCGGCGGGCGCCCCCAAAGCTACAATAGGCCAAGCTGATGAAACTTTCGCAATTCGACTTTGATCTGCCAGACGGATTAATTGCCACGCGGCCTGCCAAACCCCGCAGTTCCGCACGGCTATTGCTGGCTCAAGACGGCCAGATCGCCGACAAAGTGGTGACGGATCTGGTGGATATCTTGCGCGCTGGCGATCGATTGGTTCTCAATGACACACGCGTGATCCCTGCACGGCTGACAGGCCAGCGCTGGCGCGATAGCGCGCAGGGCCGCGTGTCCTCCAAGATCGAAGTGACGTTGCTTCAACCTTCAGCAAACGGCGGGTGGATGGGTTTGGTCAAGCCCCTGCGCAAGGTCAACGTAGGCGAACGGATTGATTTCGCACCGAACCTTTGGGCGACAGTTTCAGACAAGATTGAAGGCCAAGCGGAATTGAAATTCAACTTGCACGGCGATGCATTTGAGATGGCCTTGGCCCAATCCGGTGCGATGCCCTTGCCGCCCTATATCGAAGCGCTGCGCAAGGCCGACGCCCAAGATGCGCAGGATTATCAAACGGTTTGGGCCGACAAAACCGGAGCCGTTGCTGCCCCCACGGCCTCGCTACATTTTGATCAAGCTTTGCTGGATGCTTTGACGGCCAAGGGCGTGACATTTTCTTACGTCACTCTGCATGTGGGTGCGGGCACGTTTCTGCCGGTGAAAACCGATGATGTGTCCGATCACAAAATGCACGCGGAATGGGGATGCGTCACTGATGTGGCCGCCGCCGAGATTGCAGCGACCAAGGCCGCAGGTGGCCGCATCATTCCTGTAGGCACCACTGCCCTGCGATTGATCGAGACCGCAGCACGCCAAACAAAACAAATTGCCCCTTGGGAGGGCGAGACGGATATTTTCATCACGCCGGGGTTCACGTTCAATGTGGCCGACGGGTTGATGACCAATTTTCATCTGCCCAAATCCACCTTGATGATGCTGGTCAGCGCATTTTTGGGGATGGAGCCCATCCGGCAAATTTACGCCCATGCTGTTCACGAAAAATACAGGTTCTTTTCGTATGGCGATGCATCCTTACTGTTTCCACAACGATAGAACCGACATTCCTAAGTCGCCTCTGACCTAGACCAACCCTGTCGCACCAGATAGCCCATCCTCAAACGCCACCTAGAAAGGGACCGGCCAATGTTAGACGTTTTGCGCAGCTCTTGGGCCCTGTTGTTGGGCATGATGCTTTTAATGGTGGGCAATGGTTTGCAGGGGTCTTTGCTGGGGGTGCGCGCGGAATCCGTGGGCTTTAGCACTTTGGAAATTTCCATTGTGATGTCGGCCTATTTTGTGGGCTTTTTGGGTGGTTCACGTCTGACCCCGGAATTGATCCGCCGTGTGGGCCACGTGCGGGTCTTTGCGGCGCTTGCTAGCTTTATCTCTGCGGTGTTGATCCTTTATCCGGCCCTGCCATATCTGGCGTCTTGGACCATTGGCCGCGTGATCATCGGATTTGCGTTTTCGGGCGTTTATGTGACGGCGGAAAGCTGGTTGAACAACTCTGTGACCAATGAAAAACGCGGACAAGCCCTGTCGCTTTACATGATTGTGCAGATGTTTGGGATTGTGATGGCTCAGGGTCTTTTGGTCTTGCCGGATTCTACGGGTTTTTTGCTGTTTGTGATCCCGTCGGTTTTGGTATCGATCAGTTTTGCGCCGATTTTGTTGTCGATCACCCCAACACCGGCCTTTGACACGGCCAAGCCCATGACCTTGCGCAAGATCATGGAAACCTCGCCATTGGGCTGCGTTGGAATGTTCTTGTTGGGCGGTGTTTTTGCCGCGCAATTTGGCATGGCTGCGGTGTTTGGCAATCTTGTAGGGCTCAGCCTTGGGGAGATTTCGATCTTTGTCTCGGCGATTTATATTGGGGCCCTTGTGCTGCAATATCCCATCGGTTGGATCTCGGACCGCATGGATCGCCGCGTCTTGATCTTTGCTGTGGCGGCCGTTGGCGGGGCGGCTGCGATTTTGGGTTATCTGGCCTCGGGCAATTTCGAGCTATTGCTGGTGGCGGGTTTCATTATTGGCGGCACATCGAACCCGCTTTATTCGTTGTTGATTGCCTATACCAACGACTTTCTGGAACACGAAGATATGGCTGCAGCCAGTGGCGGGCTGATCTTTATCAACGGTTTGGGGGCGATCGTCGGTCCCGTTGTGACAGGGTGGATTATGGGTGTCATTGGTCCCAAAGGGTTCTTCTTTTACATCTTTGTGCTGATGGCGGGGCTGGCGATTTATGCAGCCTACCGGATGACCCAGCGCGTGGTCAGCGTCAGTGTTGATGACATGACGTCCTATGCGGCCATTTCGCCTGCGGCATCCCCAATCGCTGTGGAAGTTGCCCAAGAGGTCTATATTGAGACGGCCCTAGAGGACGAAGCACTGGCAGAAGAAGAGGCTGAACGCGAGAACACGGGCCTGTAACATCACACGGACCTGTAACATATTGACATGGCATGTGTTAACCCTGTCGGATTTCCCCCTTGTTTTGAATTAACACTTCTGTAACGTTTTTATAACAGCAACTGTGATGCGGTGAGATTACGCCATGACCACACCTGACGACGTTTTGAAGTTCTGGTTGGATGATTTAACGCCCAAGGACTGGTATTCTGGGGAAGCACATCTGGACCAAGCGATCCGAGATCAGTTTGAGGCGGCATGGCAAAGCGCCTGCGAAGGCACCTTTGGTTTGTGGCTCACTCACCCTACAGGAACTTTGGCCTACATCATCCTGATGGACCAATTTCCGCGCAATATGTTCCGAGGGCAGGGCAAAGCTTTTGCCAGTGACAAGCACGCCCGCGCGGCAGCCAAAGTCGCCATCCATCGCGGTTGGGATATGAAAATTGATGCACCTGCGCGACAGTTCTTTTACATGCCCTTGATGCACAGCGAGAACCTTTGTGATCAAGATCGCGCTGTGCGTCTGTTTTTGACCCGTATGCCCGACAAGGGCGGGCAGCATTTGCTACATGCGCAAGCCCATCGCGAAATCATCCGGCGCTTTGGCCGGTTCCCTTACCGCAACGAGGCTCTGTGCCGCGAAACCACTGCTCCAGAGGTGGCCTTTATCACTGAAGGTGGTTATGGCGCACAGGTTAAAGCGTTGCAGGTCCCAGCCTAGCTGCATTCTTACCTTCTTTCGTGTGAAATCGGCGCGCTTTGCGTGAAATCCGACCCGCGTCACTTTGCGCAGGTGAAAACCATGCTTGAGTATGTCAAATAATAGTTTAATATCAAACTACTTTTTTGAGGATGTTCAATATGGCTGCTAAATCGTTCGATATGATCGTAATTGGGGCAGGCCCGGGGGGCTATGTTGCCGCTATTCGTGGGGCCCAGTTAGGGTTGAACGTGGCCATTATCGAACGCGAACATATGGGTGGCATCTGCCTGAACTGGGGCTGTATCCCCACAAAAGCGATGTTGCGCAGTTCCGAAGTGTTCCACCTGATGCACCGCGCCAAGGAATTTGGTCTGAAAGCAGATGGAATTGGCTATGATCTGGACGCCGTGGTCAAACGCTCGCGCACAGTTGCGGGGCAATTGTCTGGTGGCGTCTCTCATTTGATGAAGAAGAACAAAGTTACGACCTTTATGGGCGAAGCCACGCTGCCCTCCAAAGGCAAGGTCAGTGTGAAGACCGACAAAGGCACTCAAGAGCTGACATCGAAAAACATCATCCTTGCCACTGGCGCGCGGGCCCGCGAATTGCCCGGTCTTGAGGGCGATGGCGATCTGGTTTGGACCTACAAAACCGCGCTGACCCCGCCACGTATGCCCAAAAAGCTGTTGGTGATTGGATCCGGCGCCATCGGGATCGAATTTGCCAGCTTCTATAATACGCTGGGCGCGGACACGACTGTGGTCGAAGTGATGGACCGCGTCTTGCCTGTAGAAGACGAGGAAATCAGCAAATTCGCCAAGAAATCCTTTGAAAAGCAAGGCATGAAGATCATGGAGAAATCCATGGTCAAACAGTTGGACCGCGGCAAAGGCAAAGTCACCGCCCATATCGAGGCTGGCGGCAAAGTCACGAAACAAGAGTTTGACACAGTCATCTCGGCCGTTGGGATCGTCGGCAATGTAGAAAACCTCGGGTTGGAAGCTTTGGGCGTGAAAATCGATCGGACCCACGTGGTCACAGACGAATACTGCCGCACTGGCGTAGACGGACTTTATGCCATTGGTGATATTGCTGGCGCTCCGTGGCTTGCCCACAAGGCCAGCCACGAAGGCGTCATGGTCGCTGAATTGGTGGCCGGTAAAAAGGCCCATCCGGTCAAGCCTGAAACCATTGCGGGCTGCACCTATTGTCATCCCCAAGTGGCCAGCGTCGGCTTTACCGAGGCCAAAGCGAAAGAGCTGGGCTATAAGATCAAAGTCGGGCGTTTCCCATTTATCGGCAACGGCAAGGCCATAGCTTTGGGCGAGCCTGAGGGCCTGATCAAAACCATCTTTGATGAAAAAACCGGTGAGTTGCTCGGTGCGCATATGATTGGCGCAGAAGTCACGGAATTGATCCAAGGTTATGTGGTGGGCCGTCAGTTGGAAACCACGGAACAAGACCTGATGGAAACTGTTTTCCCGCATCCGACCTTGTCGGAAATGATGCATGAAAGCGTGCTGGATGCCTATGACCGCGTCATCCACATGTAATCACTGATTGTAGCTTTCCAGCTTTCGGCCTAATCCTGCTCCTGCGTGCACCTCGTACGCGGGAGCTTTCGTGTCTGCCCTGCCAAAATATCCTATTGCTGTCATTTTGCTGATCTGGTTGGCCGGATTGGGGGCTGCTGCGCAGTTTGGCAAACTGGCCGTGGCCTTTGGAGCCTTGCGTCAGATCTATGATGTCTCGGAGGTTTGGCTGGGCTTTTTGATGTCTTCGGTCGGCGTAGTTGGTCTGGTTTTTGGCGTTGTAGGCGGCGTCATAGTTGACCGGATCGGCCTGCGAAAAATGCTATTGTTAGGCCTATTGGTCAGCGGTTTTATCTCTCTTTTACAATCGCTTATGCCTGTGTACCCCGTGCTGTTAGCCAGTCGTTTTGTTGAAGGGATCGCGCATTTGGTCATCGTGGTCGCGGCCCCGGTGCTGGTGGCGCAATACGCCTCAGATAGATTAAGGCCTGCTTTTATGACGCTTTGGGGTGCGTTTTTTGGTGTGTCCTACGCAGTAATTGCGGTGATCGCTGGACCGGTGATCGCGCGGTTCGGCGTCGGGGGGCTGATCTTTGGGCACGGCATCTACATGCTGATTCTTGCGTTGATTTTGCTGGCCGTTTTACCGACCGCCCCGCGCCAACGTGACCAGCCACCGCGTCTGTCGATCAAAGACTGGGTCACGGTGCACGTTCAAATCTACCGCTCGCCTTGGCTGTCTGCCGCTGCATTGGGGTTTGTGTGGTACACGATGATGTATATCGCGCTTTTGGCATATTTGCCGGATTTTATGACGCCCAAAGAAGCTGCGGTTGCCTCGGGGTTGATGCCTCTTTTGTCGATTGTTGTCTCGCTGACCCTTGGTGTTTGGATGCTCAGCCGGATGGGGGGCGTTCGCGTGGTCATTTGGGGCTTTGCGTTGATGGGGGTTGCGGGGTTTTTGGTGCTGGTGGCCCCGGCCAGCTTGTTTTGGGCGGCGTTGGTCATAACCGGGATCTCGGGAATTATTCCGTCAGGCAGCTTTTCCAGCTTGTCGGAACTTAACACCAGTGAAACGGATCGGGCCTATGCTATGGGCGCTATGGCGCAAATGGGCAATGTGGGCACGACCTGCGGTGCACCGCTGTTGGCGGCACTCCTTGTGACGCGCAACCCGACCGCTTTTGCGATTTTCATCGCCCTGTGTTCGGCCATTGGGATTTGTGTGGTGGCATGGCTTAGGATCCGTCGCTCACGTTCTTGAAATGTTCTGCATTTACAGTTGGAGACTCGTCTTTGATGACCTATCTGTTACCCAAGTATGAATGGGGGGCGGGATGCCTGAGCTGAAGAACATCGAAGTGCGCGGCGCGCGCGAGCATAATCTCAAGTCTATCGACGTGGATATTCCCCGCGATCAGCTGGTTGTTATCACCGGCCTGTCGGGCTCGGGCAAATCCAGTCTGGCCTTTGATACGATCTATGCGGAAGGCCAGCGGCGCTATGTAGAAAGCCTAAGCGCGTATGCGCGCCAATTCCTTGATATGATGCAGAAACCTGACGTGGATCATATTTCAGGCCTATCGCCAGCGATTTCGATTGAACAGAAAACAACGTCGAAAAATCCGCGCTCGACCGTGGGCACAGTGACCGAGATTTACGACTATATGCGCCTGTTGTTTGCGCGTGTCGGTACACCCTATTCGCCCGCCACAGGCCTGCCGATTGAGGCGCAACAGGTCCAAGACATGGTCGACACGGTCATGCAGATGGAGGAGGGGACGCGCGGATACCTGCTGGCCCCGATCGTGCGCGACCGTAAAGGCGAATACCGCAAAGAGTTTTTGGAACTGCGCAAGCAAGGCTTTCAGCGCGTCAAAGTAGACGGCGAATTTTACGAATTGGACGAACCGCCCACCTTGGACAAGAAATTCCGCCACGACATTGATGTGGTCGTTGACCGGATTGTGGTGCGTGAGGGTCTGGAGACGCGGCTGGCGGACAGTTTGCGCACGGCCTTGGATTTGGCTGATGGGATTGCGATCTTAGAGACAGCCCCCACCGAAGGCGACCCCGAGCGCAAGACGTTTTCCGAGAAATTTGCCTGCCCTGTCAGTGGGTTCACCATTCCCGAAATCGAGCCGCGCTTGTTCTCGTTCAACGCGCCGTTTGGGGCCTGTCCGTCCTGCGACGGTCTGGGAATGGAGCTGTTTTTCGACGAACGGCTGGTGGTGCCGGACCAAACCTTGAAGCTGTATGACGGTGCTTTGGCGCCATGGCGCAAAGGCAAATCTCCGTATTTCTTGCAGACGATAGAGGCCATCGCCAAGCATTACGAGTTTGACAAGAACACGCCGTGGAACAAACTGCCGCCCCATGTGCATCAGGTGTTTTTGTACGGCTCGGGCGATGATGAGATCCCGTTCCGCTATGACGAAGGTGGCCGTGTTTACCAAGTGACGCGGACATTTGAGGGCGTCATTCCAAATATGGAACGCCGTTATCGCGAGACCGACAGCAATTGGATCCGTGAAGAGTTTGAGCGCTATCAGAACAACCGATCCTGCGGAGATTGTGGCGGATATCGCCTGCGCCCTGAAGCGCTGGCCGTGAAAATCGCTGATCTGCATGTGGGCCAAGTGGTGCAAATGTCGATCCGCGAGGCTTATGACTGGTGCGAGAAAGTGCCTGCTAGCCTGACATCTCAAAAGAACGAAATTGCCCGGGCTATTTTGAAGGAAATTCGTGAACGCCTTGGCTTTTTGAACAATGTGGGGTTGGAGTATTTGACCTTGTCGCGCAACGCGGGGACGCTGTCTGGTGGGGAAAGTCAGCGTATTCGATTGGCGTCGCAGATCGGCTCGGGCCTGACGGGGGTTTTGTATGTTTTGGACGAGCCATCAATTGGGTTGCATCAGCGCGACAATGATAGGCTGTTGACAACATTGAAAAATTTGCGCGATCAGGGGAATACCGTGATTGTGGTCGAACATGATGAAGAGGCCATTCGCGAGGCTGATTATGTGTTTGATATTGGCCCAGGCGCAGGGGTGCACGGCGGTCAAGTCGTGGCCAAAGGCACGCCAGCCGAAATTGCGGGCAACGAAGATAGCGTCACTGGTCAGTTCCTGACCGGCAAGCGCGAGATTGCGGTGCCCAAAACCCGTCGTAAGGGCAACAAAAAGAAGATCAGCGTTAAGAAGGCCAGCGGAAACAACCTGCAAAACATCTCGGTCGATTTTCCACTGGGTAAGTTTGTTTGTGTGACCGGTGTGTCTGGTGGGGGTAAGTCGACTCTGACCATTGAGACGCTTTTCAAGACTGCCTCGATGCGGTTAAACGGTGCGCGGCAGACGCCAGCGCCTTGTGAGACGATCAAGGGGTTGGAACATTTGGATAAGGTCATTGATATTGATCAACGGCCTATTGGGCGCACACCGCGTTCGAACCCTGCAACCTATACTGGGGCGTTCACTCCGATCCGCGATTGGTTTGCGGGTCTGCCTGAGGCCAAAGCGCGGGGTTACAAACCCGGGCGGTTTTCGTTCAACGTCAAAGGCGGGCGCTGTGAGGCCTGTCAGGGCGATGGTGTGATCAAGATCGAGATGCACTTCCTGCCCGATGTCTATGTGGAATGTGAGACCTGCAAGGGCGCGCGCTATAATCGTGAGACTTTAGAGATAAAATTCAAAGGCAAATCGATCGCCGATGTGCTGGATATGACCGTTGAGGACGCGCAGGACTTTTTTAAAGCAGTGCCGTCTATTCGCGAGAAGATGGATGCGCTGATGCGGGTGGGGCTTGGCTATATCAAGGTTGGTCAACAGGCCACGACCTTGTCTGGGGGCGAGGCTCAGCGCGTGAAGCTGTCGAAGGAATTGGCCAAGCGATCCACGGGGCGCACGCTTTATATTCTAGATGAGCCGACGACGGGTCTGCACTTTGAAGATGTGCGTAAGCTTTTGGAAGTGCTGCATGAATTGGTTGAGGGCGGCAACACAGTGATTGTGATCGAGCACAATCTGGATGTGGTGAAGACCGCTGATCATATCATTGATATTGGGCCTGAAGGTGGGGATGGCGGGGGCACTGTTGTGGCCACGGGCACGCCGGAAAAAGTGGCCGAGGTTGAGGGATCTTATACAGGGCACTACCTCAAGCCGATGTTGAACCCAAGACGGATCGCGGCCGAATAAGGTATTGCGCCCCCTGCGGGGGCGCGGTGGGGCCGATGCTATCGCATCGGCCATTTGAGTATTTTTGGAAAAAAGAAGCTAAGGTCGTTTGCGTTTTTCGAAGCGAGGTAGCATGGCGGAAAAGTCTTTGCCTGCGCCGTCTTCATTTTCAACGAAGGTTTCATAGAGATCCGTTGCAGCTTGGCCTAGGGGAGTGTCGGCGTCAGCGGCGTGGGCCGCTTGTTGGCTGAGGCGCAGGTCCTTGAGCATCAGATCAGCAGCAAACCCGGGGGTGTACTCATTGTCGGCAGGGCTGGTGGGACCAATGCCCGGGGCAGGGCAGTAGGCGTTCATGGACCATGAATAGCCCGAAGAGGTACTAACCACATCAAACATTGCTTGGCGGTCGAGGCCCAATTTGTCGGCGAGAGCGAAGGCTTCGCAGGTGCCAATCATTGTAATTCCAAGGATCATATTGTTGCAGATTTTTGCGGCTTGGCCATTGCCGGAAGGGCCGCAATGCACTGATTTCTGGCCCATGATTTCAAACAAAGGCATAGCGATTTCATACGCCTTGTCCGAGCCGCCCACCATGAATGTAAGCGTGCCGGCGCTGGCCCCTCCAATCCCGCCGGAAACAGGTGCATCAAGGGCCAAACACCCGGCGTCTACGGCTTGCTGGGCCACATTGCGGGCTGTTTCAACATCCACGGTAGAGCAATCCAACAACACCGCGCCTTTGGGCATCTGGGGCACAATTTGATCTGCGACGGCCTGTAAGATCGCGCCATTTGGCAGCATTGTGATCACGACATCAGCGTCTTTTGCAGCGTCCGCAGCATTGGCGGCCAAGGCCACGCCATGTGGCGCTGCGATGGTGTCAAAACCGGTCACAAAGTGGCCAGCTGCCATGAGGTTTTGGGCCATGGGGGCCCCCATATTCCCCAATCCAATGAAGCCGATTTTCATCTTATTATCCTTTTTAAACAATGTGATGCCGCGCTGTGGCATCAACATTTTTGAGACATCAACAGCGGGCACTGCATCAACCGCATGGCGCCAGTTTGGGGAACGGTCCTTATCTATGATGGCGGCACGAATACCTTCGATAAAATCGCCATGTTCCATGGATCGAGACGTGAAACGGTATTCCAATTCCAGCGCCTTTTTGATGTCAGTTTGTCCGCGCAAACGGTGAATCATTTGGACAGCACTTGCCATGGCAAGGGGTGAATTGCGGTTAAGCTTTTTCAAAGAGTGCGCGGTGAACTCGGTTTCTGTCTGTGTCAAGGCGCGAAGGATATCCCCAAGGGTTTCTCCGCCAAAATGATGGTCGATTTGGGATTGAAGTTGGGTCAAAGTGCCTTTTGGGGCGGGGCAAGACGCCGTAGAAATTGGATCAGTAGAGCCTGTGTCTTGTAGCGTTGTTTTCAGGCTTTCCCATTGATCTTGCGGGATAAACATGTCCGCAAAGCCAACGTAGCAGGCATCATCAGGGCCCATGCGTTCGGTCGTAATCCCAAGGTATTCCCCCAGACGTCCGGGTGCGTTGGCCAGGATCATGGAGCCGCCCACATCCGGGACCAGACCAATGCCGACTTCGGGCATGGCGATTTGGCTGGTTTCACCGACGATCCGGTGCGAGCCATGACAGCCAACACCAACACCACCGCCCATGGTAAAGCCTTGCAGAAAGCTCACCACGGGTTTGGGGTAGTCAAAGATCTTAGCATTCAGGCGATATTCGTCCGCCCAAAACTGGCGACCGTAGTCGAAATTTCCGGCCAAGCCAGTGGCGTACATTTCCGCGATATCACCGCCAGCGCAAAAGGCTTTGTCACCGGCTGCGTCTATCAGGATGAGGTTGATGTGATCATCATCTTGCCATTGGTCTAACGCCGCCTCGATATCGAGGCACATTTGGTGGGTCAGGGCGTTTAGCGCTTTGGGGCGGTTTAGGGTGATATGGCCTGCTTTGCCGCTGCGCCGGATCAGAATGTCGGTCATTGTTTTGTTACCAACTGGCGCGCCACGATCAGGCGCATAATTTCATTGGTGCCTTCCAGAATTTGATGGACGCGAAGGTCGCGCACTGTTTTCTCAACGCCGTAGTCTGCCAGATACCCGTAGCCGCCGTGCAACTGTAGGCAGCCATCTGCGACACGGCTGCCGACCTCGCTGCAGTGCTTTTTTGCCATGGCGCAAAAATGTGTGGCATCGGGGGTTTGGGTGTCCAGTTTCCAAGCGGCTTGGCGGAGGAAAACACGGGCTGATTGCAGTTCGATCTCCATATCGGCAAGGCGAAATTGAAGCGCTTGGAACTGGTCAATTGGGCGCCCAAAGGCCTTGCGTTCGGCCATATAAGCAACAGTGGCGTCCAGTGCAGATTGGGCTGCACCGATAGAGCAGGCAGCGATGTTCAAGCGCCCTCCATCCAGGCCCGACATCGCATAAGTGAAGCCTTTTCCTTCATCGCCAAGCAGATTTCCTGCATCAGTGTAGCAATTGTCTAACTGTACTTGCCGCGTAGGTTGGCTGCGCCAACCCATTTTATCTTCGAGGCCACCGAAGGACAGGCCATCGGCACCGTCTTCAACAATCATGGCCGAGATCCCTTTGGGGCCTTCGTCACCGGTGCGGCACATCACGATATAGGCGTCGGAATAGCCGCCACCGGATATAAAGGCTTTGGTGCCTGTCAAGTGGTAGCCCTCATTGGAGCGGGTGGCCTTGGTTTTCAGGGCTGCCGCATCTGATCCCGAGCCTGGTTCGGTCAGGCAATAGCTGAACACAGTTTCCATGGTCAGGGCTTTGGGCAAAAATTGCGCCTTGAGGTCGTCAGAGCCATAGGCGTCAATCATTTTGGCACACATGTTATGGATGCTCAGGAAAGCAGCGACCGAGGGGCAGGCCATGGAGAGCGCCTCAAACACCAATGTGGCGTCCAAACGGCTGAGGCCCGTACCGCCGCTTTCCTCACTCACATAGAGCCCGGCAAAGCCTAACTCGGCCAGCTGGGGCCACAGGGACTTGGGGATGGTGCCTTGGGTTTCCCACTCGCGGGCGAAGGGGGCGATGTGTTGCGTGCCAAAGTCCTTCGCCATGTCGAAAATAGCTGTTTGTTCCTCGCTCACTGCAAAATCCATCTGGCCCTCCCATAAATTGAACAGTTGTTAAATTGTGGCAGTGGTCGGCCCCGTTGGCAAGCAGTGTCCGGTGCGAAACTGGTTGCAAAGCCCAGCCAATAAATTACACCCACGGCTAAGTTTTTCCAACAAAGGCCCGTTCGTGATCCGCCGCATCCCGCCCAAAATGATTGCGATTGGTGTTGTGACAAAAGACCGACCCGCGATGTTGGCCCGTTTGCTGGCGTCCTTTGTCGAGATGGACAAGCCCGCAGATGTGCAGCTAGCCTTTGTGGTGATCGAGAATGCCGATACTGCCTCCTTGGGGGCACAAGTGGCACAGTTTGAGGCCGCTATCAGTCATAAAGTCCTCTACGACATCGAACCCGAACCCGGAATTCCCTTTGCACGCAACGCGGTTTTGGAGCGCGCGTTGACGATGGGCGCGGATATCTTGACCTTTGTCGATGATGATGAGCGCGTGGATCAGGGCTGGTTGGTGGCGCTGGTGCAGGGGCTTTGGGATCGGGATCTGGATTTGGTCGGGGGACCGTTGCGCATTGAAGCTGAAACGCCGGTTCAAACCTTTTGGCAATCGGCCGTTCTGGGGTTTTTGCAGCAAAAAGCCGGACGTAATGAAGCGCGGCGTGCTGAGAGGACCGCAAACGGCACCGATGGAACCCAAGACGCTTATACCAACAACTGGGCGCTGCGCCTGTCGTTCGCGGCACAGCATGGTCTGCGATTTGACGGCAATTTGCGCTACACTGGTGGATCTGACACGGCCTTTAGCATTGCGCTGAAGGCGGCAGGGGGGCGGCGTGGATGGGTGCCAGACGCGGTTGTGTATGACCGAATCCCGCTGCACCGTCTAAGCCTTGGATATCATTACCGTCGCAGCCGCGATCAGGCCCGCAACGGGGCGATCTTGCGCAAAAAGCCGCTCTGGAAAGCGCCGTTTTTCATGTTGGCGCGTTTCGTTGAGGCCGCTGTGCTGGTGTTGATCAGCCCGATTAAGGGCCGCGTTGCTTTGGTTCGGGCCGTGCATAACATTGCTTTGGCAGATGGGCGCTTGCGCGGCGCCCTTGGCTTCAAAAGCAGTCTATATGCGCCCAAGACATGAAAAAGGACGCCCGAGGGCGCCCCTTTTGCAGTGGTTTGAGAGCGTAAAGAGCCCTATTCCATCACTGGAATGCTGAATTCGCCACCTTCTTTGATGCCAGAAGGCCAGCGCGAGGTCACGGTTTTTGTGCGCGTATAGAATTTAAACGCGTCTGGCCCGTGTTGGTTGAGATCACCGAACATGGATTTCTTCCAGCCGCCAAAGGTGTGATAGGCCAAAGGCACAGGGATCGGGACGTTCACGCCCACCATGCCGATGTTGATCCGGTTGGCAAAATCACGTGCTGTGTCGCCGTCACGGGTAAAGATCGCGGTGCCGTTGCCGTATTCGTGGTCCATGGCGAGGCCAATCGCCTCTTCATAGGTTTGCGCGCGAACTGTGGATAGGACCGGGCCGAAAATCTCGTGCTTGTAGATGTCCATGTCTTTGGTGACATTGTCGAACAGATGCGCGCCAACGAAAAACCCGTCTTCATAGCCTTGCAGGCTGAAATCACGGCCGTCGACCACCAGTTTTGCGCCTTGATCAATTCCTGTCTGCACCAAACGTTCGATGTTAGACTTGGCTGCCGCCGTCACCACGGGGCCGTAATCCACATCATTGCCGGAGGTGTAGGGGCCGACTTTCAGGGCCTCAACACGAGGCACAAGTGCTTCGATAAGGCGATCTGCAGTGTCCTCGCCCACGGGGACTGCGACCGAGATGGCCATGCAGCGTTCGCCTGCGGCACCATACCCTGCGCCCACCAGCGCGTCTGCGGCTTGGTCCATATCGGCGTCGGGCATGATGATCATGTGGTTCTTGGCCCCACCGAAACACTGTACGCGCTTGCCTTGGGAACATCCCGTGCCGTAGATATATTCAGCAATAGGGGTCGAGCCGACAAAGCCCACGGATTGGATCGTGTCGTCATAAAGGATCGCGTCCACCGCTTCTTTGTCGCCATTGACGACCTGAAGGATGCCCTTGGGCAAACCGGCTTCTTCCATTAATTCGGCCAGCATCAATGGCACGGACGGGTCACGCTCGGATGGTTTCAGGATGAACGCGTTGCCACAAACGATTGCGGGGGCAAACATCCACATGGGGATCATGGCGGGAAAGTTGAACGGGGTGATGCCTGCGGTCACGCCCAATGCCTGCTTCATGGAATACATGTCGATGCCGGGGCCTGCTGAATCGGTGTAGTCGCCTTTCAACATCTGCGGCGCACCAATGCAGTATTCCACCACTTCAAGGCCGCGCTGCACGTCGCCTGCCGCGTCGGGCAGGGTTTTGCCGTGCTCACGGGACAAAGCCTCGGCCAGTTTGTCCATGTCGCGGTTCAACAGATCGACGAATTTCATCATCACACGGGCGCGGCGTTGTGGGTTCACTGCGGCCCATGCCACTTGGGCTTTGGCGGCGATTTCCACGGCCCGTTCCATTTCGGCCTTGTTCGCCAGAGGCACCTTGGCCTGCACCTCGCCTGTTGCAGGGTTGTAGACATCGGCAAAGCGGCCTGACGTGCCTTTGACATGAGCACCGCCGATATAATGTGTGAGTTCTTGCATGGAATCCTCCGTTTCGTTGGGCAGAGTTTAGCCTTGCAAAATTGCCATGAAAAGCGCCAGTTATACAAAATTGTTTTGCAAAAATGCAGGGATAGCCAGAGTGATCAGTTGGGATGATATGCGGATATTTGTGGCTGTCGCGCGCCTAGAAAGCCTGTCTTCGGCGGCAAAGGCCCTGAAGGTTGATCCAGCAACCGTGGGACGGCGGATCGCCCGGCTGGAGACGGATTTAGGTGGAGCGCTGTTTGCCAAATCACCACAAGGCTATGCCCTGACGGATTTGGGACAGCGGGTGCAAACCCATGCAGAACAGGCCGAAGGGGCTATGGCGTTGGCGCGCGAAGAGGCGCAAGGATCCGAGGGTCGCCTGACTGGGCAAATCCGCATTGGGGCACCTGACGGATCGGCCAACTTCCTGTTGCCGCAGGTTTGCGCCGAGATTAGTCGCGAAAACCCCGAGCTTGAGATCCAGATTTTGGCCCTGCCAAGGGTTGTGAACCTGTCCAAACGCGAAGCCGATATGGCCGTAACCGTCAGCCCCCCTGTGGCCGGACGGATGAGTGTGCAAAAAATCGCAGACTATCGCCTACATGTTGCAGCATCGGTGGAATATCTTAATTCCGCACCACCGATCCGCAACGTGGCCGATCTGCGCGATCATCCGATCGTGGGCTACATCCCAGATATGATCTTTGACAAAGAGTTGGATTACCTCAACGAGATGGGGGTCGAACGTGTGGCGTTGGCCTCTAATTCAGTGTCGGTGCAATTGAATATGCTGCGCCAAGGTGCAGGGGTTGGGGTGGCCCATGACTTTGCCATGCCGTTGGTGGGAGGCTTGCAAAAGGTCCTCGCGGACGAGGTTTCACTGACCCGCAGTTTTTATCTGGTGCGCCATGCCAGTGATGCACGGGTCGAGCGTTTGAGCCGATTTGCCCAACGTCTGGTCACGGGATTACGCGCGGAGGTTGCAAAACTTGAGGCGCTTGCTTGACACAATGTCGCAGCAGATTGCACAGTGGAGCCACGCAAATCAAAAGGGAGACAGACGATGCTGGTGCAGCAAATCTTGAAATCCAAGGCAGATGATGGCGTGGTCAGTATCACCCCCGAGGCATTGGTGTCAGACGCCGCAGCACTTTTGTCTGCGCGCAAAATTGGGTCTGTCGTGGTGTCGACAGACGGGCGTGTGGCCTTGGGCATTTTGTCTGAGCGGGACATCGTGCGCGAGATCGGTAAGCGCGGACATGGCTGCCTGAGCGAACCTGTGTCCAAGATGATGACCACAAATTTGGTCACATGCGACAGTTTCCAAACAGCCGATGCAGTGTTGCACACAATGACAGAAGGGCGGTTTCGCCACATGCCTGTGGTTGAAGACGGCCAGATGGTCGGCCTGATCACTTTGGGAGATGTGGTCAAAGCCAGATTAGCGGAACTGGCGATGGAAAAAGATGCGCTGGAAGGCATGATTATGGGGCATTAACCCCTTGCACCCGTTGCTTTAATGCTGTTGCTTGGCGCGCGACGTCACAGGAAGGTTGCCGATGCGTGTTGGTCTTTATCCCGGTACATTTGACCCCATAACTCTGGGCCATTTGGACATTATTCGCCGTGCTGCTGCCCTTGTGGACCGGTTGGTGATCGGTGTTGCGATCAATCGTGACAAAGGCCCTTTGTTTTCACTCGAAGAGAGGGTCGCCTTGCTCGAGGCCGAGATGGAAAGCCTGCGTGCCGAGACAGGGATCGAGATCGTGGCCCATCCGTTTGAGAACCTGCTGATCAATTGCGCCCATGATGTGGGGGCAGGGATTATCATTCGCGGCCTTCGTGCGGTTGCGGATTTTGAGTATGAATACCAAATGGTTGGCATGAACCGTCAGCTGGATGACAGTGTCGAGACCGTCTTTTTGATGGCTGAGGCCCAGCATCAAGCCATCGCCAGCAAACTGGTCAAAGAGATCGCGCGACTTGAAGGCGATGTCTCAAAATTCGTAACGCCGCCCGTTGAGGCGGCGTTGAAAGATCGTTTCGGAACGTAATAGCGCCGAGGTTAGCCGTAGACGGCTTTGGCGGCGATTTTTTTCGCATCACCACGGTATATGTCGAGGTCCAATGCCACGTTCAGGGGCATTGCGCGCAGTTCAGCAAGGGTGTTGCGGTATTCCATCCACTTTTGGACGGCGGTGGTGAGGGTTGTCAAAATGATCATTGGCCAGTCCTTTCAAATTACTGCTTCTGATACCGCTAACATAGGCATGCTGCGTTGCAGCACAACTGAGTGATTGGTCAAAGCAGCTTTGCACCTGGTGCAATGCTTAAAATTGTCTGAAATGGCCTGCCAGCATGTGTATGGCTGGCGTATGGCAGCTGAATGGCTGGGGGCCATACAGCCTGCGTTTCGAACGGCTACCGCAATTCGAAAGATAGCGGGGGCGCGGCCCCCACACCAAGGTCCCCAAGAAAAAGGCCTAGAGGAATTTCGCCATAGCTATGGCGGTATCGGCCATGCGGTTGGAAAAGCCCCATTCGTTGTCATACCAGCTGAGGATCCGACACATGTTGCCGTCCATGACTTTGGTTTGATCCGTGGCAAAGATCGATGAATGGGGGTCGTGGTTGAAGTCCATGCTGACCAATTTGTCGTCGGTCACTGCCAACACACCTTTGAGCGGACCGGATGCCGCCGCAGCGGCCATGGCCTGATTGATTTCCGCCTCGGTTGTGTCGCGGCCTGCTTCAAATGTCAGATCTACCACGCTGACGTTAGGGGTGGGCACGCGGATGGCGGTGCCGTCGAGCTTGCCATTGAGTTCGGGCAAAACCAGGCCCACGGCTTTGGCGGCACCTGTGGACGTTGGGATCATCGACAGGGCTGCGGCGCGGGCGCGGTAGAGGTCTTTGTGCATCGTGTCCAGCGTGGGTTGGTCGCCCGTGTAGCTGTGGATCGTGGTCATAAAGCCGCGTTTGATGCCGATGCTGTCATTGAGCACTTTGGCCACTGGGGCCAAGCAGTTGGTGGTGCAGGACGCGTTGGAGACGATCAGGTCATCTGCAGTCAGCACGTCATGGTTCACGCCGTAGACAATTGTTTTGTCCGCGTCTTTGCCGGGGGCTGAGATCAGGACCCGCGAGGATCCGTTTTCCAGATGGGCCTGACAGGCCTCTTTCGAGGTAAAGATACCGGTACATTCAAAAACGATATCGACATCGGCCCATGGCAAATCAGCCGGGTTGCGGATGGCTGTGACGCGGATAGGACCGCGCCCCACATCGATGCTGTCGTCTGAGGTGGTCACGGTTGCAGGAAAGCGGCCATGCACACTGTCAAAACGCAACAAGTGGGCGTTTGTTTCTACCGGACCGAGGTCGTTGATGGCCACCACGTCTACATCGGTGCGGCCTGATTCAATGATCCCGCGCAATACATTGCGCCCAATCCGTCCAAATCCGTTGATTGCTACTTTGACGGCCATGTCGACATCCTTTCGGGAAGTTTTCGCGCTACTTGAGAAACTGTTACCGCTAACAACCGAATTTTCAGGCAAAGGTCAAGGGGCAGGCGCGGGGCTGGCCTGTCAAAATTCTCGCAATTGTGGAAACGGGGGGGGCAGGTCAGCGCCAAAAGGCGATATATTCCATCAACTCTAAGCCGCGTTGGCCCAGAAAGACCAGGTTGTCCCCCTCCAGAAGGGCAAGGTCCAGAACAATGCCTGCCAGAATTAACCCGCCAAGCCAGAGTGAAATTTTGGTGGTCATGCCTGTCGTCTTACGTCCTGTCGCCGCAAGCTTGGGCCTGCGACCCCAGCGCGCTAGTGCATCAATTGGCCCATAACCGCAGCCATGTCGGCCATGCGGCATGAAAAGCCCCATTCGTTGTCATACCATGCCAGAACCCGCACGGTCCGACCACCCACAACTTTGGTTTGATCCGGCGCAAAAATCGAAGAATGCGGCGTGTGGTTGAAATCGATACTGACCTTGGCCTCGGGGTCATAGGCCAAAACAGCACCCATATGGCCGTTTGCTGCCTCGGCGACGATGGCGTTTACATCCTCGACAGTGACATCTTTTGAGGCCTCAAAGGTAAGATCAACTGCACTGACATTTGGTGTTGGTACGCGCATCGACGTCCCGTCCAGTTTGCCGGCAAGTTCGGGCAGGACCAAACCCAAAGCTTTGGCAGCACCCGTGGATGTGGGGATCATAGCCATGGCGGCAGCGCGGGCGCGGTAGAGGTCTTTGTGGCGGCGGTCCAACGCGGGTTGGTCGCCTGTATAGCTGTGGATGGTGGTCATGATACCACGTTCGATCCCGATGGCGTCGTTGAGGACTTTGGCCAAAGGGGCAAGGCAATTGGTGGTGCAAGATCCGTTGGAGATCATTGTTTCGTCACGGGTCATATCGCGGTGGTTCACCCCGTAGACCACGGTGCGATCGACATTCGTAGCAGGGGCCGAGATCAGAACTTTCTTTGCGCCTTGCTCCAGATGTACTTTGGATTTCTCGCCATCGTTGAATTTGCCGGTGCATTCAAGGACGATATCACAGCCAGTCCAATCCAGTTCCTTGGGCTCGTAGGTGGAAAACACCTCCATCGGGCCGCGTCCCAGATCCAGCGTGTTTCCGTCAACTTTGACGTCGCCGTTAAAGCGCCCGTGGACACTGTCGTAGCGCAGCAAGTGGGCGTTAGTTTCAATCGGGCCTGTGGCGTTTATCTTGACCACTTGGACATCGTTGCGCGCGCTTTCGGCAATATGCGCCAAAGTGCACCGGCCGATGCGGCCAAAGCCATTGATCCCAACAGTGACGGTCATGATTATGTCCCTTCCACGAAACTCACATCTCACTCGGGCGCGGTATATAATTGTGACGTGGCGGAAAAAAGGAAAAAGCGCGACGAAACAGGATGTTAGCGCAAACCGATATCGCCATGGTTGTGATGGCGCTAACTGTGAGCGGTAACACAGTGTTCTGCTGCGATCCGAGTGGCAGGAAGAGCCGCTATGGCGGGAATCATTAGGGTTATTCGGGTCAGGCGCCTTGGACGTTTTTGAATATGCGGCCATGACTTTGATCGAAAAATCCGGGGTTGTGGCTGATCTCGGCCCAACCGCCGATACCCTTTGGATGGCCGTTGAGGTTACGCAGGATCTGGTTGATTTTGGACAATCCGGGTGTGCAGACCCAGACTGTGCAATCTTTTTTGCAGCGACGGCTGCTGCAACCAAGCGGCAAAATCCAGTGTCGCGGCGTTGGCTTGCGTCGCAACACATAGGGCAAGGTCAATATGCACGTCCATTTGGAGTGGGCAGATGAATTTTGCATGAACCCCGTGTACCGGGGCCACATTTGTCAATGGCAAAGCGGCTACTTGCACATCGCCAGATTGCAGGGCGGCCATTGGCCCTCCGCCCGGCATCCATCGCAGCTTTCCTTGTATCTTTTGCGCGATGTCCAGTTGAGCCGCGAGCTTGGAAAATTGCGCGCCACTTGTCCCAGAATCCGTGATGGCAATGCTGTCGGCCTGCGCAAGAAAGGCAGCAATTGCGGCCGGATCTTGCGAGGGCGCAGTGGTGCTGTCACCGCGCATCGCAAGGCACAGGGGCGAATGTCCCAACACTTGCAGACCGTCCTTATTGCACCGGTTATCATCGACAATTGTTTGGATATACGAGGGGTTAGACAGGGCAATAGACCAATCCGCCCCGGTTTTGACATAGCCCGGCACCTCGGGGTTGAGCATCAAAGCCACGGCGAACCTATGCCCGGTCTGCGCGATAAAGGACGGGACTATTTCGTCAAACACCTCTTTGAGGGCGACAGGAAGCACGATATTTATGGTCTGGGTGTCCATCATACTCTTCGAGGTTTGTGTGTTGCCTGATCCAGTCTTAGCAGGCCCAATCGCAGTCACCTAGGGATATAGGAAGCTGTTGAAATGACACCGGGGGCTGATTTCATCTCAGTTTGAGTGATACAGCGCGAAAGACGAACGGATGCTTAGGCAAGAACGCAATTCCACCAGTCAAATTTCCTCAGGAATGGATGTTTTCAAACCAACCCGTTTTCACTGCTTGGGCCCAGCCGCCTCGCTTGGTTTGTGTCGCACCTTCGCAGGCATGTCTTTGTCGTATACAGGACGTCTGACACTGCCGGGATGAGCAACCCTACGTCCATACGGCAATCAGAGGCACGGCGGAATATGCGTGTGCGCGCAGAGCAGCAGGCTTGCGTCAAACCCCTCAGCTTCCGCGATCACTTCGGATACATTTGCACAGCGCACAGCGATATTTTCTTCAACGCGTTCAAGCCAGTAGGCGGCATCGTTTTTGGCGTTCTAAGGCACAGGAAAACATCATCAAATACTGTGCGCGTGGGCGGTAAACTTCACGCTTTGGCCCCTCAATTGGCGGGGCTATTGTCTGGGTTACGCCATAAACAGAGGCGTTGATGCAGCGATGGCCCAGGCTAGGATTAATCCTGACCCAAGGCCTGCCCCCATTGGGCCGGTTCGGTTCGAGACCCACATGGCCATGGTGCCGTAAACGATCCAAAAAAGCACCAGGACTGGAAGAACGGTGAACACCAGTCCAAGTTCGGTGGGGGAGGCGATCATCGCCAGAGTGAAAGCCACCAGAAAAGGAAGGCGCAAAGCCACGCGCATTAGCACGCCGCGCCCGTGAACAAGAATGCGATCTGCACATCCAAATACAAGTGTTGCAGGAAGTAGTATCAAGGCAAGGTTCAGTCTTGGTCCCGTGGGCAGAAAGGCTGCACCATAGCGATCCAGGGCAAGGGCGAATACGCCCAATGACCAAACCAGCAACAGCATGTTTGCGGTAAGGTGGCGTCCAGAAAGCCTTGGTCGGATGCGCAAAGTTAACAAAACCAAGACGCCCCACACCCCAAAGGCAAGCGCAAGAGCGCCAAACCCCGCAAGGCCGATCAGCGGCAGACCCGTAATCGCCGCACCACCGGCGCCGACTGCCGCTACCGATGCCGCCAGCGCGGCGGAGGGTGTGCTGACAGTGTTTGGCGCGGCGATGCTGGGCAGCATCGGTACAAGGGCGCGAAACAAGATTAAGATCGACAGCAACAGCGCGGCGATCCATTTTCCTGTCATCACAGGCTGGGCGTCGGTCCCTAGCCAAGTCGTAATTTCCGATAGGGTCACAGCCGACCACAACACGCCTACATGACCGACCAATGGCGCACTGACGGCGCGGCGAGTGACACCGTTGGATGCCACTGTCTGGCCTTCGCCAGCGGGGCCAATCTGTTCTAAGGCAGTCAGGGCCACTTCGCGCAATCTGGCCTCGAATGCGCCCGATACGACCAGCAAGCGTTCCGGATGCGTTGGCGTGACGGCGTCTGAATACATAGAGATCGCCACGACGGCTTGGGTCACGTCCAACTGATCAGCAGCGCGCACAATGACGTCCGTTGCCATCGAATGACCGACAAATGAGACGCCTGTCAGCCCTGTGCGGCGCTGGGCCTCGGTTACGACCGAAAGCGTCTGGTCAACCAGATCTTGCGTGGTGCCTGTCAACGTCTCGATAGCAGGAGACAGTGCCACGCGATGGCGGCCGTGGCCAATAAAATCAAAAGCCACAACAGTATGACCTGCGCGCGCCAGTGTGAGTGAAATCGCCTCCATCATTTGGCGCGAGCCGCCAAATCCATGGGCCACAACGACAAGCCCACCGGTCGGTTCGGTCGCCCGGTAAAATGTCGCTGGGGTGTCGTCCAACATGACCCGATCAATGGTTACTGAAGTTCGCGCATTTTCGAGAGAGTAGAGCGACCAGAGGGCAATCACGACGACAAGTGCTGTCAGAAAATGGAAGAGACGTGGGCGAAACATATCACAGGAAATGGAGCGAAATACCGCTGTGGCCAACACTTTTTTCTGAACCAAAACGGCGCGGTCCCAATGCCACAGGGTGTGCGTGGTGCGCAGGCGGTGCCTCGGGCAGCTACAACAACGCAAAGACAACAAAGCCGATAGGACGGCGGCGAATTGTTGGGACCGACCCGGATAAATGACACGTCACAGCCCATTGGGCCTGAGTTACGTCGGTCAAGGCCGCAGGTATTTTCCTGCCGGTACATGCGCCGTTACACGTGGCAGGCAGCGCCTTGTTGGGTTTCGGCATCGCCCGGTCATTTCTGTTGTTCATGGCCGCGCTTTATACGCGTTCCAGATTTTAACCTTTGGGGGATCATTGCTGCAGACTTTGGGGCTTTGGTATTTCTTTTGCGAGCGCTGCTTGCGAAGGAGGGGCTGTCGCCTGATCGATCTCTGGCCAGTTATTCGGCAGATTGGTCATTCATTTCTTGGGTAACGGTCGCGCGTGCCGCGATCCGGTTCCCGTCGATCACATAATATGAATGGTCATTGCTGCTGAGGTTCACTGATATCTCGTGCTCGCTCTCAGACAAAAACGGGATGTGAAAATTCGGTCCATAAAGCCGTGCAATTTTTATGCCATCCACATACAGATGTGCGTGTCCTGTGTTGTCGACGTTTTCGCTGTTCACCATGTGTGGCGTGAATGTGAAATTACTGGTGGTAAGCGTCACGTTCCAGCCATTCATTGGGTCTTGTTCGACTGTGATGGCCACTTGGGGCGCACCCACGGCTGGGACCTCAAGCAGTCCATGCTGCATCTCGTGGGCCATCATATCAGCTGCGCTTTGTTGCTCGGGGAGGTCACGAAACCACGGGGCAATGATGACGCCAATCAAAACCGAGGCGATCGACAGGTAAATGAGATAAGGAAAGCGCAAAGAAATTTTAGACATCACTTGGGACCCGCAGTGTTTTGAGGTTTGTGTTTTTGCGCCAGTCGGGGACGAGTTTTCTCACTTTCCAGCGTTGTCCTGCGCCTAACAAAAGCAGGACAAGTGCGACGCCGATGATAGGCATGTGGCCCACAAATTCGATCAGTGCAGCTTCGTTATTGCCTTCGATCAGGAACAAGACATTTGAGGCCAAAAGAACGATGGACAAGGCCAGAACATTCAGTCTGGTCGTTGTCCCAAGGATCAAAATAACCCCGAAAATCACTTCGGTGAACCCGGCTGACAGAGCGAACAGGCGGTCGGTGAAGAACTCGAAACCAAGGGCAGGCAGGAAGTTCCACGGGTTGGCTGCCAAAAAGCTTTCGGCCAGAATGGCGCCAAACAGCTTTTCGGCCAGCCCAAGGGTGACCAGTGAAATCCCGACGAGGATCCGCATAATCGCCACTGAAAACGGCTTATACTGTTCGCGCAACTCAAGCGTTGGCAAATTGTTGATCAGCAGGAATATCGCGATGCCGACCATGCTGAGGTATTCCAATGCGGCGAGGACACCGAATTGGATGGTCAGACCGAGGTGCAGGATAAGCAGCAATATCGCCGCATGGCGCACAAAGCGATTTGCGATAAACAAGATCCCGATGATGGCCTGAAGGAAGATCAATTTCGTTCCAAATGCCCCATAAGCAATCAAATGCGGGGCGATAATCGCACCTTCATATGCCGTGAGCAGCATCGACATGCCGGTGAAGATGCGCAGGATTTCGATGAAGTCATGTCGTGTCTCGCTGCCCACTATACGCACATTCGGCAGTTTTGTGTCCAAGACGACGGAAGTCAGCACAATCGCGATAGAAAGCGCGATCCAGATCAACACCTCTGGGTCGGTGATGCTGTAGGCGACGAAATTTTCAACCCGGACGTTGCTGTCCACGAACCATCGGACATGCGCAAATGCCCCTGTGGCACTGAAAACAAAAGTCAAAAGCAGTAAAATCTTGGCTGGAATGAAGATCGCAGGCCGGTAGCTAAACCTTGAAAACATTGAATGTCCTTGGTCATTATGACTTTGCAGAAGTTAGGCTGATGTGCCCGCGCGTCCAGTCAGCGACCGCTTTTTTGGGGGCTGCCTAAGCTGTAAAATCCATTCAATTTGAGACATCCGGCAAACGGGCGGTACCCATATAAATGACGGTTTTGACTGGAAGTGGACCGAAGGTAAAATCAAAGCGCCGGTTCACGCCACGTGGACCCAAACCCACCTGCGGCCCGCAGACCAAACCTGCATCCGTCATCGCCTTGCGCAGTTCGTGGGGTTTAATAAACATCGCAGGATCGTGGGTGCCTTTGGGCAAAAGCCGCAAAATATCCTCGGCGACTGTGATGGTGGCAAGCTGTGCGATGGGATTGCGGTTGATCGTGTCGTACAAAAACAGACCACCGGGTTTGAGTACCCGCGCGACTTCGGTCAACACTTGGGATAAGTCCTGCACATGTTCGAGGACATCGACGCACACGACGCTTTCAAATATGGCGTCCGGATACGGAAGATGTTCCCCGACACCTACGTCATAACTGATATCAAATCCGGTCTGCGATGCATGACGTTTTGCAACCTCAATAGCATCTTGTGCAGGGTCAATGCCTGTCACCTGCGCGCCTTTTGCGGCAATCGCTTCGGCCATAAAGCCGCCCGCGCAGCCTAAATCCAGCACGGTTTTGCCTTGCCAGTCGATCTGTTTGTCAAACCATTTCAAGCGTCCGGGGACCAGATTTTTGAGCGTCCGGACCCATCTGATATCGTCCGACCACCAATTGTCTGCCACATCATTATAGATTTGAAGGTTGTTGCGTTTGGTGTTCATCGCGACTGCTTTCCAGAAAGGCGGGGGATCATATAGGGTACTTTTTTGCGGTAATTTTTAAACCGCTCGCCGTATCGTCCGGCAAAGCGGCGTTCTTTTAACAAGGGGGCCAAGACGCAGTACGATGTCAGCCCGAGTGCCAAGAACAATTGGTCCGGCGTCCAAACGGGTACGGTCCAAGTTGTCAGGGCGAAGGCGGCATAGATCGGTTGGCGGATCACGCGAAATAGCCCACGAGTGGGCATGTCGGGGAACACCGGGGTGATGTTCTGCATCAAAGACATCCAGCCCAATGCCCCTGATTGAACCTCAGCGCCTGCGTCCACACTGGCCCAAAGCAAAAGCAGCCACGACGCAGCGTAGAGCGCGCAGATCACCACAAATGCACCGCCCGTCGCCTGCCACCAAATGGTCCCGCTTGGGGTCCAAAGCGCAAAAAGCGCGAACAACTGGATGGATGCGATAATCGCAAAGGTCGTCGTGGACAGGGCTTTTCCATATCGCTGAGGCGCAAGACGGGACAACAGGCCGCCACCCTTGCGCGTCAATAGCAACGAATGAACCACTGGAAATTGCACAATAAGGGCTGCGTTGGCGAAGATCGCATAGGGCTCTGGCACGCGGCCCAAGCACATGCTCATTCCGAAAAACATCGCGAGGATCATCGACAAAACCGCAAGGGCGAACACTGCATGGCACAGCGCGCCGTAGAAAAGGGCGGTGGCGATACGGGCGCCACCGGGCGGGGGCTGCAACGTGGCAAGCGCAAGGGCGACAAAGCGCATCAGCGGGGAGGGGGACCGGTCGTTCATAGGCCGCAAGATGTAGTGACACTTGCGCATTTCAAGTTTGGGCGGGCACGCGCGGTCGACGTCCTTGTCTTAAAAATGGAACCAACCAACCGGTTCGGACGTATCCCCTACAAAGCGATAAAAAATCTTGCCTCAGGAGCCTGAAAATGTCCGATACGAAGAAAGAACACACATCCCACAACAAGTTCGATCGCCCAGCCGAAAACCTAGCCACCATAGATAAAGAGCATGCGCCGTGGCTCGATGATGCAAGCGGTCACGCGCAGGTAAAATCCCAACATCGGCGGTATCACAGCCTGTTCGAGGACCTGATGAACTGAAGGCTAGGGCGCAATGACCATATTTGTCGGAACGCGTGCTGCTGGTCTGGAGGCCATGCAAGCCTTTGAGGATCGTATGGGGCTGCGATACGAACAGGGGCGCAATTACGATAACGGGCCGGGCCGCCATACGGACGTGTCCCTGCTGTCACCCTATATTCGCCGCCGCTTGATCACAGAACGCGAAGTGGTGGCCGCAGCATTGAAGGCGCATGGTCCCAAGGCTGCGTCCAAGTTTGTCGAAGAAGTCATTTGGCGCGGCTATTACAAAGGATGGCTTGAGCGGCGGCCGCAAATCTGGCGCAGCTATATCGCGGGCAGGGATGCAGATTACGCCGCCCTGAAACGTGATCGTCGGCTACGCCGGGATATCGAATTGGCGGAGACAGGCCAAACCGGGCTTGACTATTTTGACAGTTGGGCGCGCGAACTTGTCGATACAGGGTATCTGCACAACCACGCACGGATGTGGTTTGCCTCCATCTGGATTTTCACGCTTAAGCTGCCTTGGCGGCTGGGTGCTGATTTCTTTTATCGCCATTTGCTGGATGGGGACGCTGCGGCCAATACGTTGAATTGGCGGTGGGCGGCTGGGCTGCACACGCGCGGAAAACCCTACCCAGCGCAGCGCGACAACATTGAGACCTTTACCGGGGGTCGCTTTAAGCCCGCAAAGGGTGAATTAGCTGACGTTGTAAGAGGCCTTGAGGCGTCCGAGCCTGATGGGTTACCGCCGGTGCAACCTCTCCGGGACATAGCACCAGCCAAGCCAAATGTGCGGACGGCCATTTTGATCACTGATGAAGACTGTTGTGTTGAGGATTTCGATCTCTCGACGTTTGATGTGCGCGCTGTGGCGAGCCTCACGGCAAGCGCCTTACGCTCGCCCCGGTCCGTGTCTGACGCCGTGTCTGAATTCGAAGATCAGGCTGTGCAAGATGCTGGAGCGCGGCTGAACTTTAAGACACAGAGGCTGCAGGCGAACGATCCGTCTGTCCTTGCCGACTGGGCGAGCACGGCCAAGGCAGACCAGATCTTTACGCCCTATATCAGCTACGGCCCGCTGCGGGATTGGCTTAACGCGGCCACGCCAATTCTTTCAGCACGCGGCATAACGCTGTGCGAACAGCGCCGCGATTGGGACACGGCGATCTGGCCCCACGCCACGGCTGGCTTTTTCAAAGTCAAAAAGCAAATTCCACGTATTTTGGACCAGATGATGGGGAATGTGCTGGTATGACTGATGCGCGCACCGCCCGTGTTGCCGATCTTGTGAGCCACTACATGGTTTTAACCAAAGAGGTCATGCCGCAGATGGCGCGGGACCCTGCCATCAAATGGCCTGTGCAAAACGATCACTGTTTTCAACGTATCGTGCTGGATAACGTATGTGGCGGGCCATGGTTCGATCACCTCGCACGCCCAGCCTACAAACACCTCTCACGCGATCAGGCCGTTCGGGCGGTTGGTCTGTGTGAGGCGATTATAGCGGGTGACGCAAACCTTTATGAACTCAACACCAAATCACTGATTTGGAGGGGTAAACAGCCCAGATAATGCGGCGACCATGTTTTTCGGGATGCTTGTGCCTACCAACGCCGGGTATACGCTGTATCCATGAAAATAGCTCGGGATCCATACGGTTATTTTTACCCTATTTGTAGGCTATTAGGTGCTGTTCGAAACTGAACGGTTCGTCAAATCAACCTTAGTTCATACCGAGTTGGATTTCCGTTTTCTGCCAGTTGCTTCAGTTCGCCCTTCGGTGTGACAGCCTTGGCCCAAAGCAAGACCCGTTCAATAATCAGACTGCGAATTTTTTGCAGATGTTTGGCCACATTTTGCGCGGTGTTATCTGCGGTCTCTAATCTATCGTATCCACATCTATGAAAGTCGCGACGTCGATACCTTGGGGGTACAAAAGTCCCTGAAAAATCGTGGGGTGTGAGTTTTCTGGGAAACCCCGTCATGTTGAAAACATCCGCGTCCAAATTGTTTTTCCAAGCGGTTGGAGGCAGTGCTGCTAAAAACAAATCAATGTCTTTAGCGCACGAGCCTTTCGAAACTCTTCACGCAAATCTATACGGCGTAGGTCGCGTAAACACTCCGAAAATCAAAGTGATTTTCCTTCGATCTATGCCACGACATACACAAATTCCCACTGTTTCGAGGCCGCGCGACGGTATTGCCTGAAAGCAGGGGGCTCGCTATTCTTTGCCTTGTTGCGGTCGCATGTGCACATTTTGAAAATTAAGTTGGAGAAAGTATTAGATGGGCAAAGGTATATTTTTCACCTTGGGCGCAGGCCACTTTCGTACGCTTACTGTAGGTTCTGTTTTGTTGTTCGCCCTTGTCGCGTGTAGTGAACCCGGGACGAGCACCTCTACAAAAGTAAGTTCTTTTGGATTAAGCGTTGCGCCTCCTGAAGTGTTAGAGACTGCGACCCAGCGTATTCGGCTGAGCCCGCTCAAACCACATTATAGCGACCCTATTGTGGCCTGTGTCCCCGGTCCAAATGCCAAGGCGCGCGCAGAACGCACCAGAAAACACTTTGAAGAGGTAGCCACCCCGTGGCTTCTTAATACCAGCGTTAAAGGTCCGGCTCTTGATGCTCAGTATGCTGCGAAACTGCGCGAGCCGCTAAAGAGCAACCAGTGCCACATGCTCCGGTCTTCTACATTCTTGCCGCTCGAAAGTGTGTCGCGCAAAGTCACCCAAGGTGACTTGATGCTTCATGCGTTCAAAAAGGTTGGTGATTTAGGCTCTCCGACAGGTTTTGCGGCAGACTGTGCGCGACTGGAAGGACAAACGGTTGCGGACGCCAGAGCGAATGCAGAGCGCGCCTTATCCGAATACATCGCACGGTGGGATAAGCAGGAAACTGATTTCGAAAAGCGCGTGCAACGCGAAGGCAGTGCTGCGTTTAAAAATTCAAACCAGCTCGAAAAAAGCACAGCGTTGCGCGATGATATTCGGCAAAAATACCGCTGTATCTCTGTGCGAACGGTCCATTCTTGAAGGGTATTGTGCCGTTTCACAGATGTGATTTGTGCCTTGTGGTATGCGTGTATTGGTTCGGCTCAATTGCAGTGACGGTCAGCCGAACGATCTTTTTGAGCGATGTTGCTGTCGGCGCGAACGTCGTCTGTAAGCGGACACTGTAGCCTTATTGAAAGACAAATAGGATCAGATCCTTGAAAGTTCACGTTCTACTTCGTGGGCAAGCCAGCCGCCAAAACCGACCAAAAGTTCCAGAAGATCGCGCTTGCTTACGCCTGGCTGCTTCGAAATCTGGAGGGTGCGCTGCATATCAGCAGCTTTATCGGGATAGTATTTGGCAAACGCATCGCAGGCCATTTGCGGATCTGTTGTCCAACTCTGTTCGCGGGCGGTCACCAGTGAAAATCCTGTCCTGATGAACTTGCGAGAAATCTGTTCGCTTAGTCTCGAAATCCCTTCAGGCGGGGTCGTCTCCAGTTGTGAGAGGTATTTTTCTCGTACCTTCTCAAAGTCGCCGTTGAAGGCCTTGGCGACCTGCTGAGTTGGTTTGAACCTAGGTAAGGATGCTTGCATCTCTTCACCTAGGACACAAACGCACAGATGCTTGATGAAACATCCAATCCCATAAAGATCGGCGTCTATTTCCTTTGGAAATGTGATGCCTACGGCGACGTCTCGGGCAATGTGCGAATACTTTTGGGAGAGGGCTGCTTCTGCCGTTTTGATTTGTGATGTCAGAGTTTCAGTAGGCTGTTGCCGTAGGACCACCAAAACATCCAGATCCGATGTTGGTACTTGGGCCTTTCCAGTCACGACACTTCCGTACAGATGCAATCCGTGTAGCTGATTTCCGGTCACGTGCCCGAGCCTATTTTTTACATCTTCGACCAGTTTGAAATAAGGCACTTGGATCTTTGAGGCCATGACTTCGGTCTTAATAAACCCCTCATCATCTACGCCGTAGGTGGCAGAACTGGGCATGTTGGTCTTTCGTATCTTGGAAGTGGGGTGGAATATCGAATAAAAATGTAGCCCACAGTGATATTCAACACTCTGCACATCAACTGGCTGCACAGAGCTCGGGCCAGCTTAATGCCACGACCTGACAATACAAATGCAAATAACGGGCTTTGCCAACAGGATAGAAAGCTGGTTTTGGGCGTTTAGCGGTCACTCGAACAAGACGGGCACCGATTAGAGCGCCCGTTTGGCGTTTGAGGGGGGGGGGCGCTGGGCGCATCTAAGCGGTTGAATTTCTGCGAATAACGGGTCTGAGCCCACAGCTACCAAATGCTGCGATCTGCTTGACGGGCAGCTTTCAAGCTGCGCGGTAAAGCTGCTCGATCAACTCACTGCGTTCATGATGCGCAAAATCAAGAACCAAGATATCTTCAAGCTTCACTTCAGAATAATCAGAGCAGTGTTTCGCAAACTCTATGACCTCTTCAAGGGTTTCGTCTGCATGCCAAGTGGTCATGACGAATTTATCCTCAGGATAGTCGCCATAGTTGTAAGACTCTAGAAATGCCCAATCCACGCTATCGTCCCAAGCAGAACACTCCATTCCCCATGCCAACGAAAAGAGGCACCCAGCTTTCACAAGCGCTTTGCTGACCTCGTTACGATAGATTCCGCTAACTTCGCGCTCGACGAGTATGAGGCACTTGAATTTGGTCATCTGCTTCGGAAAGGAAACAGGCACATCAGTGGGTAAGAAGACGTATTTGAACATATGCAGGAGGTGACAATCAGACCGCCCGTTAGTCAAGACGAACGACAAGACCTTATGCAACACTTGCCTTTAGGGGCACTCCGAGAACGGCATCACAGTCCCGCTCGGCCGTCGTCCGATAAGAAAGGCGTCACTGAGAGCGCCCTTTGTCTATTCCGAGGTGCTTGGCTTTAAAGGTTCAACCTGTCTTTGGGCATGCCGACGGTGGTGCCCCGGTGTCGGCAGAGTTCTGGGACGTGTGAGGGCATAGCAGGGGCTATTGGACGGGCGAAATTGCAGTCAATCCCGGCAATGAGCGCAACGTGCCACATACCGCAGAGGGTTTGAATGGTTTCTTATCTAGCTATCGATCATATTTTCAGAGCGGCAAAGGTCTGCCACAAACAGACTGACGATACCGTCCTTTGATGCGTTTGAAGGCCATTCGGCAAAGACGTCCAAGGCTTCTAGGTCCCAATCCGGCAGCACAATCTGCACATCGCCTTTTGAGACATCTTCCTCTGTCAAAAATTCGGGGACGATTGCTATCCCGGCAGCCTCCTTCACAAATCGATAGACCGCCAGTGAACTGTTCGCTGTTATTTGACCAACCGGGTCGATCTTTACTGGGCTTTGCCCCGATCTTGTCAGTCGTTGGTTGGACCCTTTCACGCCCGCCAACATGACCCAACTTAGCCCTTTAAGATCGTCGGGCGTCTTGATCGGCTCAAACTGGGACAAGTAAGACGAGGCACCCGCGATGCACCTTCTGCCTTCAAACAGGGTCTGACGGTTGGGTGCCTGACTATTCTTTGCACCCACTTGGATGGACACATCAAAACCGTCCTCAATGAGATGTCGCCGCTGGTCGCTGAACTCCAACCGAATGTCTATTTTTGGATGCCGCGCACAAAAATCCGTTATGTGCTTGATCAGACGCGACTGTGACAATCCTGATGTGGCGGTGACCCGCAGCACGCCGGACGGTTCACTTAATGTGCCGCGCAAATCATCCAGTGCCGCAGTGACGGCATCGTTCATGATATGCGCCGACTTTAGCAACCGCTCGCCCTCGGGGGTGAGGGTAAATTTGCGCGTGGTGCGATAGATCAGCGTTACACCCAGCTTGGCTTCAAGCTGAGAGATGTGGTGACTGACAACGGACGGAGCGAGGCGCAAGTCGTCTGCTGCACCTTTGAACGTGCCGTGATCAACGGCTCTGGCGAAAATTGCAATCTGGCGCAACTCGTCAATCATTAATCTACTCCATCGAATTCTCAGTTTGTACAATACCATCTTGTGAATTCAACGTAATGCACGATGATCGATTGGGAAACCCTTGGGTGGGTCAATGCCGACCCAAAATTCAATCACAGAAAGACGTATCAGATGCGGCACCAAACCCTTTTAGCAGTCCTCTTTACCGCTGTGTCCTCGGCGTCCATGGCGTTTGCACAACCGACGGGCCCGGCGCCAGTCAATGGTGCTGATGAAGCGTATTTTCTGCGGGTGGGTTTGCCATTGGATGAACCACGGCACCTGTGCGTCGACACAAGAGGATTTGGCGACACCCCCAAGACAGATGAATCGCTTTGGGTTCATACCTGCAAAGACGGTATGTGGAACCTCGACATGCGCTTCGAGAGTTCGGCTGCTGGAACCGAGATTATCATGCCTCAATACGGGATGTGTATGGCCGCGCTGGAACCTAAAGCGGGGACCGAGATTTGGTTGCAGGCCTGTGGCACAGACGCAGCCAAGTGGGTTTGGGACAACGCACGGCTCACATACGGTCTGGATCCATCGCTTTGCCTGACAATTGTCGAGGGGCGCTCGGAAATGACGCCTGGTGGCGCGCAGTTCCCACCCAAATATCGCTGGCGGGGGCTTTCGTTAGAGGCCTGTTCGGACGAGGCCATCGAACGGCAACTTTGGGCGCTCACAGAACCCTTGGACGTCGCCGCACCAATTCTCCCCCCGGTTGGAAGCCTGCTCGACTGATGTTGCACGGGCCTCATGCAAAGCTTCCCAAAGCTCTTTAAAACTTCGAAAGGACACCCTCATGAAAGCACTTCCTCGACTGTCAAAATGTCTTGCAACTATTCTCGCCCTGCAATTTGCGGCTGGGATCGCATGGGCACAGGTTGGCACCGGAACCCACAATCTGGATGGCACCGAAGTCAACTGGACCTACAACAACAACGATGCTCAGATGATCGTTTCATTTGCGGGCGGGCTTGCTGAGTACGAATGGATCGCCGGGGCGCCGAAGGGCAACTCCGATAGTGAAATCCCCTATTCGTCGCGTGAAATCGCACCGAACGTCTATTTGATGTCGTGGGTACAAGATGGCCGCCCCGATTACATCACGATGATTTTTAATTTCAATGACATGACAATCGCAACGACTGGTGTTTTGCGACCCGGAACCGACGAAGAACGGCGGCTGTTTTTGGATGGCGTTATCAACAGCGTTGACCGTTGATACTTGAAAAGTAATCAAAACATCGTGCCCGCGCCCGTTTGGTGAAAGTTCAATTCAACACGTAAGAAACGGGCGCGAGTGTTTAGGGCTGCAAAGCTGCCATTACTGCAACCGCAGCGCATTGGCGCTTTGTCTGTTGAGCATTTATCCAACAAGAAGGGCGCCGCTGTGGGCGCCCTTTGGTTGTTCTGAGGTGCTTGGCTTTAGAGGCCCAGCAAGTCTTTGACCTTGGCGGCTGTGTTTTCGGCGGTGATGCCGAATTCCTTGTAGAGAGTTTCGGCGGGGGCAGAGGCGCCAAAGCCGTGCATACCGATAAAGCCGGATTTCTCGCGTTTGCCGCGCTCGCCAAAGAGCCAACGATCCCAGCCAAAGCGGATGCCTGCCTCAATGGCGACGCGCACTGGGCCGCCGGGTAGGACGCGCTTGCGGTAGGCATCGTCTTGTTCTTCGAACAGTTCCCAACAGGGCATGGACACCACGCGGGTGCCGATGCCTTCGGCCTCGAGCAAGTCGCGCGCGGCCATGGCAATGGACACTTCGGACCCTGTCGCCATCAAGATGGCTTGGCGTTTGCCCGAAATAGCATCGGCCAGAACATACCCGCCTTTGGCGGTCAGGTTGGCTGTTTTGTGCTCGGTGCGTACAGTGGGCAGGCCTTGGCGGGACAGGGCCAGCACGGAAGGTGTGGATTTGGAGGTCAGGGCGACTTCCCATGCCTCGGCTGTCTCGACCGTATCAGCGGGGCGGAACACATGGGTGTTGGGTGTCGCGCGCAGCATTGCCAGATGTTCGATCGGTTGGTGTGTTGGGCCATCTTCGCCCAGACCGATGCTGTCGTGGGTCATCACGTAGGTCACTGGAATGCCCATGAGCGCGGAAAGGCGCATGGCCCCGCGTGCATAGTCAGTAAAGCACATGAACGTCCCACCATAGGGGCGCACACCGCCGTGCAGGGCCATACCGTTCATGGCTGCAGCCATGCCGTGTTCGCGGATGCCGTAGTACATGTAGCGGCCTGCGCGGTTGGTCGCGTCATGCACGCCCAGATCCTTGGTCAGGGTGTTGTTAGAGCCTGTCAGATCTGCCGAGCCACCGAAGGTTTCGGTCATGATCGGGTTCACCACTTCCAGCACCATCTCAGAGGATTTGCGTGTGGCCACTTTGGGTGCGCTTTCGCTGATCTGCTTTTTCAGGGCCTTGATCGTGGCGGACAGGCGTTTGTGCGCATCCCCTTCATAGACGCGGGTAAACTGGTCCTGTTTGGATTTTGACAGGGTTTCGAAACGAGTTTGCCATTCGGCGTGATCCGCAGCACCGCGGCTGCCGATGGCCTCCCAAGCGGATTTGATGTCGGCAGGAACCTCAAACGGGCCTGCGGTCCAACCGTAGCCTTCTTTGGCGGCGGCCATTTGATCCGCATCGGTCAAGGCGCCGTGGCCTTTGGATGTATCTTGGGCGGCATGGCCCAAGGCGATATGGGTTTTACAAGCAATCATCGAAGGCTTTTTGGATTTTTTCGCGGCGATCAGGGCCTCATCGATGGCCTGCGGGTCGTGGCCGTCGATGGATTGCACGTGCCAGCCCGAGGCCTTGAAGCGCATGACTTGATCGGTGACGTCGGCAATATCCACAGTGCCGTCGATGGTGATGTTGTTGTTGTCCCAAAGAACAATCAGCTTGCCCAGTTTTTGCTTGCCGGCAAGCCCGATGGCCTCCTGGCTGACGCCCTCCATCAAGCAGCCATCGCCTGCGATGACATAGGTGTGGTGGTCTTGGACTTTTTTGCCGAACTGGGCGCGCAGCAATTCTTCGGCCAATGCAAAGCCGATGGAGTTTGCGATCCCTTGCCCCAAAGGACCGGTGGTTGTTTCAATACCTCGGGCGTGGCCAAATTCAGGGTGACCTGCGGTTTTCGCGCCCCATTGGCGGAAGTTTTTGATCTGGTCGATGGGCATATCTTCGTAGCCCGTCAGATGCATCAAGGAATAAAGCAACATCGAGCCATGACCAGCCGACAGGATGAACCGGTCGCGGTCGGGCCAGTTGGGGGCAGAGGCGTCGAACTTCAGGTGTTTTTCGAACAAAACCGTGGCCACATCGGCCATGCCCATTGCCATACCGGAGTGTCCCGAATTGGCAGCAGCAACAGCGTCCAGTGTGAGCGCGCGAATGGCGCAGGCTTTGGACCAGTGGTCGGGGTTGGCGGCGCGAAGGGCTGCAATATCCAAGAGAGACGTCCTTTGATTGAGAGTAGAGTCCATTTGCTTTGTGATAACAGGGTGGCCTTGAAGTTCAAGCGGTCCGTGTCGGGATGAACTGCGGGCCCTAAGCCTTTGGAACAAAAGGTGCGCAAATGGTTGTTAACTTGCTAAGATAATGCAAGATCTTGGGCCGAATCGTACAGTGATGCTGTGTTAGGCCTTGAAACAGGGCGCATAGAATAAAGCGTTGCGATGCGACGCGGCAGACGAAACCCGTCTAGAAGGATAGGGACAGATGAGCACAATAGAGGCATTGGAGCAAAGAATAACCTCAGCTTTGGAGCGGATTGGTACGGGATTGGACCAGTTGTCTGCTCCGGTCGCGCAGGCAGTTCCAGAGCCCGGGCTGCAAGAGGCGTTGGATGAGGAAAAGTTGGCCAACACCCAATTGCAAGAGCGCCTGAAGGCCGTCAATCAGCAATTTGAGGCCTCGACCGCCGAGGCGAAAGAGCGTTTGGCAGCGCAAGCTGAGACATTGGAACGGTTGGATATGGAAGTGCAGCAATTGCAGCGGGCCAATCAGCAACTCCGCGACAATAACGCGGCTTTGCGGGCTGCAAATGCCGAAGGGGTTGCGCAGCCTGAACTGATTAATCAAGGCCTTGAAGCGGAACTGGACGGGTTGCGTGCCGCAAGATCTGCGGACCGGGCCGAGTTGGATGCGGTTTTGGCCGAGTTGAAACCAATCGTGGAAGGGCAAGTCTGATGGCGGAAGTTGATATTACCATTGGCGCGCGCGTCTTTACGGTGTCTTGCCAAGAAGGCGAAGAGCATTTCTTGCATGCAGCGGCAAAGTATCTGGACACTGAGGCGCAAATTCTGGTGGACCAGATTGGTCGGTTGCCAGAAAACCGGATGTTGCTGATGGCGGGTCTGATGTTGGCGGATAAAACCGCTGGGTTGGACGAAAAAGTGCGGATTGCGGCTGAAACTGTCGGCAAGCTTGAAGCACGGATTGAAGAGCTGGAAAACCGCCCCTCGCCTCAAGCGGAACGGGTGGAAGTGGCGGTTGTGCCAGACAGCGTGACCGATGCGTTGGCGGAGCTTGCAGCGCGGGCCGAGGCTTTGGCAGAGACAGTGGAAGCAAAAGTACCTGAGGCGGGATAGATTTGCAGTTGCGGGACGATCTTACGATCGGCGCCTGCGGCGGGCAGGGGCGACGCTGCGCGTCGCCCGTTTGAGTATTTAGAGAAAAAAGAAACCTAAGGCGCGTTGGATTGGCTGCGCTTTGCATTTTGAGCGCCAAACAAAACATGGAATGCGCCGCAGGCGCGCCTTTGGATTACGGTTGGCTGCAGGAGAGTTTAAATTTGGAAATGGATGTGGTCGTCGTGGCGGGCGGCGCGGCATCCTTGGAACCGAACTTTTTCCTGAGTGGGGGCAAATCGCGCCTTTAAGTGAGGTTCCACGAATATTTTCTCTGTCTTTTGGTTTTGAGCCAGCCAAAACAGAGCAGATTTCATGCGGTCTGTGTCCAGCGACAAATCACGCCAGAGCGGTTTGAGCCAGCCCATGTCCCATCTAAGGGTAATACGGTTTTTCGGACATGATGTTGGACCGACTTCAAAGGCAAAGTAGCCAAGGGGGCTGGGGGTTTTGGTTGTGATTTCATTGTCTCCATTTTTGTAAAACAGGGCGATATCCACTTTGTTTCCGTCGTTGTGAGACAGGTGTGGGAGTAATGGGACCCCATCGATAAATGGAAAGTTTGCATCCAAGATTCGGGTTTGGGTTCCGGGGTGCTTTTGGGCCATAGCCTGTGCAAATCTGTTGAGTTCAAGTTCCATCGCCGGTGTTACGTAGTGCCGGTTCAACACGCAAAACACAGGGCTGTGCATTTGAAGAGAAGCGGTTGATTTACACGGCAAGGCTACGCGTCCAAAGACTGGTGCGATAGCGACTGTTGCGACGGTGAGCCCTGCGTAGAGAGCCAGAAATGTCAAAGTTTTGCGACGAAAAAGGCGAGACAGCAGCCACGCTATCCCGCCAATTTGGGTCAATATTGCCAACAGCCCTGCGATAAGCAGATGCAGTGCTGCGCGCATGTGCACTTAGGCGTTGGCTTCGCGGATTTTGTCAGCTGCCGCTTTGTCATAGCTCACGCCGTTTTCGTCAAACATAGTGTCCAACTCACCGGACAGGGTCATTTCGGTGATAATGTCGCAGCCGCCGACAAATTCGCCTTTGATGTAAAGCTGGGGAATTGTTGGCCAGTCAGAGAAATCTTTGATGCCTTGGCGGATCGCGTCATCGGCCAGCACGTTCACATCGTTGAAATCAACGCCCATGAAGTTCAACACCCCAGCCACGCGGCTTGAAAACCCGCATTGGGGCATTTCTTTGGTGCCTTTCATGAACAACACCACGTCGTTTGTGGTTATCGTGTCTTGGATTTGGGCATTTGCGTCGGTCATTTTCTATCCTTTTGCGGGATCTTAACGGGAATAAGTTGGGCTCTGGTCCAGCGCAGGGGCGGCAAGAGCAGCCAGAGCGGGCCAAGAATGGCGATGAGCACAGCGGTTTTGAGCATTAGGGTGCTTTCGTTGTGAGGGCCAAGGCGTGCAGTTCGCCGTGGTTTCCGTCCATTTTGCCTTTGAGGGCGGCGTAGACGGCGCGTTGTTGTTGAACCCGGTTCTTACCGGCAAAACTGGCGTCGATCACCTCGGCGGCGAAATGGGCGCCGTCATCGCCTTGCACGGTGATTTGCGCGTCAGGGAAGCTTTCGCGGATAAGCGCTTCTATTTCGGGGGCGGATATGGCCATTTGGCGTCCTTTTGCTGTCTGGCTTAAAGATAGGCGTGGGGGTGCCTGCGCGCAAGCGTCGGAATTTAGGTATTTCTAGACTAAAGAAATCAATGTCGGGCGCCTTCAGGCCACGGCGTTGGCAAAGCCGGTCCGATAAAGGTGGGATAGTTCTGCCAATGGGGCCTCAGAGCCGCCGATTTTTACGGTGTCGCCCGTGAATTTGCCTACGGTTGCAACTGTGACGCCGGCTTGGCCTGCTTTGATCATCAGACCTTCGGCTTTGTCAAAGGAACAGGCCACCAGATAGCGTGCTTGATCTTCGCCAAAGAGCTGAGCGGTGTCCGTATCATCCAACGTTAGACCCACCCCTGCGGATTCGGCCAATTCAAAGGCTGCCAAGGCGAGGCCTCCATCGGCCAGATCGGTGCAGGCATTGATCCAGTTGCGGTTGTCGCGGATAAAGTCGCCGTGGGCCTTTTCCAGATCAAGGTCTACCGCCGGGGCATCCCCGTCTTCGCGATTAAAGACCTCGGCCAGAAGGGCAGATTGACCCAGATGACCGTGGGTGGTTCCGATAAGAATGGCCAGATGGCCGTCGCGGACTTCGCCGTTGATGTGGTCGTCAGATGTGGTGAGCAGGCCAACGGCGCCAATGGTTGGAGTGGGCAAGATGCCTGTGCCATCGGTTTCATTGTAGAGTGAGACGTTGCCAGACACGATCGGCATGTCAAGAGCGGCCACAGCCTCGCCGATGCCTTTGAGAGCGCCGACAAATTGGCCCATAATCTCGGGCTTTTCAGGGTTGCCGAAGTTGAGGTTGTCGGTTGTTGCCAATGGGGTTGCCCCTACGGCGGTGAGGTTGCGGTACGCCTCGGCCACGGCCTGTTTTCCACCCTCAAAAGGGTTCGCTTTGACGTAGCGCGGGGTCACATCCGAGGTAAAGGCGAGGGATTTGTCGGTACCGTGCACACGCACAATGCCGGACCCTGCGCCGGGAGTGCGGGCGGTGTCGCCCATCACTTGCGTGTCGTATTGCTCGTAGACCCATTGCTTGGCCGCGTAATTGGGGCTAGCGATCAGCGCCTTGAGGCCATCAATGGGATCGATGTTGGGAACGTCTGCCAATTCTTCGGCGGCCGGTGTTTCGACCCAAGCGCGGTCGTATTCTGGGGCCGTGGACGAAAGTTTCGACAGGGTCAGATCGGCTTTTACTTCGCCATTGTGGACGATCAAGAAACGGTCTTCCGCTAAAGTTTCGCCGACGATAGCAAAATCCAGATCCCATTTTTCAAATACGGCGCGGGCCTCGGCCTCAAGTTCGGGCTTGAGCACCATCAGCATGCGTTCTTGGGATTCTGACAGCATCATTTCATAGGCTGTCATATTTTCTTCCCGCTGTGGTACGTTTTCCAGCGTCAGCTTGACGCCCAGCTTGCCTTTGTCGCCCATTTCCACGGCAGAGCAGGTCAGACCTGCAGCGCCCATATCCTGAATCGAAATCACAGCGCCTGTGCCCATCAGTTCCAAGGTGGCTTCCATCAAGCGTTTTTCGGTGAAAGGGTCGCCCACTTGGACGGTGGGGCGTTTGTCCTCGATTGTATCGTCGAATTCCGCAGAGGCCATTGTGGCCCCGCCGACGCCGTCGCGACCGGTTTTTGCACCAAGGTACACCACTGGCATGCCGACGCCGGAAGCGGCGGAATAAAAGATCTTGTCAGCGTCTGCGAGTCCTGCGGCAAAGGCATTGACCAAGCAGTTGCCATTGTACGCGGGATGAAACCGCACTTCGCCGCCGACAGTTGGCACGCCAAAACAATTGCCGTAGCCACCAACGCCTGCCACGACACCATTGACCAATTGCGATGTCTTGGGGTGGCTTGGCTCGCCAAAACTGAGGGAGTTCATGGCCGCAATGGGGCGCGCACCCATGGTAAAGACGTCCCGCAGGATGCCGCCCACACCCGTTGCGGCCCCTTGGTAAGGCTCAATGTAGCTGGGGTGGTTATGGCTTTCCATTTTGAAAACAACGGCTTGGCCATCGCCAATATCCACAACGCCTGCATTTTCGCCGGGACCACAAATGACCTGAGGGCCGGTCGTTGGCAGGGTGCGCAGCCATTTCTTGGAGGATTTGTAAGAGCAGTGTTCGTTCCACATGGCGGAAAAAATGCCCAATTCGGTGAAGCTGGGTTCGCGGCCAATGATCTCGAGAATACTGGCGTATTCATCCGGGCTAATCCCGTGTTGCGCGATAAGATCGTCGGTGATGGCCGGTTCTTGCATGTTTTGTCCCCCAAGACGCATATTCCCTTGGGGCTGCGTCATACGGCATGGGGCCAGCAGGGGGAAGGGCGAAGTGCCGTCTTGGTCTGGGAAGATCCGGTTGGGTAAAAAAAAGGCCGAGCACAAAGCTCGGCCAAGTCCAACAGGGAGGTATGATGGCGCACAAAAAAGCGCCGTCGAGGATCAAATAGGAGGCAGTATAGATTCTCACAAGATATCTGGGCGTATATCCGGTATGCGTTGCGTGCATAGCTTAAAATTTGTTCTTCTTTTGTTTCGCTGCATACCACCTGTCAACTTTTGCCTGTCATACCCGAAAAGCGGCGAGATGATGTGAGGGCAGAATGCAATCCAGCAGCAGGTTTTTAGTGTGGCGAATATTGGTTCTGTTGGTGGTGTGCAGTGCATCCCCAATGCAGGCTGCATCATTGGTGCCCGATACAGCGGTCTCGCCGCACCGGACGGCTTTGGTGCCTGCCTCCGCGCCCGCAGGCGGCGGTGTTCGAGGGCAAAGCCTGTTTATCGGCCAAGAGGGGGCAAGCCTGTTCGCGCCTTATCCTGAGCGCCCTATGACCAAACGTGGGCGATCCCTGCCTTTGGATGGGGGACAATTGGCTCGACCCGGCGGTGGACCCTTAGGGGGCGGGGCCTATTCCCCGTTAGAACGTTTGCGCGCCCTGATCCAAAAGGCAGAATCGCGCCGCGACGGGTATGATGCTGTGCAATATGGTGCCACGCGGCGACCTGCGAAACGGCCAACCGATATGAGTTTGGGTGAGATTTTTCAGTGGATCGAAGCAACACCGGGCCAGCCCCACGCCATTGGCCGCTATCAATTTATACCAAAGACGCTGAGACGCCTTGTAAAACGCCTGAACCTGCCTGCGCATATTCGGTTTTCCCCGGGGGTGCAGGATGATCTGGCCGATGTTTTGCTGGCCGAGGCTGGATTGCAGGCGCTTGACCGATCCGAAATCTCGCGCGAGACCTTTATGCACAATCTGGCCAAGATCTGGGCGGGGCTGCCTTTACCGAATGGCAAATCCTACTACGAGGGTTACGCAGGCAACAAAGCCAGCATCACTTGGGCCTATTTTGAGGCAGAAATGGTGGCGATTTTTCCTGGTTAATATCTGTGAGAGGGTGGGCCGCTCAGCCCGCCGCAAGCTCGCGCATTTTCTTACGATGGGTGATAATCTCGTCTTGTACGAAATCCCGGAACGCGGTGATGCGTTTGGATTGGCGTAATTCCTCGGGGTAGGCCAAGAAAACTGGGACTTCTGTGCTTTCAATCTCGGGCAGGATACGCACCAATTGCGGGAAATCCTCGGTCACGTAATCTGGCAAGACGCCTATGCCAAGATTGTGCAAGGTCGCTTGTAACACGCCAAAGTAATTGTTGACGGTCAATAGGCTAGGCACCTCATTGGCCAAAAGGCTGCTGACTAAGGTGGCCCCTGCGCCTACTTGTGTTGACTTTGGGTTCTGACAAATCAGCCGGTGCCGATGCAACTCGTCCAAAGTGTTTGGCGTCGGGTTTTGCTCGAGATAGCCGGGCGAGGCATAAAGGCGCATCTTTACAGTCATTAGTTTCTTGCGGATCAAATCGGCCTGTGACGGCTCCTTCATACGGATTGCTACATCTGCCTCGCGCATGGGCAGGTCCAGCACCCGTTCCTCAAGCATGAGATCAATCTTCAGGTCTGGGTATTTCTCGTAGAGATGGGGCAGGCGGGGGGCCAGCCAGAGTGATCCAAATCCGATGGTGGTGGTGACTTTTAACTCGCCAAAGACCTCTTCCTCGCTGTCGCGGATGCGCGCACTGGCAGCGTCAAGGCGTTTGATCATAGCGGATGTGGCATCAAACAGCAGCTCACCTTGTTCGGTGAGAATCAATCCCCGCGCGTGGCGATGAAAAAGTGTCGCGTTCAAGGTTTCTTCAAGCGCACGCACCTGTCGGCTTACGGCAGATTGCGACAAATGCAGCACGTCACCGGCATGGGTCAAACTACCCGCATCGGCCACTGCGTGAAATATTCTGAGTTTATCCCAATCCATACCTTGCGCCTTATAACTCGATCTCATGGCTTATGCGTTCTTATCGAACTGGGATACTGATCGATACCCTTTGATGCCGATTTTTCTTGGTAGGTCAGGTTTTGTGACCTATGCTGTTTAAAAGGGCGCTTTTTAGGGGAGGAGCCTCATGATCCATCACGATGTAAGCCTTGAAGACCGGTATGACCTGTCCAAATCGCGGGTTTTGTTGAATGGCACGCAGGCTTTGGTGCGCATGATGTTGATGCAAAAGGCCATTGATGCGGCTGCAGGCCACAATACGGCTGGATTGGTGACAGGCTATCGCGGCTCGCCCCTTGGGGCTGTGGACATGCAGATGTCACGCGCGCAAAGTCATCTTGATGCCAGTGACGTGGTGTTCCAACCGGCCCTGAACGAGGATTTGGCAGCTACGGCCCTTTGGGGATCGCAGCAGGCCGAATTGCGCGGAGAAGGGAAATTCGACGGGGTTTTTGGTCTTTGGTATGGAAAAGGCCCCGGTGTGGATCGATCTGGCGATGTGTTTCGGCACGCAAACATGGCAGGCACCTCGCCGTTTGGGGGCGTTTTGGCGGCCTTGGGCGATGACCATACAGGCGAAAGCAGCACCTCGCTGCATCAATCCGAATGGACGATGGTCGACAGTTTTATGCCGGTTCTGTCGCCAGCAGGCGTTCAGGAAATTATTGATTTTGGATTGTTTGGACTGGCGTTGAGCCGTTTTGCCGGTGTCTGGGCAGGTCTTAAATGTATGAAAGACACGGTTGAGGTCACAGCAGTGGTCGAGGCCGGATTGGACCGTGCGCCGTTTGTGATCCCGGATTTTGCAATGCCTGAGGGGGGCGTGAACATCCGATTGGTCGACACACCGCAGGATCAAGAGGCACGGATTATCGACTACAAGCGCCACGCTGCCGAGGCCTTTGGTCATGCCAACGGGATTGATCAGCGCGTGCACGGGGCCAAGGGGGCCAAAATTGGCTTTGTCGCTGCGGGCAAAAACTGGCTGGATTTGGTGCATGCGCTGAGCCTGCTGGGTTTGGATGATGCGGAATGTCGCCATTTGGGGGTGACGACTTACAAGGTCGGGATGACGTGGCCGCTGGATGTCAAAGGCTTTAACGCCTGGGCTGATGATCTGGATTTGATCGTAGTGGTCGAGGAAAAACGCAAATTGATCGAAGTGCAGGCTAAAGAGGCGATTTTCAACGACCGCCGGGGGCGGCGGGTGTACGGCGGCACGGATCATACGGGGGCCGAGTTGTTTACGGCCAAAGGGGCTTTGGATCCCGTTGATATAGCGGAAAAACTGGGCCACATTTTGCAAGCTGAGGGACGCGATACGGACAAATTGCGTGGTGCGTTGGCGGCAATTGCTGGGGCTAAAAAGGCGGATAACGCAGATGAAATCGCATCGCGCTTGCCATATTTTTGTTCCGGTTGCCCGCATAATTCATCGACCAAGGTGCCAGAGGGCTCTCGCGCCTATGCAGGCATTGGCTGTCATTACATGGTGCAGTGGATGGATCGCGAGACCATGGGCTTTACCCAGATGGGTGGCGAAGGGGCCAATTGGGTCGGGGAGGCACCGTTTTCAACCCGCGATCATGTGTTCCAAAATATCGGTGATGGCACTTATAATCACTCTGGTTTGCAGGCCATCCGGGGGGCTGTGGCTGCTGGCACCTCGATGACGTATAAAATCCTGTTCAATGATGCGGTCGCAATGACTGGTGGGCAGGGCAACGACGGTCAATTGGATGCTGCTCGGATCACCCGCGAAGTGCAGGCTATGGGCGTCAAAAACCTAGTGTTGGTCTACGACGAAAAAGAAGAGATTGATTTTAGCCTCTTTCCCAAAGGAATTGCGCGGCATGAGCGGGTTGAGTTGCAATCTGTTCAGGAAAAACTGAGTAAAACCAGTGGTGTGTCAGTCATTGTTTATGTCCAAACCTGTGCTGCTGAAAAGCGACGACGCCGCAAGCGCGGGCTGTTTCCGGATCCGGATGCGCGGATCTTTATCAACACGGATATTTGCGAGGGTTGCGGCGATTGCGGCGTGCAATCCAACTGTGTGTCGCTGGTTCCGGTCGAGACCGAACTGGGCCGCAAACGGGCGATTGATCAGTCCAGCTGCAACAAGGATTTCAGCTGCGTCAGTGGATTTTGTCCGTCTTTTGTGACTGTTTCAGGAGCCAAAATTCGCAAAGCGGCCACGGCTGAAGTGGATATTCCGGATCTGCCCCTGCCAGCAGCTCGCGAGATCGACGGCACCCACAATGTGGTCATCACAGGCGTTGGCGGCACCGGCGTTGTGACGATCGGCGCGGTACTGACAATGGCCGCCCATTTGGACGGCAAAGGTGCTGCGATGATGGAAATGGCAGGTTTGGCGCAAAAGGGCGGGGCTGTGCATATCCATTGCCGCTTGGCCAATCGACCCGAAGATATCAGTGCCATCCGCGTGGCCACTGGCGAGTGTGATGCCTTGATCGGTGGGGATTTGGTAGTCTCTGCGGGGGCAAAAACCCTTGGGTTGATGACAGCGGGACGGACGGGCGCTGTGGTCAATAATCACGAGATTATCACTGGCGATTTCACCCGCGACACCGAATTTAAGCTGCCTACCGGACGGTTGCAGTTGGCCCTACACGCGCGGCTCAAGGAAGGGTTGGTTGAATTCGACGCCTCTGATTTTGCTAAGGCGACGTTGGGCGACAGCATCTTTTCCAACATGATTGTTTTTGGGGCTGCGTGGCAAAAGGGGCTTATTCCTTTGGGTCACGACGCGATTACCAAAGCGATTGAGTTGAACGGTGCCGCTGTCGAAGCCAATTTGCGAGCCTTCGAGTTAGGACGTTGGGCGGCAGAGTATCCTGAGAAAATTCAAGGGGTTATCGGGCCGTCATCGGTCACCCAAATGCCCAAGACCGTGCAGGAACAGATCGATTTTCGCGTCCGGCACCTGACCGAGTATCAGGGGCCGGGGCTGGCCAAGCGTTATTTGAAACGCGTCGAACAGTTCACGGACAAGCGCCTAAAAGAAGCCGTGGCTTTGGGCTATCACAAAGCCTTGGCAATCAAGGACGAATACGAAGTGGCGCGTCTTTTGCTGCAAACCAAAGCCAAGGCTGAGGCAGAATTTGAAGGCGATCTGACCCTGACCTATCATTTGGCGCCGCCAATGACATCGAAGCTGGGTCCAAATGGCCGTCCGATGAAGAAAGCGTATAAAGCCGGGTTTTCCCGTTGGTTTGGGCCATTGGCGCGGATGAAGCGTTTGCGCGGCACGCCGTTCAATGTGTTTGGCTATTCGGCGGAACGCCGGATGGAGCGGCGGCTGCTGAAGCAATATGAGGCGGATTTGGCGGTCATCTTGAAGGATGTCACACCGCAAACTCTTGATATTGCTGTGGCTCTGGCAGAGTTGCCATTACAAATCCGTGGCTTTGGCCCTGTTAAAGAGGCGGCGGCAGAGGCTGCGGCGCAACGACGGACGGAATTGCTGGAAGGGCTTGCATTGGGCGGTTTGGTGAAATCTGCGCCTCAAAAAGCTGCAGAATAGTCAAACCGCTTGGAAAATGACGTAAAAGCGTTACATCAGGCGCAGTAAAAGAGCAGAAACAACCACAAAAGCTATGCCCAAATCCCAGCACCGCAATCAGACCCGCGAGATCAGCTACGCGTATTCTGCCCAGACCCGCAGCGGTCGAGCGATGATCCGTGTGATGGAAAATGCTACGGGTCGTTTGGGATTGATCAGGCGTGCAAAAGGCTATGAGCATGACGTGGCCGGTGGGCGCGACTTCTTTCAGGTTATGGCTGATCGCTATGGGCTGAGCCTTGATATCCGTGGCGGTGCCTTGTCGAATATTCCCAAAGAGGGGCCGCTGATTGTTGTGGCCAACCATCCATATGGCATTCTGGACGGCTTGATGTTGGGTTATATTCTGTCGGTTGTTCGGGGTGACTTTCGGATTCTGGCGCACCGGGTGTTTCATCTGGCAGAGGATTTGAACCGTGTGATCCTGCCGATTTCCTTTGATGAGACCAAAGACGCGGTCAAACTGAACATCCAAACCCGCAAAGACGCATTGAACTACCTTGAAAAGGGGGGGGCCATGGGGGTCTTTCCTGGTGGGACTGTCAGCACGGCTGTAACGCCATTTGCGAAACCATTGGATCCCGGCTGGCGGGCGTTTACGGCCAAAATGGTGGCCAAATCGAACGCCACCGTTGTGCCGATTTTCTTTGATGGACAGACCAGTCGGCTGTTTCAAATGGCCAGTCATTTGCATGCGACCCTGCGCATGGGCTTTATGATCAAAGAGTTCAAAGCCAAAGTCGACAGCCCTTTACCGATTGTTATTGGCGCGCCTTTGCCGCAATCTGAATTAGATGCACGTCGCACGGACAACAAAGCCATGATGGAATATCTGCGCACCTCGACATATGCCTTGTCGACCCAGCCTTTGGATCCGCGCGAGCAGGGGTTTGAGTTTGAAAAGCGGTATAAACACTAATGGCTGTAGGAATATTTGACAGTGGATTGGGCGGGCTCACCGTTTTGGATGCGGCCCAACGCAGGCTGCCGGATGTGCCTTTTGTCTATTTGGGTGACAGCGCCCATGCACCTTACGGGGTGCGGGATGCGGATGATATTTTTGACCTGACCTGTGCGGCGGTCGAGCGGCTGTGGGATGAGGGATGTGATCTGGTGATCCTGGCCTGCAACACGGCCTCTGCGGCTGCGTTGCGACGGATGCAAGAAAGCTGGGTTCCGACGAATAAGCGGGTGCTGGGCGTATTTGTACCGTTGATCGAGGCCCTGACGGAACGGCAATGGGGCGACAATTCCCCGCCGCGCGAGGTTGGCGTGCAGCACGTGGCGCTTTTTGCGACCCCGGCTACAGTGGCCAGTCGTGCCTTCCAACGGGAGCTGGCGTTTCGGGCTGTAGGTGTCGATGTTGAAGCGCAGGCCTGTGGCGGTATCGTGGATGCCATCGAGGATGGCGATTTCATTCTGGCGGACGCCATGGTGCGCAGCCATGTGGACGCGTTGAAACGCAAGATGCCCAAGCCGCAAGCCGCGATTTTGGGCTGTACGCATTACCCGTTGATGTTGGAAAGTTTCCAGCATGCCTTGGGCGAAGACGTGTCGGTGTACTCGCAGGCCAATCTGGTCGCGGAAAGTCTTGCAGACTACCTTGGCCGCCATCCAACGATGGTGGGATCCGGCACACAGACTGCGTTTTTGACCACGGGGGATCCCAAACGTGTCAGCGTGCGCGCCACGCAATTTCTAAAACGTGAGATCGTTTTTTCCCAAGCCTGATTGCAGCAGCCGCAGTTTGCCCCTAAATCAAGGGCAACAAAGGATCTGGACCATGACCAAAAACATCGTGATTTTAGGGGCTTCCGGCTATACGGGCGCGGAATTGGTGCGCCTGTTGGCGACCCATGGGGGCATGACCATCGTTGCGTTGTCTGCAGACCGTAAAGCTGGGCAGGCCATGGGCGATGTGTTTCCCCATTTGCGCCATCTGGATTTGCCGGTTCTGCAAAAGATTGAAACGATCGATTTTGCTGGTGTGGATTTGGTGTTTTGCGCCTTGCCTCATGCGACTTCGCAAGCAGTGATCAAGACTTTGCCTGCATCGGTCAAGGTCGTGGATTTATCCGCAGATTTCAGGCTGCGCGATATGGCGGAATATGAAAAATGGTATGGCAAGGGCCATGATGCCACTGATTTGCAAGCCGAGGCCGTCTATGGTCTGACTGAATTCTACCGCGAGGATATCGCAGCGGCACGACTGGTGGCGGGCACTGGATGCAATGCGGCGACGGGCCAATATGCCTTGCGTCCGTTGATTGAAGCAGGTGTGATTGATCTGGATCAGATCATTATCGATCTTAAGACCGGCGTATCCGGGGCAGGGCGGTCGCTGAAGGAAAACCTGTTACATGCAGAGCTGTCCGAAGGGGCCCATGCCTATGCCGTTGGCGGGACGCACCGTCATTTGGCCGAGTTCGATCAGGAATTTTCTGCGATTGCAGGGCGTCCGGTAACGGTTCAGTTTACCCCGCATCTGTTGCCCGCCAATCGCGGGATCATCGCAACTGTCTATGTGCATGGTGACGCACAGCAGATCTATGACACGTTGCAGGCGGCTTATGTAGATGAGGCTTTTGTCGAGACGTTGCCTATGGGGCAGCATCCCTCGACGCGCCATGTGCGTGGCTCAAACTTTTGTCATATTGGCGTTGTGGCCGACCGGATTGAGGGGCGTGCAATTGTCATTGCAGCCTTGGACAACCTGACCAAAGGGTCCAGCGGCCAAGCCTTGCAAAACGCAAACCTGATGCTGGGCTTGCCCGAGACCCAAGGCCTGATGATGGCCCCGGTGTTCCCATGAAGAGCCTTAAAAAGCAGCGCCGTATTCAGATTGTCGCCTTAGCGGTTGTGGCCTTAATCGGATCCTTTGGTCTGATATGGTATGCCAGCCAAGACGCGTTTCAGTTCTTTCGTGCCCCCAGCGAAGTGATCGCCAGCCCGCCAGCCCCAACAGAGGTGTTTCGCATTGGCGGCTTGGTGACTGAGGGCACTTTGGTGCGTGGCCAAGGGGCCACCATCACCTTTGAAGTCACCGATGGCGGGGCCTCTGTGCCTGTGGCCTACACAGGCGTTCTGCCGGACCTCTTTGGCGAGGGTGAAGGCATGGTTGGTACAGGGCGCTATGTTGATGGCACCTTCCAAGCCACTGAAATCCTTGCCAGACATGATGAAACATACATGCCTGCTGAGGTCATTGATGCCCTTAAAGAACAGGGTGTTTATGTTGATCCGAACGCAGATGTAGGCACGAATTAACCACTGCGCACGCATCTTGTTCCCCTCAACAAGCGAGGGGAGTCCCGATGCCAACTGTGCACGATATTGCTAAAGAGATCGTCGCCCGAGAAGGCGGCTATGTGAACGATCCCGATGATCCCGGCGGGGCGACGAACTATGGTGTGACCATTCATACCATGCGCCGCTTGGGGTTGGATTTGGATGGAAACGGCCGTGTTGGTATCTCGGACGTCAAAGCTTTGACCCGGGCACAAGCCACGGATATTTTCATCACTCATTATTTCGAAAAGCCGCGTTTGGCCGAGTTGCCGCAATCGCTGCACGCCAGTGCCTTTGATATGTACGTCAATGCAGGGGGCAATGCGGTGAAGATCTTGCAACGGTTGTTGGTCAAGATGGGATACCCGCTTTCTGTGGACGGCGCGCTTGGGCCGCAATCCTTGGGGATTGCCCATCAGGCCTATCGTGCCGCACCAGATCACTTGAACGATGCCTACGGGATTGCGCGCCGCAATTACTATTACGCTTTGGCCGATTCCCGTCCCGCCAGTCGCAAATATGCCCGCTCGAAATCCGGAGGCAAAGGCGGTTGGATCAAACGGGCCGAGGAATTTATCGCGCCCAAATATCACCTCAGTTCAGCAGAACATAAAGCAAGGACAGCAAAATGGGCCTGATGGATCGTTTGTTTTCAGTCGTATTTGGTGGGGGGCGCAATGTGATCGCCGAGACCGCCGAAGTTTTTCGCGTCAATTCCGACAAATTTGATGACCGCGCGTTTCATGTGCAATCTGCAGCGATGGCGCAATATGGGGCTGAATATGCCCATGCGCGGCAGGGATGGTTTGATCGGTTTGTTGATGGGATCAATAGGATCCCGCGCCCTGCTATGGCCTTGGGCACATTGGGTTTGTTGGTGGCGGCCATGGTTGATCCCGTGTGGTTTGCCAGCCGGATGCAGGGAATTGCCTTGGTGCCAGAGCCGCTGTGGTGGCTGTTGGGTGCGATTGTCAGCTTTTATTTTGGGGCGCGGCATCAGGCCAAAGGGCAGGATTTTCAACGGTCTATTGCGCAGACGATGGCGCGGGTGCCTGAGGTCGTTGAAAACCTTGAAACCCTAAGTGCGACCCAAGCAACAACACCCGGTGTGGCCAAAACGGGCCATGATGCGGCCCTGACCCTTGCCGCAATTGACCCGCGTGGGAACGCAGCCCTTGCAGATTGGAAGCGATTGCGGGCCTAAGCGCCTGCCAGCGTGAGGAAAAGTGCCGCAGGACGCGCAGTTGTGATTGGCCCGCGCGTCCCGACGCTCTATACCTTTGTTCATGATAGTAGAACTCGGACACTTTGCCCTCATTCTGGCCTTTATGGTCGCTATTGCCCAAATGGTGGTGCCCATGATCGGTGCCCAAAAGGGGTGGGCCAGTTGGATGGGATTGGCCGAGCCTGCCGCCACTGTGCAGTTCTTGCTGACACTGTTTTCTTTTGCAGCACTGACCTATGCCTTTGTAGTGTCAGACTTTTCTTTGGCGGTTGTGACGTCGAACAGTCACACGGCCAAGCCATTGATCTATAAAATTTCCGGCGTTTGGGGCAACCACGAGGGCAGTATGTTGTTGTGGATCCTGATCCTGACGCTGTTTGGGGCCATGGCTGCGTGGTTTGGTGGCAATCTGCCCCCAAGCCTGCGCGCGCGGGTGCTCAGCGTGCAATCCGCCATCGCCGTGGCGTTTTTTGCGTTTTTGCTGTTCACGTCGAACCCGTTTGATCGGCTTTTGGTGCCGCCCTTGGATGGGCAGGACCTGAACCCGTTGTTGCAAGATCCCGGTTTGGCCTTCCATCCGCCGTTCCTGTATCTTGGCTATGTGGGGCTTTCGATGGCGTTCAGTTTTGCTGTGGCGGCTTTGATCGAAGGGCGCGTTGATGCTGCATGGGGCCGTTGGGTGCGCCCATGGACACTGGCGGCGTGGATCTTTTTGACCATTGGGATCGCGCTGGGGTCTTGGTGGGCCTACTACGAGCTGGGCTGGGGCGGCTTTTGGTTCTGGGATCCAGTGGAAAATGCCAGCTTTATGCCATGGCTTATCGCTGCGGCGTTGCTGCATTCGGCCATCGTGGTTGAAAAGCGCGAAGCACTTAAGGCATGGACCATCCTGCTCGCGATCTTGGCCTTTGGGTTCTCGCTGATCGGGGCGTTTATCGTGCGTTCCGGCGTGCTGACCTCGGTGCATGCATTTGCCAATGATCCCGAGCGTGGCGTCTATTTGTTGATCATCACTGGCGTGTTCATGGGCGGGGCTTTGCTGCTGTTCAGTCTGCGTGCCGGGGCTATGGAAGCCAAAGGCGTGTTCTCGCTGGTCAGTCGCGAAAGTGCGCTTGTCCTGAACAACATCCTGTTGGCTGTCAGTGCTTTGGTGGTCTTTGTCGGCACGATCTGGCCTTTGGTCGCGGAAATGCTGTTTGACCGTAAACTTAGCGTTGGACCACCGTTCTTTGATGCAGCCTTTGCGCCCTTTATGGTGGCCTTGGCTGTTGCATTGCCGCTTGGGTCATTGCTGCCATGGAAGCGGGCAAAATTGGGCCGTGTGGCCAAATCACTGATCCCGGCCTTGGTCTTTGCAATTGCGCTTATGGCGCTGGCCTTTGCCTTGCAAACGGGCCGATCCGCCCTTGGGCCTATTGGTCTGATGTTGGGGGCATGGCTGGTGGCTGCGACTGTGATTGAGTTGTGGCAACGCTCTGGCAAGGGGGGCAATCGCGTCGCGCGGCTGCGCGGTTTGCCTCGTGCAGACTGGGGCAAGGCAGTGGCTCATTCCGGCCTTGGCATAACGATCTTTGGTGTGGCTGCGATGATGGCTTGGCAGCAAGAAGATATTCGCGTGGCCGAGATTGGCGACCGGTTTGCCGTGGGCCAATTCGAGATCGAACTAAACAATGTGCGTCAAGAGCAGGGGCCAAACTACTTTACCACCGTGGCTGACATCGATGTCTGGCAAAACGACAAAATCATTGCTTATCTCACACCGGAAAAGCGCATGTATCCGGTGGCCAATATGCCCACCACCGAGGCCGCGATCAAAAATGGCATCCTGCGCGACATTTATGTGGTGATCGGTGACCCACAGGTTGATGGCGGTTGGGCTGTGCGCACGTATATCAAACCCTTTGCCAATTGGATTTGGGCCGGGGCTATCATCATGTCTATTGGCGGTGGCTTGTCTCTGAGTGATCGGCGCTACCGTGTGGCCGCTGGTGCGCGCCGCGCGCCCAAAGACGCGGTGCCTGCAGAATGAAGTATCTTGCCCTTTGCCTATTGATGCTGTTGGCGGTGCCTGCGCTGGCCGTGCAGCCGGATGAAATTCTAGACGACCCGGTGCTGGAAGAACGGGCACGCGAGCTGTCCAAAGGCCTGCGATGCCTTGTGTGCCGCAACGAAAGTATCGATGAAAGCAACGCAGAACTGGCCCGCGATTTGCGCCTTTTGGTGCGCGAACGTTTAGTGGCAGGCGACACAGATGCGCAGGCCATGGCGTTCATCGTGGACCGGTACGGAGAATACGTGTTGTTGAAACCGCAGTTGAACGGGTCGAACCTGGTGCTGTGGATCGCCGGGCCGCTGATGTTTTTGGCGGCCCTCGGCGTGGGTATTGTCTATGTGCGTGGACGTGCGGACACTGCGGGCCCCGAGGGGCTTAGTGACGACGAACAGGCACGCCTGACAGCGCTTTTGAAAGAAGACTAGGGCATTGACGTTCGGTTTCGCTTTCCCTTTGGGTTAAACAGTTTAGTTTAGTTCCGAACTTAAGTTTGACCCACCAGCGACAGCAGGCCCAGATCATGAATTACGAAACCATCCGTTTTAGCATCCATCACGACATCGCGACCATCAAGATGAACCGGCCTGAGGTGATGAACGCGCTCAATTCGCAGATGCGTGCCGAGATCACTCATGCGTTTCAAACCGCCAGTGATGAAGCGCGTGTTGCAGTGCTCACAGGGCAGGGCAAGGCGTTTTGTTCGGGCCAGGATCTGGGCGATGGGGGATCGGCTGCCAATTTGGATTTGGAACGCACTTTGCGTGACGAATACGTGCCGATGCTGAATGCGATTTACAATTGTGCTGTACCAACGATTTCTGCAGTGAACGGTCCTGCTGCGGGTGCGGGGGCGAACCTTGCCCTAGCCGCAGATGTGGTGATTGCCAGCGACAGTGCCTATTTCGTGCAGGCCTTTGCCAAAATCGGACTGATTCCAGACGCTGGTGGCACGCATTTCCTGCCGCGCCAGATTGGTATGGCCAAAGCTATGGGTGCCTCGCTGTTTGCCGATAAAGTCAGCGCACAACAAGCCAGCGATTGGGGAATGATTTGGGAAGCCGTGGCAGATGATGCGTTCAAAGACCATTGGTACGCCCGCGCTCTGCATTTGGCCAAAGGCCCGACCCAGACGTTTGGGAACGTCAAAAAGGCGCTCAAGGCGACCTACGACAATACGCTGGAAGAACAACTGGCACTGGAGGCCAAACTGCAAGGCGACTGCGGACGCACGCGCGATTTCCGCGAAGGTGTTGTGTCCTTCCTAGAAAAACGCGCCCCCGATTTTCAAGGTCGGTAGCTGGTTCGATCGCGTAAGTAGACCGTTTTGGAAACTTGCGCGACTGGTCTGGCTTTTTGCAGTCCAAAGGACGAGTGGTTCGTTCTGGGAATTTCTGACGTTGGAAAAGAGGTCAAAAGCTATTGCTGCCTAGCGCCCGATATCGCTGTTAGCGTTGTCTCGACCGACTGTAGGAAGGTCTGCCCTTCGACTGGATGAGCAAGGGGCGGGAAAACAACATTGTGTAATCCAAGCTCACGGGTGATCGCAAATGCAGCGGCAGGTGGTTCGGCTTCCCAGATCAGGATTTGTGCGTTTTTTTCATCGACCAGCGTCACAAGGTCTGCGCGCTCGGCTTGTGTTGGCATGGCACCGGCGTCCCATTCGAGGGACGCGATGGACAGGCCGTGGCGCCGTGCGAAATATTGGTAGCGCGGGTGCGTTGCGATGATGGCGATGTTCTGTAACCCACCTAGGGAAGCGACGGCAGTCTTGTCCAAGGCTTCAAGGTCGGTGCGCAAACGATCCAGTTGCGCCTCAACCTTATCCGCCGGTGCGATCCCACGCGTGGTGATTGCAGCGGCAACTGCCTCGGCTTGCGCGATGGCCAGCATCGGGTCGAGCCAGGTATAGGATGCGGTGCCTTCATGAGAGTGCTCTTGCCCTTCGCCGTGGCTGTGGGTGATGCTTTCGGTGCGGATAAACTGGTTTTCGATTTTGGCAGTTGTGTTCACGACCTTGGATCGTGGCAAAGACACGCGATCAATCCAGGTGGCAAAGCCTGCCCCATTCAGCAAAATCAGGTCAGCGGATTGGATGGCGCTGATATCTGCGATAGCGGGCCGCCAGAACGAGGGGTCAACATCCCTTGGCACAGGGAACACGACATCTGCGGCGTCCCCCACAAGACGTTGTGCGAAGTACTGCAGTGGATAGTTGACCGTGACAATGGTTGGTCGGTCCTGTGCCAAGGCCGCACTCGCAGCAAGCAGGCTGAACAGCACAGCCAATGCAGATCTCAAAAGGGTCATAGTCATCAGCTTTGGCAACTGCGGGCGATATCGTCGGGGGTCACGATCCAGTAATTGTCGTGGCTGCCCGTGTCGACTTCGACAACCAACCCCCCGGAATGATCGACGCTGTCGAGTGGAATAGGGAGCGTGCCATCCTCGTTGATCGGCAGTGTCAGCAAAAGGTCGTTGTTGCCATCCAGCACCCGAACATCCGCAAGCATCACAGGGTTGCCGTTCGAAAACTTGGCCTCAACTGTGACGGTTTCACAATCCGAGGACGCAAAAACCGTCATCTGATGTGCGGCCGCAAGGGTGGGGGCGGCGACACATGCAAAGGCCAAAGCAAGCCGGCGGATCACTGGCCTGTCCATTCTTCAAAGTGGACCCAGATCACAGCGCCAAGTTCCACAGCCTTTTCTTTGCCTGAACCTTCTTCGGTCAAGGTATAGTCGGCAGTGTTGAGGGCCGCAAAACCCCACCAACCATCAGAGGGCGGTGCATAGGTGAACACGCCAGCGGCGTCGGCTTTGACGGTTTGAGTGATCATCAACTCGTCTGGCACTGTTGCACCGGCACCGTCATTGAAGAACTCGACCTCGACCTCTGCATAAGGAACAGGTTCACTGTCCATCTTCACGATACCTTGGAACACATTGTGCTCCCACAAACCAAATGGCTTGGATAGCGGCACGATTTCGGTTTTGAGGCCCAGTTCGGTATCCCAACCTTCGTCATCGCCATAGGCGGTCACATAAGTTTTGGTGTAATGGATGATGAAGGCATCTTCGGCGGGTTCCCAATAGGGCTGGGGTTCCATGGTGAAAATATAGGTGCCGGGACGCTCAAGCTGGTAGCTGAGTGTGTAACCCTGATCGTCCATAATGGTTTCGCTTTGCAATTCGCCCAGCAGGTCCGTGGTGGTGCCCTCATAGGTCACAGCAAAGGATACAGGCGTGTCCAGCATCATACCGTCCATCTCGAACGGATGGGAAAATGACATCGTAAGGTCTACACTGCGGCCATCTTGCTGACTGATCATGGGATCATTTGGAATGATCATACCGTAGTGGGCCAAAACAGGCGTCGCTGCGATAAGGCTGGCAAAGGATGCAGTAAGTAGAAGGTGGCGGTACATAAGACCTCCTGTTGTTCAAGATCCAAGGGCAAGCAACCAGCCCACCCAACTTTCGGCATTGCGTGACACGATCGCAGTGCCAAGTGCCGCAAAAAGTGCAGATACAGATAGTAATGTAATTGTTTCCGCCGACAAGAGCCGCAGGACCATCCCGCGCCGTGCGCCAAGTTTGACCGCTGTCGCGATCTCCTTGGCACGCAATCGGTAGCTGAGAAACACCGCCAGCCCGATAGCTGCAAAGGCCGCGATGGCGATAATCAACGTGACCACATCCAACAGGGATTTGATCCGGAATATTCGGTCCACAAGACCTTGGATCACGCCAGACGGTGCGATCAACTGACTTGGGTTTTCGCTGTCCAAATAGCGCCCCTTCAGGATCGTGGCTGAACGGGCATCATTGGGGACGAGGATCACGGCGGAGGTTGGAAAGCTGTCTTGGCTGCCATGAAAATGGAAGCTGTCGATATTGTCATCGGTGATGCGCTGATACTGTACTACAGCGGCGTTGGACAGGTTTGCTGTGCCTGTCGCTACATCGGTTGCGGTCACCACGTCTTCGTGTCCATGACCAATCCCCTGAATGACCCATGCGGTTTTGATATCGACAAAAATCGCTTGATCATCGGGTGAATTGGTCGGGGCAAGAACACCGACGATCGGCATCTCAAGCGGATAGACCCCATCCAGATCAAACAGGTTTTCTGGCGATGACACCAGAGTGTCACCGACACCTTTGCCAAGGTCAGCCGCCACGTCTGCGCCGATCACAGCATCCCCAAGAATTGAAAGGCTGCGCCCCTGCGCCAAGGTTAGATTGCGGAATTCGAAGTAGTCCAGTGATGTGCCAACAATCCGAAAGCCGCCAGATGAAAACGCCGAATGAATGGGGATCGGGATCGCAAGGCCACTGTCCCAAACGGTTTCGACATCGGCCATGGTAACTGGATCTGGGCGTTCGTCCGAAAAATAGAGCGCGGCCATGGTCAGGTCCAATTGTGACCCGCGACTTCCCAGCAAAAGTGGCGTCGCATCGCCACGGGCAACAAGCGCGCGTTCGCTTGTCGAAAGCAAGATTTGCGTCGCAATCGGCACGAACATAATCAGTGCTGCCACCAGCGTCAGGACAAGGCTGCGGCCCCAGTGATAGCGCAAATAGGCGAAGGCCAGAAAAAGCGCGTTCATCCATCGGCCCCTTGTCGAAACTCAGCAAAATCAAGGACGCGTTCGAACCTTGGCAGCAATTCGTGATCATGGGTCACGGCCAAAACGGCAGCCCCTGCTTGGCTGGCTTGTTCAAACAGCAAATCAAGGATGCGTGCCTTGCTTTCTGGGTCAAGGTTGCCGGTCGCTTCATCCGACAGGATCAATTTTGGCTGGGTGACCAAGGCCCGGCAAATGGCGACGCGCTGTTGTTCCCCTTGGCTCAGCGCGCCAGGATGACGGTCCAGTTTGTCACCAATCCCACAGGCTGTGGCCAAGGCATCGGCGCGGTCGCGGGCCTCGTCATTCAGGGTTAAGGCTGGCGTTATGCGGTAGGGGTAGAGGATGTTTTGGCGCGCGGACAGATACTCCAACAGCGCGAAATCCTGAAACACAAAGCCAATCGTGCTGGCCCGAAAATTACGGCGCTCAACTTCGGACAACGTGGCGACATCAGTGCCCGCCACATTGATACGGCCCGTCTGCGGGGTCAGGATGCCCGCGATCAGATTCAAAAGTGTGGTTTTACCGCTGCCACTGGGGCCGACAATGGCTAGGCGTTCGCGGTCGTGCAGCTCGAACGCGGGAACGTTTAGCCCAAAACTGGTCGCAATATAGCGAAAGTTGAGATTTTCAATTCTGATCATCAGTTTGTCGGTGGTGCTAGAAATGTTTCGCCGGCTTCATCCCGATTGACGTCCAGCAACTCGAAATCGGTGATGCGCCATGCCCCGTCAACGGGCGACACCAATAAATCAGCACTATAAGTGTTGCCCCGCACATGCAGGTGCTCGGCATGTCCGACGGTTCCGACCACTTGCCAAGATGCGTCTATCGCCAAGGATGCCTTGTTTCGCGAAACCTGCGTATTCAACAGTTTGATCTCATGGATCGTTTGATCAGCCTCTTCAAGTCCACCACCTGCCATCGCCCCAACCCGTTCGAGGTAAAGGTATTCCAAAGCATCTCCTGATGTGACGGTGGCCAGCGTATCGTAGATGGTATTTTCCTCGGTTTGTCCGAAGGCGTCGTAAACCTCCAACAGCAAAGCAGGCGTAAGGCGCCAAAACTCCGCTTGAGCCTCGGCAATTGTCATTGGATCAAGACCGGGTGCCGTGAATGTATCTGTTTCAGATACCGCGCCCTGCATCGAGGTAAATGCAACTGCCCCGACCGCAACAGCCCCCAAGGCTGCAGCCCCTGAAAATAGGAATAAACGGTTCATTGGTTAAGAACACCCATCTAAAGTCGCTGATCTACGCGCAAGGTGTTGCACATCGGTAGAAACTGCAAGTGGACAACATGACAATCAACGCATTGTAAGCGATTTAGAGACATGAATTTTTGATCCCAATTGTCTTAACCGTGATATCCAGCGCAGGCAGACTGTCGCAAACCTTTGTAGAACCCGTGGTTGCCCCAGCACGTCATCTGACTGGGACGAATATCAAGGCGATTTAGCAAATTTTTTGGATAGGGGACTTGGTCTGATTGGGGCTGTTACGTGATTTGATGGGGCATCTGTTCACATAAAAAAGGCCGCGCTGGACGGCGCGGCCAATTCTTCAAGATGCTAAGCGTTTAGCGGTTTTCGATGTCCACATAGTCGCGTTCCGTTTCGCCGACATACAGCTGACGAGGGCGACCGATTTTCATGGCAGGATCCGTGATCATTTCTTTCCACTGGGAGATCCAGCCAACCGTACGGCTGACCGCAAAGATCGGCGTGAACATAGATGTGGGGAAGCCCATGGCCTCAAGGATCACACCGGAATAGAAATCGACATTCGGGAACAGTTTCTTGTCAGCAAAGTAGGGGTCGGCCAAAGCGGCTTTTTCCAATTCCTTGGCGACTTGCAACACAGGGTTATTTTCCACACCCAGCAGATCCAACACTTCGTCCGCCGACTGCTTCATCACTTTGGCGCGGGGGTCAAAGTTTTTGTAGACGCGGTGGCCAAAGCCCATCAGGCGGAATGGATCGTCTTTGTCTTTTGCGCGGGCGATGAATTCGGGGATGCGATCGACTGTCCCAATCTCCTTGAGCATTTCAAGGCAGGCTTGGTTCGCACCACCGTGGGCTGGACCCCAAAGACAGGCAATGCCAGCGGCGATACAGGCGAACGGGTTCGCACCCGATGACGAGGCCAAACGCACGGTTGAGGTCGATGCGTTTTGTTCGTGATCGGCGTGTAGTGTGAAAATCCGGTCCATGGCGCGGGCCAGGATCGGGTTCACTTCGTATTCCTCGGCAGGCACGGCAAAGCACATGCGCAAGAAGTTTGATGCGTAATCAAGATCATTGCGCGGGTACACAAAAGGCTGACCCACGGTATATTTATAGGCCATGGCGGCAATGGTCGGCATCTTGGCGATCAAGCGGAAGGTCGCAATTTCGCGCTGGCGTTCATCGGCGATATCGGTGCTGTCGTGATAAAACGCAGACATGGCGCCAACCACACCGGTCATAATCGCCATAGGATGCGCATCCCGGCGGAAGCCACGGAAGAAATTCATCATCTGTTCGTGCAGCATCGTGTGGTGCGTGACGATATGTTCAAACTCTTCTAGCTGCTCGGCACTGGGCAGGGCACCATAAAGCAGCAGATAGCAGACCTCGAGATAATGGGATTTTTCGGCCAATTGATCGATTGGATATCCACGGTGCAACAACTCGCCCTTGAAGCCATCGATGAAGGTGATGGTGCTGTCGCAGGCGGCTGTGGAGGTAAAGCCTGGGTCATAGGTGAACACGTCTGCTTGGCCATAAAGCTTGCGGATATCGATGACATCGGGGCCGGCAGTGGGGGAATAGATGGGCAACTCGTAGCTGTCGTCGCCAATTGTCAGTGTCGCGGTTCTTTTCGTTTCGGCCATTTTGGTCCCTTCCAACATCTTGGACTGCTGTGATGCAGTCTTTCCCTGAGTGGCTAGGAAAAGCTCTGCACGTGATGGCCTAACATTTCCCTAACTTGCAGCTGCATCTTTCAGGCGCGCACAGGTTTCCTCGCGCCCGATGACCAGCATCATATCAAAAACACTTGGTGTCACAGAGCGCCCTGCAAGGGCTGCGCGCAGGGGGCCTGCGAGCTTGCCCATTTTCATCCCGTGGCTTTCGGCAGCTTGGGTGACGGCGTCGAACAATGTGTCTCGATCCCAGCTAACAGTTTGCAGCTGCGGCGTCAATTCAGATAGTATACCACGGGATACATCATCGAGGTTTTTTGCGGCTTTTTCGTCCGGTGTAAACGGCCGTTCACCAAGGATAAAGTACGCCTTTTCAACAAGTTCCCCGAATGTCTTGGCGCGTTCCTTTAAGACAGGCATTGCCGCCAACATCAGTTTATTTTGGGCGTCGGTCAGGGGGGCTACATCAATGCTGGTAAGGTAGCCGTGCAATTCATGCAGCAGTGCAGCATCCTCGGCCACAGCAATATGTTGGCCACAGATGTTTTCCAGTTTTTTGAAGTCCAAACGTGCGGGCGATTTGCCTATGCCGTCGGTTCCAAACCATTCAACGGCCTGTGCATCGGTGAAAAATTCATCGTCCCCATGGGACCAGCCCAAGCGGGCCAAATAGTTGCGCATACCAGCGGCGGGATAGCCCATGGCCTGATATTCCTCGACGCCCAAAGCGCCGTGGCGTTTCGACAGTTTCTTGCCATCGGGCCCATGGATCAGTGGGATATGGGCGTATGTTGGCAGGTCCCACCCCATCGCGCGGTAGATCAGTGACTGACGCGCGGCATTGGCCAAGTGATCATCCCCGCGGATCACATGTGTGACGCCCATATCGTGATCGTCGACCACCACAGCCAGCATATAGACTGGCGTGCCGTCCGAGCGCAGCAAAACCATGTCATCTAGCTGGTCGTTTTGCCATGTCACAGTGCCTTGGACCTCGTCATTGATCACGGTTGCGCCGTCTTGTGGGGCCTTCAGACGCACCACAAAGGGCGCGTCGGGATGATCTGCGGCAGGCGTGTCGCGCCATGGGCTGCGATAGAGGGTTGAGGTGCCAGCGGCCTTGGCTGCCTCGCGAAACGCCGCGATTTCGTCTTGGGTGGCAAAGCATTTATAGGCGTCCCCTTGGGCCAGCATCTGATGAGCGACGTCCGCGTGGCGAGCAGCCCCTTCAAACTGGCTGACAGCCTCGCCATCGTGGTCCAAGCCAAGCCAAGCCATGCCGTTGAGGATGGCCTGCGTTGCCTCAGGGGTCGAACGTGCACGATCTGTGTCTTCGATCCGCAACAGAAACTTACCGCCACGTCCGCGCGCATAGAGCCAGTTGAAAAGGGCCGTACGGGCCCCGCCAATATGCAAATACCCAGTGGGCGAGGGGGCAAAACGAGTGACAACAGCAGAGGACATAAGTCGGATTAACCTTTGGATAACCAATGAAGACGTAGAGTGAAATGGGTTTATCATGCCGCACACAAGGCACAAGGGCTGCAATGACGTTACAACAAGTCTTCTCTGTGCTTACGCTGGACAGTCAACGTGGGCATCTCTTTGGCTGGGTTCCGGTATTTCTGGCCATCGGGATTGGCAGCTACTTTATGTTGCCAGAAGAGCCGGACCAACAGGCCCTGAATTGGGGCGGGTTTACCTTGTTTTGCTTGGCTTTGTGTATTTGGCGTTTGCCCGCCGCGTATCGGCCCTTGTTGGTCGCTGTGGCGTTGGTGGCTGCGGGTGTGTTGCTTGCGGCGTTTCGCGCCAATGTGGTGGCGGCACCCACATTGGATTGGCGCTATTATGGGGCTGTTGAGGGCCGTGTCGTTGGGATTGATCGGTCGCAATCGGACAAGCCGAGGATCACTTTGGATCAAGTGGTGCTAGACCGTATTCCGCGTGCAAAAACGCCCAAACATGTGCGCCTCAGCCTGCATATGCCTGAAGAAATTCAATACCTTAAACCGGGCATGACAGTGATGACCACGGGCCATTTGTCACCGCCTCCGGCCCCTGCAGAACCGGGTGGCTTCGATTTCCAACGTCATGCATGGTTTTTACAACTGGGCGCGGTTGGCTATACGAGGGTGCCGGTCGTTAAGTTGCATGATGAGGCGCAATCGGCATGGAGCATTGCCGTCTTTCGCCTGCGTATGACCCTGTCTGAAGCGATTCAAACCAAAGTCAGTGGCGTGAACGGCGCAGTTGCAGCAGCGCTGATTACGGGGGACAGGTCTGGGATTCCGCAGGATGTTTTGCGTGATCTACGCGCCTCGAACCTTGCGCATTTGCTGGCGATTTCCGGCCTGCATATGGGGCTACTGGCCGGCTTTGTGTTTTCGTCGCTGCGCTATATCTTGGCTTTGGCTCCGGGGTTTGCCATGCGCCATCCCATCCGAAAATATGCAGCCGTGGGCGCCCTAATTGCGGCGTCTATCTATCTGATTTTGTCCGGCGGCACGGTCGCGACCCAGCGGGCCTATATCATGGTGGCTGTGATGCTGATGGCGATTTTGATGGGGCGGCGCGCGCTGACGCTACGTTCGGTGGCCTTGGCGGCAATCCTTGTATTGGTTTTGAGACCCGAGGCCCTGATGGGGCCGGGGTTTCAAATGTCCTTTGCTGCGACCACGGCCCTCGTGGTTGTCTTTAGTGCGCTGCGGGGCAACACGTTTGGCTTGCCGCGCTGGACCCAAGGGGCCTTGGGCGTTTTGATTTCCTCGGCTGTGGCAGGCTTTGCGACCGCACCTATTGCCGCGGCGCATTTCAACCAAATCCCCCATTATGGGTTGCTGGCGAACCTGACCACAGTGCCTTTGATGGGGGCAGTGATTATGCCCGCGGCCGTGATTGCGGCGTTGCTTTGGCCCTTGGGGCTGGCGGGGGTTGCCCTGTGGATTATGGCCAAAGGCATCGGTTGGGTCGTCTATGTGGCTGATAAAATTGCAGGTTTTGAAACAGCGCTGAGCCATGTGGTCAGCCCCCATGCGATAGTCCTGCCGATGATGGCTTTGGGTGCGGTGTTTTTCGTCTTGTGGCGTGGTCCGCGCAAATGGTTGGGGGTGGCCGGTGTTGCTGTCGCGCTGCTGATCTGGCCTACGACGCAGCGCCCCCATGTTTTGATCAGCGAGAGTGGCGGCTTGATTGGGGTGATGGGCCCTGATGGTCGCGTTTTGAACAAGCCGCGTGGCGACGGGTTTGCGGCATCCAACTGGCTGGAAAACGACGGTGACGGTGGCATTACTCAGGCCCAAACCGTGGAGCGTCAGGGATTGCTGCGACGCAAGACATTGTCGACTGTTTCAGCGGGGGATTGGCAGGTGCTTCATGTGACGGGTAAGGCAGGTAAATTGCCTCAGGATCTGTGCGCAGGGGCCGATTGGGTGATCACAAATCAAGTGCAAGAGACGCCAACGCCCGCGCCCTGTTTGATCCTTGACCCCAAAAAACTGTCAAAAACCGGTGCTTTGGCGATCTACACGACAAATTCAGGGCCAAAAGTCGTCTCGGTGCGGCAAGCCTCGGGGCAACGGCTTTGGAATACAGGTTCAGACCGAAAAAAGGAGCCAGCGCCCGAAGGAACGCTGACCCTGCCGTATCCTGATCGGGGGCCGCAACTGGCCCGCAATCAAACTCAGTAAGTACGGATCAATCCAACCAAACGCCCCTGAACTTTGACCTGATCGTCGCGGAACACGCGGGTCTCATAAGCGGGGTTTGCAGCCTCAAGCGCGATGGATCGCCCGTTGCGACGTAGCCGCTTGAGCGTGGCTTCTTGATCTTCGACCAGTGCCACAACAATATCGCCATCATCGGCTGTTGCGGTTTGTTTGATCACCACAACGTCGCCGTCGTTGATACCAGCATCAATCATCGAATCGCCTTTGACTTCAAGGGCATAGTGATCACCGCCATTGCCTAGCATCTGACCCGGGACCGCTACTGAGTGGGTCCGGTTTTCAATGGCCTCGATTGGCACACCAGCGGCGATTTTGCCCATAACGGGCAGTTCAACCGCGTGCACTTCGATGGGCTGCGCTGCAGGGGGCGGATCTGTTTTGTCGCCGTCAATCACCACGGGGGTAAAGCCCGAGCCACCCATAGCGTCAGGCAGTTTCACAATCTCAATCGCGCGGGCCCGGTGGGCCAAACGACGGATAAAGCCGCGTTCCTCTAAAGCAGTGATGAGCCGGTGAATCCCGGATTTTGAACGCAGATCCAGCGCGTCCTTCATTTCGTCAAAAGAGGGCGGTACGCCGTCGCGTTGCAGCCGTTTGTGAATGAAGTTGAGCAGTTGAAGTTGTTTGTTGGTTAACATGGTATGTCCCTGTCAGCTTTGTGTCTCAGCTCTTGCGTGTTTGGGTAATGTTCTATCCATGTTCTTGTTTTGTGTCAACGATTGTTCATATTTCGATAACTTCTACGATTTCGCCTATGGCGCGCGCAGGATCGAATGGGGGGCGTTTGATCAGACAGTTGGCCTGTGCAAAGACACTCAATAAAGCGCTGTCTTGACGATCAAAGGCCTGAACTTTCTGATCTTTGTGATGCCCTCGCATATAGTGCGCGCGAGGTCCGTTCGCGTTCAAAGCGGCGGTCAGTGGCAGCAAGCGTGTTGTGACATTTGGTGCCGGATCGCCAAGCATTTTGCGGATCATTGGTTCCAAAAAGAGCTTGCCACAGACCAGAGCCGAAACTGGATTTCCGGGCAGGCCCAGCAAGGCACCGTTTTGAAAATGTCCTGCCATCAAAGGCTTACCCGGACGCATGGCTATCTTATAGAAGGCCCTTTGCAGCCCGTGCGCCTCAGCCACAGCGCCGACCAAGTCATGATCACCCACAGAAGCGCCGCCCACGGTGACGGTAATGTCAGCACCTTTGGCCTGCGCGAACGCTTGGGATAGGCTGGCGGGCGTGTCGCGTGCGATGGGTAAAAGGCGCGGGTTCGCCCCGGCAGACTGGCACATTGCGGCCAAGCCAAAGACGTTGGAGGCTACGATTTGATCCTCATTTGGCACTTCACCGGGCATGACCAATTCATCGCCTGTGGCCAATATCGCCACAGTAGGGCGTCGGTAAACAGTGACCGGAGAAATGTTCATAGCCGCTGCAAGCGAAACTTCGGCAGGGCCGATCATGCAAGGGGCTGGCAAAACGTCACCAACTTTAAAATCGGCCCCTAAATGCCTGATATAGTGTGATGTATCGTGGTTCTCGGATAAGGTGATGACGTCGTTCTGGCGCGTTACATCCTCTTGTATCAGGATCCGGTCCAAACCGTCGGGCACTGGTGCGCCGGTAAAAATACGGATGGCTTGGCCTGCGCCCACGGTGCCGGAAAAGCCGTGGCCCGCAGCAGCCTCGCCGATCACGATAAACTGTGCGCCTGCACGAACTTCACTGTTGTGCACTGCATAGCCGTCCATGGCGGAGGCGGAAAAAGGCGGCTGATTGCGCGTGGCGATTGCGTCTTTGGCCAATGTACGACCGATGCTGTCGCGCAAGGGGACGACTTCGGTGGAGGCGGGTTCTACCAAACCCAAAACCAGTTCCAGCGCCTCTGCGACACTTAACATTGGCCGCTAGCCTTCGAACCGGCCGGATTTTCCGCCGTCTTTTAGTGTCACGCGAATGCCGCCGATTTCCATTGTCTTTTCAACGGCTTTGGTCATGTCGTAGACTGTCAGTGCAGCGGTGCTTACAGCCGTCAACGCCTCCATTTCCACGCCGGTTTGACCGGTGGTTTTCACTGTGGCTGTGACACGCACGCCGGGCAAGTCCGGATCAGCTACAAGGTCGACAGCAACTTTGGTGATGGGCAAGGGATGGCAGAGCGGGATCAGCCGCGCGGTTTCCTTTGCCCCCATGATGCCCGCCAAGCGCGCGACGCCCAGCACATCGCCCTTTTTGGCAGTGCCGTCGGTGATCATAGCCAAGGTGGCAGGTTGCATTTTGACAAAACCCTCAGCCACGGCGATACGCGATGTGACGGCTTTGTCCGAGACATCGACCATATGCGCGTCGCCTTTGGCATCAAAATGCGTGAGGCTCATAATCCGCCCCCGGCCGAGGTCAGGGGATTGCCGATCAAGGCGCGGGTGGCCGCTGCCACATCGGCCTGACGCATCAGGCTTTCGCCGATGAGGAAACTACGCGCACCATATTGGGCCATGTCCGCCAGTTCTTCTGGGGTCGTCAGGCCACTTTCGGCAACGATTGTGCGATCTGCAGGCACCAAGCGGGACAAAAACCGCGTGGTGTCCAGTGTCACGTCAAATGTTTTGAGGTTGCGGTTGTTGATGCCCATCAGCGGCGACTTGAGCAGACAAGCCCGTTCCAATTCAGCCTCGTCGTGGACTTCCAATAGCACATCCATGCCCCATTGGGTTGCGGCGGCCTCCAGTTCCTGCGCCTGGGCATCGCTGACTGAGGCCAAGATGATCAAGATGCAATCGGCATGCAGCGCGCGGGCTTCGGCGACTTGGTAGGTGTCGTACATGAAATCCTTGCGCAAAGCGGGCAGGGAGGTGGCAGTCCGCGCTTCGGTCAAAAACGCATCGGCCCCTTGGAACGATGGGGTGTCGGTAAGGACCGACAAGCACGCCGCCCCACCGGTTTCATAGGCTTTGGCCAATTCGGCCGGTTCGAAGTCCTCACGGATCAACCCTTTGGAAGGGCTGGCTTTCTTGATTTCAGCGATCAATCCGTAGCCCGTGCGCGAGGCCTCTTGCAATTTGCTGGCAAACCCGCGTGTTTCTGGGGCAGCTTGGGCAGCAGCCTCGACATCGGCGAGGGGGGTCGCCGCTTTGCGTTGTTCAATTTCGTCCAGCTTGTAGGCTTTGATTTTGTCTAGGATTGTGTCGCTCATGCGGCCCCCGTGGTGATACGTGCTAACTGATTAACTTTGGCCTTGGCGGCCCCACTGTCGATGCTTGTGCGGGCCATTTCAACCCCGTCTTTAAGGGTGCTGGCGCGATCTGCCACGACCAAAGCCGCAGCGGCATTCAGCAGCACGGCGTCACGATAGGCGCCTGTTGCGCCGTCCAACAGGGCCGCAAAGGCCACGCCGTTTTCCTCGGGCGTGCCACCAAGGATGGCCTCAAATGGGTGTGGGGCCAGACCTGCATCTTCGGGATGAACCTCGTGGTCGGTGACCGTGCCATTGGCCAGCTCTGACACCCATGAGACGCCCGAAATTGCCAGTTCATCGGTGCCATCGCTGCCGTGGACCAGCCATGCAGCCTCGGACCCCAAATCCAGCAAAGTTTCGGCCATGGGGCGGATCAAATCACGCGAAAACGCACCGGTGAGTTGGCGTTTTACACCGGCAGGATTTGTTAGGGGGCCAAGGATGTTAAAGATCGTGCGCGTACCGAGTTCCGCGCGCGTCGGCATGACGTGGGCAATGGCCGGGTGGTGCATGGGGGCCATCATAAAGGCGATCCCAGCTTCGGCCAGAGCGGCCTCGACCACATCGACGCCGACCATGACGTTGATGCCCATCTGTCCTAACGCGTCTGCAGCGCCAGATTTCGAGCTAAGGTTGCGGTTGCCGTGTTTGGCCACAGTCACGCCCGCGCCTGCCACAACAAAGGCGGTTGCGGTTGAGATGTTCAGCGTGCCTTTGCCGTCGCCACCGGTGCCCACGATGTCCATGGCCCCGTCAGGTGCCTTCACTGCGTTGCATTTCGCCCGCATCACCGCAGCGGCCGCGGCATATTCATCCACCGTTTCGCCACGGGTGCGCAGAGCCATCAACAATCCGCCGATCTGGCTGGGGGTGGCATCGCCGTCAAACAAGATGCCAAAGGCGACCTCGGCCTGTGCACGGGTCAATGGCCCTTCGGCGGCGGCATGGATCAGAGGTTTGAGCGCGTCACTCATGCGGGCACCTTCATTTCGGTCAGGAAGTTTTTAAGTAAGGCATGGCCATGTTCGGAGGCAATAGATTCAGGGTGAAACTGGACCCCGTGAATGGGCAGGTTGCGGTGTTGCAGACCCATAATCGTGCCATCCTCCAGTTCAGCGGTGATCTCGAGATCGTCAGATAACGTGGAGCGGTCTACAACCAATGAGTGATAGCGCGTGGCCTCAAACGGGCTGGGCAGTCCTTTGAACAGGCCTTTACCAGTATGCTTCATTTGGCCCATTTTACCGTGCACAATTTCATGGCAGCGCACGATGTCGCCGCCAAAGGTCTGGCCTATGGTCTGATGGCCCAAACAGACGCCCATCAAGGGTGTGCGGGTTTCCGCCGCTGCCTGTGTCAGCGCCAGACAAATACCCGACTGATCCGGGGTGCCGGGGCCGGGTGACAACAAAATCGCATCCGGCCGAAGGGCCATGGCCTGCTGCACATCCAGCGCGTCGTTGCGCTTGACCAGAACGTCCGCGCCCAGTTCCCCTAGATAATGCACCAGATTGTAGGTAAAACTGTCGTAATTATCGATCAACAGCAGCATGTCTTTGCTCTTTCCTGCTTTGGCTTAAAAGAGGGCTACCACCACCCCCCTTGGTCAGAGTATAGATGTTCAGGGATGGCGCTTGGCGTCAAGGGCGTTAGCCCTATTGAAAAGGGTTTAAAGGACCGAATCTAGCCGGTGTTTAAAGGTTTTTTAGCGGGCAGTTTTTTAGGGGCATTGGTCTCGGCTTTGGCGGTTGTGCTGATGTCGGTGATTTCTGGACCCGTGGTTGCCCCGCCTGAGCCCCCCACAGATGCCGTGAATGAACCTGCTGGGACACCTGCGCCAAATGACCAAGCCTTGGCCACACCGCAGGAGACTTTGGCCCCCAGTTTGGGCGAGTCCGGGGCGATCCCGCAGCCGCAACCAGATGCAAATATGGGCGGTGATGTGGATACAGCGCCAGCGGCACGGCCGGCCACAGGCACCGTAGACGCCAATCCCAGCCAACCGCAAAGCCCGGATGCAAGCCAAGTGGCCACAGTGCCCGATGTCGAGCCGATCTTGCCTAATCCGCAAGCCATGGCGCCAAAAGCCCCAGTGATTGAAGCGGCCCCAGCACCGGACACTGCGCCGGCGCTTTTGCCCCAGCCCGTGGCCCCCGTGACTGTGGATGTGGCCCCAAGTGAGGGCATTCAGACCGAACCACCTGTGCAGCCTGAGCAACCTTTGGTTGTTGCTGAGGCAGAGCCAAAGCCAGAGCCGGAGATGGTCTTGGCGGAAGAAGCCCCTGAGGTTGAAGCAGCACCAGAGGTGGTGGTGGCAGAAGAGGCGCCAGAACCGGAAGCAACCCCAGAGGTCGTTGTCGCCCAAGAGGTGCCAGCGCCAGAGGATACGTCAGAGGATATGGCAGAAGAGCCGGGGCCTGCTGCCCCAACTGATGCCCAAGAGGAAACGCCAGCGCGGCCCAACAATCGATTAGCACTCAGCACGGAAACCGGTGGTTTGAAAGACCTTGCAACTGGTGTGCGGGTCAATCGCTTGGGCCAATCAGCGCCCGAGCCTGCGTCGGACCCTGAACAAAGCACCTCGACCGGGCCAGCTTTGGTCGAATTCGCCAGCGCCTTTGAAAACCCCGAGGCAAAGCCGTTGATGTCGGTGGTGTTGATCGACACAGGTAGTTCGGCCATTGGTCCCGAAGCCTTGCAGAGCTTTCCCTATCCTTTAACCTTTGCTGTTGATGCCTCCGATCCGGCGGCAGCAGATCGGGCAGGCACCTATCGCAAGGCAGGCTTTGAAGTTGTCATGCTCAGCAATCTGCCCCGCGGTTCTGCGCCGTCCGACGTAGAGGTTGCCCTAGAGGCCTATAAAACCGCTGTTCCCGAGGCGGTGGCCTTGTTGGAATTGGGGGAATCCGGGTTTCAATCCAGCCCGGCTGTGATGTCACAAGCCGTAGCAAATCTGAAATCTACGGGCCATGGCTTGGTGACGGTCTCCAGTGGCCTGAACGGGGCGAGCCGTGTCGCCGATCGCGCCAGCGTGCCAAACACTGTGGTGTTTCGCGACCTCGACAGTGAGGGGCAAGACGCAACGATCATCCGCCGTTTTCTGGATCAGGCCGCATTCAAAGCCGGCCAAGAGGATGGTGTGGTTTTGCTGGGCCGGCTGCAGCCCAATACTGTATCTGCGCTGATCCTATGGGGCGGCCTCGAGCGGGCCAAACGCGTGGCCCTTGCCCCTGTTTCCGCCATTTTAAAAGGTGATACGCCTTAAACGACTGGCTTAGTTGCCAGCCGGATCAAAGCGCGCGGCATCCCGTGCAGCCTTGCGGATCGCGTTGGATTTATGCACGGTCTCTTGATATTCAGCCTCGGGATCGCTGTCGTAGACGACGCCACCACCGGCCTGAATATAGAGCTTTTCATCCTTTAACACAGCGGTGCGCAGGGCGATGCACATATCCATGTCACCATTGGCTGCGAAATAACCGCAGCCGCCCCCGTAGACGCCGCGCTTTTCTGGTTCCAGCTCGTCGATGATTTCCATGGCGCGCACTTTGGGTGCACCGGAGACAGTGCCTGCGGGCATGCCCGCGAAAAACGCACTCAGCGCGTCTTGGTCATCGGCCAATTCGCCCACCACGTTGGACACGATGTGCATCACATGGCTATAGCGTTCGATGATGAATTGTTCCGTGGGTTTCACGGTGCCAATTTTCGATACGCGACCTGTATCATTGCGCCCCAGATCCAGCAGCATCAGATGCTCGGCCAGTTCCTTTTTATCGGCCAGCAGATCGGCCTCAAGCGCGCGATCTTCTGCTTCGTCCTTGCCACGGGGACGGGTGCCCGCGATGGGCCTGATCGTGACCTCATTGCCAAAAACGCGCACAAGGATTTCGGGACTGGCCCCGATGACCTGAAAACCGCCGAAATTGAAGTAGAACATAAACGGCGAGGGGTTGGTGCGCCGCAAACTGCGATACAGAGCAAACGGCGGATGTTTGAAACTCTGGGTCCAGCGTTGCGAGGGAACCACTTGAAAGATGTCGCCTGCGCGAATGTAATCTTTCGCTTTTTCAACGGCTTGCAGGTAGGCGGGTTTCGAGAAGTTAGACACAGGCGGCGTGTCAGGCTCTTCGTCGCCCAAGGCGCGGCTTTCACTGGGCATGGCCCGCTCCAGATCGCGCAGGGCGTCGCTGACGCGTTCGGCGGCTTGGGCATAGGCCGCTTTTGCCGACAGGCCCGAGGTGACCCAGGCGGGCGAGACGATGATCACATCGCCTTTGACCCCGTCAAGAACCGCAACCACCGTGGGGCGCAGGAACATGCCATCGGGCAGGCCCAATGGATCGGGGTTCACGTCTGGCAAATGTTCGATCAAGCGCACCGTGTCGTAGCCCAAATAGCCAAACAGCCCCGCCGCAGCCGCAGGCAGATCCAAGGGCATATCAATGCGGCTTTCGGCGATCAGATCGCGCAGGCTTTGTAGCGGATCCGCCTTCTGTGCCACAAAGGCATCAGGATCAAAGCGCGCGGTGCGATTAACTTCGGCCAAGGTGCCATTGCAGCGCCAGATCACATCGGGTTTGAAGCCGACCATGGAATATCGCCCGCGGACCTCGCCACCGGTCACAGATTCCAAGACAAAGCTGTCTTTGCCCGCCTCTGACAGCTTGAGCATCAAAGAGACTGGCGTGTCCAAATCCGCCGCGATACGGCTATAGACCAGTTGGTTCTTGCCCGCCTCATATCCGGCGGCAAAGGTTGCAAAGTCAGGTGTCAGGGCCATCAGCGATCACTGGAAATTCAAGTGCACGGCATCAAGGGCCGTTTGATTGATACGGATGTCCTCGCGGGTTTGGATCCCGTTCGAGAAGGCTTGCAAGATGTCTTGCGCCAGATCCTGACTGGCCCCACCAACAATGGCGTTGCGCAGGGCAAGGATCTCGTTGTTGGTCTCGTCTGGGGGCAAAATATCAAGGATATGCACCAGCACCAGTTGATCGTTCTCAGTGACGATACGGGCCTCGTTCTGCTCCATTTCAAAGACTTCGCTCATCAGATTAATCGGTGTGCCGGGGATAACATCGTCACGGGTCATATCTTGTTCAATCGTCGCGGTGAGGCCAAGGCTGGCCATATCGACGCCGTTTTCCAACGGCGCGATCAGGCCCTCGGCCACGTCAGCGATCCGCGCGAGGGTCTCGGAGTCTTGCCATGCAGCACTTACGGCATCGCGCACGTCGTCCAAAGGTTCCAGTGCCGGGGGCACAACGTCGTCTAACCGCAGGGCAAAGATGCCACCATCGTCCAGTTCGATCAACTCGGGAAAGTCATCGGTTGTTGCCGCAAGGGCTGCCTGACGGAAGGCTGCATAGCTGGCCAGAGGGGCCTCAAAGTCTGCATGCCAGTCCATCTGTTGGAGCGTCATGTCGGTCTCGTCCGTGACCTCTTCCAAGGTGGCACCACCCGCCAGCAGATCGTCTACTTCGCGGCTTAGGTTGTTGATCTGGCGGCGCGCCATGTCGCCTGCAATTTCGCGGGTCAGGTCCGTACGGGCGTCTTCAAGCGTCACGTTTTGGGCCAACAGAACCGCATTCATCCGGTAAAGGGCAGGCCCCAAGTCCGAGGGCAGGGGGCCAACCACGCCGGGATCTTCAAGGGCAAATATCGCGTCACCCGCTGCCCCAAGATCGGCTTGGGTCATGTCGCCCATATCGATGTCGGCCAAGTCCAAACCGCGTTCAGTGACCAGCGCCTCAAACGTCAGCTCGCCTGCGTCCAACCGGTCTTTTGCTGCTTGTGCTGTCGCCTCATCATTCAACACCAAGCGTTCGACCAAACGGCGTTCGGGTTGCACAAATTCGTCGATCCGGTCTTGGTACAGCTCGGCCAGATCTTCGTCGGCTACGTCAATTTGATCCAATAGATCCTCAGGGACCAGAACGGCAATCGTCAGTTTCTTGATCTCGGGCGTGGTAAAGGCCTCAGGGTTTGCTGTGTGATATTCCGTCAGATCAGCCTCGCTGGGGGTGCCAACAGGCTGTGCCAACAGGCTGGCATCCAGCGGGGCCCAGATGAAATTACGCCGCGCGCCAAGGTAGTTAAACAAAGTGTTCTCATATGTGGGAACTGTTGCGAAACCTGCACCAACGGCACCTTGCAGCAGCGTACGCGTTGCATCTTCGCGGATCTGCGCCTCAAACGCTTTGATGCTAAGGCCCGAGCGACGCAGGGTCTCATCATAGGCCTCGCGGTCAAAGTTCCCGTCAAGACCGCGGAAGGCGGGCACATCCAGCACGCGGCTGCGCACCTCGGCGTCGCCCACTGACATGCCCAAACGTTCGGTTTCTGCATCCAACGCACGGCTGGTGACCAAACGGCCCAGAACAGTGCGATCAATGCCGATGGCCTGCGCCGTTGCAAAAGGAATGGGTTGACCGGTTTGTGCAGACAAGGCGCGGATCTCGTTTTGCAGATCGCGTGCGTAGCGTTCCACTGTGATATCTTTCGAGCCGACGCTGCCGATGGTGCGGATGTTGTTGCCAAACCCACCAGACGAAAAGCCCATCAATCCGACAATCAAAAGACCCAGAATGATCCAGACAAAAATGTTGCCGCCTTTGAGTTTGAACATCGTCCCGTTCCCGCCTTGTCTGTCTTATCTGATCAGTCTTATCTGGTCAGTCTTTTTGCGTCATGTCGGACAGGTTTAGGCTGGATTGTGAGGGGGGGCAAGACCTGCAAGACGCGCAAACAAGGTGTTGATCCCGTCGCGATCAATATTGGCAAAAGCGATCCGCAATTGGCCTGCGCCAGCAGGGTCGCCGTCTGGTTGAAACATTGTGCCCGGCAGGACCAAAACACCGGCCTCGCGCACCAACCAAGGGGCCAGTTGATCCGATGGCAGATCAAAGGGATGGGCGACATAGGCAAAATACGCGCCAACGCCCAGCAGCGACCAACCTTTGGCAGCCAGCGGGCCAAACCCTTCTTCGATCGCGGCGCGGCGGTCAAGAATTTCCAAGCGTTCTCCGGCCAGCCAATCGCTTAGGTTTTGCATGCCCCAAAGCGCTGCGCGCTGACCCAGCTGATTTGGGCAAATTGCAACTGTGTCGAGGAACTTTTCGGCCTCGGCCAAAAGGCTGGGGCTGGTAACAACTGCGCCCACTCGATGCCCCGTCAGGCGGTAGGCCTTGGAAAAGGAATAAAGCTGCACCACTGTTTCGTCCCAGCCGTCTTGTTGCAACAGCGAATGCGGCGCGCCGGTTCGGCTGTCAAAATCGCGGTAAGTCTCGTCAATGATCAGCTTGATCCCATGGCTGCGCGCCAACTGATAAAAGGCCAAAACCAAATCTGCAGGATATTCAACACCTGCCGGATTGTTCGGCGTGACCAATGCAATGGCGCGAGTCTTGGGTGTGATCAGAGCCGCACACTCCTCGACCGAAGGCAACAATCCAGCGCCACAGGGCAAAGGCACGGAGGCTATGCCAGACATGTCCAACCACATTTTATGATTGAAATAATAAGGGGTTGGCAGAATAACTTCATCCCCTTCGTTGGCGATGGCTGTAATCACCGCGCTAAAGGCCTGATTGCAGCCGGAAGTGATCGCCACTTGGTCGGGGGACAGGCTCGCCTCATATCCCGCGCTAAACTGTGCGGCAACTTCGGCGCGCAGTTCTGGCAAGCCCAAGACGGGGCCATAAAGATGCGTCGCATCATCTTCTAAAATCATCTGCGCCATGGCTGCCCGCATCGCAGGCGGGGGCGGATCAACCGGGGCCGCTTGGCTTACATTGATCAGGGGCTTGGTCTCAGAAAACACCACCCCGTCCAACCAGCGCCGCGCCTCCATTACTGGGGGGGCAAACGTCGTTTGGGTGCGAGAAAGGCTCATGAGCGGCACATCCTGTTTCTTTTTTCCCTAAATACACAAATCCTTACGGATCAAGTCCCGCGATACGGCTCGACATATTGTAGTGCCATATCCCACGGGAAGAAAATCCACGTGTCCTGACTGACGCCAGTAATGAAGGTATCAACCATCGGCTCGCCCTTAGGTTTGGCATAGACCGTGGCATAATGGGCGTTGGGATACATCTGGCGCACCAATTCTAAGGTTTTGCCGCTGTCCACCAGATCATCAAGGATCAGCACGCCGGTGCCGTCGCCCATAAGCTGGGCATCGGGGCTTTTTAAAACTGATGCCGCGGATTGGCTTTGGTTGTCGTAGCTTTTGACACTGATGGTATCAACTGTGCGCACATCCAACTCGCGTGCTACGATCATGGCTGGGGCCATACCGCCACGGGTGATCGCGACAATCGCCTTCCACGCGCCATTATCCGGACCTTTGCCATCCAACCGCCACGCCAGTGCGCGGCTGTCGCGATGGATTTGATCCCAGCTGATGTGGAACCCTTTCTCGTGGGGCAAACGGTCGGTCATGTAGTGGTCCTTTTGTAACACAACGTCATTGACGAATTTTTATAACGGCGCGGGGGCACTCGCAATCCCCAACCTCCCCTAAGCCTGAAGCGGTCAGGAGGAATGCGACGCCAGCAACCGAACGCCCAAAGCCCCCATAATGACAGCCGCGCTGCGATCCAAAACAGCCTTCGCTTTGAGGAATGTTGCACGGGCCGGCGCTGTAGATAATGCAAAGGCCAAACCTGCATAGGCGACGACCTCGATGACAAAGTGATTGGCCACGATCAAAAGACTGTCGGTTACGCTTAATCCAGCGGGAAAGATCACGGCGATCACGGCGCCAGCAAACAAAACCGACTTGGGGTTCGCCAAATTGACCAACATCCCAGATGTAAATGCCTTGTGCGTCACGGCTGTCTCGGTGACGTTCAAAGGTGTGTCCGCCCCGCGCCACATGCCGTAAGCGAGATACAATAAATACACAGCACCCCCCAACTTCAACGCCCCGTAAAGCCATGGGATCACCGTAAACAAGGCCGCCAACCCCATCAGAGCCGCCGCCGTCCACACTGCGGCCATCGTGGCAAGGCCTAAACCGGTTTTTAAACCCGCTTGTCTGCCATGGATCAGAGCCGTGCGGGTGGCCACAAGAAAGGCAGGGCCGGGGCTTGCCAAGGCCGCCAGCAAGGTCGCGTTAAAGGCTACAATTTGAACCCAGCTTAAATCGCTCACTTGCTCATATCCGGCGCATCAACGGCCTTCATGCCAACCACGTGGTAGCCTGCGTCCACGTGCAGGTTTTCGCCCGTGGTGCCGCTGCCCAGATCAGACAGCAGGAACAGGGCGGCTTTGCCCACGTCTTCGGTGGTGACATTGCGGCGCAGGGGCGAGTTGTATTCGTTCCATTTCATAATGTAGCGAAAGTCCCCGATGCCCGAAGCGGCCAGAGTTTTGATCGGGCCTGCAGAGATTGCGTTGACGCGGATGCCGTCCTTGCCCAGATCTTCGGCCAGATATTGCACTGATGCCTCCAAAGCGGCTTTGGCCACCCCCATGACATTGTAGTGCGGCATAACCTTTTCGGCGCCATAATAGCTGAGCGTCAGGCATGATCCACCATTGGTCATCATCTTTTCTGCCCTCTGCACAACAGCTGTGAATGAGTACACAGAGATGTCCATCGACATGGCAAAGTTGCCGCGACTGGTATCCACATACCGTCCGCGCAGCTCATTTTTGTCGGAAAATCCGATGGCATGCACAATAAAATCCAATGTGCCCCAACGTTCCTTGAGCGCCTCGAAGAGCGCGTCGATTGAGGCCTCGTCGCCGACATCGCACGGCACCACCAAATCCGAGCCTAACTGTTGCGCCAAAGGCTGTACGCGCTTAAGCAGAGCGTCCCCTTGATACGAAAAAGCCAGCTCAGCGCCTTGTTCTGCACAGGCTTTTGCAATGCCCCATGCGATAGATTTGTCGTTGGCAAGGCCCATAATGAGGCCGCGCTTTCCTGCCATAAGTTGTGTCGTCATACTATGTCCTTTGGACCTGTCCCAAGGTCGTTTGTGCATTTTTTCATCGGTGTAAGCCAATCCGCAGCGCCTCACAAGACTTGCAACCACTGCTACAAGGGGTTGCCTTTAAGGTAACCTGAATTTACCGATCAGATAACACGTGAGGATTCGATGCAGCGCGACGGTATATTTGCAGGGGAAAACCCGTTTGAATTGGCAAAGTCTTGGCTGGCTCTGGCTGAGACAAACGAGGTGAATGATCCAAACGCAATTGCCTTGTCGACTGTAGACGCCAGCGGCATGCCCAATGCGCGTATTGTCCTTCTCAAAGACATCGAAGACGATGCGTTTGTGTTTTATACCAACTATACCTCTGCCAAAGCCCAAGAATTGGACCAAGCCGGCAAAGCGGCCTTTGTGATGCATTGGAAAACTCTGCGTCGGCAGGTGCGCGCCCGAGGTATAATCGAGCGTGAAAATGGCCCGGCTGCAGATGACTATTATAACAGTCGCTCGCTGAACAGCCGGTTGGGGGCTTGGGCCTCGGACCAGTCTTCGCCTTTGACGTCACGGGATGAATTGACGGCGGCTTTCGACGCTGCCAAAGCCCAACACGGCGATGCGCCAACACGGCCACCCTTTTGGGGCGGGTTTCGGTTGCGACCTTTAGAATTGGAATTTTGGGCCGATGGTGCACATCGCTTGCATGATCGGTTTCAGTGGCGACGTGCCAGCCTAGAGGCGCCTTGGGACGTGACACGATTGAACCCGTGACTTTGGTTTGAACGACTTTAAACGGTGCTTGCAGTACGCAAGAGTTTGCAAAAATGACAAGACGACTGCACCCGGTGGGGGTGTTGAGCGTCGAATGGATGACTATGGACGAGAATACCCTGAACGAGGCGTCAGCCCTAACCGGGTTGGTAAAGTGGTTCGATCCTTCAAAAGGGTTTGGATTTGTTGTGGCCGACACTGGTGGGCCTGATATCCTTTTGCATGCCAATGTACTGCGCAACTTTGGTCAAAGCTCCATTGCGGATGGTGCGCGCATAGAGATCCTCGTCAATTCAACGGAACGCGGTGTGCAGGCGGTTGAAGTTCTGTCCATTGAACCGCCAGTGACAGAACACAGCGCAGGCTTAGAAGAATTGGATCATGCGCCCGACGGGGCCGTTTCGGGGCCGCTATTGGCGGCGCGGGTCAAGTGGTTTGACAAAGGCAAAGGATTTGGCTTTGCAAATATCTTTGGAAGCGACGATGATGTGTTTGTCCATGTGGAGGTCTTGCGCCGGTCGGGTCTTGCGGACTTGCAACCAGGCGAGGCTGTGGCCCTTCGGGTCACTGATGGACAGCGCGGAATAATGGCAACCGAGGTAACCTCATGGGACGTGGCCGTCAAAAAGGACTAGCTTTTGCGTTTTGGCTGGCCAGCATCGGGGCCGCTTTTGGTGAAAACTGTGCACAAGATCACGTCGATTTGCGCGGCGATTTTGGCACTGTCCGGTTTTCGGTGGAAATTGCCGATGATCCTGTCGAACAGGGGGTAGGGCTGATGAACCGCCCCAGCATGCCCCAGTTTTCCGGCATGTTATTTGTCTATTCAGACGTTAGTGAAGTGGCGTTTTGGATGAAGAACACGCTGATCCCATTGGATATGTTGTTCATAGATGAAACTGGCGTGGTGCAACGCATCCATGAAAACGCAGTTCCGCTGGATCTGACCTCTATTCCTGCTGGTAGCCCGGTTCTGGCGGTGCTTGAGATCAACGGTGGGCTAAGCGCGAAACTGGGCATTACAGAGGGCAGCGAGCTGCGCCATCCGGCCTTTGCGGGCTACGGGCCTGCGTGGCCGTGTGAGAACCAGCCGTAAAACTTTCAAAATCCGCGTAAATTTTGAAAAAACCCCGCGCTGGGGGCTTTTCTTTTCTGACAAGGGGCGCTAATCGGAGGCTCTGTTCGGGGCGTGGCGCAGCCTGGTAGCGCACCTGTTTTGGGTACAGGGGGTCGTAAGTTCGAATCTTACCGTCCCGACCAGTTTTACGGCGCAGTCTTCAAAAGACTGCCGCCAGATCCTTCCAGCAATCGATCAAGATTTTTCCGCAGATCCGGGTCTGCGAATTTTACGTGTATGGTCGGTCCGCTGCGTTGTGGCACATCCAGATAAAACACGGCCTTTGCCAGATAACCCTGAGGGTTCTGATCTGCGCTAAATTCCAATACGTAGCGGGGCAGGTCGTCCAGAGTGCCATCATAAGCCAGGATAATCTGCGCCATAACTGTGGGCGGCGGTAAAGCCTCGCAGCGCAGTTTGGTTTTGGAGGTTCTGATCAAAGTCTCATAGGGACGGCTACACGTTGTTTCCGCAGCCGTAAACAGAACGCCGGGATAATCGGAGAATTGCGCAAATGCAGTCGAGGGATTCTGTCGGGCCAATTGCGTATCTTGTGTCGTACAGCCCGCAATAGATAGAAGTGCCACTACATATAGGGATCGTTTCATGGGCAAGAATCCTGAGATTTGCAAAAATTGGGACTGAATTGGGCGCGCGTGAGGTTTTAATCAGTGGTGTGGATAAGTTTTTTTATCTGGGCGTAAATTACCAGCCTTTTGTGATCTGCGTTGAGATTGTAACGGTTTTGTGTAGCCATTTTCCTAAACTATGATGGCTAACTATGCCGAATTGAATGGATTTTTTAGGCTCTTAATCTGTCCTAACAAAATCTTAATTTTACACCCCAAAAAGTTAAGAATCGTGGAGCATCGTTCGCGCTTGGAATTGATGTCCTGCGTCAACCGAAATTAGGCGGAATTTTTCTAAAAATTGGATTGACGCTTTAGGGTCATATACGTCAGGTTGTGCAAGTCGATGATGCACACACAAGATGTGGTGGTCGACAGGGACAGGGATAGTTTAGCAGACTTCACTTAAACGGTTACGCGTTTGATGGCGTTTTGCGGGATTTCTTTGCCCGAAGACTTAAAAAACCGTGCCGCGTTGAGGCGGACAGAACAGACTATTCAGGGTTAACCAAGAGGCACTCCTTATGAAGATTGAACGCGCATTCACCAAAGCTGGCTCCGACGCCTACGCTGATTTGAATTTCGTCTCCACAGCATCCGAGATCCGCAACCCGGACGGCACAATTGTGTTTCGCCTGGACGATGTCGAAGTGCCGGATAGCTGGAGCCAAGTCGCCAGCGACGTGATTGCGCAGAAATACTTCCGTAAGGCAGGCGTTCCTGCAGCCCTCAAGCGCGTCAAAGAAAAAGGCGTTCCTGAGTTTCTGTGGCGGTCCGTTCCTGACGAGGATGCGCTGGCTAAGCTGCCCGAGGACCAGCGCATGGGGGGCGAGACATCGTCGAAGCAGGTTTTCGACCGTCTGGCAGGCGCTTGGGCCTATTGGGGCTGGAAAGGTGGCTACTTCACCACAGAGGCTGATGCACAGGCTTATTTCGACGAAATGCGTTTTATGCTGGCAGCACAACGCGCAGCACCCAACAGCCCACAGTGGTTCAACACTGGTCTGCACTGGGCCTACGGTATTGACGGTCCCGCCCAAGGGCACCACTACGTAGACTACAAAACCGGTGAGCTGACAAAATCCGCCTCGTCTTACGAGCACCCGCAGCCCCACGCCTGCTTTATCCAGTCCGTGTCGGACGATCTAGTAAACGACGGTGGCATTATGGACCTGTGGGTTCGCGAAGCCCGGTTGTTCAAGTATGGCTCCGGCACTGGCACGAACTTCTCCAGCCTGCGGGCAGCAGGGGAAAGCCTGTCGGGCGGTGGCAAGTCATCTGGCCTCATGGGCTTCCTGAAAATCGGTGACCGCGCAGCGGGGGCGATCAAATCAGGTGGCACAACGCGTCGTGCGGCTAAAATGGTCATCGTCGACAGCGACCACCCGGATATCGAAGAGTTCATCAACTGGAAGGTCCTCGAGGAGCAAAAAGTTGCCTCCATCGTCGCCGGTTCCAAGATGCACGAAGAAAAGCTGAACGCGATCTTTGCCGCGATCAAAGCCTGGGATGGTGCCGAGGCTGATGCCTATGATCCCAAAGTTAACAACGGCTTGAAGGATGCAATTAAAGCGGCCAAGAAAGTTGCGATCCCAGAAACATACATCAAACGCGTGTTGGATTACGCCCGTCAGGGTCACACTAGCATCGAATTCCCCACCTACGACACGGACTGGGATTCCGAGGCCTACAACAGCGTGTCCGGCCAGAACTCCAACAACTCGATCCGCGTGACCGATGCCTTCCTAAAGGCGGTTGAAAACGATGCAGATTGGGAGCTGATCAACCGCGTCGACGGTTCAGTGACCAAAACCATCAAAGCCCGCGATCTGTGGGAACAAGTGGGCCACGCTGCATGGGCCTGCGCCGATCCAGGCATCCAGTACCACGACACAGTCAACGCGTGGCACACATGCCCCGAAGACGGTGCAATCCGCGGCTCGAACCCCTGTTCCGAGTACATGTTCCTCGACGACACCGCTTGTAACCTTGCCTCGATGAACTTGCTGAAGTTCTTTAAAGACGGCGAATTCCAAGCTGAAGACTACATGCACGCCTCGCGTCTGTGGACTGTCACGTTGGAAATCTCGGTGATGATGGCGCAGTTCCCATCCAAGGAAATCGCACAGCGGTCCTATGACTTCCGCACATTGGGCTTGGGCTATGCAAACATCGGTGGCTTGCTGATGAACATGGGCTATTCCTACGACAGTCCCGAGGGCCGTGCCCTGTGTGGTGCCCTGACAGCCATCATGACGGGCGTTGCCTATGCGACATCTGCCGAAATGGCAGGCGAATTGGGCCCGTTCCCGGGGTACGCCAAAAACGCCGAGCATATGCTGAAGGTGATGCGCAACCACCGCACGGCGGCCTACGGCAAAACCAATGGCTATGAAAAGCTGGACATCAAACCAGTGGCTTTGGATCATATCAACTGCCCCGACCAGCGTTTGATCGCTTTAGCAAAATCTAGCTGGGATGAGGCCCTGACATTGGGCGAGGCCAACGGCTACCGCAACGCGCAATCCACAGTGATCGCGCCAACCGGCACCATCGGTTTGGTCATGGACTGCGACACCACAGGGATCGAGCCTGACTTTGCTTTGGTCAAGTTCAAGAAACTGGCCGGTGGCGGGTACTTCAAAATCATCAACCAGTCGGTTCCGGCTGCTTTGGAAACTTTGGGCTACGGATCGGCGCAGATCGAAGAGATCGTCAGCTACGCCGTGGGCCATGGCACCATTGGCAACGCACCGGGCATCAACCACACGTCCTTGATCGGTCATGGCTTTGGCCAAAACGAGATCGACAAGATCGAAGCGGCACTGCCCTCGGCCTTTGACATCCGTTTTGTGTTCAACCAGTGGACTTTGGGCGAAGAGTTCTGCACCAAAACCCTTGGCATCCCTGCCGAGAAGCTGAACGATCCGACGTTTGATCTGCTCCGGTCGCTGGGCTTTACCAAAGCCGACATTGATGCCGCAAACGACCACGTCTGCGGGACAATGACGCTGGAAGGCGCGCCATTCTTGAAAGACGAACACTTGTCTGTGTTTGATTGTGCCAACCCATGCGGCAAAAAAGGCAAGCGGTTCCTGAGTGTTGACAGCCACATCTACATGATGGCCGCAGCCCAGTCGTTCATTTCCGGTGCGATCTCGAAAACGATCAACATGCCAAACGATGCAACGATCACCGACTGCCAAAAAGCCTACGAGCTGAGCTGGTCTTTGGGTATCAAGGCTAACGCGCTCTACCGTGATGGTTCCAAGCTGTCGCAACCACTGGCCGCGGCCTTGGTGGAAGACGATGACGAGGCAGCGGAAGTTCTGGAAAGCGGCAACATGCACGAGAAGGCCGCCGTATTGGCCGAAAAGATCGTGGAAAAGGTTGTGGTCAAAGAGATCATCAAATCCCACCGCGAGAAAATGCCAGAGCGCCGCAAAGGCTATACTCAGAAAGCCATCGTCGGCGGTCACAAAGTGTATCTGCGCACGGGCGAGTACGAAGACGGCGCTTTGGGCGAGATCTTTATCGACATGCACAAAGAGGGCGCAGGCTTCCGTGCGATGATGAACAACTTTGCGATCGCGGTCTCTGTAGGTCTGCAATACGGCGTGCCGCTGGAGGAATTCGTTGATGCGTTTACCTTCACACGGTTCGAGCCTGCAGGCATGGTCCAAGGCAACGACAGCATCAAGAACGCCACGTCGATCCTCGACTATATCTTCCGCGAATTGGCTGTGTCCTATTTGGATCGCACCGATCTGGCGCACGTCGCCCCAACCGGCGAAAGCTTTGACGAGTTGGGTCGCGGTGAGGCCGAAGGTGTGCGCAACTTTGATGAAGTCTCCGACACGGCGGCCAGCAAGTCCTTGGAAGTGCTCAAACAGATCAGCTCGACCGGCTATTTGCGCAAGCGCGTCCCACAAGAGCTGACTGTGTTGCAGGGCGGCATGCAAGGCATGGCCACGGGCACCGATCCAGTGGCTGTCTTGGAAACACTGGTGCCCGAGATCAGCACATCTGGCTCAGGCTCGACCTCGGCCATCGCCTCGGGCGCTGTGACCATGGACAACCGCACCAAGGCCAAGATGCAGGGCTATGAAGGTGATCCATGTGGCGAATGCGGCAACTACACATTGGTGCGCAATGGCACCTGCATGAAATGCAACACCTGCGGTGGAACATCCGGGTGTAGCTAAGCAGATCCGTCCCCCGTGCGCGGGGGGCAGACCGACGTTCAGGCCGCAGGCAGAATACCGGGCGGTACTAATGATGAGCTTGAACGGCGAAACTAATAGCGGGGCTTCGGCCCCGCTTTTTTTCTGCTCGATTCTTTCATTGGACTGCGCTGGTTCTTGCGCAAAGGCCACTACATTTGCGGCGTAGTCTGGCTGGTCCAAGCGCGAAGGATTGCCGAAAGCGGAGGCTTGCACATCATAAAGGGTGCATTTGGCAAAGCCTCGCGGGTTTTTGGCCTGTGCTGGGTCCGCTCTATCATGGCTGTTTTGGCACTGTCATCTTGAGGGGCGTTCGCACTGATGCGGATGCAACCACACCAATGGAGACTGATATGAAAAAGACACTCACTTTTGCACTGGCGGGTCTGTTTGGCCTGACTGTTCAGGCCCATGCCATGTCGGCCAATGCCGAGATTGATACGGATGGGGACGGAGCCTATTCGATGTCTGAATTACAGGTTGTCTACCCTGATATGTCCGAGACGGTCTTTGCCACAATCGATGCAGATCAAAGCGGTCTGATCGATATGGACGAGATGAAGATGGCCGAAGACGCGGCCCTGCTGCCCACAACGGACGGCTAAACGCCAAAGGATCCCGACGCGATGTCCCCGCGTCGGGATTTAACGCTATTCCGCGCCGCGCGACAGGGCAGCAATCCCTGTTCGGGCCTGTTCGACCAACCCCAAAGGCCGCATCAGCTCCGCAAAGGCGTCGATTTTTTCGGATGTGCCGGTCAGTTCAAACACGAAACTCTCCAGAGTGCTGTCCACCACATTGGCGCGGAAGATGTCGGCCAAACGCAGGGCCTCGACCCGTTTGTCGCCATCACCTGTAACCTTGAACAGGGCCAGTTCGCGTTCGACGGACGGGCCATCAACCGTCAGGTCATGCACCTCGTGGACCGGAACAATCCGTCCAAGTTGTGCACGGATTTGTTCGATGACTTGCGGCGTACCAGTGGTCACAACCGTGATCCGGCTGCGGTGCCCGTCATGGTCGATCTCGGCCACGGTCAGGCTTTCGATGTTATAGCCGCGCCCGGAGAACAGGCCGATCACACGGGCCAAAACACCCGCTTCGTTGTCCACGACCACCGCCAAAGTGTGCTTTTCAACTTCCTCCCCATAGGAGGGTCGTAGATTGTAAGCTGAATGGCTGGACGCGCCTTTTTTGAGTTTTAGAGGTGACATTTTATATCCTTACTGACCCTGAGGGCTAAATTTTCCGCCTCCGGCGGGAGTATTTGGAGAAAAAAGAAAACCGTGAAGCGTCTTGTTTCTTTTTTCCCCTAAATACTCATGCATCATTTGCAAAACGTGCAGACGTTAGACCATCACAGCGCCGTCGGATTTAATGACACCTTGGGTCTGTGCATCGCCCAGCAACATTTCGTTGTGGGCTTTGCCTGAGGGGATCATCGGGAAGCAGTTTTCATGCTTTTCCACCAAGCAATCGAAGATCACCGGGCCGTCATAGGCCAGCATTTCGCGGATGGCTTCGTCCAGATCGTCGGGATCGGAACACAGGATGCCTTTCGCGCCAAAGGCTTCGGCCATCTTGACGAAATCGGGCAGGGCTTCGGACCAGCTTTGAGAATAGCGTTCGCCATGCAGCAGTTCCTGCCACTGACGGACCATGCCGAGGCGTTCGTTGTTGAGGATGAACTGTTTGACGGGCAGGCGGTATTGCACGGCCGTGCTCATTTCTTGCATGTTCATCATCCAACTGGCCTCACCGGCCACGTTGATCACCAGCGCGTCGCGGTGGGCGCATTGCACCCCAACAGAGGCTGGCGTGCCATAGCCCATGGTGCCCAATCCGCCAGAGGTCATCCAGCGGTTTGGATCTTCGAACCCGAGGTATTGCGCGGCCCACATCTGGTGTTGGCCCACTTCGGTGGTGATGTAGCGGTCCATGTCTTTGGTGAGCGCCTCAAGCCGCTGCAAAGCGTATTGTGGGCGGATAACTTTGCCCTCTTGCGGGGCTTTGAGGCAATCGATGGCGCGCCATTCGTTGATCTGGCTCCACCATGTGCGCAGACCGTCTTGATCCGTTCGGCTGCCTTTTGATTTCCAAGCGGCCAGCAGGTCTTCCAATACAGATGTCACATCGCCCAAGATCGGGATATCGACATGCACCACTTTGTTGATCGACGACGGATCAATATCGATATGGGCTTTGATCGAACCGGGACTGAACGCGTCCAAACGTCCGGTGATCCGGTCATCAAAACGTGCGCCGATATTGATCATCAGATCGCAGTCATGCATTGCCATGTTGGCCTCATAAAGCCCGTGCATACCCAACATGCCGAGCCAGTTTTCACCAGACGCCGGATAGCAGCCCAAGCCCATCAAAGTTGACGTGATCGGGAAGTTGGTTTCTGCCACCAACTGGCGCAACAGCTGGCTGGCTTTGTCACCTGAATTGATCACGCCGCCGCCGGAATAGATGATCGGCTTTTTGGCGGTCATCATCGCCTCGGCCAAAGCTTCAATTGCGGAAGCATCGCCTTTGGTCTGGGGCTGGTAGTGGCTCTTGGTTGGGGCAGGGATCTGGTAGGTGCCATTGGCGAACTGCACATCCTTGGGGATGTCTACCAGAACAGGGCCCGGACGGCCGGATGTGGCCACATGGAACGCCTCGTGGATCGTTTCGGCCAGCTTGTCAGTTTCTTTGACCAACCAGTTATGTTTCGTGCAAGGCCGCGTGATGCCAACGGTGTCGGCCTCTTGGAAAGCATCCGAGCCGATCATAAAGGTTGGAACCTGACCAGTGAGCACAATGATTGGGATGCTGTCCATCAGCGCATCTGTCAGGCCGGTCACCGCATTCGTAGCACCGGGGCCGGAGGTTACCAGAACAACACCGGGTTTACCGGTTGAGCGGGCATAGCCTTCGGCAGCATGGGTCGCGCCTTGTTCGTGACGCACCAGAATGTGCTGGATGTCGTTTTGCTGAAAAATCTCGTCATAGATCGGTAGGACCGCGCCACCGGGATATCCAAAGACAGTGTCCACACCCTGATCCTTGAGGGCTTGGACGATCATTTTTGCACCGGTCATTTGACGTGCCATTGTTTTTCTCCACTTATGACGCGTTTCGTTTATCTCTTGCTCACAAAAAAGCCCCCGATTTTGTCGGGGGCGCATGGGAACCTAAATGGTCTACCGTTACCGGCCCATGCTACCCAATTCCCACCACGACTAGAATACGGTTCATCTCAAGGAACTCCTTTGTAAGTTTTGTGAACATATGTCGGGCGATTTGGGGCGTCAACAGGCAAAATGGACTAAAACATGCGCCAGCAGGGGTATTTTTTGTAATTTAATTACGTTTTTGGGTGCTGGAGGCGAATTTTAGTGAATTTGGAGTGTTGCCTTTGGCCCAGTTGAGGTCTTTCCCAAGATATTTGGGCACAGAAAAGGGCGCTGGGTATGGTAGGTGGGTCTAGGCGGGCGCGTTGTATCAGGCTGCTTGCGGGGGCGACTTGTTGCGGAGGCTGCATTGAAAAGGATCGTGATCACTGGGGCCAATGGGTCTGGAAAGAGCCATACTGCTGCGCGTTTTTCCAAAGTGCGGCCGGATGTACCTGTGATTTCGTTTGATGCGATTAAGTTGACGACCGGGTGGCAGCAAAAACCGCGTTCTGAAGTCGAAATGGCGTTGCAGTCGAAGATTTCGCAAGATGCTTGGATTTTAGAAGGGGGTCCTAGTCTGCTGCCACTGGCCATGGAGGCTGCAGATGCCGTGGTTTGGCTGGATCCCCTTGAGGCGGTCCGGACATGGCGACTGATCCAGCGGCCTTGGCGGTTCCGAGGTGAAACGCGACCCGAACTGCCCAAGGACAATGTAGATTGGCCGCTGCAGCAATATCAATTCGCGTGGCGAAGCCTAAAGAAACGACACCAGTTCCGTCATTCGATCACAGAGGCATTGGCGCATTCCGCAGACACGCGGATTTGGCATTGTCGCAGCGCGGAGGATGTTGAAAACGCGGTTAAGGCATGGGGTGGCGAGGGGCGATAGGCTGGCGCCACTTTAAATATCCACTCCTGTCCCTTGCAAAACTCCGTGTTGGAGGGCGTAACGGGTGAGGCCAGCGGTGCTGCTGATGCCCAGTTTGCGTTTGATGTTCTTGCGATGGGTCTCAACGGTACGCACGGATATATCCAGCGTGTTGGCCACTTCTTTGTTCGAGGCGCCTTGGGCCAGTTGCAGCAGGATCGTTTGTTCACGGCTGGTCAACGGCTCGGAACCATCGCTGATCTTTGGCTTGAGCGACCCCTCGGCCCCGGTACACAGGTATTGCCCACCTGCCATGACAGTATCGATTGCCGTCTTAATCTCGTCAGTTGGCACGTCTTTTAGCACATAGCCCTTGGCCCCGTAGGACAGAGCGGTGCTGATATATTCCGGGGTGTCGTGCATCGACAGGATCAGAATGTTGGTTTCCGGCGTCTTTTCCAAAATCAGCTCAATCGCGGCCATGCCACTGAGGCCGGGCATGTTCAAATCCAGCAAGAACACATCCGGAGCGAGGTTATCGGCCTGGTCCACGGCGTCTTGGGCGTTGGACAATACGCCGACCACATTAATGTCGTCATAGGTTTCGAGGATAGATTGGATGCCTTGGGCCACCATGGGGTGATCGTCGACGATGACGATGCGGGTCGGGGTCATGCGGATTCTCTCGTGTCTTTGGGTTTGGTCGTGTTGGATGTTGTGCCGGGGGGCAGCAAGTGGCGCAAAGGCACCTGCGCCTCGATCATTGTGCCGGATTTTGAGGACAAGATACGCAGGGTCCCATCCAATTGGTCGACGCGTTCTTGCATGTTGCGTAGGCCTAAGCCCATGGCGCGCCGCCCCGACGACCCGTTGTTGGGCAGGCCTTGGCCATCGTCGGAAATGCGCAGAGTGGCACCCCGTTTGTGGCCCTTGAGGTCCATCTGAACGCGGCTTGCCTCGGCGTGGCGTTCGATATTGGTCAGGGCCTCTTGCGCAATGCGGTAGAGCGCGATTTTGGCCTCTTGGCCCAGACGATTGCGAAACACAACGGTTTCCAATTCGGTCTTGATGCCAGTGCGTTTTGAAAAATCCTCGGTCAGGGATTGCAGGGCAGGGCCAAGGCCAAGATCATCCAGCACGCCCGGGCGCAAATCGCGGCTGATCCGCCGGACCTCGGAAATCGCACCAGCGAGGCTTTCGATGCCGCTGTCCAAGGTCTCGGACGCCTTTGGATCGCCCGAAGTGAGGCGGCGTTTGGCCAGATCCAGCGCAAACCGGATGCCCACCAGCATTTGGCTGATGCCATCATGCAATTCACGGGCGACGCGACTGCGTTCTTCCTCTTGGGTGTCGAAAATGCGCTGGGTCAGGGCCTTGAGTTTGGTATCAGCCAGCCGTCGCTCGCGAATGTTCAGCACCATCCCCGACAGGAACACGAAAAACAGGGCTGCAAAGGTGACCAAGCCGATTTGGATGAATGTCGTTCGGATGCGTTGTTCCATGTCAGCGCGGGCAAGGGCCACGGTTTCGAGCACGTCATCGATAAACACGCCAGTGCCAAGTGCCCACCGCCAGCTTTGCATGCCGGTAACATAGGTGACCATTTCGGCCTCCTGACCGGTGCTGGGCTTGGGCCACAGGTAGGAATGATAGCCCGCGCCGGTGCGCGCAATCGAGATGATCGTGTCGGTGATCGGCACCCCATTTGGATCTGTCTGACCTGTCCAATTGCGTCCGATCAAGTCGGTTTGGCGAGGCGAGACGATGTTATTGCCATCGTAATCATAGACAAAGTAGAAGCCTTCTTCCCCATAGATCATCGCGGCCAAAATCTGGGTCACCCGCAGTTTTGCGGCCTCATCATCAGGTTGGGCGCGGCCGTAGATCGAAAAAAACGCGTTGCGGGCCAAGGTTACATAGTTCTTCAATTCAACCTTCTTGGCTTCAATCAATTGGGTTTCTAAGGCTTGGATTTCCCGTTCGGCCAGTTGCCGCGATTGGTTGGCCACAATGGCCGAAATCAGTGCAACCGAAACGATCAGCGGGACCGTGGCCAGTAAAAACAGCTTTTGACCATAGGTCAGGCTAATCCACCCAGCGGCTTTGTTCCACAAGCGTCGCATTTGATTCGATTGATGTCCCCAAGGATAGCGTGGGGCCAAGTTTGGTCGCAAAAGGCGGCGGGATTCAAGAAAAAGCCTGATAATATTGCGGTTTAGGGATCAAAATTCCCAAAGCGGGGCCAGAAATACGTAGTACTTGGTATTGCAGAATGCTCTGACCCTTCTAGGTTAACGCACACTTTAACGATCCGTTTGTGCCGTTGTTGGAGAGCATGGCACAGACATTCATTTGGGAGGACCACACATGGATCGTCGCTCTTTTCTAAAAACATCTGCGATGGGCGGTACAGCCGCTGCTGCGACAACTCTGGCGTCGCCAGCTGTTGCTGCGGGTCACGCGCAGACTTTGACAATGGTTACATCTTGGCCCCGCGGTTTTGCGGTTCTGGATGACGCCGCCACATACTTCAACGAAGCGGTTAACGCGATGTCCGGCGGTTCGCTGGTGATCGAAAAGAAAGCTCCCGGCGAGCTGGTTGGCGCATTTGAAGTGTTTGACGCGGTATCTTCCGGTCAGGCCGACATGTATCACTCGGCGGATTATTACTTCTTGGGTCAGCACCCGGGATATGCGTTCTTTACAGCTGTGCCTTTCGGTGCAACTGCGCAAGAATTGACCAACTGGTACTACCACGACGGTGGCCAAGAGCTGCACGATGAGTTGGGTTCGATCTTTGGTCTGAAATCCTTTATGTGCGGTAACTCTGGTTCCCAGTCCGGTGGCTGGTTCCGCAAAGAGATCAACTCGGCTGACGATCTAACAGGCCTGCGGTTCCGCATGCCGGGTCTGGGTGGTCAGGTTCTGGGTAAACTGGGCGTCTCCGTTCAAAACATCCCAGGCGGCGAACTGTACCAAGCTCTGTCTTCCGGCGCTTTGGACGGTCTTGAGTGGGTCGGTCCCTTCGCGGATGAACGTGCAGGCTTCCAAGAAGTTGCGAAATTCTACTACACAGCTGGCTTCCACGAGCCAGGTTCGGGTCTTGCCTGTGGCATGAACTTGGACGTGTGGGAAGGCCTGTCGCCCGAGCACCAAGCGATCATCGACAACGCAACCAAAGCCACAACACACTACCAGTTGAGCCAAACACTGGCCAACAACGGTGCGGCTCTGGCCCGCCTGCAGGCCCAAGGCGTGCAAACATTGCAGTTCTCTGACGATGTATGGGACAGCTTCGGTGCAGCCTCCAAAGAAGTTCTGGACGAAAACATGGGTGACGAACTGTTTGCGAAAATCCGTAACTCGTTTGACGCATCCCTTGCCAAGTCTTCTGACTGGATCCTGAAATCCGACGGTGAATTTGTGGCCCAACGGAACCGCGTTCTGGCCAACGGCTAAGCCGGGCTTGACCTGAAAAATATCGTATCCTCCGTCCCGTCAGGGGCGGGGGATGCATTCAAGAAGCGGCTCCGTTCAGGATCGTGCGTGTCGGGGGACATCAAAAAATGGACGCAATTCTTTGGATCATCCAAAACATTGGTCTGGCATTTTATAACTTTGGTTATGCTGTGACCCATCCCAGCCTTTGGTTGGATTGGTCGGACAAACAGGCGATCATGCGGTTTGTCTATTATGGCGGCTCAATCGAGTTCTTTTTCGTAGTGTTCACAGCCTTTTTGGTCCTGACGCTGGTTGGATTTTTCTATCGTCCCTTGCTGTGGCGCGTGGTGCGTCTGTTTGAAGGGATCGCAAACACAGTTGGCCGCTTTTTTGCTTGGGCTGGCCTGTTTATGGTGATCCAACAGATTGTTATTGTCTTTATGCAGCGGATCTTTCTATCCGCCGAAATTTCGCTCGGCTTTGGTCGGGCCTTCACTTTTGACGTCAGCTGGTGGGGCGAGGAACTGAAGTTCTACAACGCCCTCGTTGTCTGTCTGTGTGCGACTTACACTTTTGTCCAAGGCGGGCATGTCCGGGTTGATCTGGTCTATTCCGCCGTGAGTTTCCGTGCCAAAAAAATCATCGATATGATCGGCTCGCTGATATTTATGATGCCAGCGGCTGTGTTGGTATGGATGTATGGCTGGTACTTCATGTGGCGCCATTTGATCGTGCCAAAGCCCTCGGCCAGTGACAGCCTCGAGCGGCTTTTGGCAAAATCGCGGGCCCTGCGGTGGAACGTGGAAACCATCGGCTTTTCGCCAAACGGCTTTAACGGCTACTTTTTGTTCAAAGTGTTGCTGGTGACATTCACGGCCATGGTGTTTCTACAAGCCATCGCGTTTTTCTACCGCAGCTATCTTGAACTGGTCGAAGGCCCGTTTTCCGAAAACAAAGACCTCGACAAGGATGATCTGGGTGATCCAGATGCCAAACTTGTCGCGGACATTCACTAAGCCCTAAGGAATATTTCAGTCATGTTTTTTGGACTAGATGGCGTCGAAGTCGGCCTAATCATCGTATTCCTTACGCTTTTTGGGGGCATTTTGTCGGGCTTCCCGGTGGCCTTTGCCATTGGTGGTGCGGGGGTTATTTCCTTTGGGATCATCGCGGCCCTCGACAGTGCGGGGATGTTGATCCACCAAGCCATCGATAAAAGCTCGGTCGAATTTGCGGCCCTTCTGGCCGAAGGGGTCAAGGCCGAAACCATATCTGTCTTCCGATACCCTGAACTGCCACGTATGGAGGAACCTGTGTTCCCGCGCGGCTGGGAATTTGCCCTAGACCGTAACGTGTCGTTCATCGTGAACCGCATCAACGAACGTGTGTTGGCGGGCCAGTCTATTGAGACGTTGTTGGCTGTTTTGATGTTTGTGTTGATGGGCATCACGCTGGAACGCTCGAAAATTGCCAATGATTTGCTGACCACTATGGCCCGCGTCTTTGGCCCGCTGCCCGGTGGTTTGGCCGTGGCTGTGGTTGTGGTTGGTGCCTTCTTAGCGGCCTCGACAGGGATCGTGGGCGCAACTGTTGTGACCATGGGGCTGCTCAGCTTGCCCACTATGTTGCGCAACGGCTATTCGCCTGAACTGTCTACAGGGGTGATTGCGGCCTCGGGCACATTGGGCCAGATCATTCCGCCGTCGATTGTGATCGTTCTTTTGGGGACTTTGGCAGGGGATCTTTATTCAGCCGCCCAAGAAAAACGGGCCATTGAGGCTGGTTGTACGGATGCGCTGACGTTCCTCGGGGAGCCTGCTGTAGTGTCCGTAGGCACCTTGTTCCAAGCGGCCTTGTTGCCCGGCGTTATGCTGGCGTTGCTCTATGCGACCTACGCGTTTGGCTATGCGTTGTTTAATCCATCCAAAGCGCCTGCGGTGCAGATGGGCGGCAAAAAGGGTGAGACGATCACCCGTTCCGAAGGGCTGACATGGTTCCTGTTTGCACCGATTGCCCTGATTGTGGCCTTGGTGGTGCTCAACCAAGTGGGCATCGTTGGCAGCCAAAGCGTTGCGGTCGACAGCTTTTCTGAGGCGGGCCAAGGGGCCAGCCTGCGCACAAATGTGTCAGATCTCTGCGCGGCATCGATGATCGAGTTGCACGGTCAGGCGGCATGGGACACAGCCATCGCCGAGGCCAAAGTGATCCAAGACGCAGGCGGCATCGAGCTGTCCCGCGAATTGACCGATGACGAACGCGCCGAAATGCTGGTCCAAAACGTGGCCTCTGCGGCCCCAATCGGCACAGGCGTTTCAATCTTGGTTCTGGCCATGGCGCTGATCCTGACCACGGCCCGTGGGGTCAAGCCCTCGGCCTCGTCTTCGCCTCTGTCACTTGCTGCTATCGGCTTGATTGCGGTGGTCTTGGTGGATCTATTCTTGATCGGTCCACTGACCTCTATGGGGGCCACGTGGCTGTTGCTAGCCTTGCCAATGATACTTGTTCTAACGGGGGTTAAAACCGCCGTGCAACGATTGGCCCAGAATGAATTGCTGCGCGTGGTCTTCCCGCCGCTCGTTTTGATTGTCGCGGTGTTGGGGTCTATCCTTGGCGGGATCACCAACCCAACGCCGGCTGCGGCTTTGGGGGCAGGGGGCGCGATTATGCTGGCCGCCTACCGCAAACTGAAGGATCAAAACAGATCAGGCAGAGTCATCCTACAGGCCTCATTCGCCGTGGTGATCATGTTGCTGGTTGGCGTAAACTTTGACCTGCGGATCGCCCAAGAGGTTGTCCTGCTGGAACAGTGGATCGCCTATATCGTGGCCTATGCTGCGTTTTTGTTTGGCATGTTTGGTTTGTTCTACGGCTGTTGGGTTCTTTATGACGGGGCGGTTCTGACGCCTGTTGTGCGCGAAACGGCCAAGGTGACATCCATGGTGTTTACCATTTTGATCGGCTCGCAATTGTTGAACCTTGTGGTCATCAGTTTTGGCGGGGAGCACTATATCCAAGAATTCCTGCGCAGTTTCGACAGCGAATTCCGCGTCTTCCTGATTGTGATGCTGGTGCTCTTTGTGCTGGGGTTTGTGTTGGATTTCCTCGAGATCATCTACATCGTGATCCCCATCGTCGGGCCTGTGATCTACGGCGGTACGATGGATCCCAAGTGGGTGACGATCATGATCGCGGTGAATTTGCAGACCTCGTTCCTGACACCACCCTTTGGCTTTGCATTGTTCTATCTACGGGGCGTCGCACCTAAGGAAGTCACCACAGGCCACATCTACCGCGGCATCATTCCGTTCGTGCTGATCCAAGTGGCGGGTCTTGCCCTGCTTGCGGCCTTCCCCGGTGTCGTGACGATCATTCCCGATCTGATCGGACGCTAGAGTTAGGTGGATATTCGCAAAGTTGAGGCTACTGACGCCCAAGCCATTGCGGATATCCACAGACGCGCGCGTGCAACAGCAATGCCGTGGTTACCTGTGATGCACAGCGCAGCGGGAGATTTGCAGTATTTTCAAACCAAAGTGCTGCCCACTGAAACTGTTCATGTCGCTTGCGCACCTCAGATCATTGGCTTCATTGCAGCCCATGACGGCTGGGTTAACCACCTCTATCTGGATCCCGCTTGCCTGCGCCAAGGCATCGGCACCCTTTTGCTGGATCTCGTCAAAGCGGATGCAGAGTCTTTGCAACTGTGGACTTTTCAGAAAAATGTCGGGGCACGAGCGTTCTACCAAGCACAGGGCTTTGCTGAGGTCGAACAAACCGATGGACATGACAACGAAGAAAAGACACCGGATGTTAGATTGGAATGGGCACGCAGCCCCTAGGCCTGATTGAGCTGGAGCAAGTCCCATTTGTTGCCAAAAGGGTCCTGCCAGACCACAACGCTGCCGTAGCTTTCATGACGCGGTTCTTCGAGGAACCGGACACCATTGGCTTTCATCGCCGCATAGTCTGCCTCGAAATCATCGGTGCCGAGGAAAAAACCAACGCGTCCGCCAGTTTGATTGCCAATGGCGGCGGCTTGATCTGGACCGTCTGCTTGGGCCAGAAGGATGTTGGTTTGCGCGCCTTTTGGGGCCACAAGAACCCAGCGCTTGGTTTCTGACAGGCAAATGTCGCTGATCAGATCAAAGCCTAACACACCCACATAAAATGCAAGTCCCGCGTCATAGTCGGGCACCACAAGTGTCAAGGCATGTATATGTCGGGCCAAGGGATCTAGCCCTTGGTGGGCATGCTATCGGGCAAGCTGATTTTGGCGACTTGTTCGGCAATAGGGTCAACCGACAGGGGATGCGTTTCGCTGTCGTAGTCGGAAGGGTCTGTCATGTCCTCCCATGCGCCTTGGCGGTAGACCTCAAGACCTTTGAACCGTGCTTTGTAGCCCATCTTACGCGATCCGGGCACCCAATAGCCCAAGTAGACATAGGGTAGGCCTGCCTCGCGGGCTACGGCGATGTGGTCCAGAATGATGTAGGTCCCGATGGAATCATTGGCCAGTTCCGGCTCGAAAAACGAATAGACCATGGACAAGCCGTCATCCAAAACATCCGTCAGACAAACCGCCGCCAAAGTTCCGCGCGGGGCGTCCTGTGTGGGTGGGTCGGAATATTCGATCACGCGGCTGCGGATAGGCGTTTCTTCGACCATTGCGGCAAATTCAAAGATGTCCATATCGGCCATGCCGCCGTCTGCGTGGCGGTGATCAAGATAGCGCCGAAACAGCGCAAACTGGGTTTCTGTGGCCCATGGGCTGATGGCTGCTCGGCTCAGCCGCCCGTTTTTACGCAAAACCCGCTTTTGGGATTTGGTCGGGGCAAAATCGGCCACTCGGATCCGCGCGCTCAGGCAGGCAGAACATTCCGCGCAGGACGGGCGGTACAGCACGTTTTGCGAGCGTCGAAAGCCCTGCTTGCTGAGCTCATTATTGAGGCGTTCGGCGTTTTCACCTTGCAGGGCTGTAAACAGCTTACGTTCCATGCGGCCATCCAAATAAGGGCAGGGCTGTGGCGCAGTTACATAAAACTGCGGAGCAATTGGAAGAGTATGGCGCATAGATTCCCGGTGGTGGTCTTCATGGAGTGTTAAGGAAGATTAGCGTTCTTCTTCTAATCCGCCAACCCCCCCCAAAATAGCGATGCTGATCGGTCTGATCAGCCGCCTAAGCCAAACGGGTTTCAGCGGCTTTGTTCAAGGCAAAAGTGCCTAAAATCATATCTGTAAGGCCTTGTTTGCGTTCTGTGGTCAGCATCAAGACAATCGAGATCACTTGCAACGGCAGCGCGCTGAAGGAAATATAGAAGCCCAGAGAATGCAAAATAGCCAGTGTTAGATCGAATTTCTGGCCCTCTGAGCCGCGCATTTCGATGGCAGCAACACGCATGCCCCATGTGGCCGATCCATTGGCCAGCGTCACCACGCGGTAGGCCATGCCCACCAGCACCATAAGGCCAAGGAACATGAAAAATCCGATGCCAAAGGTCAGCAGGGCCACGCCAAAGCTGAGGGCCACGATTATGGCTGTGTCCAAAACCCACGCCAAAAGGCGCTTCATCGGGACGCTGTCGTAAAATTCAGGTTGTTGGATCGGGTCGGGTCTAAGAATGCTCATAGCGGATATTTAGGAAGCCTTGGGAGAAAAAGGAAGGGGTTGAAAAAAGGGCCGCGCGGTGTGCGCGACCCTTGAGGTTTGTCTTGGGAGGGCTGAGGCAGTTATGCTGCGTCTTTGTCGTCCTTGCCGTCGTGGTCGCCATCATCATTCGCGGCACTGGCACGGTCGTCCATAAACTGGTCGAATTCGGCTTTGTCTTTAGCCTCGCGCAACCGTTCAAGAAAGTTCTCGAAATTGGCTTGCTCGTCTTCCAAGCGGCGCAATGTGTCGGCCTTGTAGGCGTCAAAAGCGCGGTTGCCGGAAGTTTTCGTGGCTGCCTTCACTGTATAGCGTGACGTGTGACCGCGGCTGCGGCAAGAGTTGTTAAACATGCGTTTGCTCCAGATCATGTAGGCCAAAAGGGCAAGGCCCAGCGGCCAGAAGAAAATAAACCCAAGAACCATGGCTGCGATCCAAGCGCCTTTTCCGCGCTCATCAAGCCACATTTCAGCACGGGCGAAAAAGCCAGGTTGAGTGGCGGGTAGGGTGGCGGTGTTCATTCGGGTCTCCTTTATGGTGGGTCCTGCCTAGTGCAGGCTGGGGGGTCATGTGAATGTTTATCTCTTTCACATTACACCATATGGGATTTACATCTGTTCAATCAAGGAAAAATGTTAAACTAATTTACATTTGTTAAATTACGACGTGAAATCAACGGGCTGGCAGGTGGAGATTTCTTGTAATTCCCGCGGGGTGATCGCAAAAATATGCCGTGGCGTGCCCGCTGCAGCATAGACTTGGGCAAATTCCAGCAATTTTGGGTCTAAAAATCCGCGACTGGGGGTCAAATGCCCGATTGGGGCCACGCCGCCGATAGCAAATCCGGTTTTGGCGCGAATGGTGGCGGCGTCTGCTTTGCCCAAATCCTCGCCCGCGATCTGTTTGGCCTTTGCCACGTCCACTTGATTGCCGCCTGCTGTCACAAACAAATAGATCGCACCGCTTTGCGTCCCTTGAAAGATAATGGACTTCGCGATCTGGTCCACACCGCAACCCGCAGCGTCTGCGGCTTGCTGGGCCGTGCGGGTCTCGGGGCCAAGTTCCAGCACCTCAATTTTCAGGCCTGCATCGTCCAAAACACGCTGAACGCGCTTTAAGCTTTTGCTCATTGGGGGATCCCTAATTATTGCCGCGTCAGTTTAGCCAGCCCCAGCTCGGGTTCCAACCCAGTGTTTGAGTTTCCGTCAAACTCAGGTCACAGTGACGCTATGGGCCCGTTCAGCGATCCTCCTATTTTGCCGAATGCGACGGACACAGTCCGTGGCACGGATGTGGCTGGCCTAAGCGGGCATTCGGATGCGAAATGGCAGGCGCTGCTGCGCGGTGTTGCAGGCTGCAGCCCGTATTTGGCTGGTGTGATGCGCCAAAACATGGGGTGGCTGGATGAAAATGCCCATGCGCCTGAGGCGGCGCTGCGGACCATTAATAATGCATTGCGCTCTGGCGCAGCAACGGGTGTTGATCTGCGCCAAGCCAAGGCGCGCACAGCGTTGATCACCGGTCTGGCTGAAATCAGCGGCGCATGGCCACTGCATCAGTGTACCCAAGCCTTGTCGGATTTCGCCGATGTGGCGGTTGATGCGGCCCTGCGGGCGGCGCTGGATCAACCAAGGCTAAAACGCAAACTGCCGACGCCGCGTCGTGACGTGGATTTTGCGGGCTTGACGGTTTTGTCTATGGGCAAGGGTGGTGCGGGCGAGCTGAATTATAGTTCGGATATTGATTTGATCTGCCTCTTTGATGATACGGCCTATGCGGACGCTGATGTGGGCGAGGCGCGCGCGGGATTGATCAAAGTGGTTCAAACTGCCATGGCGCTGTTGTCGGATGTGACCGAGCATGGATATGTGTTTCGCACGGATCTGCGGTTGCGGCCTGACCCGTCCGTGACACCAGTGTGTCTAAGTATCTCCGCCGCTGAACGCTATTATGAAGCTCTGGGGCGCACATGGGAGAGGGCGGCCTTCATCAAAGCCCGCGCGGCGGCTGGCAATCTTGAGGCCGGGCGGGTATTTTTGCGCGAACTGACGCCGTTCATTTGGCGCAAGCACCTTGATTTTGCAGCGATCCAGGATGCCCATGAGTTGCGGTTGAAAATCCGCGATGCCAAGGGCCTTGGTGGGCCTATCACTCTGCCAGGACATAATATGAAACTAGGGCGCGGTGGGATCCGCGAGATCGAGTTTTTCACTCAGACACGGCAATTGATTGCGGGGGGGCGTGATCCTGAACTGCGGTTGCGGGGCACCTGCGATGGATTGGCGGCCTTGGCGCAAAAAGGCTGGATCGGACAGGATGTGGCCGCCGAATTGACCGAGCATTACGTTTTTCACCGCACGATTGAACACCGGTTGCAAATGATCAATGACGCCCAGACCCATAGCCTGCCCACGACGCCCGAAGGGTTTTTGCGGCTTGCAGACTTTCTGGGGCGTGATGTGCAGGGGCTGGAGGCAGAATTGCGCAGTCGCCTTGAGGCCGTGCACCGCCTGACCGAAGATTTCTTTGCCCCCGATACCCCGGTTGCGCAGGCCAGTGCTGGCTTTGGTGCAGATGTCGTGGCCAATTGGCATGCCTATCCAGCATTCCGGTCCGATCGTGCCAGCCAAATTTTTGACCGCTTGCAACCGCAGATCTTAAATGGCTTGCAACAAAGCAGTGATCCTGAAGGTGCGTTGCGGCATTTTGATATGTTTTTGGCAGGTTTACCTGCCGGAGTTCAACTGTTTTCCTTGTTCCAAGCCAACCCACATCTGATCGATTTGATTGTGGATATTTGTGCCATTTCACCCAACTTGGCGGAATATCTGTCACGCAATTCCAGGGTTTTAGATGCGGTTCTTGGGGGCGATTTCTTTGATCCATGGCCGCTGCAGGCGGATTTGATGGGGCAGCTGAAAACTGCGCTGGATCATGAACAGGATTATGAAGCGGTGCTGGACCGGGCGCGTGGCTGGCTTAAGGAACGCTCGTTTCGTGTGGGCGTGCACCATTTGCGCGGCTTGATCGATGCCGCAACGGCAGCGCGGCAATATTCTGATCTGGCCGATGTGATCGTTGCGGGTATCGCGCCCCATGTGACTGCCCAGTTTGCGCAAAAACACGGTGCCCCGCCGGGCAAGGGCGTTGCTGTTCTGGCCATGGGATCGCTGGGTGCGCGAGCGCTAAATGTGGCATCGGATCTGGATTTGATCACGATTTATGATGCTCAGGGCGTGGAGGCTTCGCAAGGGCCACGACCGTTGGACACGCGCAGCTATTATGCGCGCTGGACGCAGGCCCTAGTGACGGCCCTGTCGGCCCCGATGGCGCAGGGGCGGCTTTATGAGGTCGACATGCGCTTGCGCCCCTCGGGCAAGCAGGGACCTGTCGCCACTTCGCTGGGCGGGTTTGAGGCGTATCATTTGAACGAGGCTTGGACGTGGGAACATTTGGCCCTGACCCGGGCGCGGGTTATTGCGGGGCCTGCATCCCTTGCGGCGGATATTGAGGCCGTGCGCTGTGTGGTCTTGGATCAGGATCGCGACAGGTCAGCCACGCTTGCGGATGTTCGCGATATGACGGCGCGTTTGGATGCAGCCAAGCCCGAGCAGGGGCTGTGGGACATCAAAGCAGGCGCTGGCGGGTTGCAACAAATGGAGCTGGTGGCCCAGACCATGGCCGTGCTGTCAGGCAGTGATGCCTGCGATTTTAGGCAACAAATTCAATCTGGTGTCGCAATTGGGATGTTGAAAGACGCTCAGAGTGCTGCGCTTTGGTCGATCTACCGGTTCTTTTGGGCGTTACAGGCCACAGGTCGCTTGATCCGCAACGGGGTCAGTGAAGGGCCGACAAATTTTGACGAATTGGGCAAAAGTGGGCAGGCTGTGATGTTACGCGAAACAGACCAAGCGGATGGGGCGGCCTTACGGGCGGCTGTGGTGAACGCAAAAGCCAAAGCGGCGGCCCTGTGTGCTGCGGTGATGTCCAATGGCTGAAGCTGCACTGACCCTGAAAGAGGCGGACCCGAAGGGATTGATCCGCGAAAGCTACCGGATCGAAGGGATCACTGCGGGAGAATGTCGATCAATCTTTTTGGATTGGGCGATCAATATGAAGCCCAGCGATGATCCGGCGGCCCATATTCACGTGGTTTTGGATCATTACGGCGCTGCGGCCCCAGATCACCCCATGAGCCAAGTATTGCGCGACGGATTGCGTCCCAAACCTGCCGCGAAACGGCGCGGCGGACGCGCGGCCCGCCTGTCGCGCGACAGCTAGGACGATCTAGCGCGACAGTTGCGCGGCTTCGCGGGCCAATGCTTCGATCTGATCCCATGCCTTGGCTTTTACCAGATCCTTGGGGGCAACCCAGCTGCCGCCCACGCACAGCGTGTTGTCCAGTGCCAAGTAGTCGGGTGCGGTGGCCAATGAAATGCCGCCTGTCGGGCAAAAACTGATCTGCGGCAGGGGCGCGCCAATGGCCTTGAGGGCCGGGGCGCCGCCAGATGTTGCCGCTGGAAAGAATTTCTGCGTGGTATAGCCACGTTCCATCAAACGCATTGCTTCCGTTGCCGAGGCAGCCCCGGGCAACAAAGGCAGATCGGCGTCTTCGCAGGCGGTCAACAACATGTCCGTGGCCCCGGGCGAGACGCCAAATTGCGCGCCCGCCTCTACGGCTGCGGCCACGTCAGCGGAATTGAGCAGCGTGCCTGCGCCCACGATGCCACCTTCGACTTTGGCCATTTCAGCGATCGCCTCGAGGGCGACCTCAGTGCGCAACGTCACCTCCAAAGCAGGCAATCCACCTGCCACCAATGCCTCAGCCAAGGGGCGGGCGTCAGCCACATCATCAATCACCAGAACAGGCACAACAGGGGCCATCAGGCAAATGTCGCGGGCTTTTTGAGTGGCGGAAAGGGGGGTCATAGAGGCGTCCTTTATTGGGTCTTCATTTGGTTTTTAGACGACGACACCTGCGCCGCTGTCCGAAGGTCCAGCGTTGCGCCGAAACACGTCGAACAACTCGCGACCGATACCAAAGGCATTGGCACTCAGATCGGGCTGTTGGGCCGTTCGCGTGGCAAGGTCTACACCCTCGACGGCCAATGTTCCATGGGTGGCGTCGACGCAAATCATGTCGCCATCTTGGATGCGGGCGATAGGGCCGCCGTGCAGGGCCTCGGGGGCTACATGGATGGCCGAGGGCACTTTGCCTGATGCACCAGACATCCGGCCATCTGTGACCAGCGCGATTTTGAGGCCGCGATCCTGCAGCACAGCCAGCACTGGCGTCAAGCCGTGTAGCTCGGGCATCCCGTTGGCGGCAGGGCCTTGAAAGCGGACCACAATCACAGTGTCTTGGGTAAACTCGCCTGCCTGAAACGCTGCTTTGACAGCGTCTTGGGTCTGAAACACGCGGGCGGGGGCTTTGACGATGTGGCGGGACGGATCAACAGCGGAGACTTTCATCACGCCTTGCCCAAGGTTACCTGCAAGGCGTTTCAGCCCGCCTGTGGGCTTCACCGGATCAGACACGGGGCGCAAAATTTTGTCGTTCAGGCTGTTTGTGGGTCCATCGACCCATTCCAGAGTGCCATCGATCAGCTTGGGCTCGCGACGATATTGGTTCAGATCGTCGCCCATAACGGTGGTGACATCCGCATGCAGCAGGCCATGATCCAAAAGTTGACCGATCATAAAGCCCAGCCCGCCTGCGGCGTGGAAATGGTTCACATCGGCCAACCCGTTTGGATAGACCTTGGCCATCAGCGGCACAGCCTCTGACAGGTCGGAAAAGTCCTGCATTTCTAGATGAATACCGGCCGCACGGGCCATAGCAGGCAAGTGCAGGATCAAATTGGTCGAACCGCCTGTGGCCATCAGACCGACCATGCCGTTCACAAAAGCCTTTTCATCCAACACGTGACCTGCGGGGCGATAATCCTCGCCTAGCGCTGTAATCTGAGCCGCGCGCGTTGTTGCGAAATCGGTCAGCGCCTGACGTAGATCGGTGTGCGGGTTGACAAAACTGGTGCCGGGCAGGTGCAGGCCCATAAATTCCATCAGCATTTGGTTGGAATTGGCTGTGCCATAAAAGGTGCAGGTGCCGGGGCCGTGATAGCTGTCCATTTCGGCCTTCATCAAGGCGGGGCGATCAATTTGGCCCGTGGCAAACTGCTGCCGGATCTTGGCTTTCTCGTCATTTGGCAGACCCGAGATCATCGGACCCGCAGGGACAAAGATCGCGGGGATGTGGCTGAATGTGGCTGCCGCTATCACTAGACCCGGGACAATTTTGTCGCACACACCGAGGTGAATGGCTGCGTCAAACGTGTTGTGCGACAGGGCAACGCCTGCAGCCAAGGCGATCACATCGCGTGAGAACAGCGACAATTCCATGCCAACTTGGCCCTGCGTGACCCCGTCACACATGGCAGGCACGCCGCCTGCGACTTGGGCTGTGGCCCCAGCTTTGCGCGCAGCAGCTTTGATCTGGTCGGGGTAGGTGGCAAAGGGTTGATGCGCCGACAACATGTCATTGTAGGCCGTTACAATTCCAATGTTAGGTGTTTTTTCGGCGACCAAGGCCGGTTTGTCCTGTCCCATTGCTGCATAAGCGTGGGCTTGGTTGCCGCAAGTAAGATGTGCGCGCTTGGGTCCGTCATCTGCGGCCTTGGCGAGCCGTTCGAGATAAAGATCACGAGACGGTTTGCTGCGTTCGATGATCCGTTGGGTCACTTGTGCAATCGTGGCATGCGGGGTCATAGGGGTCTCACATCGGGGTCGGGACTATTGGTTAGGGCGCGTGTAACAGTTAGCGCTAACACAGTCTAGCACCCATACAGGCCTGCGTCAGATTGCGCACAGATTTGTGCCGTTTCGCCTGACGCGCTGCCAAGGTTTCGCCGCATTTGGCCTGATTTTGTGGTGAATTGCCGCCGTATTCCGCCCGGAATGATTAAAATTCCCTTAAAAGGCGAAAGAAATTCCACATTTTAGCCCCAATGCAGGTTCAGGTTGCAATCCAAAGGCTTCGGGCAGTGAAGCTATGCAACCAAAGGGCAAAAAGCTCGTGGAGGACAGTGATGAAACCGATAAAGACGATACTTTTGGGTGCCGGATTGTTGATGCTGACGGCCTGTGGTGCGATTGAGACCACCACACGGAACGCGCCAACCCCATCTGGGCTGAACACACTACAATCGACACCAGCGCCCAAGGCGACGTCCTACAAAGTAGTCGACTACACGTTGCGTGTGCCGGCCACCCTCAGCGTGAGCGAAGCCAACACATATTACCCCGTCGCCGACATCGTCTGGCGCGGTGACCCCATGGGTGACCGTCATTTGCAAGTGGCACGGATGTTCCAAACCTCGCTTGAGACGGCTATGCCCAGCATGAAGGGCACGCAGGATGTGAAGCTGACCATCGAATTGGTGCGCTTTCATTCCCTGACCGAACGCGCGCGCTACACAGTGGGCGGTGTGCACAACATGGTGTGGAACATGGAGATCCGTGACGCCGCAACCGGGGTTGTCTTGCAGCCCATGCAGCGGGTTGAGACCAACTTGCCAGCTTTGGGCGGTGCTGCAGCCATTGCGGCTGATACGCGGGGTAACACACAAAAGCGCCGGGTTCTTGAACACCTGACCCAGCATTTTGCCCGCGATTTCGGTGCGATCCCGCAGCGGACCCTGGCCGAGACTGTGGAAATCAGCCGCCGTTAAGCGCAAAGGGGCTGTTCGCCCAATTCGAAAAGACTTAAGGCAGGGGCATGACACATGCCCCTTTGCCCGTTGTTCGCTTGAAACCTAAAACTGACGCCCGCCGTTTGCGCTTTGGCCATCCGTGGGTCTACGACAATGAACTTGTCACCGATCGGCGCACCAAGGCGATCGCGCCAGGCAGTTTGGCCGTTGTCGAAGATGCCGGACGTCAAGTGATTGGTCTTGCGGCAATCAATCCCAATTCCAAACTCTTTGCGCGGCTGCTGGACCCCAATCCTGAAACGGTGATCGATCAGGCGTGGTTTGCGGCGAAATTGACCACGGCTTTGGCCCATCGTGATCGGATGTTCGCCGAGCCGTTTTATAGGCTTATCCACGCCGAGGCCGATGGCCTGCCGGGCGTTATCATAGACCGGTTTGGGGACACGATTGTCATTCAACCCAACGCCGCTTGGGCAGACACGCGCGTGGATGAACTGGCTGCGGCTGTGGTTGATGTGACCAAGGTGTCCAACGTTTTAAAGAACGCCGCAGGACGCGCACGATCCCTTGAAGGGTTGGATGACGAAAGTGCGGTTCTGCACGGGGCGGCGCCAACGGGACCTGTGCCGGTGCCGATGAACGGGGCTGTCTATATGGCGGATCTGACGGGTGGTCAAAAAACCGGTCTGTTTTTTGATCAACGTCCCAATCAGGCGTTTTTGCAGTCCATCAGCAAGGATGCCCGAGTGTTGGATGTCTTTTCCCATGTGGGGGGCTTTGGTCTGGCGGCTCTGGCTGCAGGGGCTGACAGCGCTATTGCTGTGGATGGCTCTGAAGCGGCGCTGGATCTGGCGACCCAAGGGGCAGCAGCGATGGGAAAAGATGGGCAATTTAGCACACAGAAGGGCGATGCATTTGATGTGATGGCACAACTGACCACAGATGCCGCCACATTCGACGTGGTCATCTGCGATCCGCCTGCCTTTGCCCCCTCACGCAAATCCCTTGAGGCAGGGCTGCGGGCTTATGAAAAAACGGCGAAAATGGCCAGTGCGTTGGCCGCACCCCAAGGCTATTTGGTGCTGTGTTCGTGCAGCCACGCCGCCGAGTTGTCCAAGTTTCAGGCCGCCTGCACACGCGGCATTGGACGGGCAGGGCGGCAGGCGCAATTGATCCACACGGGCTATGCAGGTGCGGATCACCCATTGATGCCCGCCCTTGCCGAAAGTGGCTACCTCAAGGCGTTGTTTTTCAGGATGCTCGACTGATATGCGCGCGCTTTTGGATGCTTGTGTTTTGTATCCAACGGTGATGCGCGAGCTGTTGATTGAAGCGGCGCGGGCAGGGCTTTACGAACCCTGCTGGTCCGAACGGATTGTTGAAGAATGGGCTCGGGCTGCCGCCAAACACGGGGTTGATGGCGAAATGGCCGCGCGGTCCGAGATCACGCTGTTGAACGTCGCCTTTCCCCGCGCACAGTACCGCCCGTCCGAGGATTTGATCAGGCGATTGTGGTTACCTGATCCCAATGACACCCATGTGTTGGCCGCTGCCATCGTCAGTTCAGCGGATACGATCATCACCATGAACGCCAAGGATTTTCCGCGCAATATCTTGGCCGAAGAGGGCCTCAAACGCGACGATCCAGACTATTTTTTGTTGCAATTGGCCTTGGCCCAGCCGGCGCTGATGCAGTCCGTGGTCGCAGGCGTCAAAACGACCGCAGATCGTCTGTCGGGATCCGTTTGGGATCAGCGGGCGTTGCTGAAAAAGGCGCGATTGCCACGCTTGGCCAAGCATTTGGCAACTTCAGGCGCCTGAGACTTTCCATTTGATTTCGTTGGCTTCAATTGCCTTGATCCGCTCGGGCGTCTTGGGATGGCTGAGCAGCCATGCGGGGCTGGCCCCTTTGGCGCCTGTGAGGTGCTCGAGCTTTTCAAACAGGCTCTTTTGTGGCGCGGTGCCAATGCCTGCCTTGACCAAAAGGGCGCTGGCGTAGGCGTCAGCCTCGTATTCATCGCGGCGCGACAGGCGGGCCGCCAACAGGCTGGTCAAGATGTTGGCGATGAAAACACCAATTCCCGGGATGAAGCGGTTAAGGATCATGGCCAGTGTCGTGCGTAACGCGTTTTGACCCGAAAAATCGATCATCCGGCGGCGGGCATGGCCCAGGGCCACATGGCCCAATTCATGGGCGATCACAGTGGCCATTTCTTCCGCAGTCACTTCGCCCGAGCGGTATTTGTTGTAAAATCCACGGGTGATAAAAATGCGGCCATCTGGTGCGGCCAGTCCGTTGACCGGATCGATCTCGTAAATGTGGACTTTGATCCGAGGCAGATCCAAAGCGGCAGCCATATCATCGCAGAGAATTTTCAGGCCACGATCCGCCAGCTCTGTGGATTGCTCATCCAACGCCTTTTGCGTGCGCCACACGGAAAAGCGGTACATCACAAGGCCGTATAACACGGCCAGCAGAATAGGGGTCAGTTTGAACATAGTCTTGATATGGGGCTATCTGACGATCAAATCCAGTGGATGGCGCGATAAACGTTCCACGCCGGTTTCCGTCACCAAAACCGAATGCCCCAGACACATGGCGGCACCGGCTGCGTCATCCATGGCGATCATGTGCAAAAAGAACACTTGGCCTGCTTGCATAGGCAGGGGGTTGCCCTCGTAAAACATGGGAAAATCCACCCAGATCGGGTTGTAGATCGCGCCCATTCCATAACCACAGGCCTTGAGCCGCGCGTCGTGCAAACCTGCGGCATCAAAGGTCTTGGCATAGGCGGCAAAAACGTTCGACATAGGGGCCTGTGGTTTAATTTCTGCCTCGCAGGCCTGCATCGCCTCGGCGGCCACGTCTTGCAGTTTTAACTGGTGCGGGGTCGGTGTTCCGATCACCATCGTGCGCATCATGGCGGCGTGATAGCGGGCATAGGCGCCAGACCATTCCACAGTCAATTGATCGGTCGGATCCAGTGTTCTACGGCCAGAATAATACCTGCACAGCAGTGCGTAATCCCCTGATCCCAATACAAATTCATTTCCCGCATAATCACCGCCACCTTTGAACACAGCCCCTTGCATAGCCGCGAGGATATCGCCTTCAAATGCCCCTGCGTGCGTGGCTGTGATGCCTGCATCCAGCGCATCATCCGACAAGGCTGCCGCACGCCGGTGCATAGCAATCTCGGCTTTCGATTTGAGCCTGCGACAGCTGCGAATAATCCCTGAGGCCTCGACCAGAGGCTGATCCAACACAGCCCGCAACATTTGCCCATTGGCATCGGTCAGACCTGCTGTGTCCCCCTCAAACCCCAGTTTTTTGCCCAGCAAACCGCGCCGCGCCAACAAAGCCTTGAGATCCTGTGCAGGTCGCATGCCCTCCACATCCTGCCAGATATGAATGTGGTCGTCCGACAGGGTCGACGTCAGCTGCGCCTGTCGCAAATCCGGCGTGCGAGTGACCAGATCCAACTGCCCATCGGCACCCAAAACCAAACATTGGAACATGGCAAATCCAAAGGTGTCGTAGCCACAAATCCAATACTGGCTTTCGGGGGCAAACATCAGCAAGGCATCCAGACCCGCGTCATTCACTGCCCGAGTGGCCTGTTCCAAACGCGCCGCGTATTCTGTTTGATCAAAATGCAATGGCATCGCCCGGTGATCCCCTTTCGTTTCTTTTTTCCCTAAATACTCATATCAGGTCGTAAGCAACTTCATCCCACGGCTGATCCCCTCAAGGGTCATTGGCACCATGCGGTCGGCACCAAAGATCTGCTGGATCATCGAGATCGACTGGGTGTAGGCCCAATAACGCTGGTCCAGCGGATTGATCCACAGATGATTGGCCCATTGGTCGCGGGCACGTTCCAGCCACACTTGCCCAGCCTCGGCATTCCAATGTTCATTGGCACCGCCGGGGTAGGCGACCTCGTAAGGCGACATGCTGGCGTCACCGACAAAGATGCATTTGTAATCTTTGCCGTAGGTGCGCAGCACCTCCCATGTGGGGGTCTGGGCATCCCAACGGCGGCGATTGTCGCGCCACACGCCTTCATAAAGGCAGTTATGAAAGTAAAAATGTTCAAGGTGTTTGAACTCGGCCTTGGAGGCTGAAAACAGCTCTTCCACCACTTTGATATGGGGATCCATCGATCCACCAATGTCCAAGAACAACAGCACTTTGACCGCATTGCGCCGTTCAGGGCGGGTTTTGACATCGAGATAGCCGTTCTCGGCAGTCGCGCGAATGGTGCCGCCCAAGTCCAGCTCGTCGGTGGCCCCATCACGGGCCCAGCGGCGTAGACGTTTCAAGGCCACTTTGATGTTGCGCGTGCCCAACTCGACCGTGTCATCGAGATTGCGAAACTCGCGCTTGTCCCAGACCTTGACGGCACGCTGGTGGCGGCTGCCCTCTTGGCCAATGCGCACGCCCTCGGGGTTATAACCATAGGCGCCAAAGGGCGACGTGCCTGCCGTGCCAATCCACTTGCTGCCGCCTTGATGGCGCTTTTGTTGTTCTTTCAGGCGCTCTTTGAGGGTCTCCATCAGCTTGTCAAAGCCCCCCAAGGCGTCAATCTCGGCTTTTTCCTCGGGGCTGAGGTGCTTTTCGGCCATCTTTTCCAGCCAGTCGGCTGGGATATCCACGGCCTCCAGCATTTCTTCAGATGTGATTTGTTCCAACCCATCAAAGCTGGCGGCAAAAGCGCGATCAAACTTGTCGATGTTGCGCTCGTCTTTGACCATACTGATGCGCGCCAAATAGTAGAATTGTTCCACATCATACAGCGCCAGTCCGGCCTTTAACCCCTCAAGAAATGACAGAAATTCGCGCAACGAAACAGGCACGCCTGCTTTGCGCAAATTGTCAAAAAAGGGGAGGAACATTAGCGCGCCACGATAACAACCGTCAAAACGGTCAGGATAAAGCCAAGGATCCCAAAGACCCCGAAAGAATGCAACATATCTTTGCGGTTGCCGCCTTTGACCTTGGCCCAAATCGCGCCAATGGCCCCTCCAAGAAGGGCCCCCAATAGCATCAGGGTCGGAAAGGAAATCATGGCAAACCTCTTAGCGCAGCAGGATCGGCGACAGTGAGGCAATTTCGCGTTGACGGGCGCGCACTTCACGGTCGTTTCCGAACCCGTATCGTGCCCAGCCGAGGCTGTCCAGACGCACTGTGCGCGCAGCTGAATGGCGGCCCTGTAGTTCCAAGCCCTCGGATTTGATCATCAGCAACGTGGCCAAGAGGGCTGCGTTTTCTGATTTGATCGCAGCAGGCAGGTTCAGATCGACCCAAGCCACTGCCGCTTCGCCGTCGCCCTCGGACAGGGCAAAGGCGGCCAGATGCACACCCACATGGGCCCGTTGCAACTGTGCGTCGCGCATTTGTGCATAGAGCGCGTCGGCCTTGCGGAAATTTTCAAACGCTTTGCGGTTTTGCGTGCCCATTTTCAGGCGACCATCAATGAAATGGGCAAAGGCGCGGCGACCATCTGTCCAACCTTCGGCCTCGGCAATCCAGAGGGATTTGGCAGCGGCTTCGCGGCGGCGCATGGCCGGTTGTGCAGGCGACAGGGATGTCTCAACTGCTTTGATCCATGCCCGAGGGGTCGGGCGTGTGCGGTTTTGACCCAGACCTTCGCCACGCGGATTAAGACGGGCCAAAATAGCGGGTAGGCGGCTGGCCACATCGGCCTTGCTCATGCCGCTGCGCAATTGGCTGGAATAATAAGCCCGCAGGATCAGCATATCAAAACCTGTCAGCACAGTATGAAAGTTGTCGTCGTTAAAGACGCTGTCGGACAGGCGATAGAGATCGTTCAGCGGCCCAAGGCCCTGTGCCACTTCTTCGTGCAGGCAATCGCGGATTTCTTGTGGGCTGGTGTCGGCGGGGATGAACACGGCCACCTTTTGACGAGTTTGCAGGCTGGTCCAATCCAAAGTGGATCCACGGCGTTCTGCGCGGTACTCGGCCCAACTGCTGACCCGTGGCACCACGAAACAAGCCGCGGAGGGTACGAATTTCTTGAGCGTTTTGCGGGTGATTACTTCGATGGTGATATTGGCATTGGCGGATTTGGTCAGGCTGATTGGAATGGCCGCCTCATTGCGCAATCGGGCCAACAGCTTGCTGAGATCCGGCATCAAGCTGGCTGGGGCCTGCGCCCCCGTGACGCGCACAGAAATGGGACCTTCAAACCGGGTAAAACGCGGGATCGTGCGGCCGCTTTCCAATTGGAACGACAGATCCATAAAGTCCGTGGCAATCTGGCGGTTGGACCGTTGCGGCGGCGTGACTTGGGCCGTCGAGAACACTTTCATCGGCGGCAGATCATCGCTGGCTGGCAACGCGCGGCTGGCCACATCGATCGAGGCGCTGGGGGAGCAGGCCGCGAGGATCAAGATCGCTGAAAAAAGAGTGGAACGGAACATGAGCTACGGCCTTACATATTTGATAAAGGGCGTGAGCTGACCAATCCGGTCATATAGTTTGCGGGCGTTGGTGTTGAAATCCTGTGTTGTCCAATAGACCGATGGGTGACCTGCTGCGTCGGCTGCAGCATAGACCGCTTCGATCAGGGCACGTCCAACGCCTTTGCCGCGCATATCCGGGTCGGCATAGAGGTCTTGCAAGTAACAGGTGTTTTCAATTTTCCAGCAATGGCGATGAAAGCCATAGTGGACCAATCCAACGGGGCGTCCGTCGTATTCGGCAATCAGGCAAGAGTAATCTTGGGGGGCGTCACCCAACAAACGCTCGAACGTGCTGTCATAAACAGCATCCGCCACGCTGGAGTTGTAAAACTCCAGATAGGCCGTCCACAACCGGCGCCAGTCGGCCCCGTCTTCACGGTGCAATGGGCGTATCACCAATGTCATTCGTTCAGTTTGCCTGATTTGTACTGCTCACCCGTTAAGGTTGACCCCTGCAATCGGGCAAAAGTGTGGTTAACAAATGGTAAAGCTGGGACTTTGGATATTTTATGCATCACCGCTGCCCCCGGGCCATGAAAGCTAGCCGTTCAAACAGGTGGACGTCCTGTTCGTTTTTCAACAAAGCACCATGCAGGCGGGGCAGGGCGCTGGCCCCGTCACGTTTGAGATCCTCAGCGGTCAAATCCTCGGCCAACAGCAGTTTGAGCCAATCTAGAACCTCTGATGTAGAGGGCTTTTTCTTGAGGCCTGCTTGGTCACGGATCTCGTAGAATTGGGTCAGGGCCGTTGTCAGCAGATCCGACTTGATCCCCGGATGATGCACCTCAACGATTTTCCTCATCACATCAGTGTCGGGAAACTGGATGTAGTGGAAAAAGCAGCGCCGCAAAAAGGCATCGGGCAGTTCTTTTTCGTTATTGGAGGTGATGATGACGATAGGCCGCTGGGCCGCTTTGACCGTCTGGCCGGTCTCGTAGACGAAAAACTCCATCTTATCGAGCTCTTGCAGCAGATCATTGGGAAATTCGATGTCGGCTTTGTCGATCTCATCAATCAGCAACACCACACGTTCGGGGGCTTCAAAGGCCTCCCACAGCTTGCCTTTTTTGATGTAGTTGGCCACATCGTTGACCTTGGGATCGCCCAATTGGCTGTCGCGCAACCGGCTGACCGCATCATATTCATAGAGGCCTTGCTGGGCCTTTGTGGTGGATTTGATGTGCCATTCCAGCATCGGCACGCCCAGCGATTTGGCCACTTGATGGGCCAGCTCGGTCTTGCCAGTGCCTGGTTCGCCCTTGACCAAAAGGGGACGTTGCAACGTAACCGCTGCGTTGACCGCAACAGTTAGGTCATCGGTCGCCACATAGGCGTCCGTGCCAGTAAATTTCATCTGCCTCTCCTGCGCTCGTATCGGCGCTTGTGATCACCTTAGAACTTACTGATTCGCATGGCAACAACGCAGTTTTGTGTAGTGACTCAGTGTTGGCCTTAGGGTACACGAGCGCTAAGTGGAGTGATGCCGGAGCAGAATCCCGCCGTTTAGCGCGGGGACTGCCCGTTTGAAGGGTAAGCCAAATGAAAGCTGAGACATTTTTGCCAGACGACTATCGTCCCGCCGAGGATGAACCGTTTATGAATGACCGCCAGGTCGAGTATTTCCGTCGTAAGTTGTTGAATTGGAAGTCAGATCTGATGTCTGACACGCGCGACACCATCGAAGGACTGCAAGACGGCACACGCAATATCCCCGATATTGCAGACCGCGCGTCCGAAGAAACCGACCGTGCCCTAGAGCTGCGCACGCGGGATCGTCAACGCAAACTGGTCAGCAAGATCGACGCAGCCCTGCGCCGTATCGATGAAGGCGAATTTGGCTATTGTGACGTCACAGGCGAGCCTATTTCGCTCAAGCGTTTGGATGCACGGCCCATCGCGACCATGTCGCTCGAAGCCCAAGAAAAGCACGAGCGCCGCGAAAAAGTGCACCGCGACGACTAAGGTCAGCTTTAAACGAGGAAGAAAGCGTCGAATGGCTCGGCGCTTTTTTCGATTCTGGGTGTGCGAGTGCAGCGAATGGCGGATTTGAGCCCGTTCTAACGGATGCTGCACTACCTACGAACAGCCGCTTTGAGCCGCAGTAGTAGCTCGTCAACCTTTCATGCATGCACGCCCAATAGAAGCTGGCGTGGATCGCCGTTTGACCTGCCCACCAAATAGATAAGATATGGGGCGAGGAACAGGATACCGAGCAGTGGTGCCAGTATTCCAAGAGCGATGCTGCCACCACTGAATCCTCCACGCCACGCCATCCATATACCTGACAGAACAAGGTAACAGGCGAAGTCGATATTGAACTGGCCTTGCCAGCTGAGCGCAAGGATCGGCATTAGGAACGGCGTGATCAAGTTGAGTCCGCCATTGGCAATTGCCGTCACGGTGGACACGACGATCAGGACCGTCATGGCAATAAGGGCATAGCGAAGTCCGGTCATGAATGTATTCCTTCTTGGTTAAAGCTTGTCGGGTTTGCGGGCCGCCACATCGGACCAATAATCAGCAAAAGCACAAGCACGTTCCAAAGCGCGTTCGGCCAATGTCCCGATGTGATCGAGCCGAAGCTGTCCACAAAGAACCACGCGAGAGCGCCATACAAAACCGATCTGCGCACGGCTTCGGGTGCTGCGTCATAAACCCACGACGACAGCAGCCAGATGGTCACACCCCAGCCGACGAGGAACCCACCAGTCAAGGCCGACAGAAACCGAATTTCTTCGGACGCATAGGACGGAAACCCGTCTACCGGCCAGGTCAGGATATCAAGACCAAGACGTGCAAGCTCGTTGGTCGCCGGGATTGTTCCCAAGGTCAGCGCAGGCCCGAAGAAACCGATGACCAATGCAGAGAATTTGAGCCATCGTTTATGTGCTGCGTGCGACGCCATGTCGGGCTCTTCCTGAATAAGACAAGGACGTCGTAGCGAAATCAGCGGCATGCACGCAATTACCTTGCAGGTAAGTGCACAGCAGATTTAATTGCGGTAAGAAGGGCCATGAACGATTTCTCCACGACACTGAAGACTTGGCGCGCAGCGCGGCGCTACAGCCAGCTTGATCTCGCGATGCAGGCTGAGATTTCCGCGCGGCATTTATCGTTCTTGGAAACTGGGCGCGCGCGACCAAGCCGCGAAATGGTTGAGCGATTAGGCGAGGCGCTGGAACTGCCGCTAGTCGCCCGCAATGAGATGCTGACCCATGCCGGTTTTGCCGTTCGGTACGCTACGAGGGACTGGAATGATGAGGCGATGGCACCGATCCGGCGCGCCGTTTCGCGCCAATTGGAGCGTCACATGCCGTACCCGGGTGTGGCTGTTGATCGTGTCTGGACCATCCGTCAGGCAAATCCAGCAGCAATCGCGCTGTTCGCGCCTTTCGGCGTTGGTGTTGGTGGCAGTCTTTTGGACCTGATGATGTCGGAGATACTGCCGCAGGTCGTCGAGAATTGGCCTGAGGTAGCTCATCAGGCAGCCCTTCGCCTGCGTACAGAAAGCGCCGCACAAGGTGGCATTCCAGAGTTCGTAGAAGCGATACAATATCTAACGGCCGCAGCATCGGCATGTGCGCCGACATCGAAACCAGTTGTACCGACGGTTCTAAGAATGGGAGAGCAGCGGCTATCGATGTTTGCAACGATCTCGCAGTTCGGCACACCAGAGGACTTGCTTTTGGACGATCTGAAGATCGAACTTTACTACCCGATGAACGAAGCGACGGTCCAGATATTTGAAACTCTTGCGGCGAACTAGACGGTGAGCATCAATCGAGCATCCGTGATAAAATCCAAGCTTAATTTCTATGGCTAGGCATCTGTCAAATCGCCATTTTGGCGAGTTTGCTAACGGAAAACTCTTCAAAGCAGACGCTGGCGCAATCGCAGCGAAATGGCGCTTTGTCCCGCATAGCAGGCCTTGGTTCACACTGCGGCGGATGGCAGGTTTGAGCCCATTGCGGAAGTGCCAAATTTTCGCTGCGTGCGCTCGCCGCGAAGGAATTTCTGCGCATGCAAGGTCTTCAGCGCAGTTACGCGGCGGTGAATCCGGCCATTCATTCGGCTTGCTATTAGGTTTGGAGCAAAAACTCACGGGTGGCAGGTCGGATGCAATCAGATTTGCGAGTAGCATTCCTACGTCAGCGCGGTGCTGATGCTTGGGTTTGGAGGGCGGCAAGGAGGGCAAATTATGCCTAGAGTCCAACTTCCTGCCGTAACCCCGAAACGTAAAGCCTGGAACAAGGGGCGGATTATCGGCCAGAAACGACCGTTGCTGCCAAAACAGGTTTGGGCAATCCGAGCGCGACTCGAGTTGGCCAACAACCTTCGTGATCTGACGCTATTTAACGTTGCCATCGACAGCAAACTACGTGGTTGTGATCTGGTCAGGCTCACAGTGGTCGATCTGGTCAAAGAGGATCGCGTCCGAGAACGGGTTTCGGTGATTCAGTGCAAAACCAAGCGGCCTGTTCAGTTTGAACTGACAGAAAACACAAGGGAAACTGTCCTGGCTTGGGTCAAATCACCCGAAATGTTGGCTTGCTCGTTTGTGTTTCCCAGCCGCTTCCACGACCGCCCGCACATTTCAACCCGTCAGTATGGCCGGTTGGTGCACGATTGGGTGTCGGCGATTGGTTTGGAACCGAGTGGATACGGAACGCATTCGCTGCGCCGGACAAAAGCTGCTGAGATTTACCGGAAAACAGGCAACCTGCGTGCGGTTCAACTGTTGCTCGGCCATACGAAGGTCGATAGCACAGTGCGCTACCTGGGAGTTGAACTTGGAGATGCACTTAGTATCGCCGAGAATATTGACCTCTAGGCAATGGGCGTGCGGCTGGTGCCGCCTGCCTTTGCGGGCAAACCTGCCGCACGCAGCGCAATTGATCCAAAGTTAAAAGCGCCGCCAAACGTCCTCTTGATGTCCGATCATATCGGTATTTCTGGACAAACTCTGGTTCGACTGGATTGGCAGTCAACCCACATTGGCCAATCACTTGGACGGCTTACCCATTGAATTACATAACCTTACGGATGGCGGCGCAAAGCTCGGGGTGCATTATCCAGTTCTCAGCCTTCTCGTCATGTTCGGTGACATCTCGATACCCAATGAGCGTGCTTCCATCCGGGCCCGTTGAAGGCCCCGTGGATCCTGTTCCCCAAGACAGATAGCCCGCAATCATACGACCCACACTGGCGAGCGCTCTGTTGGCCGAGGTCGTGGACTTGTAGCTGCCAGCATCTGCAACCTTAACCTGTGCCAACCCGTCCGCTTCCTTCAGCGACAACGCCATCAACATGGCGCGCTGCGAACCCGTCAGGTTTACCGAATGGAGCGCTTCCACGTATTCGTCGGATGTTGGTACCTGCGTCCCTTTGTGAGGGTCTGTTCTGCGGTCTTCGGCCCTACGGACTTCGCGCTGATCAATGGCGGAATGCAATGCGATGATCGCAGCTTCTTCGGTCTCACCCGTCGCCTCGGCAATCAAGCCGCGCGCCTTCGTGGGTGGCTTGGGAAAGGCGCGAGCGCCGTATGCGCCGGCGAGACGACCGGACTTGATCTGATATCTGCCATACTCGCCCACGCGGATCGACATAGCGGCTTCTTTCCTGGTCTCCTTGACCTTCGATTTCTTCGACATACCCTTGAAGACGTCACGTCCCGCATCTGATCTGTTTGGATCTGTGTAATCTGGCATCGGGCTGGTCTCCTTGGATGAACAATTCGTAGTGCCGGTTCGGCGGATACCAATCAGGGCAAAGAAACTGCTGCGTTAGGCAGCGGAAGAAGATTCAAAAAAGCAAATGGTCGTCTGGCGATGGGGCGCCCCAAAGGAGCGCCCACTTGCAAAGATCAGGCTAGCGCGATGTTGGTTGCGCTTTCACGACCGTCGCGGCCGGCCTCCACATCGAAGGTCACTTTCTGATCGTCATTCAGGGTGGTCATACCGGACTTCTCAAGTGCGGAGATGTGCAAAAACACATCCTTTCCGCCAGTCTCTGGTGCAATAAAGCCGAAGCCTTTTGTGGCGTTGAACCATTTCACTGTGCCATTGGCCATGTGAATTTTCCTTATTTGATCGCTGCCCACAATATGCGGCAACCCGGCTTCTCACGACAGTGACGAGCGCTGCGAGCCGGTAAAGGAAAACAGGGGTTCGAATGTAGGTCAGTAGCATAACAAACTTGGTAACTCCCCGAGAGTGTTACAAGGTGCACGCGTTGCTTTGGCTGATGTTTCCTTTCCAAGAGAGCATCGATCCCCTATAGCTCACAAGCTGCTGGATACCCTGGCGGTCAGAAAAGGAAAGCCAGAATGTCGTTCAACGACTTGGCGAAGAAAGTGGCCACCGACAATAAGGCCTCGCAAGAAGAAGATACGAAATCGCAGATGTCTACCGACCACCCTCCGGACTCAAGGATAGAAGCGACTGATCCGTAGATGGATTGAAAGGTGCGACTAAGCAAATAGGCTTCGCTCGTGTTCAGCGTATGAGGGTTGACGCTACGGGCGCCGCGACAGGTTGCCGCGAACGATGATCTCATTGATCAGTTTGGCGGTTGCCATATGCATTTCTTGTTCGGTTTCTGGACCTCTGGCATTCTCGTGGGTCGCTGCCGCATCCCGAAGAATTCCCAGAATCTCGCCTTCCGGCAGCAGCTTGCGATCTTGCAAGGCAAGTAGGAGGGCCTCGCAAACGGAGAAGGCGGCCATCCCTGAAGGGTCTCGTTGATCTGACATTGAGGACAATTCTCTTCCTTTCTTGCCACGCAACCGGGCGAGGT